>CAZHQW010000007.1:5733-83528 GCA_964534745.1 uncultured Bacteroidales bacterium
TCCGTAGTTTATAAGAAATTGTTTCATTCTATAGGCAGTCCAGTCACAGGATTCATAAGAGACCTGAATATCAGGTTCATTTTGAATTGAGACAGCATAAATATCCACTCCGTTCCCAGCCATATAGGCAACAAATGAATTGATATAGTCTTTAAAGGCTTCATGATTTTCCGGGAGTAAATAACCGCCTACATCACTGTTATTGCTCTTTAAATTAGGCGGAGGAGACCAGGGTGATGCAAATATTTTCACACCATAATTCTGTGCTTCTTTAACCGATTCGAGAATGAGCGGCCACTCTGTTGAATCGGATGCTATCCTGACTCTGAATATGCTCAATCCCAAATCGGCCTCATCCGTTCCAAATGCTTTTTTTGCTTCGGCAGGCTTCAAAAATTGTGTTCCCCACATTCTGTTTGCGCCTCCAAATCCGGCAATAGTCTGATAGGTGCTGTCAGCATTAATCGTTATGATTAAAGGTACAGGTTCAGGCTCAGGTTCAGGATTATCATTTTCTTTGTTACATCCAAAGAAAAAGGTCAAAGTGAAACCAAAAAATAATAGTCTGAGTGGAAGGATTAATTTTATAGTTCTTGCCATATTTTTTTGCACATTGTTAGGTTATGTTTTTATTGCTTTAAGTTATCAGGATACAATTTACATAAAAATCAGAAATTAACAATTGAATACCACAAACATAGATATGCATTATACACAAGGTTAGGTACTGGCTACTATATTTTAAAATGACTTTGTCTTTTTTTAAAATGGGAATTCTATATCGTAATTCTATTTATTCTTATTAATTATGTTTAATTTGGTATCGATCATACTACAATAGCTATACTATGAGAATACTTCTTGCAGGATTGGTTACTACTATTTGTTTACAATATCTGTGCTCACAAAAATCCAACCTGAAAGTTCCTTATTACCCAAATGAAACTGTAGACTTTTCTTTGAAGTACGGTTTTCTCAAAATTGGTGAAGCTCATCTTGAATTTGGATATGATAAGAAATGCCCCGGTGCACATATCGTTGCATACGCTAAAAACATAGGCCTGTTTAAAATGATAAATAATATTCATTATAGATATGAATGTTGTATGGATACTACAACCGGATTACCTATTTCAGATTCCAGGATTCTTATCCAGGGTAATTATGTTGATATCAATACTGTTTACTATGATCATTCGTCTCGGAAAGATTCCTCTTTGGTTTACAGTAAAAAGACAGGCACAGTAGTTGTCCCAAAAAACACTTATGATCTTTTGTCTGGATTTTATCATTACAGAAAAAATTATCTGAGAGATAATTTGCCGCTAAACCATTCAGTTAGTATCACCACATTTTTTATAGATGAAATTTGGGATTTAACGATCAGATATTGTGGGAAAGATACTATCAATACAAAATATGGACCTATAGAATGTTTGAAAGTTAAACCAGTTACTATAGTAGGTTACTTTTTTCGTACTTCTGATGCTATGAGTATCTGGGTTACAAATAATGGAAAATATATACCGGTTAAATTTTCAGTTGATTTGAAAATAGGCACTCTTTACGGGGACATAATAGACTATAAAAAGCCGCAATATAAGTACTAAATTTACTTTTCCCGACCTGTCAATATGTCTTCCAGCCTCTTTCGTTTCATGTAGTTTTCAAAAAGGAATGATTGGGCGAGTGCTGTCAGTTCTTCATCAGACAAATCTTTGAACAAATAACAATATTCAGGCACAAGCGCTTCAGCAATAAGGATATGCCTGACCATCAGGTTTATTTGTCTTTGCTGGCCTTTTGGATAGGGATTATACCCGGGGAACTCTTTTTCAAACAGTTCATCCAATGGCTCAATTACCTGCCTGATATTTTTATCGGTTGATCCCCAGGCATCGGCTCCAAGAGAATCTTTTTTTGAAAGGAATGCTGAAACCAGTTTCATATATGGAGTATTTTCGTTTTGGTGCATAATGGCTTGCAAGCCCATATCCTTATATAGCCAGATACACCAGCTTACCTTGTATTTGTTATAATACTCCAGTTGATCTTTCAGCACCTGGTATCGCATTTCATCTTTTACAGGATTACCGGTATAAACAGGGCCGAACTCTCCAACCCAAAGAGGAACATGGTGTGAAAACATAAATTCACTTTTTTTAAGGAAATCATATTCAAGGGTATCCTTATCAAAATATCTGCCGAGGGTAAAACCGGGATAATCTCCGCCAAAAATGAACCCAGGGACAGCATAATCGTGATTGGTATAAACCACATTATCCCATACTTCGGTGAACTTGTCAAAATCAGTTGCATACCGATCACCTTCAAGGAACAGGATATGATTTGGGTCGATCTTTCGAACAGCATCCTGCAGGCGTTTGTAATACGGGACAAGTTTTTCGCCTGTAGGTTCAGCAGGTTCATTAATCAGATCATAGCCAGCAACCCACGGCTGGTTCTTATAGCGTTCTGCTATAACTTCCCAAAGGTGTAACGCCCTGTCTTGAAAATCCTTATGCTTCCAGAATAATGCTTTGTGAGTGGGATTGTCACTATGCCAGTGCTGGTTTTGAAATCCCGGCAACGCATGCAGGTCGATGATGGTATAGATATGGTGCTTTGCACACAAATCTATTACCCTGTCAAGGTGTTCAAATGCCTCCTCCTTAATTACCTGCGGATTCATATCATCTTCAAAAAGATGGTAATTGATTGGTATGCGAACCAGGTTCAGTCCCAGACTGTGAATGTATTCTGCATCGGGTTCCGTGAAATAACTATTGAGAAAAGTATCGAAGAAAAGATTGTATTTCTTTTCTCCCAGCACTTCCAGTAACCCTTCACGCATGGTTTCTTCATTGGCCGGATAACCATCAATGAAATTCTCCATGTGAAGCATTCCTCCCAGTCCGAAACCACGTAAATAAACCGTATCGCCCTTTTGGTTAACGATTTGATCGCCCGAAACCAGAAGCCAGTTTTCATCTGTTAAACTCTTTTCAGTTTGATTCTTCCCGGAACAGGCATACAATAAAAATATGACATGGAAGATAAATAGCAGTATAAAATTTGTTCGTCTCATTATTGTTTAGATTTGAAATGTTAAGATTAAATTTGTTTATTTAACTAACAAAGCTCAGTATATTTAACTGGTAAGGGGGATGGAGCTGTTGTTTGTTTTTAACTATTTTTATCAAATTTATAAAAATTTAGATAACCCTGTGTTACAGGGAGAAATAATAAGGTAATAAAATTAACAAAGAAGATGCAGCCCTAGCCAAAGTTTTATACATTTGCCCTTTATTGATGGATTAAATTACATACTTATGAAAAGAAGTAAATCATGCATTTGCACTGTTGTTTTTATAGCAATAGCATTATTAAGTTATTCCCAGGACTATCATGTCCGTATAGGAATTATAGGGAACAGCATTACGCAGGGTATCGGATTGTCAGATCCGGAGACGCAGAGTTATCCTGCCCAGCTGGCTCCTATGCTGCAGGAAATATACGGTGATACATGTATAGTACAGAACTTTGGCATCACCACCACTACCATGCTTAAGAACGGGGATGTCTCTTACTGGAATTCAACACAGTTCAAGGACTGTATGGACTATGCGGCGGAGATTTGTATTATTCTTCTGGGCACAAATGACAGCAAACCTCAAAACTGGGATGTATACGGTGACGAGTTTATCGGGGATTACCTGTCAATGATCGACACGCTTAAAACAAGAAATCCGCACACAAAATTTTTTGTCGGGTATCCTCCACCGGCCTATGAGGTTGTTTTTGATATCCGGGATTCTGTTATTCTGAACGGTGTTATTCCGGCTGTTGATTCAGTTGTGGCCGTAACCGGAGCCGAGCTGATAGACTTTTATTATCCCCTTCTGGACAGCGTCATCCTGTTCCCTGATAAAATACATCCTAATGTTGAGGGTTCCGGGGCAATGGCCCGGATAATCCTGGACAGGTTTATAGAAACAGATGTTATTCATGAAGCTGATACAGGGTACACCTTTGTGACAGGCTTTGATACCGAAAAGAACCTTATAGCCTTTAAGGATACAGTATTACTGAGCTGGACCACCATTAATGCCGATTCTGTTTTTTTAAACGGACAGGTTGTACCTGAAAACGGAAACCTAAAGATATCTCCCCATGAAACTACAATCTATACTCTCCTGGCAGCAGGAGAAAAAAATTCAGACTCCCTGGTCCTGGTTCAGGAGGTTTATTACCCTGTGCTTTCAACGCTGAAGATTTACCCCAAGAGCAAAACCCTGTACGAAGGGGATAGTATTTATCTGCAGCTATTTTATTACGATCAGATCCAGAAATCCATCCATGATACTATATATGACATACAGTGGTCTGTAAGTAACGGGTACGGCTATTTGTGTGAAGAGACAGGTACTTCTGCCGTTTATGTGGCCGTGAGTGAAGGTTCGGATACGGTGTGCGCAGAGTATGGAGATATACCAGGAAAGTCAACCATAACTATCAAGCCTGTGGTTACAGGTATTGAGGATCCTTTACCGGACTGGCAGGTAAGTATATTCCCGAATCCGACTGATAATGAGATAAATCTTTTTATCGCGACAGCAGGTACCCCATACCTTAAAGTTAAGATATTCGACCTTAAAGGTGTGTTATGCAAGGATGAGGATTTTCATTTCAAAGAGGGAACCCGGCAGAATATATGCCTTAATACCGGAGATCTTGACGAAGGAACGTATATCATTGAAATAGAATATTCCGGCCGCCTTTATACAGATAAGTTATTTATCAAAAAAGGGAACTGACAGGCCACTCATCCCACTG
The DNA here is from genome assembly GCA_964534745.1 of uncultured Bacteroidales bacterium. Lineage (GTDB taxonomy): Bacteria > Bacteroidota > Bacteroidia > Bacteroidales > UBA10428. The sequence goes on from CAZHQW010000007.1 coordinate 10,570, forward strand.
TTAAGCAGGTAGTTATTCGCTCACCAGTCCGCTTCTTTCCAGCAGGGCATCAATTGACGGTTCCCGGCCTCTGAGTCTTTTATAAAGCACCATGGGATCCTCACTGCCCCCTTTTGCCAGTATATTTTTCCTGAACGAGTCGGCAGTCTCCCTGTCAAATATTCCGTTCTCTTTAAATAATGAAAAAGCATCGGCATCAAGCACTTCTGCCCACTTATAGCCATAATATCCCGCGGCATATCCCCCTGCAAAAATATGTCTGAAGGCAGTACTGAAAATACAACCTTCAACCTCCGGGAAAATATCGGCTGCAGCAGAGGCACCTTTTTCGAAGTCTGCAACAGAAATCTCAACAGGCTGTGTTATGGTATGCCATGCCATATCATTAAGTCCGAATCCCAGCTGCCTGACAAAGGAATAACCAACATTAAAATTTTTGCTATCCAGGATCTTATCCAGCAGTTCATCGGGTATTTTTTCTTCGGTCTCATAATGAACAGCTACTTTATTAAGCCATTCTTTTTCCTCCGACCAGTTTTCCATGATTTGTGAAGGCAGTTCAACAAAATCGCGGTAAACGTTGGTGCCGGAAAGGTCCGGGTACCGGCATTCACTTAATATGCTGTGCAGCCCGTGTCCCACCTCATGGAGAAACGTATGCACTTCATTGTAAGTCAGCAATGATGGAATAGTGCCGGTGGGCTTTGTAAAATTAAATACCAGCGACACGTGAGGCCGTATATCTTTACTGTCCAACTTGTACTGTTCAAGGTAATTGGTCATCCATGCACCGCCCCGCTTGCTTTCTCGCGGGAAGAAGTCAAGGTACAAAACAGCAAGGTAGCTACCCTTTTCGTCAACTACTTCGTAAGTCTCAACATCGGGATGGTACACGGGTATATCATTGACAGGTTTAAAGCTTATTCCATATAACTCATTTGCCAGTGAGAATATTCCTTCTTTAACGTCTTCAAGCCTGAAATAAGGCTTCAAAATTTCATCGTCAACATTAAACTTCTGTTTTTTCAGCTTTTCTGAATAGTAAGACCAGTCCCATTTCTGGATTGTGAAGTCGGCGCCATTGGCTTTAGCAAACTCCTGCACTTCAATGTATTCTTTCTTTGCAAAGGGAAGTGATGCCTCCAGCAGCTCATTCAGAAAGCTGTCCACTTTAGCAGGAGATTTAGCCATGCGCTCTTCCAGCACATATTCTGCAAATGTTTTGTAGCCGAGGAGCTGCGCCAGCCTTAGCCTTATTTCAACAATACGTTTTATTATTTGCTGATTGTCATTTTCATTATTGTGGTATCCCCTTGAGTTATAGGCCCTGTAAAGTTCCTCCCTTAACTGCCTGTTGTCAGCAAATTTCTGGAATGGAAAATAACTGGGCTGCTGGAGCGTAAATACCCATCCTTGCTTGCCTTTGGATTTTGCAGTCTGTGCAGCCGTTTCTATTAAGTGAGTGGGTAGTCCGGATAGATCTTCTTCGCTGGTTATATGCAGTTCATATGAATTTGTTTCGGCCAGCACATTATTGCCGAAATCAAGCGTCAGCTTTGACAGCTCTTCAGTCAGTTTCCGGAATTCTTCCTTATCGCTGGCACTGAGGTTTGCCCCGTTCCTGATAAAGTCTTTATATGTATTGTTAAGCAGCATTTGCTGCTCAGCAGTGAGTCCGGACCGGCTGCTGTTATCGTAAACAAACTTAATTTTTTTAAACAGCTCTTCGTTTAGCCTCACATCATTTGAAAATTCGGTGAGCATAGGTGATATTATGCGGGCAGCATCCTGTATATCTTTGTTGGTATTTGCACTGTTAATATTAAAAAATATTGATGCCAGCCGGCTTATCCATATTGTACTGTATTCGAGCGCTTCAACTGTGTTTTCAAATGTTGGTTCCGCGCCATCATTTATAATAAGGTCAATTTCTGATTTGGCCTTCGTGATCGCATTTTCAAAAGCAGGTATGTAATCTTCAGTATTTATTTTATCAAAAGGCACTGTCCCGAAAGGGGTATTGAATTCTGTCATAAGTATATTGTCTTGATTTTGTGTATAACCGTAACCACACGATAAACCTGTCAGCAATAGTGAAAAAATTACAAACTTATTATTTATCATTTTCCTCGTTATTGATGAATATTGGCAATTATAGGCCAATAAATTGACAATTCCAAAGCCAGTTTTTGCTATTATACTATTTTGATATGAACATTAACAGTATTGTAATAATTTGAAGCTGTCATAAAAAGATTTAAAGTATATTTGTCACTTTGCATTTTAGAATAAAGAGATGCTCTTATCAGCATATAATTTTTAAAGCTTGAGTAACATCAAAATGGGAATTTTAACAATAAAAAGGAACAGGCTCATTTATTATGCTATCCTTACCGGCTTGCTGCTTATCCCCCCATGGTATAAATGGGGGCACGGATTTGTAATATTTATCGCGTTTATACCACTTCTTTTTGTTGAGGATTTTATTGACGAAAATAAAAAACAGTACAGGTCGATAAGTGTCTTTGAGTATTCATTTGTTTCATTTTTTATATGGACGGCAGGCACTATGTGGTGGCTTGTTAATGCGACAGTTGTGGGCACAATAGTTGCGGTTATTGTCAATGCTTTATTAATGGGTATTGTGTTCTGGGCTTTTCATTATGCAAAAAGAAACTGTGGCAGGCAGATCGGATATTTTGCGTTGATAACATTCTGGTTAACTTTCGAGCATTTCTACCTTAATGCTGAGATGTCAAATCCATGGCTGACACTGGGGCATGCTTTTAATTATAATACCAGGCTCATACAATGGTACGATACAACAGGAGTTCTCGGGGGGTCATTATGGGTGCTTACAGTTAACGTGCTGCTGTTCAATATTATTAAGGCATATATAAACCAACATTCTCTCAGAAGACTGTGGGGTACAATAATCCTGGCAGCCATAGTTATTATTGCACCTGTCGCGATATCCCTGATAAAATATTATACTTATAAAGAGATTTCAAATCCCAGGAATATAGTAATCATACAGCCAAATATCGATCCTTACCAGAAGTTTATATCAATTCCCAGCCGTCAGCAGACGCAGATTCAGCTGGAGCTTGCGGCAATGTATACTGATGATAGTACAGATTATATTGTCGCACCGGAAACATCTATTAACAATAACATAAGGAAAGACCAGATTGAATATGTTCCTGATATCAGGATGATAAGGGGATTTATGTCCGCTTTCCCACGGCTTAAATACGTTGTCGGCATACAGTGTTATAGCATATATAAGCCGGGGGATAAACTTCCGCCGACAGCCAGACGACTACAAGGTTCGGGTTTGTTATATAGCGCTCATAATGCTGCGATACAGCTTGATACGACGGATTCTATACCTGTATATTTTAAATCGCAGCTAGTTACGGGAGTTGAAAAGATGCCTTACGCCAGGTATTTAAAATTCCTTGAAAAGCTGACGGTAAGGCTGGGAGGGACCTTTCGTGGCTGGGAACCACAGGATCACCGCGATACATTTGTTTCACCCCAGGATTCCATACGTATTGCTCCCGTTATATGCTGGGAATCGGTTTTTGGCGAGTATGTAACGGATTACATAAAGGATGGTGCTAATTATATATTTGTTATAACCAATGACGGTTGGTGGGGTAATACTCCGGGGCACCACCAGCATAATGCTTTATCATGTGTGCGAGCTATTGAGACACGCAGGAGCATCGCACGGTCAGCCAATACAGGAATATCATGTTTTATAAACCAGAGGGGAGATGTCCTTCAAAAGCTGGGGTGGTGGAAACGCGGAGCTATTAAAGGAACTATTAACGCCAATGATAAGCTCACTTTTTATGTGAGGCATGGTGACTATTTGGCACGCATAGCACGCTTTTTTGCATTACTTATCGTTTTACTGGTACTGGTAAGGATCTTTATTTCTCCATCTCGCTGAATTCACCCGCTATTTTTACAAACAGAATAAATACCAGCACACCAATTACACAATGCGTGCCCAGCACATACCATACATATTCGGGATTGTTAATGTTTTCAAAGTGGCCGAAAAGCTTTGTATAATATCCGCTTAATAAAGCCCCTATACATGTTGCCAGGAAGTTGGAGCCCATGTACAGACCTGCCTTTTCCTTGGGCGCTATCCATGTAATATATTCCTGTATGCGTGGAGAAGATATCATTTCTCCGATCGCAAAGATGAAGATACCCAGGATAACCATTGCAGGGGCAAGGTTTATGCTGAACCCGATCAAAAGAAAACCTACACCAGCTATGAACACTCCAAAAGAAAATGAAGGCAGGGCCCGTCTTTTCTCAAAAAGACGCGAAATGAAGTACTGCAGTATCAAAATTATCCAGCCCGTATGTGCTACTGCTTCACCATTTATGCGCCAAACACCTGCTTCCTGCCGTGATAAAAGCCTTGCAAACCACCCCCCGAAAATGCCTGCTATGCCATCAAAAAGCCTCGCAGTATCAATATGTTTATCGACGTAAGCCGGACAAATATTGAAGAAAGCCCAGAAGGGCAGCCAGAAGAACAATCCCAGCAGAATTAGAAATATGGCGTATTTAAAATCAGCCAGGGTCGAAAATATTTCAAGTATCTTATCGCCAATGGTTTCTTTTGTTTTTTCTTTTTCGGGTTCCTTATAAAGCAGAAGAGTAACAATAAACATGACGGTTATAGCTATACCGGCCATCAGAAATGCGTAATTCCATGATATGGCACGAAGTTTACCCGCGACAATGGGACCGAAGGAGGCGCCAACATTTACCATAAGATAAAAGATGCCGAATCCCAGGGTTTTATTTGATGAGTCGGAAGTAAGTCTCACGGTGCCTGAGATAAGTGGTTTGAATATGCCTGCTGCAAACCCTATGCTCAGCATCGTCAGCATTATCTCATTATATGAATCGGCTATGAGGAGGAATAGTACAGCCGGTATGTAAGCAAGGTAGGATATTATAAGAACCTTTTTAAACCCGAACCTGTCTGCAAAAGTGCCGCTGAAGACAGGGATAAAGTAAGATACAAAAAGAAAAAGTCCCTGTATTATGCCTGATTTGTCCCTTGAGTATCCCAGGGATTCCATATACATGAGGAATCCCATAAATATGCCGTAATAGGCAAATCTTTCAAGTACTTCTATGCTGTTTGCAACCCAGAAAACACGCGGGAATTTTGTTCTGCCTTTCATTTCCCGCAATCCTATTCAAGCCCCATTCCTTCAAGCTCCTTTTCAGCCTTGTCGGCTATTTCCTGGAATCTTTTCTGGTACTTCTCCTGCATAGCACATGTATGCAATTTGACCCAGTCCTCTGCCCATACCGATGCTTCAGTCATTGCCTGCATGTATTTGGTCATTTTATCCTTATTGAAAGGATCATCCTTGTATGCTCTTATTGCTTCAATATACAAATTTACCCATTCTTCATAACTGTCGAGAAAATCCTCACAGCTTGATATCAGTTCATCCCCTGCTTTGTTTTTTTTCAAAGATTTGGCTTCGGACTGGCTCTTTTCGGCAGATTCATCATTGCTGCCTGTCTTCCCGCCGCCACATGACCAGATAACTACCAGTAATACTACAAATAACAGATGAAATGAATTTTTCATAATAACTGTTTTTATGTTAATAACATTTTAACTAATCCTTCGATATAAAGATAATCATTATTATGAGTAATAACAGGGCAATCATTTTCTTTTTGGAAAGGTTCACGCAACCATTGTGTTGCTGTTATCATCTTTCCAGTAGTATATCCGCCTGTTTAACAGGAAATAAATGAATTTGGCATGGTATTTGGAAATATTACCGTAAGAAAGTTAATAGTCTAAAAATTTCACTATCATGGATACTACAAGAATTTGCAAACAGAAAAACATTACCATACACCCCAATCCGTTTGATAATTATGCAATAATTACAATTCCAGGGGAAGTAAACCAGCCCTACACACTGGAGATAACAGATGTTGATGGTATAAAAATATTCAGGTATTCAAATATTTTGTCCAATAAGTTTATTTTAGGTAGAAATAAACTTAATCCCGGCACATATTTTTATAAATTATTTTCAAGTGATTATAAATTTTTGTATACCGGGAAACTTGTAATTCAAAGATTATAGACACAGTTATTTCAGCCTTTTACCTTCAGCATAAATCCTACATTGTGTATATTTGTTATTGCTACTGTGGGATCATCTTTAAGAAGCTTTCGCAGTTTGGCTATATATACATCCATGCTGCGGCCCATAAAATAGTCGTCTTTTCCCCATATCGAAAGTAGTGCTTTTTCACGCCTGAGAATGCTGTTCTTGTTTATGCACAGCATTTTTAACACCTCAGCTTCCTTTTTTGTAAGCCGCTTTTCAGTTTTCGGTGATTTTAAATAATGGCTGTTATAATCAAATTGAAAAGCCCCAAACCTGTAAGTTCCATTTTTATCCTTTGAATTTGCCATGCCTCAAATATGTTTAATTATTCCTTAAATAGTATTAATTAAACATTAAACGGCTGACTTTGTTCAATTTAACAAGTATAATAAAGCGTATTTTATGATTTATTTAGTGCAGGGTAATTATCGCTTGCAGAGAGCCGGGTTATTTATTGTTAAATTCATTCATGGTTTTTTCTATACCACTGGTTCCAAAGCTTAATATTATATCATGGCATATAGAAATTTTTTCTTCCAGCACTTTCTCATCCTCATCCTCCCATTCTCCAAGCACATAGTCAACCTGGGTACCATATTCGTAATCGCTTCCGACTCCGAATCTCAGCCTTGCATAGTTTTGATGTCCCAGTATCTGGCTAATACTTTGTAATCCGTTATGTCCCCCATCACCGCCTTTGGCTCTTATTCTCAGTGTTCCCAGGGGAAGTGCTATATCATCGACTATTACAAGGAGGTTTTCAACAGGCACTACTTCTTTATTAAGCCAGTAATTTACTGCCCGTCCGCTGCGGTTAACATATGTGGTTGGTTTGAGAAGGGTATAGAGCCTGCTGGCATATTCGTAGCGGGCAATAAATCCGAATCTTTTATCTGTGAATTTAATATCAGATGCCTTTGCGAAGGCATCCAGTATTCTGAAACCAATATTATGCCTGGTACTATAATATTCATCCCCTATGTTACCCAGGCCGGCTATTAAAAATTTCAATGTTAATGTTCTTTTTTCGGGCCACCTTCAGAATGCCTGGCATCACCTCCATGACCTTTTTCACCGTGGTGTGCTGGCTCGGCTGCCTTTTGCTCTTTGCCTTCCTTACCTTCCTTACCTTCTTTTTCTTCCTTACCTTCTTTTTCTTCCTTGCCTTCCTTAGCTTCTTTTTCTTCTTTACCTTCAATTACTCCTTCAGCTTCGGCTTTTGCTGCGGCTGCTGCGGCAGCTTCCTCTTCAGCCTCAATGAAACTCCTGGCTGCAACCCTTGACGATACAATGCCTGCTACCATCACCCTGCCGGGAGCTAATATTTCAAGATTATCATATGATAAATCAGATATCTTTATATACTGGCCTATATCGATATCTGTCATATCTATTTCGAGTGTATCGGGCATATTCTTAATTAAACCTTTGACTTTAAGGCTTCTTTTTCTTTGCCTCAGTTTTCCCCCGTTCTTTAATCCGATTGAACTGCCTGTCAGTTCTATAGGTATTTCAACAGTTGTGGGGACATCATCAAAGACCTGGATAAAATCGATGTGCTGTATCTGGTCAGTTACAGGGTGAAACTGTATTTCACGTATAATAGCATTGTATTTATTTCCATCCAGATCCAGATTTACCGAATGAACATGATGTGTATAAACCAGGTCCTTGAAGTTGTTTTCCGGTGCCGTAAAATGAACATTACTTTCTCCCCCGTATAATACGCATGGTACGTTTCCTTCTTTTCTTAATTTCCTGGTATTATTTTTTCCTGTTTCTTTTCTTATTGTCCCCTTAATTTCTAATACTCTCATCGTAAATGAATTTTAATAATTGTAAATATCTGTATCCTTCTTTATGATACTGGCGATTTATAAATAATATGTGCAAAAAGTTATTCTAAAAAGGAGTGCAAATATAATAATTATACAATAAAATTTTCACTTATTGATTTATATTTATATACTTTGCTTATAACATCAGCGAAAAGATCCGCTATGGAGATCACCTTTATTTTGTCACTATGTCCCCTGAGAGGGATAGAATCAGTTACGCATACCTCTGTAATGGCTGATTTGTCAATTCTTTCGTAAGCTGGTCCGGATAAAACAGGATGAGTGATTACAACACGTATGCTTCTTGCACCCTCTTTCTTCATAAGATTGGCTGCAAGGCATATCGTTCCTGCCGTATCAATCATGTCGTCGACTATGACAATATCCTTGTCTTTCACATCACCAATTACCCTGATTTCTTCTACAATATTGGCTTTCTTTCTAAGCTTATAACAAATAACCATTTCTGTTTTAAGGAACCTGGCATAAGCATTTGCCCTTTTGGTACCGCCCATATCAGGTGCAGCAATTATGAGGTTTTCAAGCTCCAGGCTTTTAATATAGGGGACAAACAATGTTGATCCGTATAAATGATCTACAGGAACATTAAAAAATCCCTGGATCTGATCGGCATGCAGATCCATGGTCATCACCCTGTCAACTCCCGATGCAGTGAGAAGATCTGCAACCAGCTTTGCTCCTATAGCACATCTTGGTTTGTCTTTACGGTCCTGCCGGGCAAATCCCAGATACGGAATTACTGCAACAACCTGGTAGGCAGAAGCCCGCTTGGCGGCATCAACCATCAGCAGCAGCTCCATAAGGTTATCACTGGGAGGGAAAGTTGATTGTATTATAAACACTATACATCCCCTGACAGATTCTTCAAAATAAGGCTGAAATTCCCCGTCACTAAATTCCAGGACCGAAGTTTTGCCCAACTCGGCTCCAAAACTTTTTATTATTTTTTCTGCCAGGTAGGTTGTTGCCCTGCCGGCAAAAAATTTAATAGGAGCTTTGATTTTCATGGTTTTTGATTGATGGGTATTTTAATGATAATATATCGACGTAAATGTAAAAAATTAACTGCCAAATACTGCGTATTGTTATTAAAAATAATAATTTAAATTTCAACATTGCTGTTAGTGCTGACGATAAAATTTAATATTTCATCCCTGCCCGTTTTTTTCAATGAAGACGTTACGAATATTTTGGGCAGGGCCTGCCAGCTTTTTAACAATATGCTTTTATAGTTTGCCAGTTTTTTTTCCAGGGCATGTGCTGAAATTTTATCTGTTTTGGTAAAACAAAGTACAAAAGGTATTTTATTGATGCCGGCCCATTCGATGAATTGCAGGTCAATAATCTGCGGATCGTGGCGGCAGTCAATCAGTATGAAAAGGCATGCCAGGTTCTTCCTTTTTATTATATAGCCGGCAATAAGAGCCATTATTTTTTTCCTGGTTTTTTTTGCGGTTTTCATATATCCGTAACCTGGCAGATCAACAAGATACCATTCATTATTTATGAGAAAATGATTTATCATCTTCGTCTTGCCCGGTGTACCCGATATTTTTGCCATATTTTTTCTGCCGGTAAGCATATTAAGCAGGGATGATTTACCAACATTTGATCTTCCTACAAAGGCGTATTCGGGGTAAGCGGACTTCGGGCAGGATTCCGGGTCCGGACTGCTTTTAATAAATCTGATTTTTTTTATAACGTTCATAAATAAAAGCAAACTTGCTTATCTCTGCCATTTCATCAGTCAATATAAATTTCAAGGATCCTGGCCTCTTTCAGCGGATTAAGATATATATTCTTTAATTCTGCAGGAATTAACAGTGATTCTCCTTTTCTTACTTTTATTGTTTCGTTTTCGTAATAGTCAATATTGAATTCTCCATCAAGGCACATATATATCACAAACGAATCCAGACTGAGAAAGTCTCTTTCAATTCTTTCACTGAAATATAACATGTTTACCGTAAAATATTTGCACTTTGCCAGTCCTGAAGGCTCATTTAATTGACAGGAGTACTCGGTTTTAATATTCTCATAGTAGTTATAATCAATTGCATCTACAGCAAGCTCGGTATGAAGTTCGCGGGGTTTACCTCCTGCGTCGAGGCGGTCGAAATCATATATTCGGTAAGTAATATCTGAGGTCTGCTGAATTTCCGCCAGCAGAACACCTGCTCCAATGGCATGCACCCTGCCAGCAGGCAAAAATATAACATCACCCGCATTAATTTTTATATAGTTGAGAATGTCATCAAGAGCCTTATTTTCGAGATGACGCATATATGTTTCTTTATCCAGGGCTTTATTAAAACCAACTATCAGCTCTGAATTTTTTTCAGCCTGAATGATATACCACATTTCTGTTTTGCCAAAAGAATTGTGCCTCTTCAGAGCTAATTCATCATTCGGATGCACCTGTATTGACAACTTCTCGGTTGCATCAATGAACTTTATCAAAAGAGGGAACTCATATCCAAACCTGTCGAAAATTTTATCACCAACAAGATCACCCATGTATACTTCAATCAGTTCCTGTAAATTGTTGCCTGCAAGGAATCCATTTTCAACCACGGAAATATTATTATGCACTCCCGATATTTCCCAGCTTTCACCAGCTGAGTCAGAAGCTCCTGCTTTACCCAGCAATTCCCTTAATTTGTTTCCTCCCCATATTTTATCCTTAAATTGAGGGATAAATTTTAGCGGATATAACCTGTTCATAATATTTTCTGAATTTAAACTATAATATTTACAAACTTATTTCTCATAATCGACAACCACAACATCTTCTTTTATGCCGTTTAGCAGTCCGACCACTTTCTGGTGTTCGGGATGATCGCGGTAGATGCTGAGATCGCCTGCATCTTCAAATTCAGAGACTACAGCTAGATCATAAGCATTGGATCTCGTGCTTATATTTACACCCACATCATAGTGTTTTATCTCAGGGATCAATGATGGCAGCTTATCCAGGCTGTCTTTCAACATAAATATTCTTTTCTTTTTTTCAGTTTCCGAGGAGGCACTGATTTTAATCATTACTATATGTACCAGCATAATATTCCAATTATTTTATTTTAACTGATCCAGGTATAATTGTATTGTTCTTTCGAGTCCGTAATAAAGGGCATCTGAGATTAGTGCATGTCCGATAGATACTTCCTGTAGTCCGGGTACATTATCATTAAAATATTTTAGGTTGTCAAGGTTAAGGTCATGGCCTGCATTTATATGTAACCCGCTGTTATTTGCTGCTATTGCCGCTTGAATAAAGGGATTAATAGCTTCTTCCCTGTTTTTTGAATAAGCGCTGGCATACGGTTCGGTGTATAATTCAATTCTGTCTGTTCCTGTTTTTGCAGCATCCTCAATATTTTTAAGGTTTGTGTCAACAAAGAGCGAAGTGCGTATTCCTGCCTGCCTGAAGCCGGCAACTACTTCTTTAATAAATGACATGTTATCGGAAATATCCCATCCTTTACTGGATGTCAATGCATCCGGGGGATCAGGGACCAGGGTAACCTGGTGTGGCTTTACTTCCATAACAAGGCTGACAAAAGCGGGCGAAGGATACCCCTCGATATTGAATTCTGATGTGATAACAGGACTCATATCCCTGACATCCTGGTAGCGTATATGCCTTTCATCAGGCCTGGGATGTACAGTTATTCCCTGCGCTCCGAATTTTTCACAATCAATAGCAGCCTGCAGTACATTAGGAATATTTCCTCCCCTGGCATTCCTTAATGTTGCAATTTTGTTTATATTTACACTTAATCTGGTCATTGATAATAACTTTATCAGATGGCATTTGTTATATAACAGGAATTGCAAAATTAATAGTATTTTAAAAACAACAAATGTTAGCCAAGGATTTAATATCGGATGTGATACCTGCCTTGCGCACATCGGACAGCGGACAGAAGGCCCTGTACTGGATGGATATATTTCGTATTTCTCATCTGCCCATAGTAAATAATGAAGATTTTCTGGGTCTGATATCGGACAAGGATATTTATGATTTAAATATGGCAGATGAGCCGATAGGGAACCACAGCCTTTCGCTTTTCAGCCCATATGTTACTCTTGACCAGCATATATTCGAGGTTATTGAACTTACTTCACGTCTTAATTTATCTGTCGTGCCCGTACTTGATCATAACAATCATTACCAGGGGCTTATTACCATGAATCACCTTGTTCATTATTTTGGCGAACTGTCGGCCCTCAAGCAACCGGGCGGTATTATAGTACTTGAAATAAATGCCAATGATTATTCTTTGACTGAGATAGCACAGATTGTCGAAAGTAATGATGCTAAAATACTAAGTCTTTATATAAACTCGTATTCCAACTCAATGAAGATGGAGGTTAGCATCAAAATAAGCAGGAAAGAGCTTACTTCAATCATTCAAACTTTTAACAGGTATAATTATATAGTAAAGGCTTCCTTTATGGATGAGAATGATCTCGACAGCCTTTACGAGAACAGGTATGAGCAGTTTATGAAATATCTCAGTATCTAATACTTTATTTTGTGTAAATTCATTATAAACAATTATCTCTTCACATGAAAATTACCATATACGGTAAGACTTTTAACCCTGGATTCAAACCATATATTAAAGAACTGTTTAAGAAACTTCACCAGCATAATGTTGAAATAATAGTATACAAACCTTTTCTGGATTTTATAAAGGATAAGGCAGGATTTGAAGCGGGACAGCAGGGTATTTTTATCAACCATAATGATATTAGCGATGATATAGATTTCATGATCAGCATAGGCGGCGATGGAACATTTCTGGAGACTATACCCTTTATAAGAAACCATAACATACCTATAATAGGATTGAACTCAGGGCGCCTGGGATTTCTGGCAAATATTTCCAAAGATGAAATATCGTCGGCCCTGCAGGCAATATTTGAAAGAGACTATCAGATTGAAAACAGGACACTAATAAAGCTTGACTCAAACAAGAATATTTTCGGAGACCTTAATTTTGCACTAAATGAGATAACCGTCCAGAAGAAAGAGTCACAAATGATCACGATAGATGTATACCTTAACGATGAGTTTCTTAATACTTACTGGACGGACGGACTTATTATATCCACCCCCACAGGTTCAACAGCATACTGTTTGAGTGTCGGAGGGCCTATTGTGCTTCCGGATTCAAATAATTTTATAATTGCACCGATAGCATCACATAATCTAACTGTAAGGCCTCTGGTTGTCCCTGATGTCGACATTATAACTTTAAAAGTGCGCAAGAGCAGGGAAAAATTTTTTATAACGGCGGATAACCGGACAAGCCTGATTGACAGCTCGGTAAAGCTGAAACTGTACAAAGCAGATTTTAAACTTAAGATGCTTAAATTGCCCAGCAATAACTTTTATAGTACGATAAGGAACAAGCTGATGTGGGGAGTGGATAAAAGAAATTAAAAAAGCTTCTGCTTTGTCATAAAACCAAATTTTTATAAATTTAATGGTTACCAATAATTGTGTATTTTTATATCAGAATAAAAAGTAAGCAATGAAAAGATTTTTGTTCCTTATACTGATTACAATTTTTATATCATTGTCACTTTATTCTCAAAGATGGAAGCTGAAAAGATATGAAGGGATACTGGGGATAGGAACAACAAACATTTTTTCGGATCTGGGAGGAAGGATTGATGCAAGCATGTTTTTTATTGAAGATATTACTTTCAGGGATACGAGGCCTTCTTTTTATGCGGGATTACGATATAAAATAAGCCAGAAATATTCCACCAAGTTATCGTTAACATACGGATTTGGTAAAACTGAAGACTTTGAAGGTTCCAGAAATGAAGGCCGGCAGTTTCTGGCAAAAACACATCTTTTTGAAACAGCAGCGCATTTTGAGTTTTATATAATCCAGGAAGAAAAAAGGTACCGTTCGGCGGCAATGTTCAACCGCCGGGGCATGTTAAACAACTATTCGACAATAAGTCTTTATATTTTCGGAGGTATCGGTTTGACTAAGTACTGGACAAGCCTTGAGATGGAACCCAGAGCAACGGATACTTATGATGACAGGAACAGATTTATCCCTGTATTTCCGCTTGGCGCAGGATTTAAATATGTTATCAGTGATAAATGGATGGTCGGTTATGAAATTGCCGGCAGGTATACGTTTTGTGACTATATTGACGGATTTAAACCTGCTGCATCGAAATACAATGATATATACTGGATATCTACACTAAATCTGACTTACAGAATTAAAACCTCCAGGCGCGGGCTTCCCCTGTTCTTAGACAGATATCAGACAATAAGAACAACAAGAAGGATGAGGAGATGATGATGTTCTGAAAGGGGCATATTAAGGAACTTAACATTTTTTATGATTTTTTATGAAAAATTCTGATATTGCGCGCTAAAAACATTTTATTTTCGTTAAATAAGTTAGTCTTTACAAAATATCCTGATATTTAGGCAGTAAATGAAGAGATTTTTAATGTTATTCGTGATTATCTATTGCTTAATAGCAGCAGAAGCCCAGAGAAATGACGATATTGGTATTTTTGCAGGCTCCTCATTTTACTATGGGGACCTGAACACCAGCAGAATATTCTATTCACCCGGACTGGCAATGGGAGGTCTTTTCAGGTTTAATTTGAACAAGAGGTATGCGCTGCGTATAAATGCATACTTTACAAGGCTTTCAGCTGATCCAAATGATTTTTCTGACAGGATATATGATGTTACTGCTTCTTCATCATTCAACAAATATATATTCGATGCGGCATGCCAGGTGGAATTCAATTTTATGCCGTATATGCCCACAATGAAGAAATGGGAATATACACCTTACGTTAGCGCAGGTATCGGTTATTTCTCTATTAGCAATATACCCGTAACTATACCATTTGGAGCAGGGCTGAAAATTAATGTCACAAGAACGATTTGTGCCGGCGTTGAATGGAGTTTCCGTAAAACATTTAACGATCTTATAGATGACACAAGGAATGCAACCAACATTAATTCTTTAATCAATAATAATGATTGGTATTCATTTTTAGGTATTTTTGTGACTTATAAGTTTTTCAATTTTATGTCAGATTGCCCGGCTTATGATGATTAATATTGCGAATAGATGAATCTTAAAGAACAGATAAATCCTGATAAACTACCCAGACATATTGCAATAATAATGGATGGCAACGGGAGGTGGGCACAGAAGAGAGGAAATAACAGGGTATTCGGCCATCAGAACGGAGTTGCTGCCGTAAGGGATACTGTTGAAGCAGCTGCAGAACTGGGCATAGGTTATCTTACACTGTATGCATTCTCCACGGAAAACTGGATGCGCCCCCGTACCGAAATAGATGCGCTGATGTCTCTCCTTGTTGTTACGATCAATAAAGAGACAAAGACTTTGCAGGACAACAATGTCCGCCTGCTTACCATAGGAGATATTGAGAGCCTTCCTGATAAAGTAGGCAGATATCTGAAAAGAGCTATAGAGGACACCAGCAATAATACAGGTCTTTCCCTTATCCTGGCTTTAAGTTACAGTTCGCGGTGGGAAATTACAAATGCGGTCAAACAGATAGCTGCAAAGGTGGAAAAGGGAGAAATAAAAGCCAGTGGCATTGACAGCACAATGTTCGAGAAATTTCTTAATACTGCAAAATTCCCGGAACCTGAATTATTAATAAGGACAAGTGGTGAGTACAGACTAAGTAATTTTCTTCTGTGGCAGATTGCATATTCAGAATTATATTTCTCTGAAACACTTTGGCCCGATTTTAGAAGAGAACACCTTTATAAGGCAATAATCAGTTATCAGAAACGGGAAAGAAGATTTGGCAAAACAAGTTCACAAATAAAAAATGCAAATAGCTGAGAAAGGGATGAAGAATATTTTAACGCTGATACTTTTTATATCAATCACTAATATAGTTTTTTCACAGGACAGGGATTTTTCAAAATTGCCAGTTGTTGATTATTCTAATCCCAGGGAATATGAGATAGACTCGGTGTCTGTTACAGGGGTCAAATACCTTCAGCCGGAGGTATTGATAAATATATCCGGGTTTAAAGTGGGACAGAAGTTGAATATTCCGGGTGATGAGATAACTGCTGCTATAGATAAATTCTGGAAGTACGGGTTATTTTCAGATGTGAAGATAATTGCAAATAAAATGGAAAAGGGGAAGGTTCATCTTGAAATATATTTAAAGGAGCAACCCCGCTTATCAAAGCTTAATCTTATTGGTGTCAATAAATCAGAGGCATCGGACCTGAAAGAAAAAATAAATCTGAAACCCGGCAGCCAGATGACTGACAACATAATAAATAATACAAAGACAATAATAGAAAAACATTATATTGATAAAGGATTTCTGAATACTGACGTACATATTGTGCAAAAGATTGACACAGGTGCCATCAATCAGGTAACCCTGAACATTTTTATTGAAAAGAATAAAAGGGTTAAAATCAGTAATATTGATTTCGAAGGCAATGAAGTGTTTTCCGATAAGAGACTAAGGAGGGTAATGAAGAAGACCAAGGAGAGGAACCTGAATATTTTTAAAAGTTCCAAACTTGTGAAATCGTTGTATAAGGAAGATAAGGAAAAGCTGGTGGATTTCTATAATGAGAGGGGATACAGGGATGCCATACTGCTTGGAGACAAGATCGAAAAGATCAATGAAAAAAGAATAGCACTGACAATCAAGCTGGAAGAGGGGCGGAAGTATTTCGTGAGAAATATTACATGGATAGGAAATACCAGATATCCTGGGGAGATACTGAACAGGATCCTTGGCATAAAAAAGGGAGATGTCTATAATAAAAAACTGTTGGACGAGAGGCTGCGAATTGATGAAGACGCCGTATCATCGTTATATCTCGATAACGGGTACCTCTTTTTCTCTGTTGATCCTGTTGAGGCCAGGATTGAAAACGACTCCATAGACCTTGAAATGAGAATATATGAAGGGAAGCAGGCAACAATAAACAAGATTATAATTACGGGAAATACCAAAACCAACGAACATGTTGTAAGGAGGGAGTTGAGGACAAGGCCCGGCGAACTTTTCAGCAAATCGGATATTATCCGTTCGGTAAGGGAGCTTGCCACACTCGGGCATTTCAATCCTGAAACCATTAGTCCCAATCCGATCCCCAACCAGGCTGACGGGACAGTTGATCTCGAGTATCAGCTTGAAGAGAGGGCCAACGATCAGCTTGAGCTGTCGGGTGGTTTCGGGGGATACGGATTTATAGGGACCATTGGCATAAGATTCTCAAATTTTTCAGCCCGAAACCTGTTTAAGGGTAAAGCGTGGAGGCCTGTTCCCACAGGGGACGGACAAACCCTTTCGGTGAGGGCCCAGGTTAGCTCCAAAGCATTTAAGGCATATAATTTATCATTTATTGAACCCTGGTTCGGGGGTAAGAAGCCTAATTCTTTTACCATTTCGTTAACACATACGGTGAGTAAGAGACCCTTATATGAAGAAGGCAGGTATGTTGCCAATGACACAATATTTTTTAAGGTATATGGAGCGGCAATCGGACTGGGAAGGAGGCTTAGGTGGCCCGATGATTATTTTACAATTTATAATGAGTTAAGTTACCAGAGGTATCATCTAAGCAATTATATCAGCAGCCAGTTTATATTTACAAATGGTTTTTCTAACCTGATAAGCCTTAAAACTATAATTTCAAGGAGTTCCCAGGATCAGATGCTTTTCCCGCGAAGAGGTTCAAATTTCAGCCTTGGCCTGCAGCTGACACCTCCGTATTCATTGTTTAATAACAAGGATTATTCTTCCATGTCCTTTAGCGAGAAATACAGGTTCATAGAGTTTCATAAATGGACATTTAAGAGTGCATGGTACACCGGTATTATAGGTAATCTCATACTGGCGACCAAGGCCGAGTACGGATACCTTGGCCATTACAACAAAGATATCGGACCATCGCCGTTTGAGAAATTTGAAGTCGGGGGTAATCCGATGTATGCCACAAATTATATATTTGGCTCAGACATTGTATCCCTGCGCGGATATCCGGACGCACAGCTGACTCCCCAGACAGTTGTTGAGACAGAAGGACAAACAAGAAGATTTTATGACGGTAACGTATATGATAAGTATACACTTGAGCTTCGTTACCCTCTCTCGCTTAATCCCAGTGCTACGATTTACGCACTTGCTTTTCTTGAAGGAGGTAATGCATGGAAAAGTATTGGTGAATTTAATCCTTTTAATATTAAAAGATCAGCCGGAGTGGGGGTTAGAATATTTCTTCCCATGTTTGGTCTCCTTGGTATTGACTGGGGATATGGATTTGACCCACTGGCAGGTCAGACAGGAGCTAATGGCAGTGAATTTCATTTTGTGCTGGGACAGCAATTCTGAGAACAAATCAGGCTGAGAATATTTTGGTACTAAATTTGATGTTTATTATTTATAATTATACTATGTTGCTAACTTAAATTCTAAATCATGAGAAAAGTAATTATTATAATATCCGTATTAATGCTTTCAATAGGCATTGTATCAGCCCAGAAGTATGCATTTGTAGATACCGAATATATACTGAATAATATTCCTTCCTATAAAGCGGCAAAAGATAAGCTGGATGAGATATCTGAAGAATGGCAGAAAGAAATTGAAACAAAATACACGGAAATAGAACAGATGTACAATGATTATCAGGCTGAGAAAGTACTGCTTACTGACGAGATGCGCAAAAAGAGGGAAGATCAGATAATGAATAAAGAAAAAGAAGTCAAAGATTTACAAAAGAACTATTTCGGGCAAAACGGCGCACTTTATAAAAAGCGGCAGGAGCTTATCCAGCCTATTCAGGATGAGATATATAAGGCTGTAAAAGATATCGCTACCGAGAGTGGCTATGCTGTTATCTTTGACACTTCCAGCGGACCGACAATGCTTTATACAAATCCGAGGTATGATGTGAGTGATGAAGTTCTGGAAAAGTTAGGTTATAAAAATTAATTTCTTACATTTGTGGCAGTAATTTTTTTAATAATTAAAAATGAAAAATATTCATAAAGTTTTGTTATTATCTTTTACTTTTCTTTTCGGGTGTTTATTATTTGTCCAGTCCCAGCCCAAACTTGGACATATTAACAGCCAGGAATTATTTGCTGCCATGCCTGAAAGAGATTCTGCGCAGAAAAAACTGCAGAATCTAGCCCAGCAGTTTGAAAATACGCTCGAGGAACTGGAAGTTGAATACAATAAAAAACTGGATGATTATCAGAAGAACGTTGAGACAATGACTCCCCTTATCAGAAGGACAAAGGAAAACGAGCTTCAGGACCTTATGCAGAGGATACAGAATTTTCAGGTTGAAGCCGAGCAGGATCTGGCACAGCAAAGGACTGAATTATTAAAGCCCATACAGGAAAAGGCCTTTAATGCTGTTCAGGAAGTTGCCCAGGAGCACGGCTTTACATACATTTTTGATATGGGGGTAGGTACAATTATTTATGCAGCGGAGGAAGCCGAAGATATTTTACCACTGGTAAAACAGAAACTGGGGTTAAAATAGCTTTGTTAAGATCTTTTACGGAAGCCGGCACATTTTTGTGCTGGCTTTTTTAATTTTGTATTATAAAACAAAGTATACAATGAGTACCGAACCCGGCCAGCCAATTGGGATATTTGATTCAGGTGTGGGGGGGCTCACCGTTGCCAATGCCATACGACAGATTCTGCCTAATGAAAATCTTATATATTTTGGCGATACTGCCCATCTTCCATATGGAGACAAATCAAGTGAGACGATAACATATTATTCGAAGAGAATAACGGAATACCTGCTTTCCCAGGGATGCAAAACTATAGTCATAGCATGTAACACCGCTTCGGCTGTTGCATATGAGAGTATAATCGAACTTGTTGATAACAGGGCTATTGTTGTTGACGTTATCAATCCGGTTGTTGATTTCGTTGCAGAAGCGCCAGCAATAAAAAAAGTAGGAATCATTGGTACCAAGGCCACTATTAATAGCGGGACATACCTAAAGAAAATAAACGGACTAAATGCAGATATCCGGGTTGCATCTTTGCCAACACCTCTTTTGGTGCCAATGATTGAAGAAGGTTTTATTTTTGATGATATAAGCAATGCCATTATACGTTCATACCTGTCAAAAGAGGAGCTCAGCGATATTGACGCCCTCATACTGGCATGCACCCATTATCCTATTATAAAGAACCAGATTAACAAGTTTTATAATTTCAGGGTTGAGGTTATTGATTCTTCAAAAATAGTAGCCGGATACCTTAAAAATATACTAAGGGAAAGAGATTTGCTAAATAATAATAATGTAACAAATAATAAGTTTTTTATATCGGACTATACAGAGTATTTTAAAGAAATCTCAAGGCTGTTTTTTGAGGAGGATATTAAAATAGGGAAATTAAACTTCTGGAGTTAACTTTTTTAATAAATTAGTGTTTATAAATGGCCAGGGCTTAAGATGAAAAAGAAAGCTAAAATTATTGAGGTTGAAGAGGTTGTAGTAAAATTTGCTGGCGATTCAGGGGATGGAATGCAATTTACAGGCTCACAATTCTCTGACTCTGCAGCATTTGTAGGAAATGACTTGTCAACTTTCCCTGATTATCCGGCTGAAATAAGAGCACCCGAAGGCACAATTGCAGGTGTATCAGGTTTTCAGGTTCATATAGGGCATAAAGAAGTACAGACTCCGGGTGATAAGGCTGATGTGCTGGTTGCCATGAATCCGGCAGCATTAAAAGCCAACCTGAAATGGATAAAGCCCGGTGCAACAATAATCATAGATATTGATAATTTTGACAGCCGGCATTATAAGAAAGCCGGCTATATTGAGGATCCGCTTAACGATGGCAGTCTCCGGGGCTATAATATTGTCAAAGCTCCTATAACTAATTTGACAAGGTCAACAACAAAGGAATTCGGACTTGATAACGTAACGGCTGACAAGACAAAAAACCAGTTTGTGGCAGGAATGTTATACTGGCTTTTTAACCGTGACATAAAGATAGGGCAATCGTTTCTGGAAAATAAATTTAGTAATAATCCGAACCTTATAAAAGCTAATGTAGCAGCTTTGTATGCAGGATATAACTATGCAGAGACAATTGAGGCTATAGCCACACGCTTTGAGGTGCATCCTGCAGAGAAAGGGAAGGGATTATTCAGGAATATTACAGGAAATATAGCCACTGCATGGGGATTGCTGGCTGCCTCGGAGCGCTCTGGCAGGCAGTTATTCCTTGGTTCCTATCCGATAACACCGGCTTCCGAAATTCTACAGGAACTTGCAGGAATGAAGAACCTTAATGCTATAACATTCCAGGGTGAGGATGAAATTGCAAGTATATGCGCTGCCATAGGGGCTTCCTTTGCCGGCAGCCTCGGTGTAACCAGCACATCGGGACCCGGACTGGCATTAAAGGGGGAGGCTATCGGACTGGCGGTAATAACTGAACTGCCGCTTGTTATTATTGATGTGCAGAGAGGTGGCCCATCAACAGGATTACCGACAAAAACAGAACAGGCAGATCTTTTGCAGGCCATTTATGGAAGAAGTGGAGAGAGCCCCTGTATTGTGCTCGCAGCATCAACACCGGCTAACTGCTTTGATTTTGCATATCAGGCAGCAAGACTGGCAATTGAGCATATGACTCCCGTTATTCTCCTGACTGACGGATACCTTGCAAATGGCTCCGAACTATGGCAAATACCTAAAGTCAGTGAGCTGCAGCCAATATACCCGCCACTGGTTAAAGATAATGATCCTTCCTATCAACCGTATAACCGCGATCCGAAGAAGCTCTCACGTTACTGGGCTTTACCCGGACAGGAAGGATTGAGACACAGGGTTGGGGGACTGGAGAAGACTGATGTAACGGGAGAAGTCTCCTATGATCCTTTTAACCATGAAGTAATGACATATACAAGAGCAGAAAAAATTGAACGCGTAGCTGACAGGATACCTAAACAGGAAATAATTGGTCCGGAAAAAGGAGAATTGCTTGTTGTAGGATGGGGAGGGACATTTGGAGCCCTTGTTACTGCAGTGAATGAGCTGCAGAAAGAAAAAAAGAAGGTAAGCCTGGCCCAGTTTAACTATATAAATCCCTTGCCGCTGAATGTAAATAAGATATTCAGCAAGTTCAGCAAAATACTGGTTTGTGAATTAAACACGGGACAGTTTGCAAATTATCTGAGGTCAAAATTACCGGATCATAACTATTTGCAGTTCAATAAAATCCAGGGATTGCCCTTTTTAATATCCGAGCTGAAGGCAAAATTCAATGAGATACTGGAGGAATAATAAATGAAAGATTACTCACAGGAAGATCTAACCACAAGTCAGGATTTCAAACTTGACGGACCTGTAAAATGGTGTGCGGGCTGCGGAGCTCATGCAGTACTGTCTGCTGTGCAAAAAGCATTGCCTGAAACACACATAAGGAAAGAAAATGTGGTGTTTGTCTCAGGAATAGGCTGTTCTTCAAGGTTTCCCTATTATATTAATACATATGGTTTCCATGGCCTTCATGGAAGGGCATTTGCGATAGCTTCGGGTATTAAGGTATCAAATCCGAATTTAAGTGTCTGGGTAGTAACTGGTGACGGCGATTCTATGGCAATAGGCGGAAATCATTTTATTCATATACTGAGAAGAAACATAAATATAAATATACTTTTATTTAACAATAAAATATACGGACTGACAAAAGGACAGTACTCGCCGACAACACCAAAGGGCAGTGTCACCAAAAGCTCCCCTGACGGTACTATAGAAAATCCGTTTCTTCCCGGTGAGCTTGCAATGGGGGCGAACGCCACCTTCTATGCCAGGGTGGTTGACAGCAATCCAAAAATGATGAAAGATGTGATTATTGCAGCTGCCAGGCATAAGGGTACATCTTTAATAGAGATCCTTCAGAACTGTGTGATCTTCAACAATAAGGTGCATTCTGAGATAACAGGAAAAGATGTAAAAGATGATAATCAGATCTATCTTGAACACGGCAAACCAATGATCTTTGGCAAGAACAGAGATAAGGGACTTATTCAGACCGATTCCAGGTTTAAAGTTGTGAAGATTGGCGAAAACGGAATAACAGAAAAGGATATTCTTGTGCATGATGCCCATAATCCTGATGATACCCGTGCTTATATGCTGTCAAGGATGACATTGCCTGAATATCCCGTAGCAATGGGCATTATCAGAGCCTGGCAAAGCTCCGTGTATGAGGATATGCTTTATAAACAGATACGGGAAGTAAGGAATAAAAGCAAAGTAAAATGTGTTGACGATTTGTTGACAAGCGGCAATGTTTTTAAAATAGGCTAAAATGACAAGAATCATCCTGTTAATGATGCTGACCTGTTTTAGTTACAACCTGAAGGCACAATGGGATATAGTTATTACTCCCTCAAAAATAAGCGGGTGGACAGGCAGCGTTAGAAATCTTGACGGGAGTTATGAGAAATTTGACGGACAGATACAGGTGGGGAAGGGTTCCTTTTACAGTTTTTTCAGGGGATACGCAGTTTTTAATATTTCCAGTGTGCCGGATAATGCTATAATTAGTAAGATACGGCTCTGTGTAAACACCAGGCATGTGCCGGAACGCCTGTCAATACCTGTAGAAATAACAAAACTTACGGTTGACCCTCGCCAGGCAAAACTTGAGGATTTGTATAATGCAATAAACAGCAGTGTACTGCTGGGTCCTGTTGGTGACTACCTGAAAACCAGGACTGAAAATATTATTGAGCTGAATGAGGTTGCCAGCGACGATATGATGACACAGTTAAAAAATGACTGGTGGGCTATAGGATTTCGCCAGGTTGAAGATGGTATGAATAACTCACGGACAATAGGTTCATTCGAAGGATATGACTTCACTGATTCAATTGCTCCCTTATGTATAGTTACTTATGAGCTGCCATATAAACGTAAGTTATTTGACGGGAGAAAAGTCAAATATATACAGGAACTGACTTTCAGAAATGCTGACATATCAATCGAATACTGGGATCATCTCAAGGTTGACGGTGATATAATTTCATTATATCTGAACGGAGTGCCTGTTGTTTCAAAATATCTTCTCAAAAAAGAAAGGGAACTTACGGAGGTAACGCTGAGGACAGATATGCCAAATGATTTGTTTTTATATGCCCATAATGAGGGGCAGAATCCTCCCAACACAGTATCGGTAAGAATATCTGACGGGATAAGTGATCAGAACTTTGTACTTGAGTCTGATCTTAACAGCTGTGAGGCTGTTTTAATAAGGGTAGCCAAGTGATGACTGTCAGTATTGTTCTTTATCGTTCGGGAATCTCTGGTTTTTTATGTCGTCAATATAATTTGTAACCGCTCCTGTTATTTCTTCATATAAGTTGTGATAGCGGCGCAGAAACCTCGGTGAGAATTCCTGGGTTATACCGAGCATGTCATGCAGTACAAGTACTTGTCCGTCAACATATTTGCCGGCACCAATACCTATAACGGGTATTTTTAGCTCTTTTGTTACCCTGGCCGCAAGGGTAGCAGGTATTTTTTCAAGCACAAGGCCGAAACAGCCTGCTTTTTCCAGAATATGGGCATCTTGTATAAGTTTTTTGGCCTCTTTTTCATCCTTGGCTCTAACAATATAGGTGCCGAACTTATGTATTGACTGAGGTGTCAGCCCAAGATGTCCCATCACGGGAATGCCTGCTGATAATATTCTGCTGACAGATTCCGAGATCTCGCTGCCCCCCTCCATCTTTACACCATGGGCGCCTGTTTCTTTCATTATTCTTATAGCCGATGTTAATGCTTCTTTGGAATTTCCCTGGTAGGTTCCAAAGGGGAGGTCTACAATGACAAGAGCCCTTTTAACGGCGCGTATAACAGATGAGGCATGATAAATCATTTCATTGAGTGTAATGGGGACAGTTGTTTCATGACCGGCCATAACATTTGATGCCGAGTCCCCGACCAGTACCACATCTATGCCCGCCCTGTCAATAATCTTGGCCATTGAATAATCATAGGCTGTAAGCATGGCAATTTTTTCATTCCTGGCTTTCATCTCCTGTAGCACATGGGTGGTAATTCTTTTGGGTTTGTCTTTTTCTGCTGCTGTCATGATAACGGACTTTAATTTTTAAACTACAAAGTTTATAAATAAATTTGAACCCGCAAAATACTGTCTTTTTGTCACATTAATCAATAATTATTGTATCCTGTAACTCAATTATGCACGTAATTATGTCATAAATATAATATGGCATAATCATTGCCAACTTAAACATAAAGTCAATAAAAATATTATTAATTAAAAAAGAAAATAATGGGTAAAATTATTGGAATAGATCTGGGTACTACTAACTCCTGCGTAGCAGTAATGGAAGGTAATGAACCGGTGGTCATACCTAATAGTGAAGGTAAGCGTACCACACCATCAATGGTGGCCTTTCTTGATAACGGCGAAAGAAAAGTGGGTGATCCTGCCAAAAGGCAAGCCATAACAAATCCGAAGAAAACCGTTTATTCTATCAAGCGTTTTATGGGAGAGACATATGAGAAGATGGACAAGGAGATTAAAAGGGTCCCATACAAAGTTATCAAGGGTGAAAACAGTACGCCAAGAGTGCAGATTGAAGACAGAAAATATACTCCACAGGAGATATCGGCCATGATTCTTCAGAAGATGAAGAAGACGGCAGAGGATTATCTGGGTCAGGAGATAACGGATGCTGTTATTACTGTTCCGGCTTATTTTAGCGATTCACAGAGGCAGGCAACAAAAGAAGCCGGTGAGATTGCAGGATTGAAAGTCAAGCGTATAATTAACGAGCCTACAGCTGCATCACTGGCATACGGACTTGACAAGAGAAATAAAGATTTAAAGATTGCAGTATTTGATCTGGGAGGAGGTACTTTTGATATATCAATACTTGAGCTGGGAGATGGTGTATTTGAGGTAAAATCAACAAACGGCAATACTCACCTGGGTGGTGATGATTTTGACCAGGAAGTAATAGACTGGCTGGCAGATGAATTTAAGAAAGATGAAGGGCTGGACCTCAGGAAAGATCCAATGGCCATGCAAAGGCTGAAGGAAGCTGCCGAGAAGGCAAAGATTGAACTTTCAAGCTCAACAAGCACAGAGATTAATCTGCCCTATATTATGCCCGTTGAAGGCATACCCAAGCATCTGGTTAAAACACTCACAAGGGCAAAATTCGAGAGTCTGACGGACCAGTTAATAAATGCAACTACTGAACCTTGTAAGAAAGCACTGAAGGATTCGGGATTCAGCGCTTCAGATATTGACGAAGTGATACTTGTCGGAGGTTCGACCCGTATCCCCGCTATCCAGGACATTGTTGAAAAGTTTTTTGGGAAGAAACCTTCCAAGGGCGTAAATCCGGATGAAGTTGTGGCAGTAGGTGCTGCGATACAGGGAGGGGTGCTGACCGGGGAGGTCAAAGATGTATTACTGCTTGACGTTACTCCATTGTCACTCGGTATAGAGACTTTGGGCGGTGTAATGACCAGGCTTATTGAAGCAAATACTACAATACCTACCAAGAAAACAGAAACTTTTACTACTGCTGCCGATAACCAGCCTTCGGTGGAGATTCATGTTTTGCAGGGTGAAAGACCTATGGCAAGCGGAAATAAAACAATCGGCAGATTCCATCTTGATGGCATACCACCGTCACCCAGAGGGGTGCCTCAAATTGAGGTTACTTTTGATATTGATGCTAACGGTATATTGAATGTATCGGCAAAGGATAAAGGTACAGGCAAGGAGCAGAGCATCAGAATAGAAGCTTCATCGGGACTGACGGATGAGGAAATTGAAAGAATGAAGCAGGAAGCTGAAGCACATGAAGCAGAAGACAAAAAGCAGCGTGAAACAATTGACAAGCTTAATGCCGCAGACAGCATGATATTTCAGACCGAAAAGCAGCTCAGGGAGTTTGGGGATAAGTTACCGGCAGATAAGAAGGAGCCGATAGAAAAGGCAGTGACCAACCTTAAGGAAGCACATAAGAATAAGGATATTGAAGGTATAGATAAGGCGATGGCCGAGCTGAATGCAGTCTGGCAAAAGGCTTCTGAAGAAATGTACAAAGCCGGTCAGGCAGCAGATGCCGGTAAAGGTGGTCCCCAGGAAGATACTTCTTCAAAAGGAGGCAAGGGTTCAAAAGGAGATGATGAAGAAGTGACAGATGTGGATTTTGAGGAAGTGAAATAGTTATATATTATCATATAAATAATGAATTCCAGGCCCCATATTATGGGGCTTTTTTATTTTTAATTTGAAGAATAGTGACTATTTTAGTCTTTAACAAAATTTACGGAATGAGAAAAATATTTGCCTTACTGGCTATAGCAGCTTTACCAGGAGCAGCTTTTTTACAGACATATAAAAGCATTGATAATACTCTCTTTAACAGGACAGATGAAAAAGGATTGAAGCAGGGACCGTGGAAAAAATATTATCCAAACGGGAACCTTAATTATACGGCGACTTTTAAGGATGACAAACCCATGGATACATTGAATAGGTATTTTGAAAACGGGAATATAAAAGCAATAATTTATTTTGATTCTGCAGGAATTTACGCCAGGGCAAGATTATTTTATGAGGATGGACAGATAGCTGCTGAAGGTTATTACTACAATTCTCTTAAAGACAGCCTCTGGAAATATTACAGCTATTTTGAGGGAACGGTTATTTCGGATGAAATATACAGGAAGGGGGAAAAATACGGACTGTCACATAAATATTATCCTAATGGTGTTGTCACAGAAATAATTGAATGGAAGGATGATATTAAAGACGGTATATGGGAGCAGTATTATCAGGATAAATCCCTGAGGCTTAAAGGCAGCTACCAGAATGATGAACTGTCAGGAGATATAATTGTCTACTATCCCGATGGTAATGCTCAGATAAGAGGTTATTATCTGAACGGTAAAAGACACGGCAAGTGGTCATTTTTTAATGAAAAGGACAGCCTGAATTTTGAGGTGAATTTTATTAACGGCAAAGCTGAAGACGAGGAAATATTTACCAGAAAGCAACAGGAATATTTTCAGAAAATAGACGAGAATATAGGTAAATTTAAAGAACCTGAGCCTGAAGATTTTTATCAAAGTACTGAAGAATAGAATAATAATATCAATGAAAAGAGTAAAGGGCCTGATAATATGTTTTCTTTTAATATTATCTGAGGGAGTATTTTCACAGACATATCCCGGCCGTTACTTTATAAGGTTTACTGACAAGAATAATAATCCGTACAGTCTTGACAGACCCGGTGAGTTTTTATCTGAACGTGCTATTCAGAGAAGGATAAAACAAGATATACCATTATCCTTTAATGATTTACCTGTAACCCCGGCATATATTGACAGTTTAAGAGCTTTGGGAGTGCCGGTATATAACAGATCAAAGTGGTTTAATGCAATAACAACAGACACCATAAGTCCGTTTTTGCTGGAAAAGATATATAATCTGCCGTTTGTTGTTAAACCGTCAGATCAGGATTCCCTGCAGCCGGTTAAGAGGACAGGAAAAAGCATAATGACGCAAACCGCAGGTTTCTTTGAGTATGATCTGAACTATGGCTATTCGGAAAAACAGATAAAGATACATAATGGCCATGTCCTGCATCAGCAGGGATATACAGGCAAGGGAGTGCAGATCGCCGTAATTGATGCAGGATTCCTTGGCGTTGATGTTATTGAAGGTTTCTCAGAGTTGTGGAGCGATAACAGAATACTTGGGACAAGGGATTTTGTTAACAGTAATTCGGATATCTATCGCGAGGCCATTCATGGAATGTACGTTTTATCAGTTATTGCCGGCAATATACCATATGAATATATAGGTACGGCGCCTGAAGCAAGCTTCTGGCTTCTACGTTCCGAGGATGTAAGTTCAGAATATATTATTGAAGAGGATAACTGGGTGTCTGCTGCCGAGTTCGCAGATAGCGCGGGAGCAGACATTATTACCTCTTCACTTGGTTATTCCACGTTCTGGGATGCTAGTCAGGACCATAGCTACGAAGATATGGACGGGAACTCGGCAAGGATATCAATAGCTGCGGATATAGCTGCATCAAAAGGTATGCTGGTCGTGTCAAGTGCAGGCAATTTCGGAGACAAATTATGGAAGTATATTTCAGCACCTGCTGATGCCGATAGTGTACTTGCTGTTGGAGCAATAGATGTTACAGGTACTATAGCAGCATTCAGCTCACGGGGGCCCTCAGCGGATGGCAGAATAAAGCCCGATGTATGTGCCGTAGGTAATAAAACCTATATTCTGCGCCAGACCGGCTCGGTTGGTACGGGAGGGGGAACATCACTGTCTGCGCCAATAATAAGCGGACTGGCGGCTTGCCTATGGCAGTCCAATCCGGATGCTACAAGCATGGAAATATATTCTGCAATAAAAGAAAGCTCAGACCGGTATAGCAGTCCGGATACCATTTACGGATACGGCATTCCTGACTTCGGCCTCGCTGATATAATATGTAAAAGCAGGTATGGTAATGTATTGCATGAATTCTATTCACTGAATGTTTACCCCAGTCACTTTACCGAGAGAATAAGTATTACTTTTTATTCTACTATAGACAACACCGTAAATATCACGATCTATAATACTCTGGGTGATAAGATCAAAGAAGAAATATTTCACGTGAATGAAGGCTATAATGAAATAATACAGGATAATCTGGGTACGCTCGTACCTGGTATGTATCTGGTTAATGTTCGTTCCGCAAAATCGTCCCTCGTTCGTAAGTTAATTAAAATGTAGGCCAGGGTGAACGCTGCAAGTAAACATATGTCACTTTATGAACTTAACCAGGAGGTCAGAAAAATATTAAAGGATAATTTATCTGAATATTACTGGGTAATTGGCGAAATAAGCGAAATAAAACTGAATAATACGGGCCATTGCTATCTCGAGCTGGTTGAGAAGGATAAATCAACCGATAACCTGCGGGCACGGGCCAGGGCAATAATATGGTCTTCAACTTTCAGGATACTTAAGCCCTATTTTGAAACGACCACCGGTATGACACTTACAAAGGGTATTAAGGTGCTGGTAAAAGTTACTGTTGAGTTTCATGAGCTATATGGATACAGCCTTATTGTTACAGATATTGAACCTTCATATACTATTGGAGAGCTTGCACGGACAAAGCAGGAAACAATAAACCGTCTTATAGAAGAGGGTGTAATTGACATGAACAAATCTCTGCCTTTTCCTCTCCTTCCGCGTAAGATAGCTGTTATATCATCTGAAACGGCTGCAGGATACGGAGATTTTTATGATCAGCTTCTGAATAATCAGTATCAATATAAGTTTTATGTTAAGCTATTCCCTGCATTAATGCAGGGTGAAGAAGCAGAAAAGTCGATTATTGAAGCACTGGATAACATATACAGGTATGAAGATTTTTTTGATGTAGTAGTATTAATAAGGGGAGGAGGATCGCAGGCTGACCTCAGCTGTTTTAACAACTACTGGCTCGCCTATAATATTACACAGTTCCCCAGGCCCGTGTTAACTGGTATTGGCCATGAGCAGGATGAGTCAGTTGTTGATATTGTTGCGCACACTCACCTGAAGACACCCACGGCTGTGGCCGAATACCTCATTTCCATATTCCAGGATGCTGAAAATCATATAATTGAACTTCAAAACACTATTACTGACCGGTGCCTTGAAAATATGGTCAGCGAAAAGGACAAAATAAATGTGCTTCGCATAAATACCTTTAACAGCACGGTGAGATTAATATCACAGCACAGTAAAAAAGCAGAATTACTGGGCAGCAGAATTAAATCAATATTCAGGGAGGCAGTTATTAAAAACTCACAATGGTTTGTATTTCTTCAAAGAAACCTGAAACAGCATTGTACGGGCTACATTTCAAATAAAAACTATGCTCTTGAGATTCTTGAAAAGAAAAATTATTACCTTGATCCTCGAAATATATTGAAGCGAGGGTATTCAATTACACTGCATAATGGAATACATGTGAAGTCGGCCGGCGAACTGAAGAATCAGGATCTAATTGATACCATTTTATATAAGGGCAGGATAAAAAGCAAAGTGATAAAGTAATATATAAAATAAGATAATAAATATGGGGAAAACAGATATCTCTTATTCAAGGGCAATTAAAGAGATTGAGGAAATACTCGGGAAAATAGAAAGTGAAGAGCTTGATGTCGATCAACTAAGCGCCAGTGTTAAGAAAGCGGCAGATTTGCTGAAAATCTGCAAATCAAAGCTGCGTGATACCGAGCAGGAGATACAGAAAATACTGGATGATATGGACAAGAACTCCTCCTAGCTAAACTATCCGGGACTCCAAATTGAAATATAAACCAGCTATGTAAATTATATTAGCAAGTTTATGTGAAAGCAATTTCAAATGTTATTAAAGGAACTTCTGATAATAATAACAGATTAAAAAATGAAAAAGTTTATTCTAATTATTGTTTCTTCGATTTTTGCTTTATTGCTGGGGGAATTGATGCTCAAATTGTTTTTTCCTTTAACTGTTAAAAATGATCATCATAAGATTTTCTGTCAGTACGATTCACTGCTGGGATGGATAAAAATACCAAATTATGAGGGATTTCACATTACTGAAGAGTATAAGGTTAAAGAATCATTTAACTCCAAAGGGTTAAGGGGCAATGAATATAACTATAATAAGGCCGGAAAAGAAAGCCGCATATTAATATTTGGGGATTCTTTTGCCGAAGCATATATGGTTGATTTTAAGGATATGTTTTCGGAAGTATTAAAGAGACGTTTAAATGATGCGGATTCTTCCGGTCAGAAATTTTATGAGGTTATAAACTTCGGGACCGGAGGATATTCTACAGACCAGGAAGTATTATATTTTAAGTCAGAAGGAGTAAAATATAATCCTGACATTGTAATATTGATGTTTTGTGTAAATGATGTTTGGTATAATAATCAAAAAGAATACTGGCGCGGATACAAACCTATGTATGAATTGATTGACGGCAGACTTTTTTTAACAAATGTGCCTGTTCCAGTCAGGGAACCGGATGAACCGGCAATATATACCAGGATTAAGGACTGGGCAGCAAAACATTCAGAAATCTATAAAAGAACGTGCATTGTCAAAGATAAAATAACTATAGCGTTTAGAGGGGATG
This sequence comes from uncultured Bacteroidales bacterium, assembly GCA_964534745.1. Lineage (GTDB taxonomy): Bacteria > Bacteroidota > Bacteroidia > Bacteroidales > UBA10428. Next base: position 42,874 of record CAZHQW010000007.1, read on the forward strand.
AAAATAGAATACCGGGTGATTTTTTAATTTATTCAAAAAATCCTGATAATGATGTCAGACATGCCTGGGATGTTACTGAAGCAATAGTTTCCGAACTAAAAATAATATGTGATTCTGTAAATAGTGATCTGATAGTTTTTTACATACCTTCAAAAGAAGCTATATATAATAATATATGGCAGGGATTGAAAATCGGATATAATATGGCAGATGATGAGTATTCTGTTACTCTGCCAGCAGTAAAATTAGGAATAATCTGTAAAAAGCTGGGAATTAAATTTATTGATCCAACTCAGAAACTAAAAATTGAGGCAGATATATTGTTAAAAAATGAAAATACATATATTTATTACAAGATTGACAGTCACTTAAATAAAGTTGGGCATCAATTAATTGGCGAAATTTTAACACTATATATCCAAAAAAATTATAGTATCCTTTAAAAAAAGACCAGGAATCTGCTGATTCCTGGTCTTTAAAACCCTAAAAATTAAACCTAAAATTTTACAAAAACCCTAAGAGAACAATTATTAAACCTAACAAAAATTAAACTTAATAGTTATGAACCCAACTATCTCTTTTAACGATAGTCAGCTATAATTTGTTTCATTTTTAATGCATTAAAAAAGACATTATACTTTATGCTAACTCATTGTTAATATTCATTTTGTTTCTAACTTTGCCACTGTTATGGAAGAAAAATACGGGACACGGATGATCCGGGAAAACCGGCTTGAAAGATTTGAAAATAAAAACCTTAAACGGGATTATACTATTGAATTTGTATGTCCGGAGCTGACATGCCTTTGTCCCTTATCGGGATTTCCTGATTTTGCCACCATATATATTGAATACCAGCCTGATAAATATTGCGTGGAACTGAAAAGCCTCAAACTGTATTTTAACAGCTACAGGGACAAGAGTATTTTTCACGAGGAGCTGGCGAATAAAATACTTGACGACCTTGTGGAGCTGCTGCAACCCAAGTATATGAAGGTACTGGCCGACTTCAACCAGAGGGGCAACATACATACAAAAGTGACTGCCACGCATGGTAGGAAAATTGAATAAAGCATATGTCCTTCTTTCAGGGGGACAGGACTCCTTTGTATGCCTTCTGTGGGTCAGGGAAAAATTTAATGCAATTGAAGCGATAAGTATTGCCTATAACCAGAGCCATAAAGTTGAGCTTGATTATGCTAAAAAAATAGCGCTTCATTTCGGAGTAGAGCATACAATATATGACATCGGTGGCTTCTTCAGCACTATTTCTGCAAGTTCGCTGCTAAGCAACGGCAATCACAATATCAGTCATGTTAACGCCCCCAGGCTGCCGGCAAGTTTTATTCCGAACCGAAATGGTATTTTCCTGACAATAGCTGCCAGCCATGCCTTTAGTAAAAATGAAAAGGTGATCAACCTTGTTACAGGGGCCTGTGAAACGGATTATTCAGGGTATCCGGACTGCAGGCTTGACTATATGAAAGCAAAGGCCCGGGAGTTGTCATTGGGAATGGACTGCCATGTAGAGATACATACGCCCCTGATGTCGTTAAGCAAGGCACAGATATTCGGACTGGCAGACAAAGCCGGCAAATTGAAGGAGCTCATGGAACTGACAATGACATGCTATGATGGGGTCGAGAACATGAACGAGTGGGGCAGGGGATGCGGTGAATGCCCTGCATGCAAACTGCGAAAGAAGGGGTATGAAGAGTTTACCCGCAAAAACTAATTCTTAACTATAGAATCCTTAATATCCCTGACAATATCATTTATATCTTCCATCTTTGTGTCCCACGAACACATCAATCTCACTCCCCCGGCTCCAATGAAGGTGTAGAAGTGCCACCCGCGGCTTTTCAGGTATTCGATTGACCTGGCAGGAAGGCTAATAAATAAGGCGTTTGCCTCACAGGGAAACATAAATTTAACTTCTTCGATATTATCCAGCTTGTTTTTTAGTTCCCGGGCGCATTCATTGGCATGCCTGGCATTTTTGAGCCATGCATTTGTTTTCAGCATACCAATCCATTGTGCAGCAATGAACCTCATCTTTGCCGAAAGCTGTCCGCTTTGCTTGCACCTGTATTCAAACTCATGTGACAGCTCCTTATTGAAGAAAATAACTGTTTCTCCAAACATGGTTCCGTTTTTTACGCCCCCGAAACATAGAATATCTGTTCCGTGCTTCCATGTTAGTTCTTTAGGAGCCACATCAAGTGAAGCAATGGCATTTGCCAGTCTTGCCCCGTCCATATGAAACCTCAGGTTATATTTTTGTATGGTTTTATGAATATCTGCCATCTCACGTGGTTTATAAACCGTGCCCACTTCGGTGGACTGCGTAATGCTGACTACGCGGGGCTTAGGATAATGTATGTCAGTTCTCCGTGTAACTATATCGGTTATGCTGCTGCACGATAATTTACCGTCATCGCCTGTTCCCAGCAGTATCTTTGCCCCGTTTGAAAAAAATTCGGGAGCACCGCATTCATCGGTCTCAATATGTGAAAGTTCATTGCAAATAATACTGTGATAGGATTCACATGATGAAGCCAGGGCAAGCGCATTGGCAGATGTGCCGTTATATACAAAAAAAACCTCGCAGTCAGTTTCAAACAATTCCCTGAACAGGTCACAGGCTTCTTCTGTCCACCTGTCTTCACCGTAAGGGTACTCGTAACCTGTATTTGCCTTATTGATATAATCCAGGGCTTCCTGGCATATACCTGAGTAATTATCACTTGCAAAACAGGTTTTCCTGTCTTTTTTGCTGATCATGGCTATTCCTTAATTATAAACTGGTTCCTAACATTCGTGAAATTTACAATAATATTTTGTATTTGCTAAGATTCTCTTGTTAACATATCTATTCACCGGTAAGAAGTTGCCTTTCACCTAATAATAATATGCAGGCTTAACCTTATTTTTTAATTTAGACTCGGTAAATTACATATTAATATTTTCATTAAAAGAATATATGAAGTCAAAAGGCATATCTTTAAACTCAATGGCCGGCTATTATGATTCCATGACCCCGGCCGAAAAAAGCAGGTTAAGAAATAAACAAATTGATCTGGCGGGATTGAAGGAAGGGGAGACCGTTCTGGAAGTGGGTTGCGGGACAGGGGTAATGGCTGTGCTTTCAAAACTGAGGACCGGCAATAAAGGCAAGGTATACGGCATTGATATTGCAGAGAAGATGGTTGCAGCGGCAAGTAAGAAAGCTGGAAAATACGGACTTGATATTGATTTCAGGGTAGCTTCCATCGATGACCTGCCCTTCCCTGATAAGCATTGTGATGTAGTTATCAGCAGTATGATGTTTCATCACCTGCCAGTGGCAATCAAGGAGTCCGGATTAAAAGAGGTCAGGCGCGTGCTGAAAGATGATGGCAGGTTTTTGCTAAGCGATTTCGGTGCTCCAAATATCTTTATAGCACCTTTAATGGGTCTATTTTTTATCTGGACCAGATCTCTAAGATATCAGTTGCTGGGGAAATTGCCGGGTTTGGTCCGGAAGGCCGGATTTACGGATATCAGGCTGGCAAGAAATGGAGTATTTATAAAACACTATTTAATAAAAAAGTAAAAGAAAAAGGTTATTAGTAATTTTGCATGGTATTAATCAGTCAGGGGCAATTATGAAATACTATGTTACAGAATATTTCCGGTCAATCCAGGGAGAGGGTAATTTTGCAGGCGCCAGTTCCTTTTTTATAAGGTTTCATTTCTGTAACCTTGCATGCCGCTGGTGCGACACAAAATATACATGGCTTGAGAAGTCGGGGGACTATGTAGAATATACAAGGGATGAGTTAACCGGACTGATAAAGGATAAAAGCACGGGACATGTTGTTTTTACGGGAGGTGAGCCGTCATTGTACAGGCTGGATGAGCTTGTATGTGACTCAAGCAAGTATCATGTCGAAAGCAGCGGCGTTATAATACCCACGGAACCATTGAATATTACTCTAAGCGATGGCACCGGCTTTAAAAGGGATTCAATGAACGAGAACATTATTAGTCATTTCAACTGGGTTATTTCTCCCAAGCTGTCAAATACAGGACAGAAAATTGATAACCAATATCTGAAATACTGGAATTCAAAAGAATATTGTATATTTAAGTTTGTGATAATGAATGAAAAAGACCTTAATGAGGTAGATGGGGTTACCACGGAATTTAATATATCAAAACAAAAGGTATATATTTGCCTTGAGGGCACGACTTTTGAGTCACAGCTAAGACCTGCACTGGTTGACAGGATTATCGAATATGGGTTTAATTATTCACCGAGACTGCAAGTATTATTATGGGGAGCAAAAAGGGGAAAATAAGATATGTGCTGAGCAAGGAATTTAAGTTCGATGCAGCACACAGGATAATAAACAATTACTCGGGAAAGTGCTCTGATTTTCACGGGCACTCATGGGCAGTAATTGTATATGTTGAAGGATACAGGCTGGATGAAAGGAATATGCTGATGGATTTTAACGAGCTGAAGGTCCTCAGGCAATGGATCAATGATAATCTTGACCATGCTTCCATATTATGGAAGGAGGACCCAATGGTACAATATTTTAAGGAACAATCCCAGAAGCTGTTTATTACCCACTTGAACCCGACATCAGAGCACCTGGCGCAAATAATACTTGATAAGGCTATATCATTTTTCAATAATTCAGATATAAGGGTCGAATCTGTTGAAGTCAGGGAGAGCAGCACTTCCTCTGCGAGGATCTATCCCGAAGATTAAATACACATGCTCCGCTGATAACTACGATTTTTACTATTGCGGGGATTGTCGGACGAAGTTCCTGCATATATCTTTTAATACATTAAAATAGCTAACAGTTTTGCTAATATTTTTCTCATCAAGATAGGTATCCCATAATGCTCCCATTACTGCTGCCCCGTCAAATCCCATTGACAATGCATTTTCAATATTCTGTACCGTAACACCTCCAAGGGCTATGACTTTGGTATCAAGAGTATTATTTTTAAAGAAGTCATTTAATTCTCGAGGAGCGAACATACTTCTGTAACCATGTTTGGTTATGCTGTCAAATACAGGACTAAGAAATATATAATCGAAGCCCTTCAGGGTTACTAATTCATCTAAGCTGTGTGTAGTTACGCTCTTCTGAATGTTAATGTCTTCAAATTCATAAAGAAGATGACTGTTTTCTTTGCCAAAGTGTATACCTTTTATGTTATAGTCAGAATACAGTTCAATATATTTATGTATTATAAGTTTGCTGTGATACTTTTCGGGAATTAGTTCAATATATTTTGAAATATCTTTTCTTGAATATCCGGGCTTACGTACATGAAGGTATTCGAGTCCGCATTCAAAAAGGGCAGTTAGCAGTCTGTGCTCATTAGTAAAGTTTTGCGGATTGGAAATTATAACGATTTCCATGACTGCTAGGATTTGATATAAATTTCTCCTCCGGCCTGTTTGAATTCCTTTGATTTCTTTGCCAGTTTTTCAGAGTACTCTTTGACGTCATGTGTTGTTTTCATAGCGCAGAAGTGTTCTCCGCACATTGAGCAAAAGTGTGACAGCTTGCCTCCTTCATCAGGGAGTGTTTCATCATGAAACTTAAGTGCTTTTTCCGGATCGAGAGAGAGGTGAAACTGGTCTTTCCACCTGAACTCGAACCTTGCCTTGCTCATCGCATTATCTCTTATTTGTGCTCCCGGGTGACCCTTGGCAAGGTCTGCGGCATGAGCTGCAAGCTTATATGTTATAACTGCCGTTTTAACGTCATCTTTGTTTGGCAGTCCCAGATGTTCTTTTGGAGTAACATAACATAACATTGCTGCACCCTTCCAGGCTATCATAGCTCCGCCAATTGCAGAAGTAATATGATCATAGCCGGGGGCTATATCCGTTGTTAAAGGTCCCAGTGTATAGAAAGGTGCTTCCATGCATGCAGCCAGCTGCAGGTCTACATTCTCTTTGATTTTATCCATCGGCACATGCCCTGGTCCCTCGATCATAACCTGTACATTTTTATCCCATGCTGTCTTTGTCAGTTCTCCAAGTATTTTAAGCTCTGCAAACTGGGCCCTGTCGTTCGCATCGGCCACAGATCCGGGCCTCAGTCCGTCCCCCAGTGATACCCCCACATCATATGCTGCCAGTATATCGCATATCTCATTAAAATACGTATACAGGAAATTCTCTTTATGATGCATAAGGCACCATTTCGCCATGATAGACCCTCCTCTGGAAACTATGCCTGTTGTTCTCCTTATAGTGAGCGGAATATGCCTCCATAGCAGTCCGGCATGTATCGTAAAAAAATCAACGCCCTGTTCGGCCTGCTCGATAAGGGTATCCTTGAAAACCGGCCATGACAGATCTTCAATGCGGCCATTGACTTTTTCAAGTGCCTGGTAAAGTGGAACAGTACCAACGGGAACAGGTGAATTTCTCAGTATCCATTCACGTGTTTCGTGTATGTTTTTCCCTGTTGACAGGTCCATTATCGTATCGGCACCCCACCTGAATGCCCATACTGCTTTTTCTACCTCTTCGGGAATGCTTGATGTTGTCGGTGAGTTGCCAATGTTTGCGTTTATCTTAACAAGAAACTTGCGGCCAATGATCATTGGTTCGCTTTCGGGATGGTTTATATTGGCAGGAATTATTGCACGTCCGGAGGCAACCTCCTGCATTACAAATTCAGGAGTTATATACCCGTCGGACAGCTGGCTTTCCCTTATTGCAACATATTCCATTTCCGGCGTGATTATGCCCTGCCTTGCATAATAGAGCTGGGTGACCTGTTTTCCAGGTGCCGCGCTTAGTGGTTTTTTCAGGGCATATTTAAACCGCAGATTACCGATATTCTCATTTTTTAATCTTTCCCTGGCATACCGGGAGGTTAAAGTATCCTGCTCTATTGTATCTTCCCTTGCTATAATCCATTTCTTCCGCAATCCTGGAAGGCCCTTGTTAACATCTGTGTCCACCAGAGGATCCGAAAAGGGACCTGAAGTATCATAAACCAGCACGGGACTATTATTTTCAGCACTTCCGTCCCTGCTTACTGTCGGGGACAAGTCAATTTGTCTCATGGCAACCTTTATATCATGAATCCTCCCCTGTACGCAGACTTTTTTCGAACCAGGGATCGGTCCTCTTGTAATCAGGGTATTTATTTTCAGCTTGTTTTTCATTTGCCTTAATTTATTGTTTATTATGCATACCGGATGATAAACATTGCCCGGTGTCCGGAGCAATAGAATAGCCTTTGCTGCAACAAATGTTACCTGCCGTTGTATTGTGGTTATTTAAATTAACCATCATGGTCCTGAATTCTGGGAGGGATGTCTTTAGTACTTCCTTCGCCGGCATTATCCGGATCAGGTACAAAGGGTATGATCTCAGCCCGTTATATTATGGCACCCCTGAGAATTAACTGTACAAATTTACTACAGATTTTTCTTTTTACGTGAAAAATTGAGTATTTATTATTCCACTTTCAAGACTTCCTTAAATGCCTTTTTAAAGGTATCCTTGGGCAGGGCACCCATGGCCATCTGTGGCTGACCTTCAACAGGCACAAACAATAATGAAGGAATGCTTTGTATTCCAAATATGCTGGCAAGTTCCCGTTCCTTTTCGGTATCTACTTTGTAGATATCGATTTTATCAGTGTATTCATCAGCCAGTTCCTCCAGGATTGGGGTTACTATATTACATGGCGCGCACCAATCAGCATAGAAATCTATAAGACAGGGCTTATCTCCTTCATACTTCCATTCCTTGTTTTTATCATAATTAAAAACTTTTTGCTTAAATGTCTCATTTGTTAAGTGTTCAATCATTTTTTTATCTGGTTAGTTAAAATATTGGTTAAATGAATAATTTAAGTTTCAAACACCATGCCATTCCAATATACAAAGGTAATTTATAATAAAAACACAAATAATTGTAATTTTGTCAGATAAATTACACGAAATGGCATCTCTTAATATGCATAAGTGTTTGCAAAATCCTGTTTTTAATATTATATCCGAGATAATAACAAAAAAAGGACAGGAATGTTTTGTTATTGGGGGATTTGTCCGCGATTGTATGCTCAGGAGGGAATCGAAAGATATAGATATTGTTGTGCAGGGCAGTGGTATAGACTTGGCAAGGGAGGTAGCCGCTACAATTGATAAAGGTATTAAGGTAAGTGTATTTAAAAATTTCGGCACAGCAATGCTCAGGTATAAAAACTTTGAAATCGAGTTTGTCGGGGCACGTAAGGAATCATACAGAAGAAATTCACACAAGCCTGTTGTGGAGGACGGTACACTGGAAGATGACCAGAAAAGGCGTGATTTTACAATTAACGCAATGGCATTATCATTAAACAAAGATACCTATGGCATGCTGGTTGATCCCTTTGGCGGATTATCTGATTTGAACAATAAGATAATCCGTACTCCCCTTGACCCTGACAAAACCTATTCGGATGATCCGCTGAGAATACTAAGGGCTATAAGGCTTGCATCACAGCTAGGCTTTAATATTGAAAAGAGTTCCATTGAGGCTATATATAGAAACAGGATGAGGATAAACATCGTATCACAGGAACGAATAACTGATGAGCTGAATAAAATAATTCTTTCTCCCAGTCCCTATATGGCATTTATTTTACTTGAAGAAACGGGCATACTGGAGCTTATCCTGCCTGAGCTATCTGCGATGAAAGGTGTGGAAATCAGGGATGGAAAGGCATATAAGGATGTTTTTCTGCATTCAATAAAGGTTCTTGATAATATTTCGCGGAAGACTGATAACTTATGGCTGCGATGGGCAGCGCTGTTACATGATATAGGTAAACCTTCAACAAGAAGATATGATCAGGAACAGGGATGGACCTTTCACGGTCACGAGACTATAGGGGAGAGGATGATAGCAGATATATTCCGGAGGTTAAGGTTACCCTCGGGATGGCAGATGAAGTATGTACAGAAAATAGTGAACCTTCATCACCGGCCCATTGTACTGGCCCTTGAAGAGGTAACTGACTCGGCAGTAAGACGGCTCCTTTATGATGCAGGGGACGATATTGATGATCTTATGACATTATGTGAAGCAGATATTACATCAAAAATAGGTGAGAAGGTTCAAAGATATCTGAAGAATTTCAGGCTTGTGCGTAAAAAACTGAAGGATATTGAAGAGAAAGATGCTATAAGGAATTTCCAGCCGCCTATCTCGGGTGAGACAATAATGGAAGTCTTTAATATTAAGCCCTGCCGTGAGGTAGGAGTCATTAAAAATGCTATCAAGGAGGCTATACTGGAAGGAGAGATAAGGAATAACTATGATGAAGCATATGCATTTATGATTTATAAGGCAAAGGAAATCGGACTAAAACCTGCAAAGTAAGTGTTATAGGTCAGTGCAGGTCGAGGTACACTGGCAGGTGATCACTGAACCCCCCTTCATATATGTAACCCCTGTATGTTCTGAAAGGTCTGTACCCTGAATACTTATCATCCTTTTTCATCAGGAAGGGGGCATCGAATATATGAATATCATCTTTTGACGTACTTATATTTTTTGAATTGAGCAGTGTTCCGGAGACAATAAACTGGTCAAATATATCCCACTCTGATCTGTACTTGTAAGACCCCAGTTTTACATTACCTGATAAAGTATAGGAAAGGTTGTACAACTTGTTGTCAGCTATCGTGTCGGAAGAGAAGTCAGTCCGGTTAACAGCGGAAAGATATTCAGCAAGGCTTTTGTTTTCAGGCTCATCATTAAAATCACCTGTAATAATTATTTTTGAACGTTCATTTATATTGAAAACTGAATCGACTCCATTTTTTAACAGGCGGGACGCATATATTCTGTAAGGTTCTGTTTCAAGCTGGCCCCCATATCTTGATGGCCAGTGGTTAATAAATATGTGGAGTGTATCCTTGTTAAGAACCCTGCCTTTAAAGTACAGTATATCCCTGGTCTTCTTCAGAGAATCCCCCGGAAAGCAGATGTTAAAAAAGCTCTTGTCCAGAAGAACAAGTTTATCCTTCCGGTACAATAAGGCTACGTCAATGCCCCTGCTGTCCGGGGAATCTCTATGCACAATCCCGTAGTCATATTTTGAAAGAGGAGTTTCATAGATGAGCTTATTTAGTACAGAGGTGTTTTCTATCTCGCATAATCCTATAATCTCAGGAGGTTCCCATCCGCCCACAGCAATTATAACCTTACATAATTTGTTTAACTTATCAGTGAACCTCTTGTTATTCCAGTGTCTGGACCCTTCGGGTGTAAACTCATCGTCCTGTGTAAGGCTGTCATTATATATATCAAAGAAGTTTTCCGTATTATAAAACATTATTCTTAAATCTCCCCTCTTAGCATGGTTATGATAAGCCCTGCCGGGTGGAGTGCTATTGTTGCAGCCAATAAAAAGGAAAGATATTAATAAGACAGTGACCATCGTATTTTTAATAGCTGCCATTAAATACAGGATTTAAATCGATAAAGCTATTCAATTCTTTCAAACGCTCCGATATCGGGGGCCATATCGTTGTTTCTCGAAACCCCGTCATAATCAAATTCCAGGTAAGGGTAGAGGTCAATAAACTGTCCGTTTCCGGCATCTTTTGCCGGCGACAGAGTATCGAGGCGGAAGTTATAATTTGTGCGCGAATATTCGTTGATGAATTCGGGATCTAAATTAAAAATATTGCCAACGAAATGTTCAGGATTGTCAGCATCAACCGAATCGGTATTTTCCTTAATCAGGCAATGATCAAACTTATAATTGAACAGGTTTTTATTGTTATCCCTGAATACCAATTCATTGTTTCTGTTTCCGTATATGATGCAATTGATAAAATTAGCTGCTTGAAGGTCACCCATTCTTTTAACATATACTATATTCCTTCCTGTTGAGTCTATTTCAGGATTGTCTATTTCATTTGTTATTGCTACGGACTGTTCTGCGGACCTGGTCTCGAACCTTAAACCACGGTTATTTATTGTACAGTGGTAGAAATTGTAATTGCCTCCCTTAAGCAGGGCTATGGTATAATCCTTACTATCTGCTATAATACAGTTATAAGCCGTGATGTTGGCCTGGAAAGCATAAATACCTATAAAAGACACATTCTGAATAATCGTATTTTTCAGTTCCAGGGAAGGCATCTTATCATCAGTGGGGTAGCCAATCTGAATTCCTGCAATGGAGTTCTTAATAATTGCATAGTTTATCTCATTATCAACGCTAACAGGATCAATATAAATTGTTCCCCACTGTCCTGCTATAGAATCATAGAAATGATCATCAATACGGTCGCCCTGGAAAATAACAGGATTATCTTTTGTGCCGTTAACCAAAAGGCGGCCCCATACTATAATGCTTGAACGGTCATGCATATAAACCTTCGTCCCTTCTTCAATAGTCAGGACATGTCCCGTATCTACAGCCATTGAATTATAAACAAGGTAAGGTTTGTCTGCTATCCAGTTCTGGGATTCAATTATTTCTCCGTTTATCAGATGTACATCCTGTCCGAAAGCTATTAGTTTAATATCCTGGTAATTTCCGTTTGTGATAAATACAATTGAATCCTTCACTATCATGGGGTTATTAACTCCGAACGGGTCGATTGTTATTTCAACAAATACATACAGACTGTCTTTTGCAGGTATTTCAATATTACTGACATTGTGTGACCTGTCGCCGTCAATATTTAATCTGAAATAAGAATTCTGTCCCCCTGCAAGATAAATACTTGAAATTTTTATTGACTCGCTGTGTGGATTATATACCCGCAGGTTCTTTGTTGTTGACCCTATGGACGTGAATATTGTGTCAAATGTTACTGTATCAATTGAGAATGAGAGTTTTGCAGATTCAGATGTGATGAAATTATCCTTTCTGCAAGAAAAAGCAATAAATAGAAATAGTATCAGGACAAGTATTATTTTAAATATTTTCATCAATCAAATAAAATTCTTAAATTATATAGCTCTTTAGATACGGATAAATTTAAAATTTATTTTTACAGGACGATTAAAAAAATAACTTTTAATTTTATACGGTCTTTAAAGCAATAATATATCTTCTCTTGTAGATTTAGTTATAATTTAATTATATTTGAGATAGTATTGACATTGCGGGGATAAATTAGTCTAATAATGTTACTATTGTTGAATAAGAAATGATTAAATGGAAATACTTCAGGCCAAAAAGTCAGATTTAATTGAAATATTATTTTTAATAAAGGAATGTGTCAGGGATATGAATTCGAAAGGGATGAAACACTGGAACAGTTCATATCCGGGCATTGAAGAGATAAGTGCTGATTTAGACAATGGATTTATTTATCTTGTTAAGGAAAAGGGAGTTTGTGAGGGCATGGTTACCCTTAATGAGTCTGAGCCCAATGAATATAAGGGAATAAAATGGTCTGGGGACAGCTCAAAGATCCTCTATATGAAAAGGATGGCTGTTCATCCTATATGGCAGGATAAGGGTGTTGCAGAGATGCTTGTCACATTTGCCGAAAAATTTGCTAAGGATAAAAAATATAATTATATAAGGCTTGATACGCTTAGCAGCAACCAGCTCGAAGCAAAGCTATATACAAACAGCAGCTACGATGAAGTCGGGGAGTTTTACTCAACCTTTCAGAAAACTCCTTTTAAATGTTATGAGAAAAAGATTTAGAAATAAAACATTACTCCTCCGTCAATAATAGGGAATGCAGGGTCACTGACCGGTATTTCTCCTTCAAGCAGGAAAGAAATTTTGTTTTTAATTTTCATTTCAATTCCGACAGGGATCCAGAAAAACAGGTCTACATTACTGTTAAAACATAAGTCCGAGTCTGCACCGGTATAGAGTGCTATGCCTCCCTTAAGGGGAAATGATAAATTGACTGATAAATCAAGCGCAAAGTCATCAATAACATGGGCACCTGTTGTCAGAGAAATATCGGGGTTACTTTTTAGCAGGGCCCATTCAAGGTCGGCACCAATATAATCTGATCCATCAAGAAAGCCGTATTTTAGTGCAAAGTCAACGCCTGATGCAATTCCGGCATTGCCGTGCAGGAACAAGGCCAGATTGTCATTATAGTAAGCGGGATTGAGTCCGATTGCGAATTTACCCCTTTTTAATGTTGTTGCGGTATTGAAAACCTGTCCGGTTAAATGAGCCATAATGAACAGGCAGAGAACAGCGGTTAATACTTTTTTCATGTCGGTATGGTTTATTATCACGAAAGTTAATGGTATAAGTATGTTTTTAAAGGATAATTGGATGCCCCGAATAGAAGTCAAGTATTTTTGTTTTGAATATGTATTCGTACTTGGACTGCAATAAATCGGACTTCGCCTTTAAAAGATCATTCTTTGCGATATTATAATCAACAGAGCTTACCAGTCCGACATCAAGCTTCTGCTGCGTATAAACAAATGCTTCCTCATTTGACTTTACAGCTTCCATGCTTGATCTGTATTTTTCAAGTGCCGCAATAGCATCGGCATGTGACTGCTGAATTTCTTTATACAATAATTGTTTTGTAAGATCAAGGTCGAGCCTGGAGTTGTTCAATGATATTTTTGCATTGCTGATATCCCTGTTAACCTGGTACTGGTTAAATATGGGAATATTTATACCTATGGAAACATATTTGTTGACATTATCTTTTATCTGATCATTATATGGGTAATCTATGTATGGATAGTCAAGTACTGTTACGGGCTGGGTTATATCGCCGTTTACAAAGCCTACTGTTCTTTCATAGGGGGCATTTATGTCACGCAAGATTCCCGTGCTTGAGCAACCTGTATAGTAGCTTGCCTGCAGGTATATCTGGGGGCTTCTCCGGCCCCATTGCACTGACAGGTTTTTTTCGGCACTTTTAAGTTCATATTCTGCGCTTTTTATCTGTGGCAGGTAGTTCAAAGCTTCATTGTATATAGTTATTACATCCTTCAGGATATAGCTTGTATCAATATCTATATCAGAAGGTACAATAATGTCAAAGCCGCTGGCCGAATCCAGATCAAGGAGCTGTGTCAGATCAAGGTATGCCAGTTTAAGCTGGTTCTTTGCATTTGTAACATTAAGCTTTTCATTTGCAGCCTGGGCTTCCATCCTGTACAGCTCGCCCTTTGCAGAGTTCCCTACTTCAACCAGCTTCCTTGTTTTTTCAACCTGAAGGAGTGTTACATTATACTGGCTTTCAGAAATTTCCAGCAGTTCCTTGCAAAAAAGAATCTGAAGATAAGCGGTAGCTATTTCCAGGGTTATATCGTTTTTTATCTTCTCTATGTCCTGCTCACTGCTTAAAAAGGCATACTTGCTTTGCTTTATGGTATTAATGGTTTGCAGCCCGTTAAAAACATTAAGATACGAACTGGCATAGAATCTGTCAGAAGATGTATTCTCCGTTATATAGTCATTAGTAAACGGGTCGACCGATCTGCCGTAATTCAGATCCCTGGAAGCGCCGAGGTTTAAGCTTGGGAGGACTGCCAATTTTGACTGGAAATAATTGTTTTTTGTCATCCGCGAAGCTAACTCCTGTTTTTTTATCTGCAGGTTGTTCTGATGTGCATATGTGATGCATTCCTCCAGGGTCCAGATTTTCTGTGCACTTATGTTATTTAGATTTAGCAGTAAAAAACTAACGGCTGCAATTGTTATAATGCTCTTTTTCATAAATCACTGATGTTTTAGTATGAATATATTATTTGTTAGTCTGATAACTTAAAAATATCATGATTATTGTCACTTGAAATGGTTAAAATTAGTGTTTTTTCTTACGATACAAAATATGGATGTGATCAGAATTTTTTGAAGGTTTATATATTTGAATCAGCTCCCAGCTACTGTCATAGCTTTCTATTCTTTTTTTTAACCTGTATATCCTTGCCAGTGAAAGGGAGAGAGGGTCTTCAGCCTCTGAAAGCAAGTCCTTCTTCTCCCAGGGGAATGATACAACCCTGAAATTATACCTGAGCTTTCTACCTTTGACATTAACCTCCACTTCGGCAGTTTCATTTTCGGTTATATCAGGAATAGGTATGTTTATTTCCTTCATGGTTATTTTAATATTAACTTATCATTATTCCCAAAATTATCGTAACTGGAGATAATGACTTTTTCCCCCTCAGACAGGCCATCCAGTACCTCGTAAAACCTCGGATTCTGGCGTCCTATTCTTATATTTCTTTTTACTGCCACATTGTTATTTTCGTCAACAACATATACCCACTGGCCGCCTGTACTCTGGTAAAATCCGCCTTTTGGTATTAACAGGGCATCTTCTGATTCTCCCAGTTCCATTCGAATTCGGGCCGTCTGTCCGATCCTTATCTGTGCGGGGATGTCGCTGGTAAATTCCATGTCAACGGCAAAGGTGCCGTTTCTTACTTCCGGATATATTTTAGTAATTATAAGGTTATGTTTACCGCCGGCGAATTCAAATTCTCCGGTAAGGTTTTTCATTATTCGTGCAATATAATGCTCGTCAATATTAACACGCATTTTATAGGAATCAAGTATATTAATAGTGCCGATTCGTGACCCGTAGCTTACTACTTCACCTATCTCGGGATTTAGGGAAGCCAGCTCTCCGTTGACGGGAGCCCTGATATTTAAATTCTCAAGTCTTTTTCTTGTCAGCTCCAGGTTGTTTTGCATTCTGTCTATGGATTTTTCATCTGAAGCAATCCTTGTGATCATATACAGGGAATCATGAACATATTTTTGCTTTTGCAGCTCGAGCTGCTGCAGGGTCAGCTCATATTGTTCCTTTGAATACTGGTATTCTTCGTTAGATATATGATTATTCTCCAGGAGCTTCAAATTATAATTATATGTCCGTTCCAGCTTTTTAAGCAGGTATTGTAGATTAAGGATCTGGGTCTTGAGACTTATCTTTTGATTTTCAAGATTGAGCCGTGTTGTTTTCAAATCATTTATTGCCCTGGCCACCACTGCTTCGTTGCTTGATATGTCAAGCACAAGGTTATCATTGCTGAGCTTGATAATGATATCACCCTTTTTTACCATATTACCCTCTTCAATTAGTATCTCTTCGACTCTTCCACCCTCTATTGCGTCAAGGTATATGGTTTTTATAGGTTCAACAATACCATTTACCGAGATATAATCCTGGTACTTGTCATAGATAACTTCTCTTATTGTGATCTTTTCGGTATTAACATTAAGTTTTGTGCTTTTGTCACCAAAAATTATTTTTATAAGAGCCAGCAGTAGCAAAATACAAATAATACCAATCCAGATATATTTTTTGCTGATACCTTTTTTCTCAATTTTTCTGTCCATTCCTTCCATATACAGAAAATGTTTATCCTATTTGGTGAAAAAGACTTATCATTAATTATGCCAAAGAATATAATAAACTGGTATGCTGATTGTTAGCTTAATATTCATATCGTCAGATGACAGCCATATGTACGAATATACTACATAAAACGTACGAATACGAACATTCAAAAAAATATATGTATTTTTGTTTTAATGTTTGAATAATTTTGGACATTAATATTTGTTATCATGGATAATACCGTTGGCAGAATACTGATCGTTGATGATAATGAGGATATTCTGGCTTCATTGAGATTATTGTTAAAATCACATTTTGAGGAAGTTGCAACCTTAAATTCGCCCGTAAAGATTCCTGAATTATTGGCGAGGGGAAATTATGATGTTATTCTGCTGGATATGAATTTCTCAGGAAATGCAATAAGCGGGAAGGAAGGATTTGACTGGCTCGCAAAAATTCTTGATATAGACCCTAAAGCGGTGGTTGTATTCATGACTGCATACGGAGATGCCGAGAATGCAGTAAAGGCTATAAAGTCAGGTGCAACAGATTTTATTCTGAAACCCTGGCAAAATGAGAAACTGATTGCAACTCTTTCCGCATCTGTAAAACTCCGTAGATCAAGAGTTGAGGCAGAAGAGCTGAGAACAAGGCAGAGGGATATTTGCAGCGTGATGGATCAACCTTATCACGAATTTGTAGGAAATTCCGCTGAAATGAAAGAAGTATTTTCTATTATAAAGAAGGTTGCCAAAACCGATGCAAATATACTTATTCTGGGAGAGAACGGAACGGGCAAGGAGCTTGTGGCAAGGGCCATACACAGAAACTCGTTACGAAGGGATGAGGTCTTCATTAGTGTTGACCTGGGGTCAATAACAAGCACTCTCTTTGAAAGCGAATTGTTCGGACATGAGAAGGGAGCTTT
Source organism: uncultured Bacteroidales bacterium (assembly GCA_964534745.1). Classification (GTDB taxonomy): domain Bacteria; phylum Bacteroidota; class Bacteroidia; order Bacteroidales; family UBA10428. The sequence continues at coordinate 60,143 of CAZHQW010000007.1, forward strand.
CACTGATGCAAAGAGGGACAAGGCGGGAAGGTTTGAAATAGCGTCAAGGGGCACACTGTTTCTGGACGAGATAGGAAACCTGTCCCTTCCCCTGCAGACAAAGATATTGTCGGCAATTGAAAAGAAGCAGGTCACGAGGGTCGGGAGCAATAAACCTGTATCTGCTGATGTCCGCCTTATTTGTGCTACCAACAATGATTTATACGGCATGGCAGCCAGGGATGAATTCCGGCAGGACCTTTTATACAGGGTCAATACGGTAGAAATAAATCTGCCTCCCCTGCGGGAGAGGACCGAAGACATAGAGTTGCTTGCCAGTCATTTTCTGAAAATATATTCAAAAAAGTACAGGAAATCCATAAACAGGATATCTTCGGGCGCAATAAAGAAATTGAACCATTATGAATGGCCGGGCAACGTCAGGGAACTGCAGCATGCCGTCGAGAGGGCTGTTATAATGACAGATAATAATACCCTTGAACCTGACGATTTTATTCTCACTTCACAGCCTAAAAAGACCGCCGCTCCAGATTTTGATACATACAACCTTGAGGAAATTGAGAAAAAAGTAATTGCCAGGGTGCTTAAGCAGAATCAGGGCAATATCACACAGGCTGCAAAAGATTTAGGATTGACCAGGACATCGCTATACAGAAGAATGGAAAAATATGAACTTTGAGAAATGCGTTATTATAGTTAAAACTTTAAACAATACAGTCACTTATGGAAATAGTTGGTCTTATTCCCGCAGGAGGCCAGGCAACAAGGCTGGGGAAAATACCTTGCAGCAAGGAGATTTATCCCGTTGTAAAAAGTGAATCTGCCGGCAAAGGCAAAATCAGGATTAAAGTCATTTCCGAGTATTTAATCAACAGTTTTCGTATTGCCGGTATTAATGAAATATATTTTATCCTCCGTCCTGGCAAATGGGACATACAGGCCTATTACGGTGACGGGAAGGATTCGGGAGTAAATATTTCCTACCTGATAATGGATCTGCCTCACGGGACACCGTTCACCCTTGTTCAGGCATATCCGTTTACAAGAGATAAATATATAGCACTCGGTTATCCTGATATTATCTTTAAACCTGCTGAAGCATTTATCAGTATCAGGGAAAAAATGGCTGAAACAAAAGCTGACATTGTGCTGGGACTGTTTAATATCGATAACTATAAAAAGTGGGATATGGTTGAGCTCGATAACCGGGGAAAGATCAAAGACATTATCATAAAACAGAACAGGCCTGATCTTAAATACGGATGGACAATCGCTTTATGGAACCCTTCTTTCTGGGAATTTATGAACCGTTATATCCAGAAAATAATAAGCAGCGGTAGTGACGGTGAAGTATGGATTGGCGGACAGTTATACAGGGAACTGTACCCGGGAGACATATTCAAGGAAGCAGCAAGAAGCGGGATGCGCATGGAGTCGGTAATATTTGAAAAAGGAACAAGCCTGGATATCGGTACTCCTGATGATTTGGAAAAAATATAGGGACAGCGCCCATATTTAGGGGACTGTACCCGTATTAAATATGGGCGCTGTCCCTAATTATCGATACAACGGCAAAAACCGCAATACCTTTACCCTTGCCGACAAATCCAAGTTTTTCAGATGTTGTGGCCTTAATTGAAAGGGCTTTCTTATTTATTCCAATAGTCTTTGCAAGGATTTCCTGCATTTCCGGTATGAGGCTGCTGATTTTGGGACTTTCAAGGCATACTGTCGTATCGATATTCCCTATTGAATAGCCATGCTCTTTTAACAGGTCAATGGTCCGTGCCAGGAGTATCTTACTGTCTATGTCCTTATATTCATCTGATGTGTCAGGGAAGTGAAAGCCGATATCCCGCAGATTGGCGGCACCCAGAAGTGCGTCGCATATGGCATGTATTAGTGCATCCCCATCGGAATGGCCGACAGCTCCGAAGTCGGATTTAATTGTAATACCTCCAAGAACAAATTTATGACCCCGTTTCAGTTGGTGAACATCATATCCGAAACCTACACGGATATTCATTTTATCTTAAATCTCTGAACTTGTCAAAAACAAATCCTAGTGTGAATCTCATTGTGTTGGCCAGGGGATTGTTTCTTCCTGAGGTTGGTATCAGATATGAATAATCTATGAAAAATACATTTAATTTGAGTCCGATACCGACAGTAAAGTATTTCCTGTTTCCTTTATTAATATGTTCATTAAAGTAGCCTGCCCTGATGGCAAATTGTTCCCTGTACCAGTACTCTGCACCAACGGACCAGATTATTTCATGGATTTCTTCTTTGAATCCGCCGGGGGCGTCATAAAAAGATTCGATCCAGCTCAGGGGCAGTGAAGAGGCAGGTTCCCTACCTTCTTTAATAACTTTTTCATTATTGGTATCAACACTGTCAACGTAGTAGGTAGGCGGAGTCGGTACCAGCAGCTTGTTAATGTCAGTGGCTACACTGATAGAATTATATTCATCAAGATCAACCGACAGTCTCGCACCAACTCTGAGGTTTGCCGGTATAAAGTATTTATCTGCACCTTCCGTATAGGATATTTTTGATCCCAGGTTTGTTATACTGACTCCCCATGCAAGTTCGGCTGATTTGTCGCTTAACTTGATATCTTTCTGGTAATAAGTTGCGAGGTCAGCGGCAAAAGATATTCCGGGATTATATTCCTCACCGCCCTGTGTGCCTCCTCCTGTAAGGTCAGACCTTAAAAACCGCAGGGTCAGCGCACCTGAAATCTTATCGGAAAGTGTTCTTGAATATGCCATATCCACTGCAAATTCATTTGGTGTAAAATGTCCGTACTCATCGCCGTAAATATCCCTGAACAGTATCTCACCAAGGGAGAAATACAAAAATGAACCGCTTACCACCTGCCTGTCATCAATCCTGTAATAGCCTGATACGTATCCCAGGTTTATATCACTTACCAGGTTTCTAAGCCATGGTGTAAATGACATGGCAAATCCTCCTTCTCCGTCGATAAATGCATATCTTGCAGCATTCCAGTGCTGGGCACTTGCATCGGGACTCGTGGCAACACCGATGTCACCCATGGCACCTGCCCTGGAATCCGGGGCTATAGTAACAAAGGGTACTGTTAAGAATATCGGATTAAGTTCTTCTTCGTCCTGTGAAATAATGCTCTGAAGAACAAATACTAAGGCAAATCCTGAAATTATAATCCTTCTTATCATGACTAAATCAGTTTTTATTGGTGAAACAAATATAAAACAAATATTTATATATGAAACCCAGTGAGTTAATTAATTCATTATTAAAAGTTTTTCAAATTTTTCAGCCACCCTGCCATCATCTGTTTCTACCCTGACCCTGAAAGGATAAATCCCCTTTGAAAGCTTATCCCCGTTCATGTTCTTCCCGTCCCAGTAAATTGACTCCGAACGGTAGCCTGCAGATTGCTCTTCATTACTAATTGTAAGTATTAATCTTCCCGAAAGATCAAAGATGTCAACAGTAACTTTCAGGTTATTATATGGTTTGTTATGTTCGAACTGGAATACCGTATATTCTGTAACCGGATTGGGATAGTTGTACACTTTCTCGAGAATAATATCATCCGACTCTCTCACAATAAACTCGATTGTCTGTTCTGCAGAATTGTTAAAAATATCCCATACTTTTACTCTCAGGGAATGGGTTCCCCCGGTCAGGTCATTCATCTGGTATATAACTGTTCCACTGTTGTATTTGTCAACATCGGCGTGGTAATAATCATTAAGGACAATAAGCTCACTGATGTTCTCATCAAGGACTCCGATTATATCGTGCCCTATTCCGTTTCCAACAGTGTTTATCCCGTTTTCATCATTTATTACAGCATATATAACCGGATTTTTATCAGTGATGCCGCCCTTCTTGAATTTATCATTATTAAGGTAGAGTTCAATACCAGGTCCATTGTTATCATAAACAGATACATCGGATGTTCCGCCCACAAATATCCTGTTAAAATATCCATTTGCATCTATTGCTGAATTTTCTGCATAATAACATATTTTACCGGTTCCAATATTGTAGGATATGTCTTTAGGAACGATAAATGAAAAGCTGAATTTTCCGTCCGACACGGTTGCTTTGCCTTTATATAAAATATTTTCCTGCACTTCAAAAGTAAATGTTGGTATATCATCGTTACCCAGTGTTGTAATACTTTGGGGTTTATCAAAAACAGAAGGGTAAACAAATCCGTTGAAGTTATCCATTAAAGTACTGTCACTGTAAGCTACATGTCCCGATACTTTTATCCTGGAAAATGCCTTCAGGGTATCCAGCCCTTCAGATACAGAAATGTTGTTTATTGAATCGGTAATTATTTTATATTCCGGATAGGCGAGTTCAAGTGCAGGATCGCCGAGCAGGGCAAAGTTCAGTTTATTCTCCTCCTGTCCCTGGGCATTTTTGCTCTCTCTCACAATGTCTCCCAACCTGTATTTTTTGCCGTTGTTATCTCTGTTAAAGACATGATTATAGAATTTTTGGTTCAGTTCAAAGTTCAGGTCCGCATATACCACCCTTGTTGTTGAGAATAAAGCAATGGCACCGCCTTCGGGATTCAGGAGTGCTTCTTCACCCGCAGAGGTTCTTTCAGTTATTTCACCTTCTTCGTCACTAAGATTGTCAAAGCGGCTGAACTCGCATGTGGCAGTAATAAGGAGCGGGAGTTTATTTATATTTTTCAGTCCCTTTATGTCATTAACTTGTAATATCTGTTCCTTGGCGATGCCATTTTCTCCTCCATGCCCGTTGTAATTGAATATCAGCATGCCACTGTTAAAGTTGTCCATTATGGCATTGTGAACATCAGGATATCTCGGTCCGGTAGAAGTTGTAACCTGCTGGTATGCATCAAGCAGCAACTTTTTTACTGTGTATTCGGGGTGGTGCTTCCTGATTGTATCAGCCAGCTTATTTGCGTCATTCATATGTTTTGCACTATTTTCGTATTCACCGTCGTCGCCTGCAAAACACAAAACATTACGCCAGTCCGTCATATTCTCACCCGTATTATAGTTTTTTATTTTATTTAATACACCCTTTGCTTCTTCCGGGGTTTTAACAGTCAGGCGTCCCACTCCTATATCCAGTAAATAATCTTCCATTGATTCGGAGCCACCCTCATCATCATCAAGAAATCCGAAAAAATCATCTGTTACGTATGAATCACTGACGATCAGTGAATTTTCCGACTGGTAAGTAAGAATGAAATTTGGATTACCCGGACTGGAAGAAAAATTGTTATATGAGCCGTCACCAAAAAGCAGGAGATACCTGAGCGAGTCTTCAGAGTTATCCGACCTGTCATATATCATTTTGACAAAATCACGGATAGCGCTGACATCAGGCTTGCCTGATGAGAACTCGTTATATATCCTGTCAGATGTTGTTACATAAACGCTTAAATTATCACTGGTGCGGTGAAATTCGGCAAGTTCCTCTGCTTCGGCAAGAAAATCCGGATGAGTGACAATTATCATATTATGCGGACCAACAGCATGGAGATTCTGATTTTCGACTGCCAGTGTCTCGTTATTGATAACAGGTGTCAGAAAAGTGCCTGTACTGTTAAAAGCGACATATTCCCGCAAGGTGTCGGCAAGGCTCTTGAAGCTTAATGTTGTGCCATTCAGTGCGGCTGATACCCGGCTTATATTGTGAATATCGGTAATATCCCAAACTATGGTATTGCTGCCGGCATTACTTATATTGAACTGTGCAATGTTTCCCTGTCCCACCGACTCTATATCCCTGAAGAACAGCGGATCATCATGAAGCCTGATTATACTCCTGGCATTAAGGATTATATAATCAAGCCAGCCTTCGTCGGATTGTGCCCTTTTATCATAATATATATTGATATCAACAGATTCATCTTCAGCTGTAAATGAGATGATATTATTACTATTCAATCTTGCAAAAGTACCTGTAAAATTGGTCATTGTTAAGCCGTCGATTGCAATCTGATTAATTACATTATTATTGCTCCTGACGGTTATTACCCTCTGACTTGCAGCGCGGCTTGCAATTTTTATTTTTAAACGGACCGGGGCAGCGAGATCAATATCAGGGAACACAAAAGCAGTATCAAAGGCAGCATTTTCAATCTTCCCCCCAAACCATCGCCTGCCTGAGCCAACAAGGTTAAAAATATTTCTTTCGTGATATTTGTAATCATTAAATGTGGTTACATTGTGTGTTGCGGGATCGGTAATCCCTGCTGAAGTTTCAATTTTTTTGCCGGGGCCCAGGCTTGTTGTCAGGTAATAATATGATGCATTTGCGTAATTATGAATGGAGTGGAGAAAAAGGTTGTCGCCAGCATTATACTCCCATGTAACCGGGCCCTCGCCGTAAAAGAGTATATAATCACCGCTGTTAAAAATGCCGTCGCTGCCCTTTTCCATATGGATAGCATTCTCCAGGAGATCGTCGGGCCGTGATTCGGAATTCATAAAAGGTAATTGCCAGCCCCCGTTTCCATAGATTCTTAAATCTGAAAGATTTGACATACCCATTCCTGCCAGTTCATTATATGTAAGCCTGTATATACCGCTTGCCGGGATCCTGATTTTGTACCACTCTCCTGACGCAAGAATGGAGTTCTCACTGTAACTTTTTACAGACTTTAATGTACCGTGTGTTTCTGCAACGGATTCCGATTTGCCGGGTTTTATAACAAAGCTTTCAAGGCGTTCTATTTTGCCGGTGACAGGATTCTTTCTCAGGGGAATAAAGCGTAACTGTATTAAGGGCTGCTTGTTCAGATACCTTATTGCAGTTTCCCATGTCAATTCGGCGGGAATATTTTTCAGAAATTTAATATTCTGAATGTCAGCATCTTCAATTGGTTTATAAACCGGATCAGAAATAATAATATTTTCACTTGTATAATAATCATCTAATTTTATGAGTTCGCAATAATATGGTAATAATGTTGAATAATCGGAATAGGATGCATCCTCAAAAAACAGATACTCCCTGTAGGGGGTGCTCTCCGTATTTTCATCAATATTACCTCTAATTGTTTTATTTGCACCCCACTGGATGGTTCTTTTGAGTGAGTTTTCCTGGGCAGCAACATTTACTGCAAGTACCATTAATATCAGTGCAAAAGGTTTCATAGGGTATTACTGAACAAGGATGCTAAAATATAAAAAATTAGTATTTTAAATAATTAATTTGATTTTTAAACGCTGGCGTTTATTATTTATTGTAAAATATAATATTTTAACAAAAATATAGGACCAGGGTTCAGCTATGAATGTCAGATTTTATATAATAGCATGCATGCTTGTGTTGACAGGTTGTGGGTGTTATCCGCAGGACCCCGCATTTTCAAACTTCACATCCAATATAATATATGTGAATCCTGCCTATGCAAGCTCGGTACCAAATACTGAACTGTCTCTAACCTACCGTAACCAGTGGCCCGGTTTGCCGGGGTCATTCCTGAATTACGGGGCAGCTGCTGCTGTGCCTGTAAACAGATTTAATAGTGGTATTGGATTCTTTTTTTTGAGTGACATTCAGGGGGGAGGGATCGTAGCTATTACATCTGTAAATTCAATTTATGCCTACCGGATTAAAATTAACAGTGATATTAATCTGAATGCGGGATTACAGGCTTCGTATTTTTTTGAAAAGCTGGATGCAGGCGAACTTGTTTTTGAATCGGACATAAGAAATAATTATGGCACTAATTATGGAGCAGAGGTATTCGAATCAACAAGGGACAATTTTTGGGATTTTTCCCTCGGTTTTATGACAGAAATCAAGAAACTTATCAACATAGGTTTTTCTGTCGGACACCTCACAAAACCCTACAGATATTTTAGCTCGTCAGGCAGCAGCAGGCTGCGCTGGAAGTACTCATTTCATGCTTCCTGCGAACTGCCTTTATCTGTTAGTTACAGGGAAAGTGCACCTGTAATTATACCTTCAGTTTTGTATCAGAAACACCAGCAGCATAACAGGATTAACTATGGGGCGGGATTATTAATAAAGCCCTTATTTGCAGGTATATGGGCAGAAAACAATTTGAGGTTTAATTTCAGCTCCCTGGCCGTGGCAGCAGGATATATAAGTAAAAATTACAGTATTATCTATAATTATGATATAAATTTAACTGGCACTAATGTTCTGGATCTGGATATGGGGGCACATGAGGCAGTATTTTTGCTAAAAATCAGATATAAAGAAAAAAGAAGGAACAACAGGGCAATAAAATCCTCGAAGTTGTAGTTATTTTAATAACAATTTTTGTAAATTAACTATAAATTTAATTATATTTGAAAATAAAAACCTTAAAACCATGAATATAAAGTTATCAGCTGTCATAAAAGTTATTATACTATTATTGGTATTGTCAGCTTGTGGAGGTGGAAAAACCAGGAAGGCTTCCACCACAACAAATTGGAAATATAATGATCCTGATATGGGTGGTTTTGAAGTTAAATTCGGGTATGAGCAGGAAAGGGGTCCCGGATTGGTGTTTATTGAAGGAGGAACTTTTACTATGGGAAGAGTGGAGCAGGATTTGCTGTATGACTGGAATAACGTTCCGAGAAGGGTTACCGTAAGTTCATTTTACATGGACCAGACTGAGCTCAGAAATGTGGATTACAGGGAATACCTGTACTGGATCAGCAGGGTTTTTGTTGAGTATCCTGAAGTTTACAGGAAGGCTTTACCAGACACACTGGTATGGAGACGTCCGATGGCTTATAATGAACCCTATGTACAGTACTATTTCAGGCATCCGGCATATAATGATTACCCGGTAGTCGGAATAAACTGGCTTCAGGCTAATGATTATTGTGCATGGAGAACAGACAGGGTAAATGAAATGATACTAATAGAACAGGGTATACTTAATCCGGATCCAAACCAGCTGGGCGAAGAGAACTTCAACACTGAAGCATACCTGGCAGGCCAGTATGAGGGACTGGTAAATAAGAATTTACCAAGCCTCGACCCCAACAAGGAATTTAGAAGGGTACAGATGGAGGATGGTATATTATTGCCAAGGTACAGGCTCCCGACCGAAGCAGAATGGGAATATGCCGCACTTGCACTTATCGGCAACTCTTTTGAAGAACGGATATATGAGCGCAGGATTTATCCGTGGGACGGACACAATGTAAGAAATGATGTGAAAAAATACAGGGGCAAGATGAGGGCCAACTTTGTCAGGGGCAGAGGTGACATGATGGGTGTGGCAGGTGATTTGAATGATAATGCTTCAATACCGGCACCGGTTGAATCTTTCTGGCCCAATGATTACGGATTATACTGCATGGCAGGAAATGTTAATGAGTGGGTTGAAGATGTTTACAGGCCGATGTCATTCCAGGATTTTAACGAATTTAATCCGTTCAGGGGTAATGTATTTCAGACACTTGTCAGGGACGAGGAAGGAAATGTTGCAGAAAAAGACAGCCTGGGGCGCTTGAGGTACAGGCCTGTTACGGAAGCCGAATCAATAAACAGGTGGAATTATAAAAAAGCATATTATAAGAATTATCATGATGGAGATTATGAATACAGCGTAATTGACGGTGATGACTGGACTATAGATGCTGATGACCAGAGTCTGACTTCAGACAGGATGTATTCCCAGAAAGCAGGATATGAAACATCGCTGATAAGTGATCAATCAAGGGTATACAAGGGTGGTTCATGGAGAGACAGGGCATACTGGTTAACACCGGGAGCAAGAAGGTTCCTGGATGAAAGCCAGTCAAGGGATGATTTGGGATTCCGGTGTGCCATGACACGCGTTGGAAGCCCGGCAGGCTTTTAGAGAATTCTTAAAATTTACAGTATATACAAAACCTCATTATCACTAATGAGGTTTTTTTAATTTTTAATACCCTAAAGTCATTGTGAATATAAGTGATATATATGAACTGTTTTTACGCTATCCTTGGATATCCACTGACTCGAGATCCGTAAAGAAAAATTCGATATTCTTTGGGTTAAGCGGCAGAAATTTTGATGGTAACAGGTTTACTATGGATGCCCTCAGAGGTGGTGCTGCTTATGCTATTACAGATAAAGAATACTATGAGGCCGATAGCAGGATCATCAGGGTAAAAGACAGTCTTGCCACTCTTCAGGAGCTGTCAAACTATCACAGGAAAAGATGCAGCGCACAAATCCTGGCTATAACCGGTTCAAACGGTAAAACAACAACAAAGGAGTTAATAAAAAAAATACTTGATGAAAAGTATAAGGTTTTTGCTACGACGGGAAACCTGAACAACCACATAGGCGTGCCCCTGACCCTGCTTTCAATGCCACCTGATACCAGGATAGCAGTAATTGAAATGGGGGCAAACCATCATGGTGAGATAAGACAATTATGCAGTATAGCCGAACCGGATTTCGGATTAATCACGAATATAGGGATGGCACATATGGAAGGATTTGGAACTCTTGAAGATGTGGCCAGGGCAAAAGCCGAGCTTTTCGATTACCTGAAAGGAAGGAGAGGGAAGATTTACATTAACACTGGCAGTCCCTTTATCAGTGCCCTGATTCCTGAAAATTACAGTAACACTGTGTTATATGGTGACAAAGGTACCACATGCTGGGGGCAATATGTTAAATCGAGTCCTTTTCTTGAAATGTTGCTTTTTATGGAGGGTGATACAAGCGGATTGAAAATCAATACCAACCTCGTTGGCAGGTATAATGTCGAAAATGTTGTGGCAGCAGCAGCCTTTGCACGTTCTTTGAATATGGCAAAAGACTCCATAAAAAGATCTGTTGAGGATTATTCCCCTGAAAACAACAGGTCACAGTTAATAAAAACAGAAGACAACACAATTTACCTCGACGCCTATAATGCCAATCCCACAAGCATGAAGGCCGCGTTGGAGAGCTTTATTGAACTGGAGTTACAAAACAAATGGTTTATTCTGGGCGAGATGCTTGAGATTGGAGATACATCGGACAAGGAACATGAGCTCTTGCTAACATTCCTCAGGGAGAAAAACATGACTAACGTAATATGTGTTGGGAGGGGCTTTTTACGCCACGCTGAAAAATTCGGATATAAGTACTATAATGATGTTGATGAACTTGCTCAAATACTTAAATCGGAAAAGATCAGGAGTGCCAGCATATTGATTAAGGGGTCCCGCGCAAACCGGCTTGAAAAGCTGGTAAACACACTTTAAATAATCCGGTTAAATTGTCAGGGCTTATCCCTCAACGTGAGGGATTTGATAATCATACTTTTATCCAGCAGCTCATCTATTGAGAGCATCAGCTGTGAGCTGTCTATATTGCTGTATATGTATGTGTCACAACCTGCCTCGATACAGTCCGTTTGAGTATCCATTGAATATTGGCTGGTAATTGCTATTATCGGAATTAGCTGGTTGTAACTCTTTATCTCAAGTATGCTCTTATAAATGTTCTTTCCCAGGATGATAACATCCACTATTATCAAATCAATCCTGTTCTTCGCTGCCAGCATATTCTGGGCTTGTTTTATAGAAACAGCCCTTTTAATTTTTATTTTTGTATCTGACAGTGCATCTTTCAGGTATAAATAACTTACATAATCATCTTCTATGATCAGTAAAGTTTTATTATGCCAGTTGAATTTCATTGTAACATGGGGGTTTATTATTAGATCTCATATTAATTCCTGATTTAAATAAAAAGTAACCCTCCCCGCAAATTTTTTTGGCAGATTTTTATGAAAAAGCACAGAATTATATAGGTGATTTACTCCGATACTTTAATGGTAACCGGACTGGAATTGTGGGCTGGTTTTAGTATTCCTGTTACTATTGAAATATAGACCTCATATCGGCCCGGTTTTTCAGGTACAGGTATTCTTATTCTTTGAGCATAGCTACTAAATGGATCCATACACTTAAGAGGAGCATTATATATTTTTTTCGGGACAGACAGGAATTTCCCCCTGTGTTCATATGTATAGCACAGGTATGATTTTTTGTTGTTGCTGTCCCTGAAATCAACTGTCTTTCCCGAATTATTGGTAATGAGTAATTCCATATTGAGGAAATCGCCCTTGTGCATTACTTTTTTAGCAGGTGTGACTTTTATTTTTATGCCATAGTAAGATCTGAAATTGTCGATAAACTGATAGTCGTATATTTGACCGTTACTCGTCACCAGGGTATCTGTTGGTGTTTTACTATGCATAAGCATAACGGACTTGCCCTGGATTGAATCTTCAAAATTCCACAGATCATACTGGTTCTTTCTGTAATATATATTATTCAGTGTATGTGAAAATTCACCGCTGTAAAAAGTATATTTGGAGGGGTACTGGTATTTATTGGTAAAGACCACTTTCCTGCCGGCAGCCGTTTCCTTTATTTCACAGGCCCATTTGTCCCAGCCATGAAATTCATTAAGTATACTCCATGACCGGGGCAGGAGTTCGTAAACCATGAAAATCCTCATAGCCATGAATAGAGCTATGGAAGGCCAGAATAAAATCTTAATCCATTTTTTAGCTTTTATTGTATCATTAATGCTTTTATAAGATAATGTTATCAAAGGTATATAGGCAATGGCAGTCCAGTGTGGTTCAACATGTCCCCGGAAGCTGGAAAAAAGAAAAAATACCAGGGTCCCGATAAGGTTAAATTTTAATGCTTTCTCAAATTTATTCCTTTTTCTGTGCCTGAAGGCATGATATAAAATTATTATACCTGTTAGCGGTCCGGCAGTTATTAGCTGGCCGTAAATATAATTTATAGTGAAACCGGGCTTATAGAATGTAGATCTGCCGACAAGGTGATACTCCATAGTAGGGAAATCATGTTTTATTTGCCATATAAGATGCGGAACCATGAGTATCGCGCTTAACAGTATTATTAGCCAGAAACTTTTTCTACGTATCAGACTGAAGTTTGAAATGAATGTAAAAAAGAGGACAAGCACTCCATGGTATTTTGAATAAAGCATAGATGCGATGACAATTGAGATTAATACGGCAATACCTGTATTGTCATCTTCCAGGTATTTTTTATACAGGTAAAAGAAAAGGGCTGTAAAGAATATCAGGGGAGTGTCCGGAATAGCTATGAAACCGCATACATGAGTTGATACAAGGCCTATTGACATGGTGAGCATTATAAAAAATGAGAGGTTCCTGTCACTACGGTCAATAAGCTTATAAAGAGTAAACAGGGTTCCCGTACCTAAAATACAGGGGATAAGCCTGACACCAAGTTCATTTTGAAAGAACAGGTATCCTGCTTTGATTATGAGGGCAATGACTGGGGGATGGTCAAAATAACCGAGTGCAGGATACTTTGAAAACATCCAGTAATATGCTTCATCATGGGCAAGCTCGGTAAAAAAGGCCTGGATAATATTAACAGCAAACCAAAAAGCCAGAAACCAGAAAAGCGGATTTACTATTCTCCTGGTATTCAATATTATATTTTTATTAATTTAGAAGTTTTATATTTAAAAAAAATATTGGTTTAAAAATACTACTTTTAACAGATTTGCCAAATATAAAACTTTTAACACTGGCTCGCCGGACTTTATATATTAAAAGGTTAACCGCTTCAATAGCCGTTATTAATATTTGTTTATTGGGGGGCGGACAGTATTTTGAATGGACAGCAGGTTTTGACGGCTTCTTTGATAACAGGGAATATTTTAATGAATTCACCGAGCCACAGACAATGTTTGGCTCGAGGCTGCATGCTGAGATCGGATTTGCATTAAATGACCGCCACATGTTCATGGGCGGATTGAACTATTTATACGAATTTGGCAGTAAGGGGGACCTTCTCCCTCCTGACATTACAATGTATTATAACGGTAAGTCAGAGCAAGTTAATTTCTTTATCGGGGCATTTCCGCGGCGTAATATTATAGACCATCCCCTTATATTGCTTAAAGATACACTTACATATTACAGACCTAATATTGAAGGAATGTTCCTGGAGGCAAGGACGGACTGGGGATATCATAATATCTGGATTGACTGGACCAGCAGGCAGACAGATACAAAGAGGGAGACATTCCTTATAGGAGGCGAAGGTATGCTTAGAAAGGGAGTTTTCTTTTACAGGCACGATTTCATTATGTATCATTATGCCGGTCCCGCTATTCCGATTCCATACGATCACATAAGAGATAACGGCGGACTAACTGTGAATATGGGAGCCGATTTATCTGCAGTGATAAATATAGACAGCCTCATCCTTTCATCAGGTGTGGCAGTATCATATGACAGGATAAGAAATCGCTACGATTTTAATTTTTCCGCAGGCTGGCTGAGCAGTATAAAAATAATGCACAAAGGCGCCGGCATTAATGGATTATATTATTTTGGGGACAGCCAGGTGCTTCTTTACGGAGATGGATTCTACAAATCGAGCAACTACGGCAGGCTTGACCTGTTTTATGAAAGCAATAAACAGCGAAGCATAAGCGGCAAACTTCAGTTTTCATTCCATTTCCTGCCGGGTAAAATAAACAGCTCGCAGTCTTTTACTATTTATATAAACCTTGAGGGAAGAAGGAATATCCTCAAAAATCAAGCTCACTAAAGCGTCTTTTTTTTCTTATAAAGAAATCAACCAGGATACTCTTCTTATAAAGCTGGTCCGGACATTCTGCCTCAGGATTTTTATTTATCTTTTTCCTTTTCCTGCGCAGATTCCCCAATGATTTATAAAATGACAGATGGGCTCTGATCACTATCGCTGAGAAGCGGAAAGAAAATCTTAACAAATATACAAGTGCTGACAATATATCCAGAAACAGCCTTATTATTATGTTACTGCATAGAACATTGTCCGGCAGATTTTTATACAGCAGAAACAGGTTGTTCCTGTAATTCAGGTACAGTTTTCTTGGGTTATTATTTGGCAGAGTGCCACCGCCGACATGATATACTGTAACTTCAGGAATACACATTATTTTGTAGTTTAGTTTTTTCAGGCGCCAGCAAAGGTCTATCTCTTCCATATGTGCAAAGAAGTCCTTGTCCAGTCCCCCTGCCTCAAAGTATGCCTTTGCCCTTATAAACATGCATGCACCTGAAGCCCAGAATACCTCGGCAGCATTGTCATACTGTCCGTTATCCTTTTCTATATTGTTTAATATACGCCCCCGGCAGAAGGGATACCCATATTTATCAATGAAACCTCCTGATGCCCCGGCATATTCAAAGTATTCTTTATTGTTATAAGATTTTATTTTAGGCATGCAGGCAGCTATTGACGTATCACTATCCATTTTGTCAATTATCGAGAGCCACTGGTTTGTAACCATCACATCGGAGTTTAACAGTACAAAGTATTCCGATTTTATCTGGTTCAGCGCTTTGATATAACCCTGGGCAAAGCCATAGTTTTTGTCAAAAAGCATAAGCTCAACACCGGGAAACTTACTTTTAACAAGACTGACCGAATCGTCTGTTGAGTTGTTGTCGGCAATATATAACTTTGTGTATGAATTGGATGAATATTTTACAACAGAAGGCAGAAAATTTTTAAGGTGTTCCCTTCCGTTCCAGTTTAATATTACTATTGCTACCTTGCTCGTATTCATTGCTTTATGGGCTGTCTGGGAATAGCCACTTTATGTTTCCAGCGTTTATGTGACCATAGCCAGTATTCAGGCCTGTCTTTAATTGAGTTTTCCAGTATTTTTATTATTTTTTCAGTAATAATGAAGTCAGGCAGTCCGGCTGTATCTTCAAAGAGTTTTTCAAACCTGACTTTATAATATCCTCTTTTTACTTTATTGACAATCATAAAAACTACGGCCATATTAAGCTTTAATGCTATTTTTTCAAAACCTGTATAGAAGGGGGTATCCTGGTTCATGAATTTTGTCCAGTACTTATTTCTGCGCGGTGGTCTCTGATCCACCAGGGACAGGATTATTATAAGTTCATTGTTCTGCTTATGCTTTAATACTTCCTTGTAAGTTTCTTTTACAGGTATCATAGTGACACCGTATTTACTTCGTATATCATGTATCATTTTGTCAACAGGCTTAACCCTCAGGGGTCTGTATGTTACCATGAATCTGTAAAATATTTTGTTCTGGAAATTTGCCATCCACTCCCAGTTTCCATAATGTCCGGTTACCATTGTAATATCTTTGTTTTTATTATACAGCTCTTCGAATACTTCAATGTTTTCATACTTGAATCTTTTATCAAGCTGCTTTTGCGAAAGATGAATGGTTTTAAGAGATTCTATGGCGAAATCACAAATATGGCTATAGAATTTTCTTGATATAGCATTTATTTCCTTTTCTGACTTTTCAGGAAAACAGTGGGAAAGGTTTTCACGGACAACCTTTATTCTGTACCTTATAATATATTGAAGGATCAAAGAGAAAAAGTCCGAGAAAACATAAAGAATATTTAAAGGGATAAGTGTGAAAAGCCAGACCGAGGCATAAAAAATGCTGTAGAATATTCTTGACATTAATTCTGCTAATAATGTTATTTATAATCCAAATATTTCATTTATTCATAAAATTACCAACAATTCCAAGAAATTCTTTAAAGATATTGTCATTGGTGGCGACAATTTCTTTCCCGAAAAGGTAGTTGCTCCCCCCCTTAAAATCAGCAATTTTACCTCCTGCCTGCCGGATAATGAAAGCCCCTGCTGCCACATCCCAGGGATTAAGGTTATATTCATAAAAAGCATCGTATCTGCCGGCTGCGACATATGCAAGGTCAGTGGCTGCCGAACCCATACGCCTGACACCGTGCGAATTATTAAAAAAGTAACGGAGTGTCTCCATAAAAGGCTGTAGCCTGGAAAAATCATGGTATGGGAAACCTGTTGCAATTAATGCGCTTTTTACTTTTTCCACCGATGACACCCTTATTTCCTTGCCGTTAAGGAAGGAGGGGCTGTCTTTAAATGCATAAAAACATTCATTAAGAGTCAGTTCAAGTATTACGCCCGCCACCAGTTGTCCGTTTTCCGTCAATGCGATGCTGATGGCTACAGGCGGGGCATTATGTATATAATTTGTGGTACCGTCAAGCGGATCAATGATCCAGTTATACTTTTTACCCTTTTTAACAGTAGTGCCCTCTTCGGCAATAAATCCGGATTCGGGTATTATCTTGCCCAGGTCCTTAACAAGTTTTTCTTCAGCTCCCCTGTCAACCTCTGTAACAAAATTGTGTTTTCCTTTGGTTTCTATTTTTTTATATGAGAAGCTGCCCCTTTTATCCATGATGTATTTACCTGTTTCCCCGGCAACCTCTATTGCATATTCGCATACCTTTCTATAGTCCATTTAATAAATAATTCTTTACCCTAAATGTTTGTTCCGGTAGTATTTATATAACTCAACCTGGGAACGGAGTTTTTCTTCAGAATCTGACATCAGGTATGGATTATCCTGTTCTTCATTTATTATCCTTGCCTTAACATTATCTTTAAGCTGAATATTGATGAGGTCCTTAAGTTCCTGCCGGATCTCCATGTCATAAATGGGGCATGTTATTTCTATTCTTCTGTCAAGGTTTCGGGTCATCCAGTCGGCAGAAGAAATATAATACTGTTCATTACCCCCGTTACAGAAAATGATAATCCTCGAATGTTCGAGATATTTGTCAACGATACTGATTGCCCTGATATTTTCACTCATCCCTTCAATGCCTGGAATAAGGGAGCAAATACCCCTTATTATCAATGTAATTTTAACTCCTGCATTATTTGCCTGGTAGAGCTTATTAATTATTTCCTTATCAACGAGGCTGTTCAGTTTAAGAATAATGTATGCATCCTTGCCGGCCCTGGCATTCCTGATTTCATTGTCGATTAAAGCATACATCTTCTTTCTCATATAAAGGGGGGAGGCTATAAGATGTCTGTATGTGTAATTTTTGTATGTATTTGCAAAAAAGTCAAATACTTTTTTCACTTCACTCGTTATTCGGCGGTCAGTAGTAAACAATATAAGGTCGGAATATACTTCTGCCGTTCCTTCGTGAAAATTACCTGTGCTGACACATGAATAAACCACGGTCCTTTTATCTTCTTTCCTTGATATATAAACCAGTTTGGCATGTACTTTAAGACCGGCGATGCCGAAATAAACATTTGCTCCTGATTCTTCAAGTCTCCTTGACCAGTATATATTTGCCTCTTCATCAAAGCGAGCCTGCAGTTCAATGACCACGTTGACTATTTTCCCGTTCCGTGCAGCTGTCATAAGGGCATTAATTACCTTTGAGTTACGGGCTACACGATAAACCGTAAGAGATATTTCCTTAACGCTTGGATCTATCGATGCCTGCTGAAGCATGCTGACGAAGATGTTAAAATCATGGTAAGGGAAATGGAGCATAAAATCTTTTTTTGACATCACCTCAAAAACACTCTTATTGTCATTGATAAGTTTATGCCCTACAGGGATATCTTTTTTATAAAGTAAATTGTCTCCTTCCAGGCGTGGAAAATTCATAAAATCCTTGAAGTTATGGTATCGTCCGCCAGGGATAAGGTTATTGTCCTCTTCAAGGTTAAGCTTCTTAATAATAACTTCCATAAGATCCCTGGCTATGCAATTGTCGAAAACGAATCTTACAGGCTGTCCCGTTTTTCTGCCACTTACACCTTTTGAGATCCGCTCGAGGAAGCTTTTTGATACGTCGTTATCCATATCAAGTTCTGCATCCCTTGTTAGTTTTATTATCCACGCATTGACAGAATCATAATTTATAATAGAGAAAAGGTCCCTGAGGGAATACCTTATAATATCCTCCAGCAACATAATAAATCTTCTGTGATTATCTGATGGGAGAGATATGAATCTGGGAAGAACATCTGTAGGCACCTCAATTATTGCATAGTCTGTTTCATTTGTGCTGCCCATCCTGGTGAGCTTGGTGGCCAGGTAAATGGATTTGTCCTTAAGGTCAGGAAATTTTTCGACATTGCTGAGCATTATGGGTGAGAGATAGGTCATCACATTTTCCCTGAAGTATTTTTTCACATACATTTCCTGCTTAGGATTGAGTTCCTTCTCATTTACAATAAAAATGTCGTGATGTTCAAGCTCTCCCAGGATATGATGATATGTATACTCAAACTTATGCTGGAGGCGGATAACCTTATTCTGGATTTTGTTCATCAGCTTTTTGGGCTTTTCCCCTTCAACGGTCTTTGATCCTACCTGTATATCAATCATTCGTTTGATAGTAGCTACCCTCACCTTGAAAAATTCGTCCATATTATTTGAGAAGATGCCCAGGAACCTTATACGCTCTATTAAAGGCACATTTTTATCCTGTGCTTCCTGTAAGACCCTTTCGTTAAATGACAGCCAGCTTAATTCCCTGTTTATTATTCTGTTTCTTCTCAGCATTAATTTACCATTAATCCCTTAGCGGATTATGAGTAATAAAATGTTAATTTAAAAGATTACAACGATTCTACCTGCAAATCTTTTTTGGGATAATCAAAATTCTCTGATACAAGATTCTTTTTACTGATATCCTTCCAATTATCCGTATCAAAGACAAGTGAAACAATACCTGCTGTACCTATATTATCTATTGTATCTTTTACAAAAATGTTGGCAAAATTTGTGAATTCAGGATTATGTCCGAAAATCATCAGTGATGAAACCTTGTTATCAGTCTTCCTTATCATATCCATCAAAGACTTTTCTTCTGCCCCATACATGTTCTCTTCAATAATAATTCTGTCAAGAGGGAATTCAAATACGCGCGCAAAAATTATGGTTGTGTGAATGGCCCTGTTTGCCGGACTTGTGATCATTAAATCCGGTAGCGTATTCCTTATTTTAATTCTTCTTGCCATCTCATATGCATTTTGTATTCCCTTAAGTTTCAGGGGCCTGTCTATATCCGAAATATTTTCATAATCCCAGCTGGATTTAGCGTGTCTTACAATGTGCAAGGTTTTTCTTTTTTTCATCATCAGCTATTATCGGTGTATTTTTTACAAATTAAATAAAATTATAGGAGATTACTTGCAAGATCAGCCAAATAACTTCTTTCACCTTTTATAAGGTGCACGTGTGCAAAGATGTTCTGCCCTTTCATCTTATCGGTCAGATAGCTTAATCCGTTTGACTTGTCATCGAGGTAAGGAGAGTCAATCTGTTCTATGTCCCCTGTAAAGATCATTTTTGTCCCTTCACCGGCTCTTGTAATTATTGTTTTTATCTCGTGAGGAGTGAGGTTCTGTGCTTCATCAACTATAAAATATATTCGTGAAAGGCTGCGGCCCCTTATATAAGCAAGGGGAGTGATTATCAGTTTTTCATCCTTCTGCATTTCTTCTATTTTCTGGCACTCTTTGCTGGTCTGGGTAAACTTATTTTTAATAACTGCTAGATTATCGAACAAGGGCTGCATGTAGGGACCTATTTTTTCATTAATATTTCCCGGGAGATATCCTATATCTCTGTTTGCCAGGGGGATAATGGGCCTTGCCAGGAATATCTGGGTAAACTTCTGCCTCTGGTGGATAGCTGCCGCGAGTGCCAGAAGAGTTTTTCCGGTGCCGGCCTTTCCAGTCAGGGACACAAGCAGCACATCATCACGCAACAGGGCATCGAGGGCAAAGGTCTGTTCAGCGTTCCTGGGGTCAATGCCATAGGTTCTTTGCTTTACTACCCTGCCCAAGGTACTTGTATTCGGGTCAAAATGCACAAGAGCACTGGAGGAGTTACTTTTCAGGATAAAGTACTGGTTGGGTATAGGTACCAGGTCTATTTTAAAATTTTCAAACGGGATGCGCTCGGACGTATCGTAAAGCTCCGAGATTATTTTAGGGTCAATATTTTCTATTACACTAACATTCTTATAAATATCTGCAATGCTGCTTATTTTGTCACTTTCATAATCCTGGGAAAGTATGCCAATGGATTTGGCTTTCATCCTGAGGTTTATGTCCTTGGTTATAAGGATAACCATTCTGTCACTGTTATTTTTTTGTACATATTCGGCAATAGCAAGTATACGGTGATCTGCTGATGGTTCGGGAAATGATTCCTGTATAACTTTGGAAAAAGGCTTGCCCGTCTCAATTGTCAGACGTCCCAGGTTTTTGCCAAGTGCAACGCCTTCTTCAAACAGTCCGTCCCCCGACAGCTTATCAAGCTCCCGCGTAAATTCCCTGGCATGAAAGTTCAGAATATCGTTGCCTCTCTTAAATCTGTCCAGTTCCTCAAGAACGGTTATAGGTATTACCACGTCATTTTCCTCAAAAGTGTAAATACTTTTATAATCATGAAGCAAAACATTGGTATCCAGTACAAAAATCTTCTTGTTGCTCATATCAATTAAATTAGTGTTGCCTAAAATTAATAATTTTTATTATTTATATATTTGAAATTAAAAACTTATCAATGGAAGTAGTTGAGGCTATAATTACCAGAAGAAGCATCAGGAAGTACACAGGGGAAAGAGTTACGAATACCCAGGTTGAATTACTCCTCAAGGCAGGTATGTATGCGCCGTCCGCAGTAAATAAGCAGCCCTGGCATTTTATTGTATTCAGGGACAGGAAAGTTATTGAGGAAATTATTAAAATACATCCGAACGGACGGATGCTTGAAGATTCAGATGTGGCAATACTGGTTTGCTTTGATGAGAATCTTCAGCACGATGTGGGATACGGACCTGTGGACTGCTCCGCAGCAACACAGAACATACTGCTGGCAGCACATGGAACGGGACTGGGAGCGGTATGGGTTGGGATCTATCCCAGGGAAAACAGGATTAAAGGTGTTCACAGGCTTTTTAATCTCCCAGGACATATCATACCTTTCTCAATAATATCTATAGGTTACCCTGCGGAAAAGAAGGAGCTTCCTGACAGGTTTAAAAAAGAAAGAATTCATTACGAAAAGTGGCAAGTATGAACTACCGTGAGGCGGTTGATTATTTGTACAGTCAGTTGCCCATGTATCAAAGGGTTGGGAAGGCAGCCTACAAGGCCAGCCTTGAGAATACCATTAATCTTGATAACTATTTCAAGAGTCCCCACAGTAAATATAAAACAATTCATGTGGGAGGAACTAACGGAAAGGGTTCGGTATGCAATATGCTTGCATCTGTACTGCATTGTTCCGGATATGTAACAGGACTGCACACTTCTCCCCATTTGATTGATTTCAGGGAGAGGGCAAAGATCAACGGAGAATTAATATCAAGGGGATACGTTACAAAATTTGTCCACAACCATATGTCATTTTTCAAAGACATTCAGCCTTCCTTTTTTGAAATCTCAGTTTTTATGGCTCTTGATTACTTTGCTTCCCGCAAGGTTGAGGTAGCAGTTATTGAAGTGGGACTGGGGGGGAGGCTTGACTCGACTAATATCGTTAATCCGGTTATATCAGTTATTACAAATATAGGGCATGATCATATGGAATTTCTGGGTAATACCCTTGAAGAGATAGCATATGAGAAGGCAGGCATAATAAAGCAGTCGGTGCCGGTTATTATAGGAGAGTCTGACAGACATACTGACAATGTCTTTATCCGCACAGCCCAAAAAAATAACTCGGAGATATTTTTTGCAGATAAGATTTATACTTCAGTTCATGGTCATTATACTGCTGATGACATGCAGGTTTTTAATATTGAGAAAGATGGGCAGATACATTATCCCGGACTGAAGACTGATCTTCTGGGTTCTTACCAGGGCAGGAATGTAATAACAACCCTGGCAGCAATAGACGTATTGAAGAAGAGAGGATTTGAGATAGCAGATATTGATATTTACAACGGACTGAAAAAAGTGATTACAAATACAGGCTTTCAGGGAAGGTGGCAGGTTATGGGGTATAATCCGCGCATAGTATGTGATACTGCCCATAACGCTGAAGGATTTAAACAGGTAATTGCACAGATCGGTGACACACCTTACAGGAATTTGCATATTATTATAGGCTTTGTTAAAGAAAAGAATATAGACGATTTTCTTGATATCTTTCCCCGCAATGCAGTATATTATTTCACTAAGCCGGATATCCCAAGGGGACTCAATGAAAACACTACAATGGAAAAGGCAGGCAGATACGGATTGAAAGGAAAAGCCTATGGATCGGTGATGAAAGCTTTCAATGCCGCACGATCATCAGCAGCTGCTGATGACATGATTTTTATAGGTGGCAGCACATATGTGGTGGCTGAATTTTTAAAGTCAGAAAAAGACTAGTATGTGTTTCTCTTTAAAAAAAAATCCTGTATATTTGCTTCGCCTTTTTAAGGGCATTTATCAAGGGGCGTTTAGCTCAGCTGGTTCAGAGCACCTGCCTTACAAGCAGGGGGTCACTAGTTCGAATCTAGTAACGCCCACAAGAGGGACAGCGCCCATATTTTGAA
>CAZHQW010000008.1:0-82660 GCA_964534745.1 uncultured Bacteroidales bacterium
ATGTGATCCTCCATTGCCTTGAGCAACTTAGCCTTACTAAGACCCGGTTCTTGCACGAGCTCTGTATCCAGAGCATAGATCTTAAAATAATATCGATGTGTTCCGCCCGGAGGGCACGGCCCTCCATAGCCTAATCTCCGAAAATCATTAATACCGTGTATCGCTCCGTTCTCCAGGACTCTATCAGGTGGTATGGCCCGGGGCAGCCCATCGGCTGTTGCAGGGATGTTAAATAGTACCCAGTGTACCCATGTGCCCATCGGTGCATCCGGGTCATCACAGATAATTGCAAGACTTTTAGTGCCTTCAGGAACTCCGGTCCATGTCAAAGGTGGAGAGATATCCTTTCCATCACAGGTATAATCCCTCGGGATCATGCCGCCATCGTTAAAAGCAGTGCTCGAAATTATAATTGTCATTTTCACACCTCCTTTCGTTTTTATGTAGTGCCTGTCTGTTGTGCCCTTGCAAAAGCACAGACAAGTAAATAAAACCAACAGGTAAAAAATTCTTCTTATATTCATTTATTTCACACTTTTATAATAAAAATATGAAAATTAATAACAAAATCAAAGTTATTGCAACAACTGGATTCATTAAAAAACAGTTATTTCCAGATGCAGAGGAGCTTTAATTTAATATATCCCTTAACCTGTATTTTTTACTGTCCGCGGGAATATTAAAACCGGCACTTTTGGATACAGGACCTTCTGCTTCATAATAGTAAATGTCCGTATTATTATTTATTACAAGAGAATTAATTGAGTTATATGTTATTGAAAAAGCATCGGTAACGTAATAGTCTCCGTATGACGTTAAGGCAAATGCTACATATATAGAATACTCGTCTGTTCTTACATGTTCGGTCCTGAAACCAGAGTATAAATTGCCATGTTCAACCACGTCATAAATATCCAAGCCGTCCCAGCAAAACGTACATATATCATATAATGTTTCTGAAGTAGAATTCACCACATAATATGTTGTGCCGCCATATATATATGTATTATCATCAATGATAAAAGTATTGCTTTTATTCCTGTTAACAGTATAAGGATTTGAGCTTATATATAAAATTCCGCCCGGATCATAGGAGAAAACGAAATCAATTTCGGGCCTGTGGGTTTCGACTTTTTCAGTCACCTGGTTAAGCTCAAGCGTTCCATGATATATTTCATCCAGGTAGTTAGCGCCATCCCAGTAATAAGTTGTAAAATCGTACAGTACATCTGATGAATTGTTTTTAAAAGAATAAGTTGTTTCCGGTTTTTTTATTTCACAACCGGCAATTACTAAAAGGATGGGGATGAAAATTGCTAATCTAAATCTTTTCATGTTTTTAAGTATTGATGTTGTACAGGCATTAAAGTAAAAATAATATTTAAATCATTTCATGTCAAGTTATTTCATGTTCAACATAAAATCTTATTTTTATGTTTGAAATTATAACACCAGTTTAAAATATAATTCATATGAACGGCATTTTACTCATAGCTATCGGAAGCATAGGAGCAGCCAGTTTTTATGTCCCTTTTAAGAAAGTGAAAAAATGGGCATGGGAATCATACTGGATCAGTCAGGGACTGGCTGCCTGGATTATTGCTCCGTGGATATTTGCACTCCTTACCGTACCCCACGGAGAATTACTGAATATACTGAGGGAAGCTCCTGTATCGGCAAAATTATTGGCTGTATTTTTCGGTAGCCTCTGGGGCATAGGCGGATTGACATTCGGACTGAGCCTGCGATACCTTGGCGTGGCAATGGGACAAAGTGTTGCACTGGGCTTTTGTGCGGCATTTGGCACCCTCATCCCTCCTATTGTAGCGGGGGACAGCCTTTTTTCCAGTCCGGCCGGGATATTAACTCTGACAGGCGTGGCTATTACTATTGCAGGAATCGCAATAATAGGTTATGCAGGAGCCCTGAAAGATAAAAACCTCCCGGAGGAATTAAAAAAGAAAGCTATTAAGGAATTTGCCCTTAAAAAGGGACTGCTAATTGCTGTTTTCGCAGGAATCATGAGTGCCAGCATGAATTACGGATTTGAAGCCGGAAGGCCTATCGCAGCGATTGCCCTTGAAAAAGGGACAAATCTTCTTTATGGAAATAATCCGTCCCTAATATTTATTCTTACCGGAGGATTTATTACTAATTTTATTTATTGCGCCTTCCTGAACATAAGGAATAAAACATACCGTGACTATTTATCGGTTACTCCTTCTGTGTTTCTTAATAATATCTTATTTACTTTTATGGCTGGCTTACTGTGGTTTCTTCAGTTTCATTTTTATGGAATGGGCAAAAGCCAGCTGCCGGAGAAAATGGAGATATTTGCCTGGAGTGTCTTAATGGCATTAAATATTGCTTTCTCCAATATATGGGGTATCATGCTTAAGGAATGGAAAGGTACATCAAGAAAGACTCTTGTTGTCCTTATTCTAGGGATTATTGTCCTGATACTTTCAACATTCATTGTAAAGCTTGGATAAAGCAGTAAAATATAAAAGGTAATTCTGAATTTTAATAATTAATAAAATTTGAATATGAATAGTGAAATTATTAACAAAGCTTATGAAATAGCAATAGGGCAATATGCAGAGCTGGGTGTAAACACAGGCGAGGTTTTGAAAAAAATAGATGATTTCCAGATCTCGCTTCATTGCTGGCAGGCAGATGATGTTGGAGGTTTTGAAGCCCCCGGCTCAGAACTGGCCGGCGGAGGAATACAAGCCACCGGTAATTACCCGGGAAAAGCAAGAAATATTCCTGAACTAAGACAGGACATTGAAATGGTAATGTCACTTTTGCCCGGAAAACAACGGCTTAACCTGCATGCCTCATACGGTAATTTTGGCGGTGTATTTGTTGAGAGGAACCAGATTGAAACCAGACATTTTCAGAGCTGGATTGACTGGGCTAAAAAACTGGGAATCGGACTGGATTTTAATTGTACCTGCTTTTCTCACCCCCGCGCTGCCGATGGTTTTACACTGTCAAGCAAAAACGAGGAGACACGCAGGTTCTGGATTGATCATGTAAAAAGGTGCAGGGCCATAGCTGCCGACATGGGCAGGCAGCTGAAAACACCGGTTATACATAATATATGGATCCCTGACGGCTCAAAAGACATCCCTGTTGACAGGTATTCCCACCGTGCTCTGCTTAAGAAGTCTCTTGATGAGATCTTTGAAATTGAATACCCGAAAGAGTATCTTAAAGATTCGGTTGAAAGCAAGCTCTTTGGAATAGGGCTCGAATCAATGACAGTTGGTTCCCATGATTTCTACCTGGCATATGCTGCCAAAAATGACATAATGATATGCCTGGATAACGGACATTTTCACCCGACTGAACAGGTTGGTGACAAGATATCATCCTGTTTGCTTTTTGTGGATGAATTGCTGCTTCATGTTACACGTCCGGTGAGATGGGACAGTGACCATGTGGTAACACTTAATGACGAGCTGCTGCTCATTGCACAGGAAGTTGTGCGGTGTAATGCACTGGACCGGGTTAATATGGGACTTGATTTCTTTGATGCAAGTATTAACAGGATAGGAGCATATGTTATTGGAACAAGGGCTGCCCAGCAGGCGATGATGTATGCATTGCTTGAGCCGCTTGCAACCCTCAAGAAATATGAGGCAGAGGGCAAGTACTTTGAGCGCCTCGCACTGCTGGAAATAATGAAGACCCGTCCGTTTGGAGCGGTATGGGACTATTACTGCTTACAAAATGGTGTTCCTGCAGGCGATGATTTTATAACGCTAATACAGGAATATGAAGACAAAGTACTGAAAAAAAGAGGATGAAGGACATATGAACTCAGGAAAAAGTCTACCTGGGGGCCTGTGAAATAATAAATTCATAACTACCGGAGCCCGTCTCAACCACGACATTTCCATTTGCTTCCCTGGCATTTTTAAATACTGCTGCTACCGGCGTGCCACTTTCCATTACTTTATCCAGCTTCGCATCAGGGAGGCATATCTCTGCCTTCGTGTTTGGGGGAATTACCAGGTTTACTTTTAAATCTCCATTATAAAATTCCCAACCCGATTCGATTCTTCCATACCGGCTTTCATATGTCGCCTTTGCATAGCCGAGCCTTGAGTCAGGTTGCGGGCAAATGCGAATATATTTATACCCGGGCTCACCTATCCTTATCCCTGCCACAACACTGTATAACCAGTCACCAATGGCACCATAGGCATAGTGGTTGAATGAATTCATACCTTTATTCTGGAATGTACTGTCGGGTTTAATACCATCCCATCTTTCCCATATTGTTGTAGCTCCCATTTTTACAGGGTACAACCATGAAGGGTATGATTCCTGGAGGAGAAGGTCGTAAGCAACATCTGTTTTGCCGTTGTCAGACAGGACATGACATATGTATGGCGTTCCCAGGAATCCGGTTGATATATGGTTATAGCGGTTACGAATATTCTGAACAAGGTGGCTGACTGCTTTTGGTCTCTGGCTCTCAGGCAGCAACCCGAACATCAGTGCAAGAACATAGGAAGTCTGGCTGTCAGAAATAATCCTTCCGGAAGGTGTAACATAGTTATCATTAAAAGCCTGTTTGATACTTTTAAGTACTTCTGAATATTCTTTGACATCATCATCTCTGCCTAAAGTCTGTGCGGCCATGATAAGAAGCCTTACCGAGTTTGCATAGAAAGCCGTGGCAATTAAATCTGTATCGGTATGATCATCAGGTTCGGTCCAGAAACTCAGTTCAGGCTTATAGAATAGCCAGTCGCCAAAAAGACTGCCGCCTTTCCAGATGTAATCCTCTCCTGCACTTCTTCTTATATAATCGACATATTTTTTCATTGTGGGGTATTGCTGCTCAAGAAGCATTTTATCACCAAAGACCTGGTAAAATATCCACGGTGCAATCGTTGTGATATCGGACCAGCCTGCAGACGGATAAACTCCTCCAAGAATATTGGGTATTGTAAATGGGACTGCCCCACGCTCGTCCTGTTCTGCTGTAAGATCTTTAAGCCACTTTGTGAAAAAAGGTGCCACGTTCATATTGAATGCTGCTGTTCGCATAAAAACCTGCGCATCACCTGTCCATCCCAGCCGCTCATCTCTCTGGGGGCAGTCAGTCGGAATGTCGAGAAAATTACCTTTTTGTCCCCATTGTATATTTTTTTGCAATTGATTGACCAGGGAGTCAGAACACTCAAATGTGCCTGTCGGCTCCATGTCGGAATGGATCACAATGCCCGTTATATTTTCCGGCTTGAGCTGTCCGGGAAAACCTTCAACAGCTACATAACGGAATCCCATAAAAGTAAATGTCGGCTCATAGGTTTCTGTTCCTTTGCCCTTCAGGGTATATTGAACTGTAGCTTTAGCACGGCGCAGGTTGTCCGTATAAAACTCACCGTATTTATCCAGCACCTCGGCATGCCTTAACCTGACAGTTGTACCGGCTGGACCCTTTGCTTTAAGCCTGACATGGCCCACCATATTTTGTCCCATATCGGCAACAAGTGTTCCTTTTGGTGTTGTCCAGATTTTTACCGGCTTAAGTTCCTGGATTCTTCTTACGGGAACCGTTTCAGTGGGTACCAGGTTATCTGTACCATAATCCGCCACACTTACATATTCCCAGCTGCTGTCATCATATCCGGGTTTGTCCCACCCTGTGAGCTCTTTCCTGGCATCATAGTTTTCTCCGTTGTAAAGGCTGTTCATTGTTATGGCGTCATCCCGCGTACCTTTCCATGAGCTGTCGGTAATGATTATTTCACTTGTCCCGTCTGCATATTCAATCATAAGCTGGCACAGAAGTCCGGTTTTCTTTCCATAACTGCCCCACTGGTTTTCAAAACCCAGGTATCCTTTATACCATCCGTCACCAAGTAAAGCGCCAATCGTATTTGCACCCGTCTTAATCATCTCAGTCACATCATATACCTGGTACTGAAGTCTTTGCTTATAGGATGTCCATCCCGGTGTAAACAGGTTATCACTGACCTTTTTGCCGTTAATGTGAAGCTCATATAGCCCATGTGCAGTTATGTAAACACGTGCCCTGGCAATATCTCTGGATATGGAAAAATCTTTTCGTGTGGTAAGGGCCGGACCGTCGGGAAGGGTGTCCTGAACCGGCTCTATCCATTCTGCTTTCCACCCGGCGGGATCCAGTATTCCCATTTCCCAGAACGCAGTTTTACTCCATTCCGATTCATTCTGATTGTTGTCCCAGATTTTGACCTGCCAGTAGTACCTTTTTGTTGATTCAGGAGCAGGTCCGTTGTACGGTACCAGGTTTGACTCTGAAGAGAGGACCTTACCGGACTCCCAGAAAATACCTTCAGAGAATGATGAAGTCTCAGAGACACGGATAGAATAGGCATTTTGAATAACATTTCTTTCTGAAGAATTGATTTTCCAGCTCAACCTGGGCTTTTTGCTTTCTATGCCAACCGGATTTGCCAGGTAATCACAGGTAAGGTCATACAATACCGGCTTCTGGCTAAAAACCTCATTGTTTAATAAATTGTTTAATAATATGAGTGAAAAAACTATGATTGTTTTCATTGTTGATTAAATTTCCACGGTTATTATTAGGATTTTCCTTTTAATTGCTGCAATTTTATTTATATAATCTGATTTTATAAAACTAATATTTATATTACTTTTTGTCAAATTAGCAGAAGTATTTAAATAATACAAAAAACCTAACGATTTTATTACTATAATCATTCAAATCCATAGCTTGCTTCTGCCTGATTTTCAGTAAAGAACTTAATTCAAGGTTTGAAAAAATCGACATTTCAGGTTTTCAAAAAGGAATATATATTGCTAAAGCGATGCAGGATGGAACTGTAAATTCAGGGAAGGTTGTTGTGAGGCAGGAAGACATTTACTATTCCTGTTAACTGCATTAAAAATTCCTGAATGCTTTGTCCGGACATTTTGTCCATCTGATTATTTTTCCAGTTCCTTTAAGTCTTTATAGCTAACCAGCTTGATATTCTTTTCCCTGATAATTCCTTTTATTTTATCGTTTGTAAACACTCGTAGTACAGACTCACGATCTTCCGCAACATCTTCATAACCTTTGTGCCAAATAGCCTGCATTTCCGGACAATCTTTGGCTGGATGGTCGATTAATATATATAAGCCAGGTTTCAGATTTGTTAGATTATAAGCCATGCTATCAATTTTTTCTTCTGTACTTTTTGCGTTTCCCCAGCCTTTAAAACGAGATGCGCCATAGGTTGACAAGTCAAGATCTATGTTATACTCAATAGCCAGCTTTTTCATCAGTTCACTAATTTGCGGATCGAGTTGAGCAAAGCCCATATGTCCTCCCATATGCGTGATATGTGGCACGTTTCTTATCCCCATATTAATCTGGGCTCTGAGTTCCTGCTCAATTTCTTCAATTTTCCAATCGGCTTTTTGTAAAGATGTGTTTGGAGGAAAATCTTCTCTTTGCCAAACCATGGGATAAAAGTATCCATTGGAATCTGTTAGATCAGGACAATACGTTATCGGTCGCCATTTCATATTTTCCCATTCGCTGGTAAGTACTAAATGTAGGCCTACATCTAATCCGGAATTTTCATTAAGCAATTTAACCGCTTCAGGAAACCATGGGCAAGGCACCATAAGTTCAACCGAACGCATGATACCTTCTTTATACGATTCAATACAGCCTTTATTAGCTGCATGTGACGAACCCATATCATCGCCACGAACCAACAACCAGACTTCATTTTTCGGTATTTGTTGTGCGTTGCAAACCAAAGATGTAAAAAGAATAAAAGGAAAAAGGAAATAACATTTTCTCATAATACATATTTTTAAAAACATGAATTTCTAATAGGTCAATTCTTCTTACACGTGCAGAATACTTAACAGGATATATATCAGAACAATAATAATTATTACTAAAATGACCTCTGTTCGAAATATTTTTTTCAGATTAATATGCGGCATCCTCTTCATCAGACAAGTCTTTTGATCAAAAATAGGTGTATCTGGCTCAATAAAAGTTTGCTAATATTTATAATGAGTTGACTATTTTCCATAATTCTTCCTAATTAAAATTTTAAAACCTGATGGAAGTAATTTCATGCGGGACAGTTTAGCTTAACTATTTATGTATTCTTTAGGCGTTTTTTTAAACAACTCTCTAAAGCAGGTGGAGAAATATTTTGGATTGTTAAAACCAACAGAATAAGCAACATCCGAAATATTATAATTACCTGTTCTCAATAGTTTGGCAGCTACTTTTAATCGGATATTTCGTGTAAATATATTTACTGACATACCTGTTAAAGTCTTCAGCTTTTTGTATAGGCTGCTTTTGCTTAGCCCTAATTCCACAGCAATACTTTCTCCTGATAAATAAGAGTTGTCAATATTTCCCTCAACAAATTTTACGAATCTTTCCAGCAAACCCTGATCGATTTGGCTAATGTTCAACCCAGCGGGCAAAGAATTTAAGTCGGATGAAAATTTATTAGCCAGTTGTTCCCTGCTTTTCAGAATGTTTTTGATCCGAATTTTCAACACCTCCAAATTAAACGGTTTGGTGATATAATCATCAGCTCCTGTCTCTAATCCGGATATCTGATATTCCTGTTCAGACCTTGCGGTAAGCAGGAATACTGGTATATGACTGGTGGAAACATCGCACTTAATTAATTTGCACAATTCAATACCATCCATTTCAGGCATCATAACATCACATATTACTAAATCGGGCAGTTGTTCTTTTGCAAGATTTAATCCCTCTTTACCATTAGAGGCAACAATAACATGGTAATGTTGATTAAGCTCTTTTAATAAAAATTGCTGCAAATCCAGGTTATCTTCAACAATCAGTACTTTCATCCGATCACTTATGCTTTCAGTAATTCCTAATCCAATTTCGCTCTGGAATTCAGGTGAAGTAAGCATGGATTTCGAGAACTCGAACGAATAGGCGGATTCTTGTTCTTTGTCAGAAAGAATCTCCTCTTTTTTAAGGTGCGATGATGTTACAGGCAGAAAAACTTCAAATGTTGTTCCTTTACCTTCCTCACTTTGCACTTTAATTTCACCGTAATGAGTCTTCACCAGGTCTTTTACCAAGGACAAGCCAATACCTGAACTGATTTTACCAGATGCTTTCCTTCCAGTAATTTGAAAAAAACGATCAAAAATATTAGGTATGTATTTTGGGGGTATACCTGGGCCAGTGTCACTAACACTTATGCATATTGTTTTATTTCCTTTGAGTTGCACCGCTCCGGAAATTGAAACTTCAACTTTTCCGCCTTCAGGTGTATGCTTTATTGCATTTGAAATTAAATTATAAAATATTTTTTCAATTTTATCGCTATCAAAAAACAGATTCAAGTTTTCTTTTTCACTCAAAAACCTGTAATCAATATCTTTCTTATCAGCATAGGAAATAAACAACTGAAATATTTCGTACATGAATGTAACAATATCATCCTCCTGTGTCTCTAACCGCAGATTTCCAGTCTCTACTCTGCGAATTTCAAGTAGTTGATTGATCAATCTAAACAGTCTTTTCCCATTCCGGTATATCAGATTCAGATCTTCTTTTACCTGTGTGGTTTCCAAATAGTTATTCTTACCAAGGAGTTTCTCTAAAGGGCTAATTATTAAAGTCAGCGGTGTTCTGAACTCATGAGATATGCTTGTAAAAAAGTTCAATTTCATTTGATCCGATTCGTGCAATTTATTAGCCATGTCAAGGATTTCAACTTTTTGGTTCTCAAGTACTTCATTGGCTTGTTTCAGGTCTTTGGTGCGCTCCTGAACCAGCAGACGAAGAATATCTTTCTGATGTTTTAATACCTGTGTGCGAATGCGTATAACTCCAACAATTAATAACAGTATAAATAATATTATACTCAGTTTAAACCAAACCTGGCCCCAAAATGGTGGCAACATATAAATTTCAAGTTCAAGTGGTTTATCAGACCAGATACCATCACTATTGGTACTATGAATCTTGAGCTTATATTCTCCACTGGGTATATTTGTGTAGTTTGCAAAGCGTTGTTTGGAATTAACTTCATTCCACTCCTCTTCAAAACCTTCCAGTTTATATCTGTACTTAACTTTTTTCGGAGCTACCATATGTGTAGAGGCAAATTCAAATGACAGGATTTTATCGTTGTGATTTAAAATTATATTGGAAGTGTACGAGATTGATTTATTAAGGATTACGCGCCCATCAACGGTATCATTGGCAGATACCGGATTCTGATTAATTTTAAAGGCTGTCAAAACAGCCTCCCCTTTATAAGGATTATCTTTGATTTCTTCAGGATTGAAATAACTTATACCATTCACACCACCAAAATACAATACACCGGATTTGCTTTTGAAATATGCGCCTTCATTAAATTCATTGCTTTGTAACCCGTCTTCATAGGTATAAAGCTTGAATTGTTCTGTTATCGGATCAAAACGTACTAATCCTTTATTCGTACTTATCCATAACTTGCCGGTATTATCCTCCAATATACCTAATATCGTATTATTTGGAAATCCTATTTCCATGGTATACGATTTAAACACACCTGTCTTTTTGTCGAACTTGTTTAAGCCACCATTTGTCCCAATCCAAAGAATATCTTCTCCAATGATCTCCGGCTCAAGAATACACCGCACATAATCATTTGAAATGGTATTGTTATCTGATGGATTATTAATAAAGTAAGAGAATTTACCGGTTACCGGATCAAAACGGTTTAAACCACCTGTGAGGGTACCTATCCATATAATATGATCTTTATCTTCGATAATGATATTTATCCAGCTGTCGTTGGTCCCATTATCTCCTCTCCCTGAAACAGGAAAATATAAAAAAGACTTACCGTCACTATTCAATTTACATAATCCATTTTCTGTGCCTCCAAAATACACATCTCCTGAACTTGTTTCACAAATTGACCTCATAGACCAAATCTGAAAAGCACTACTATCATTTTCATTCTGGTGAAAATTCAAAAATCGGTTTTTGACAGGATCATAAAGACTTATTTTATAATCAAATGAGCCCATCCACAACTTATTATCTTTGGTCTCTTTTATAACGCCAACAAGCTTTGCAGATAAATTATCTGAATATTCCCAGGTAATGCCTGTTTTCAATATCCGTTTGTTCTTAAATCCCTTCATATTACCATTCATCAGGTTTATCTTATTAAGTTCCAGTGCTGTACCTACCCATAAATTGTTTTTTGAATCTTCGCAAATGGAATATACCTGATTATTAGTCAGGTGGGGGTTGTTCCTTGGGTTATCGTTTAAATTTCTAAACTTCTTTGCATAGAGATCAACTTTGTACACACCCCCTTTTTCTGTTCCTATCCAAAGCAACCCATTCTTACCTTTACAGAAAAATTGAACATTCTCACCACCAAAACTATATGCACTATTTTTATCTTTTTCAAAAACCTGAATATCAGTCATATTGGGATGAATTCGAAATATTTTAAGAAGATTACGACCACCACTTCCTATCCATATATAACCGTTATCATCTTCAATGATTTGTGATACCTGCACATTTGAAATTTCTTGTATCCGCTCCAGCTGAATACCTTCTTTATCCTTTAATCTATGATAGAGTCCTTGTTCAGTACCAATTAGTAAATTTCCAGAAGTGGTATTATAAATTTGGTAAACAGTAGGTTCGTAATTTGGGTTTAACGGCTCTTTAATGAGCTGTATATACTTAGCCTGTTCATCGCTGTATGCATTGTTTAGAATATACAGTCCATTATGGACAGTGCCAATCCAAACAGTGCTGTCGGGTTCAAAATGAATACATGAAATAACAGTTAAATGCTCAGCATCTTGTTTATTGTCCGAAGTGAAGTAGCATTTTATCTGACCTGTCTTTTTATTCAACCTGTTTAAACCATTGTGTGTACCTATCCATAAATATCCAAATTTATCTTCAGCAATAGTCGTAATGCTATCGCAACTCAAGCTATTACTACTACATGTTTTATGCCTTAAGGACTCAAAGCTGTCTGTTTCACGTATATATTTATTCAGCCCTTTATCGGTAGCTATCCATAGTGTGCTCTCCTGGTCTTCAAAAAAACGCACATAATTTATTTCAACAGAAGAATAGAAAGAATTACTGGAAATACTCTCATGATTTAATGAATCGGGGCAGTAGCTATAGAAAGTTTCTTTTTGAGGATCGAACCGGTCCAGTCCTTTATCTTTATAGAAAATCCATATTTGTCCGTACTTATCTTTGTATAAGTCATTAATCCAGTTTTTTGACGGTGTTTTGTTACTTTTGCCGGCATAATAAACTTTGAATTCATATCCGTCGTAACGGTTTAAGCCATCCTGAGTGCCAAACCATAAAAACCCTAAATCATCTTCAACCATATCTAATACCAGCGAATGTGAAAGACCTTCTTCCAGACTTAGCTGATAAAATCTCATATTAGTAAACTGCCCTTTGGTAAACGCACTGAATAATAAACAAGTACCAATTAGAAGGCATTTTGCTACCATGCTAACAATATATCTGTTGTATCTTAAAAACATATTGTTAAAATTATAAATAAATATTCAATCCGGGAGTTATTGTCAATATTACAGTGTATTAATTATATAAGTTTTGGAGGATAAATGGGGCGGGTCTGGACAGTAAATTAACTTTTATATGATTAAACACCCATTTAAAGAAATTTTTAAAACTCCCTTAAACAGTTATTTAAAATCGCTAGTAACTATTATTCGATTAAGATTTTTAATGACTCAATGTTTCCGTCCTGAATGATAGAAATAGTATAAATTCCTTCACTCCAGCCAACAGTTTCTATTGCTTTTATGTTGGTCTGCATTTCTTCCTGAAAGACCTTTTTCCCGGTCATGTCTGTTACAGTCACTAAAGCATCAGGCTGACCATGAGTATAAGATAAATTTAAAGTCCCATCATTCACCGGATTAGGGTGAACTTTCCACCCGGAATTAATTTGCCCGGCTAAACCGGTAGCGTTGCAATCACTCCCCTGGTTAGAAATATTTATACTTACTTCATCATTAATCTCCATGTTGTCTTTTGAAGAGACTTTTAATGTTATTGTACCATTTCCTTCACACTTGCCCGTACTACTGATTTTAATTTCATTGCCATTTATTGTAAACTTAACATCTACGTCATTATTAATAACCTCCCAATTGGCAATTTTAATGAACGCATCGACAGGCTCATATTCCGCAACAAATTTTTTAGATCCCCGGAGTGTTGAAATGTCGAATCCATCGTCTTCTTTTGGCCTGATGCTAATATTTGTCACCCTGGTATAATCAAAGTATCCTAAAGGCAAGGTTTCAAATTGCAGATTGTAGCCATTAAATGATATTACCACCATGCTGTATTTTGGTACAACTACTATCATGCCATCAGAAATTATAACATCCGACGAATCAATAGTTGTTTCAGTAGAACTATAATGTTCTCCCGATATAATATACTTTTTAGCAGCTCCTGTAAACTGAAAATCATCTGGCAGATTTACCTGAAGCGTATAATCACGTGTAAAGTCGCGACTTATCAATAACAATCCGAACTTCCCGTTTTTAGTATACGCATGACAACCAACAGGTTCAAAATCAATTGTATTGCCATCGGCATCAGTTATAACACCTTCTGTTTCCACATTAGTTTTTAGAATGTTGCCTACACAATGGTGATTAAAGAGTTTTGCAGCTTCATACAAAGTAAGCTTTTTGTAATCCTGTGCCGGAACAATAATTTTCCATTGTCCGCCTGTAAAATGAAATATGGTTGGCAAAGCTCCGCCGTGTTCAATTGCTTCGGCATAATAATCTGTCTGAATAATGGCCTGACCAAGTCTGCCAAAAAAGGTATTAGTTGTCATATTTGCCTCATAAAAGAAACTGGGCTTTAGCTGACCGGTTAATTCAACCATATCTTCCATAGTAAGTACCAATCCTTCAACTTCGTGATGTAATCTGGCTATTCCGTTTTTAAAGTACCCCAATTCACTATTTCCGGTTTCTACTTCAGGTGAAAAATTACCTCCCAAATATCCGGAGAGTGCTAACCATTCAACTTCTCCATTATCACCTTCAAGAACAGTCCGGTTCAGACCATAACTTTCATTAGGGTGCGGATTTCTTCCACTATATACAAGTGAGATCTTATCATTATTATAGTGTGGTGAATTCTTCAATAACAGAGCCATTTCACGCGTCCACTCCCGGTATGTAACATAGTTAGAGCCTATTTGAGCATCATGAGCCCCGGCACCCCATACCTCATTGCCGAATTCAAATATCAATCCTCTACTATTTTCAAGAAGTGATTCCGGATAGCCTTCTGCTGCCCTTATTGCACCATATTCTGTCGAGGAAGGACCCGCTATGTATTCAAGAAAATTAGTAAATGTTTCCGGTTGAGTCATCCAGTCCGTGCTGTTTTCAACCCCACAGGTTATAACTGTATATGCATCCAGTTCATTGGCGATACCCATAAATTCAGCCAGGGTAATGTTATTTGAATTACCTGCACCAATATAGTCGGAAAAATTTAAGGAGTTTGCAGTAATTGCGCCCCATCTAATTGCTGCAGGTTTCAATTCTTTCAACCGGTCTATCTGGTTCACATCATTATTGAACTCTCCATGTGAATATTCTAAATTAATTCCTATACCAGCACTGGTACCAATATTTCTAAATTCGATATTCATTCTTGCTTTGTTATCACCAAACCTTGTATCGGAAGGATCAAAAATGGCAGTATTAAAGACAAACACTTCACTTTTAACCGATACATTATTACCAGCGTCTACTGCTTCAATTTCTACATTATAAACCGTTGATGGCAATAAATTATAAACAGATAATGTTTCGTTATATATAAGATTCTCTTTGTTATAAAGCTCATCATTTAAATATACGTTATATCCGCGAATTTCGGTTTCATTAT
Source organism: uncultured Bacteroidales bacterium (assembly GCA_964534745.1). Lineage (GTDB taxonomy): Bacteria > Bacteroidota > Bacteroidia > Bacteroidales > UBA10428. The sequence goes on from CAZHQW010000008.1 coordinate 14,987, forward strand.
CGACAGCTCCACTCCACGACAGATTGGCCGCAATATCAGCAATAAGGGGTGCAGTAATGGTGGTTGGTGGTAAAGGCGGTGTATTATCCACATCATATGTGGTAGTGGATATTAAGTCAGATAATGCTGATTCGTTCCCGGCCCGGTCAATAGCTGATACGGCTACCGAATACCTGCTATTGCTGAGCAAGTTAGTAACCAGATACGATGTATCTAAAATATTCGCTTCATTTACTTTAAGCCCATTAACATATATGCAATAGCTTTCCAGTTTCTGATCGTCTGTTGACTCCTTCCATCGTATCAGTAAATCTTCGAGACCTGTTGTTACAAGGCTAAATTCGGAAGGTTTTGTTGGTTTTGTATTATCAAAAACATATGCCATGTACTGGCCGTCTATATAGTCTTTTGCAATCCCGGGACCTTCCCATAGCATACCACCGGTCAAATTATGAATATTCCATTTCGTACAATATATAGCATAAACGCTCCCGGCCTGCAATAGAATTTCTTCAGATACGTGTTCATTCTCTCCTTCACCTGTTGGAGTCCCTATTCCATCAGAAGTATTAATAATTTCCACTGCATTTTCAAAGTTCACATCAGCACTTATCCCAAGGTTTGCATGATCACCACTTCTGGTATAAAACCTATAAGTGCCGGTAACCGGTGGTAATAAATAACCTCTGAAAAATGAAGTAAAAAAGTCAGTTCCTGTACAGGGTGGGCTATCAATACAATCGGAATATACCGACAAATTCAATGAAGCCAGATCGATACTATCATAAGGAGCTTTTCCGCTGGGGGCTATCATTGAATAGGCAGGAGTTGAATTAAGAGGTACATTCTGTTGCCAGAAAACCAAATCGTGAATTTCAAAATTGATGCCCGGAAAGTTATACCCTGTTACACTAACCTGAAATGAAGTGAACGCCGTACCGTCTCCATCATTTGCTTCAATACTAACTGTAGCACTACCTTTTTTCCCTTTTTCAGTTACATAAATCACGGCAACCCTGTTTCCGGCAGTAAATTCTGTACTTACTATTTCTAAAACCGTTTCATCAGAAGATGTAACGGTAAAATTAATTTCCTGGTTTATGCCTTCGTCATTATCATTTACTTCAGGAATCAGAAGAAAATCATAACCTGAATTTACATATAGCGTATCGTCATCAGGTGTTCCTATTGTTGGTGGATTTTGGCTGTAACCCGTCATAAAAAGGAAAGTGAAAACAGCCATTAAATTTATTTTAAATCTGAAGGTATTTTTTTTCACCATGAACGGTTCATCTGTTTAAAATTATTCACATGAAACTGCTGTAACAATTACAGGATAATCTTTAACGCTGCCATCATAAGCAGTAATAGTATACGATACAGGTTTTGTAAAATCATTGCGAGTTACCCGGCTCACCTGTGGTACAGTGTCTACTGTCACGCTCGAGTACTTTGAACTTAAGGAAAATCTTGCTCTTACATCTGTCAGATCCTCCGTATCACAAATAGTTATAAAAATTGAATCATTTATAATTTCACCGTCAGCTTTTGGTTTAAAGAAAGAAAACGACTCAAATGATTTTATACTGTCTGAAACTGTTATATCAAGGTGTGTTATATCCTGATTAAAATCCTGGCCAAAATCTCCCGTACTTGAAGCAACACATGTTACAGTATACGAAGCAGGCACACGATAAATGTAGGAGAACGTTTTTCCTTTTTCTGTTGATATTCCGGTGTTGGAATGATCTACCTGTTCAGACCAAACGTGGGTTTCATCACCCGGCCAGATGACAAACTTTTGTCCTTCTCCGGATATGGTAATTTCCACGGAGGTTTGAATATATAAAGCATCTATATTATTAATATCAAAAGCTGCATTTACCGGACTGATTTCATCTTCTTTTTGACAGCCCAAAAGCAAAACCGTTAAAAGAACGCTGAATATTAATTTTATTTTCATTTCTCAAATTTTTTAATTATTTCCGTTAATTCCAATTTGGATTTTGTACCAAATTTCCTCCACTTATATCTATTTCATATTGAGGTATTGGAAAATATTCATGTTTTCCAGCTACAAAAAACTGGTTATGATCACTTACTTTCACCCAATTAACCGTTGGAGAGCTCCATCGAATCAGGTCTCTCATCCTATGTATTTCTAAACCAAGTTCAACTCTTCGTTCATGAATAAGCGCATCTTTGAGATCTGAAATACTGGAATTACTGCTAATAAGATCCTCGACCCACGGAATGGTTACCGGAGCACCTACCCTTTGTCGCACTCTATTTATATACTGTGCAGCTGCAGGTTCGTCTCCAAGATTGATCAGAGCCTCTGCTTTCATAAGTAATACATCGGCATATCTTATAAGTGGGAAATTAATAGGAGCAGCATTAGCCAGATACCAAATTGGATAAATGGTTTTTTTCATTATCCATTGTGAATAGCTGCCTGAAGTAGCATAATCAAAAGGGACCATGTAGAATTGTGTTTCAGGCCGGTAATCCATTATATCTCCATTGGAAAAAACGGAGGCGTTTTTGCGGGGATCGCCTGCCTCAAATTCATTCACAAAGCCTTCTGAAGGACACAAGTTACGATACGCTCCCCAGTTAGTAGCTCCAAAATATAAATTTCTGAATGAGCCGGCGTTTCCCCAACCCAACCACATGCCACCATCTGGAAATGCTATATAATCGTTGTATTGTACTTCAAACACTGATTCTTTACTGTTTTCCCCTCCAATGGCCGGTCTTCCATCCTCTAAATTCTCTCCGGCAAAAGGATTTTCAAGAAAAACCGATAAATAGGCATCGTGAAAACCTGCACTATCCTGATATTGCGGATCATCGTATTGAACAAGTCCATAGCCTCCAATTCCATCACCTCCCAAATCCGGTTCAATAATTCTATCAAACATATCCGAAGCTTCCTGCCACATTTCCTGGTATAAGTAGGATTTTGCCAATAATGCAATAGCTGCCCCTTTTGAAGCTCTGCCAATATTTGAAGGGTCATAGGTTTCAGGCAATAAATCAATGGCCCCCGTTACCTCTCCGGTTCCCAATAAGTCTGTTTCTATCTGATTCCAAATTTCCGTAGTGGTATTTTTACTCTGTTGAGTTTGTTCCTCCAACGTTAAAACTTCCGTTATTAATGGAGCCTCTCCCCATAAAGTAACTAGATGCCAGTTGTAAAAAGCCCTCAGAAATTTGGCTTCACCAAGAATCCTGTTTTTCAACTCTTCATCCATTTCAATTGCAGGAACTTTTTCCAGTACCGCGTTGGATCTCATGATACCCATATAGAGAATCATATACATATCAGCAATAGTACCGTCATCAGTATTGTATGTAAGTTCCTTAAACCTGGAATTCTCGGGTATACAGTCGTCTCCGGCTCCCTCAAGTAAAAGTGCGTACCATACCCCATAAAATTCCATCCAGGTCATCACATCGTAAGCAGAAGCTATTGCTGCTAATGCATGGTCCTGATTTTTGTAATAGTTACCATCGGACAAGTTATTTGCAGGTGTTATATCCAAAAAATCTTCGGTGCAGGCAGCAAATACAAATATTATGGATAAAATGATCGTTATTTTTTTCATCAGTAAAAATTTTATTTTAAAAATCAAAATTAACACCAAGTGTAATAATCCCCGGGGGAGGATACGAATCCAGAAAGGCTGTTGGACCCTCATCAACAGCTAGACCTTCAGGATCTAAGCCTGAATATTTTGTGAAAGTCAACACATTTTGAAAGCTTGCATAAATTCTAAACCTGTCGATATTTATTTTTGAAGACAAGGATTCAGGAAGTGAATAACCAATCTGCAAATTTCTTAACCTTAAAAACCCTGCATTCTCGATAAATCTGGTTGAAAATCTTGCGTTGTTATTTGGATCCGTTTCGATCAACCTGGGAATATTAGTGCCTGTATTTCCTTCCCTCCAATAATTCAATACTTCAGGAGATTTATTTACATCTATTTCATTTCCTAAGTTGCTGGGTATAGTCAATATTCTTCTTGGTTTATTATACCGTTGAACATCGGCTACACCTTGAAAAAATGCAGAAAAATCGAATTGCCGGTAAGACAGATCCAGATTGAAGCCATAAATCAGACCGGGAATAGATTTTCCAATGTAGGTACGGTCGTTAGCCGTAATAACATGATCACCATCCAGGTCTTTGAATTTAATATCGCCAGGCGCTGTATTGGCATTTTGACGTGCATGATTTGCTATTTCTTCTTCTGTTTGAAAGATGCCTTCTTCAATATAACCATAAAACGATGATAGGGGTAGTCCTTCGACTGTGCGCATGACAATTATATTATTCTGGTCAGCATGTTCAATATCAGAACCGGCAAGTTGTACGGTCTCATTTCTAATCGTGGTCAGATTTCCGGAAAGAGTATATTGTAATTGACTAATACTACCCTTGTACGAAATATTTAGTTCAATCCCTTTGTTATCAATACGCCCAATGTTTAGTATCGGTTCTGCAAAGCCTTGCAATAAACCAGAATGATAAGAAAGAGGTACCGGCAACAACATATCTTTTGTTTTCTTAATATAGTAATCGGCACTAAGTGTTAACCGGTTCTTCCATAAGCCCATATCTAATCCTAAATTTGTTTGTTCTATAGTTTCCCATTTAACATCAGGATTGGCAGAATCAAAGAAAGGAGTACCTCCAAAATGTGTAACCTGATCAGTGCCAAAAACATAAAAGGTCCGATTTGTATTAATCCCGCTAAAATAAGGATAGTACTTACGTATGCCATCTTGATTACCGGTTTGGCCCCAGCCAAATCTTAGTTTTAAATCGTTAATAAGTGGGACTCCGTCAAAGAATTTTTCTCTTGAAATTTTCCAGCCTAAGGAGAAGGAAGGGAAAGTACCAAATTTATTATTTACTCCGAAGCGAGAGGAGCCGTCTCTTCGTATACTTGCCGTCAATAAATATTTACTGTCGTATGAATAAATTACCCTTCCAAAAAAAGAAAGTAGCTTTTCTTCCCATATATCGCCATCCATGGTAATGTTTTCAGTAGCACCAGAGGGCACAGTAATTTCCGGATTTGGAAATGATGTTCCTGAGGAAGTTAAGCCCTGAGTATGAAAACTTTCGGCAGCATGCCCTGCCATCAAAGTAATTTCGTGCTTATCAAACGTATTCTGATAGGTTAGCAAATTTTCCAGTATCCATCTTGTTGTAAATCTTCTGGACTCATTTAGCGTTGCCAGCGCATTTCCGCGGATACCCATATTTCCATCTGCTCCTAAATCGTATTGAGGCGTAAAACTTCTGCTGTTTGTCGTTACATAATCACCGCTACCACTCAATTTATATTTTAGTCCTTTTACAATTTCCAGTTCACCATAAATATTTACTAAAATTCTGGATTGTATATCTGATTTTTCCCTTAAATTAACTTCAGCTAAAGTATTTGTTACTTCGTTTCTGCCTGTTGTTGTGAAATACGGGCCTGCGTAACCACCTAAGTTCAGACTGTCGTAGATAGGCATAAAAGGAGCATTTCTGGAGGCATTTTGAAGACTTGCGTTGTCTCCTTTAGTGGTTACATATGATACGCTTAATGATTCACCTAACTTGATAATTTTATTTATTTTATGATCGGAATTCACCCTTAGATTGATCCGCTCTAAATTTAAATTAACCACCGCACCTGCTTCCGAGCGGTATCCCATTGAAACACTATAATTGCTGTATTCGCTTGCTCCTGATATTAATAAATAGTAATTATCCGTCTGGGCCGTACGTGTTATAAGGTCTTGCCAGTCGTTATCGATGGATGAATCTATTGTATCGGTATAAAATGACGATACTGGGATATTTGTTCCTGCAATATAAGCCGGGTTACCCGATAAGGTTCCGTTATCCAGCAAATCGGAATAAAACGAGACGAATTGCTGAGAATTCATTACATCCTGTAATTTCTGGATTTTTGAAAAGCTTTTATAATAGGAGAAATTTACCTTGGGGTCTCCTTTTTTGCCGCGTTTCGTAGTTATAAGAATAACTCCATTTGCCCCTCTTGAACCATATATTGCTGTTGCTGAAGCATCTTTTAGTACTTCGATTGATTCGATGTCGGCCGGATTAATACTGTTTAACGAAGCTGTATATTTCGCATTATCACTATACTCAGCAGTTTGAGTACTTACAGGAATACCATCAATTACATAAAGAGGATCAGAGCGATTTATTGAAGAAATACCTCTGATACGCACTCTGGCTTCATCCCCAGGTTGTCCGCTACTACTTGTAATCCATACTCCGGATGCTCTTCCCTGCAGTGCCTGGCTGACATTTGTTGCAGCGATCTTTTCAAGCTCTTCAGATGAAACGGAAGAAATAGAACCCGTTAAATCACTTTTCTTTTGCGTTCCATAACCAATCACGACAACCTCATCCAGACTTCCAATATCAGGAACCATGCCAATAATAATGACCGTTTGATCATTCACCTGTACTTCTTCTGAATTGAATCCAATGTAACTAATGACTAAAATGGATTCATTCGATGGAACTGTAATGGAGAAATTTCCGTCAACATCCGTAATTGTTCCTTTACTTGTGCCTTTTATAGTGATATTTACACCTGGCAAAGGTTCATCCACCGAACTGTCAGTGATGGTTCCCGATATTTCCCTTTCCTGGGCAAAACTAACTGAAGCAACAAATATTGAATACAACAGAAGTAAATACTTTTTCCATTTAGTACATGATCTTCTCCTCATAATATATGCATTTAATTAATTTTTAATCAACAAAGAAGTTGCGAAATAGTCCGCAACTTCTTTAATTAAATTGTGACGGTGCTTCTATTATTCTTTAATAAATTTTACTGCGCTTGTATTACCATCCTTCTCTATAAGTTTAAGAATATAAGCTCCGGCACTGAGTTCACTTACATTAAGAACAGTTTCCTGAGCAAATTCACCTTTTATGGTTATCAATTTTTGTCCGGTTAATGAATAAATCTCAACAAGGTGAATATTTTCAGTATTCAATAGGGTGATCTGTCCATTTGCAGGATTTGGATATGCGGTGAACTTAGTAGCGTACTTTTCAATCTTCTCAATGCCTGTTACATCACCTGCCAGCACAGCTGTTCCAAAGCCACTCGGATCATGCCAGTTCTCATTGGCCTCTGCATTCCACAGAAGGATATGTTCTCTGTGTGTTCCATCGCCATCATTGTCAAAGTTTCCATCATCCTCATCAACCTGGATATCCATACCTATTACGCGTCCAATCTCAGGAGTAAGGCCGGTAGGTGAAAAGAGTTCTTCGATGTCAAATTCTATCTCCATCCAGTATCCACCAGCTGCAAGTCCCTGTTCCCATCCATAGACATGTCCGGTTGCTCCTCCTCCAATAAAAACTTCCGCATTAGTTTCATTATACCCGAACAAGATTTGATAATCATCGGTTCCATATCCTGTAGACACATCGTTCTTCTTATTGGTCATATCCAGAAATACTTCAACGGCATCATCAGTATAAGTATTGGTTGAGTTGTTGATAAGTATATCATCGGTTATTTCTGCCAGGATATACAAAGAATATTCGTTCCATGCAGTTTTAAATGTGCCGGATATGTCTGAGGGTCCGTCATATGTGGCACCTAAATCATCAAGGTCTATCACCATATTGGTCATTTCGGTTGCCGGATACTCGGCCCATATATCATCTATCTGTCCGTCTTCTACATCAAGAAAGGTAGGATCGTCGACGGTGCCAGGTAATTTAAAGATGCGCAAAGCATCAGGAGGAATCACTAATAGCTCTATAGTATATTCCTTTTTAGTTCCATTTTCAGCAGTTACTTCAACTACAAAATCATTGGTTAGCACAGCTGCAGCTGCTGCTACGCTGCCACCCGAAGATGAAAGAACTTTTGCAGTAGCTTTATCAGATAAAGTGAGCCCTGCCAACAGAGTACCTGCTGTCGTACCTCCAGGTACATTTTTAAGTGCGTTACCACTAATAACGCCTATTGATGTGGAGAGAATATCCTTATCATTGCTTGCGGTTTGAATTTCAGCAATAGAACCTACTCTGAAATCATCAATCCAGACATTTCCAAAATTTCCTGCAGTACCCGGCATAATATTTACCAGGAATAGCTGAATTTGCGTTGAGTCAAGTGGTACATAATCATCTGGAGGTGTATTCCATTCCCCATGCCAGAACTTACCCTGCCAATTGAAGTAATATGTATGGAAACCAGCAGATGCCGAAATCTCATATGAAATATCTGATTTCCCATATAGACTATCAACATCCCATAAATAGATTCTAAAAATAATATTCTGGTCAGTCTTGATTTTCATGCTTGCCAGTGGATTATTGCTCATATCAAGAGGTTCCGGAAATTCAACAACAAATCCATCCCATATGTCTACTTTATTTACGGCTACTTTAAGTGAATTTCCATCAATTGAAAAAACATGGCTGCCATTTTCGTCCGGTTTATAAATATCCGTATTAACCTCATCGTAGTTGTAGTAATCGGCAAAATAAGTACCTGCTGCAGGAGCAGCTGCTTCTCCCACCTTAAAATCATCGAACCAAACTATACCAGTATAAAATTTTTGCCAACCAGGATTGAAATTCATCAGAATGGTAACTACCGTAGTAGCATCCATTGTTTCATCCAGAACACTGGAAAAATCAAATATCAAATCAACCCATTCTTCATTCCCGACAATATCATAAACAATCGCTGTTTCATTGATATTCCCGTCCGTCTCCGTCCATAAATTAAATTGCAGGGGCACATCAGCATTTGCTTTAACCCTGACACTTACGTATGGATTTGCAGAAATATCCAGAACTGAAGGGGATTCCATAGTATAACGTATTGCGCCAAATCCCTCATTGTTATCGGCATTCTTATCCACGTCAATTTTCAAGACTTTACCAGCGGCATCATCTACGTTAGTTAAAGTATAAATACTATCCTCGTGTTCGGGTTGCCATCTTTCACTGACCAATCCATCTTCAAAGTCTTCTGAGATGGTAGTGATAACTTGACCTTCCAGTAATAATCCTGGTATCAGAAGGAAGCTAGTTAATAAAACAGTAAATAGTTTTTTCATAGTTAGCAAGATTTATATTAGTAATTGAAATTATCTTTTACAATTCTATATCTTTTCAAAAATACTTTCAAGACTTCTTTCAGGAGGTGACTATATTCCAAAATGAGTTTGTTATATTGTAATAATCATCATCCTGGCAATAAGGGAATTTACATAAATTGTTTTTACTGGCTTTCCATGATTCTGCGGTATTAATTTGCGGTTTTTACATTCAGAATCAGGTTTAGCCTGGCCAGTTTCCCTTTGGGTTCCACAACAAACGGAACATTCCCGGGCAGTTCAAGATTAAAAATTAAGTTTTCTCCCTGAATATGCCAATCTACCTTTACTAAACCAGCCGGGTGCGGAACCGCTCCTTTGGCCCAGGTAACATTTTCTGTTTGGGGTTGAATCAACACCGTGTCGCGTGAGAATGCCTGGTTAAAACCTACTTTTACTCCTAAAATTTCGGTGGATAAAAAATAAGTAGGATGACCGCTCCAGGCATGGCTTGCTGTTCCCTGCCCATCATTATTTTCTGCACCAATATCAAAGTTCTCCCATGAGGTATCATCTCCCTGATGTATCATCCGGGACCAGAATTGCTTCATGAATCGTTCTGCCAATGCCGCTTCACCATTTTGGTATAATGCTGCAAACAGGTAAAACGCACCATAAGGTGTAGTCTTACGATTACGGCTTTCTTCTCTGATATCTATTAACTCTTCGTCAAGATAGTTAATTAACTTTTGTTTTTTTTCAACATCGTCAACAACGTTAAAAAGTAGTGGGTAGTAAGAGGAAATAGGGTAATGGTGATCAATCTTCCGGCCATTCTCATAACCATCAAAAAATGAATGGAGTTTCTCATCCCAAAATAATTTGTTAATTACGGCTTTTAATGCCTCTGCTCTTTTTAAAAATTCCAATACATCGTCCGTGTATCCGAAATCAGTGGCTAAATCCTGCATCATTTTAAATGAGCCATATAATAATGCCTGGTAGGCAGTTAAATCGGCTGTTTTTGGAATTCTTGTCCACTCCAAAAAGACATTCCCGGCCTGGTAATATCCATCAGAAGTAATTTTCTTTTCCAAATGATTCAGGTACGTTTTATAATTTGGATAAAGCAACTTTGCGAAAATGGAATCTCCGGTATATTTGTAGTACCAGTATAATTCAATTAAAGTTTTTAAAATGAAATCATTATGCCTGTTTTCTGAACCCGTTGTCATCTCTTCCCTATACATATCCTGAAATAGAACGAGTGATTTTTTTATCAAACGGCTTTCACCTGAAGTGGCCAGGGTAATGGCATATTCCGGTAAGGCGTCTCCCGCATACAATCCTCTTTCGCGGAAGGGAGTGTCGATGTATGAATCTTCCGAGCAAACCCGGAGAGTACGCCAGCCCAATTCCCAGATTTTGTTTAACATGGGGTCGGAACATTCAAACCAACCGGCTTTTTCATAAGGGTAAACCTGCTCAATCACACCTAGCTGACGAATTTTCACCTTTTGGTTTTGAACCGGTACTACCTTGACTATAATATAACGAACCCCATAAGGTTTAAAGGTGGCATATCGGTTTTGTGTTCCGTTGGTTATAAAACGGGCGCCCGAATTAATTTGCATACGTTTGTATAAATAGGGCATTTGGTATTTATTTAAATCTTCACTCCACCCCAATTCTATTACTGTTCCTTTTGGTGCATTAACATCAATAAATAATCTGCCCAGTGTTTTATGTCCCATATCGAAAACATAGTACCGGGGTCCTGTGGTTACAAAATCTCTTGTCTGATAATCATTTTCCTTTAGATTATTAAAAAAGTCGGGGTGGTGCCAGACAAGTTCCCTGGCAGGATTCTCAATTCTTTTACTGTATGATTGGCTATGCCAGTTTAAGCTATCGAGGGATTTTAATAATTCTTTTTCATTAGTTTTAAATTTATTTACCCATTCAACCGATTGTTCTTCGCTTGGTGGGGCTAAGGTTTTAAAAAAAATTGTGCCTTTTTTTTTCTTATCTGCTGCAAATTGCAATCCTGAATTTGCAGGCATAGCCACCGTAAATTCCCATGCTCCCCATATGGCCCGGTAATATACAAAGAGATAGTTCCATCCCTTTTTGAGTTTAAATATCCGATTTTCCCTTACCGGATTTGAATTACTTCTTGAACTTACATGTAAAGGCCCTTCTCCATTCAGATAATAATCGCCCCACCAGGTACCCAGTTCAATTTCCTGATCTTTTGGCGAGAAAACATAGGTATACCCCAGCATATTTTGACCTGAGTTATATTCTGTGGCTGTTTCATCAGGAGTTTTTACATAAAATGAAGATATGACTTCATCTTTTTGTTCCTTGAATATGCCAAGGCATGAAAGGGGTGTCTTTTCGTTCTGAGTCAGGTGCGGAATTGTCCGGGGAGTTAGCTCTCCCCAATGGCCTTGATTTTTAATTGGCACAGGAGTCTGCCAACCCTGGTCATTAAAGGTGATATTCTGCCAGCCGGAAGGTTCTTTATTCAAATCCTGATTTTCTAAAGCTCCGCATGCAAATGAAAACTTAATGGTATTGGTGTCCATTGATGCTACAGGAAGCATTTTCCAATTACCGGGTGTTTCTAAATTTATCTCATTACCCGTGCTTTCAATAACTGATCCCCATGCAATGAAACCTCCAATACTTTTGGGTAATTGAAATGTTTCCATTCCATTGGCCAGCACTTCAACGGCAATTACATTTTCACCTTCTTTAAGATAATCCTTCATTTCATAGGTATCATATTCCGGATGAGCCAGATAAAATCTGGAGGGGCCGAAATTAATATGGGTTCCGTTAACATAGAGATGATATCTGGAATCGGCAAACAGATGAATTTCAGATCCCGATGGCATTTCACTTAATTCAAAGCTATATCGGAATAACACTTTTTGCTGCCGCCCTCTACCTTCGGTATCTTTCCATACAAATTTTGCAGGATGGTTATTTGCCATGACTTGCAATATCGCCATAGATAAGATAAAAGTGATGTGTAGTCTATTGTTCATATATAAAAATCTTTCACTCAAGTATAAATTTCACTTTATATACTCCTTTCCCACTAATTTTCATAAAGGCATAATTAGACGATTCCACCTTTTTGATACCGGTATCAACAGCTTTATCATTTACAAACGATGCTATAACCTGTCTTCCTTCAGGTAATAAAACCTGTAAATCGGTTTCGTCCTGAGTCCCGGTAAAAGTAAGGTAAATCTCATTCTTTGTTTTAAGGTATTTATAACTTATATAGGCTTTTGATGCTTCGTATTTTATTGTTACACTTACTTCTTTTTCGTTTGCTGCTTCCCACCGGGGAGTAAGTAATACATTATTGAAAGACTGTCCCTGATCTTTAACTCCGGCCAGCCCTTCAACCAATGCATATACCACAGCAGCAGCACCCCAATTATCGGGAATACCCCCGGATATGATATCAGGTGTGAACAAAACATCGGTGTCAGAAAGGCTTAGCCCTAAAACCATCCATTTGGTACCATCTTTTGCTGCATCAAATACAATTTCACTAATTAACTTATCGGGCTGAGGGTTATTTAGTCCATACACGCCTACGCCAACTTTATCTGAAAACTTGTTTTTTCCTGTCCATGCCACTTGAAGATTAGGCATTTGCTTTCTGTCTTGAGGCGCAGCAGGATACCACCAGGAAGTAATTTTTCCGGGTGTAATATAGTCCAAAGTACTACTCCCATCTGCATATCTTATTGTTATGCTTCCGCAAAAAGTAGTTTTATTCGCGGTATGGAGAAAATAAATTGATTTCGCCTTTTTACCCACATTTATCCTGGCTTGTTGCGCATAAGCTGAATCTTCAGACAAACCTAAACAGGCCTTTCTGCCATTTTCCTCAGGGTCAATTATAGTAAACTCGATCCCTTTAAATATCTGCTTCCCGGTGGGGAATTCATGTAAATCGTTTTCACCTTCATTGGTCCAACCCATTACGCCCTTTTGTGTATTGCCTGCAAAATCGGTGTTTGCTACTTCTTTGAGGCTTATAGGTGTAAAAGTCCTCCCGGGCTCTTCCGGCATTTGACCACGATAGGTGCAATGAAGATAATTGTCAGTTTTCTTTGCTAATGCCAATTGTCTATCCAATATATCTACCCCGTATTGCTCAAAGCCATGTTCGAAAGCCCCATGGGCCAATTCACCGGCTACAATGGAAGTTACACCCCCATTCATATAATTCCATTTTGAATTATGGCCTTCATATCCATTCTCAAAGGGAGGATAAATGGTATAGAATTCCCCGGGTGAAGTGGCAGGCATTTCCATTCTGATCTGCTGATAGGTATTAATAATATTCACCGCCTTATCGTGCGAAATCCCACGGTTTAAGGAGTAGGCGTTTGATAATGAAACCTGTGTTTTTTCGTCAACACCTAAATCTCTTTTAATTGAAGTATCCTCTGGGACATGATGCGTAAAAAATTCACCATTCCACGAAAGCTTGTTCAATCGGACTTCAAGATCGTCACTTAACTGCTGAATTTTTTCAGCCTCTTCTTTTCTGCCAGCAACATTCAACATTTCACTCAAATAACGGCAAGCGGCGATCATCCCGGTATTATCGCCAAACATAATTCCAAATCGTGTATGTTCAGCAGTAACAATCATTGCATCAGGCATATTTCCTTCTCCTACAGAGATAGCGGCATCTTCATCGTTCTGAAAATCCCATGTATCGATGGTATATCCCCGTTTAAGCAATTGATATTTATCTGACCATCTATACGGACTTGTAGTACTATATTCCAAAGCCTTAAGTGCTTTATCGATCATCCCTTTCATCCACTCCGTATCTCCTGTAGCCTTCCATGTGTAATAAATTCCTTCGATGAACAGATATTCCACATCATTTTCAACAGGGATACGGGTAAAAATCATGTCATTACCTTCAAAATACTTTACAAAATCTCCATACCTGAACCGTTGAATCCAATAGCTTCCGGGAGCCTGATCATAATTATCCCAGATCATGCCATCTTCCCGCTGTGAATCTCCATAAAGATCAATTCCGCTTTTAACCTCGGGATAGAAATACTTCATACCTTTCAATGTATGCACATGGTCGCGTAACCACCCCACAAAAGTGTGATAATATTGTCCATTAAACCGTCGTACATCACTCTCACGTTTCCATTCTCCGGTCATGGAATGATAAAGCACATCGAGCAATTCCCTATATTTTCCGGAGGCATCATTTATTTCTGTTTTGCAATCGACGGTGAACGTTATCATGTCAAGCAGAACACCCTTTTTGCTTTTCAATAAAATATTATGAGAGCCCAGAGTGCCGCCAACAACCATTTTCACTTTCTCTTCAATTTCAGAAGAAAAGTACCTGTAACTCTTGCCATCGTATACTTCAATTTGTCCTTTGGTTTCAGAGAAAATAACAAGCGTATCAAGAGGCTGGTAAGTCTCTTTCTTATCAACAATTTTTAAGGATAGTTGTGGAAAAACTGTTACACCAATAAACAAAAAAGCTATTAAAAGTAATATCCTTTGTTTTTTCATCTGTTTATAATTTATTTTCGTTGGTCAGACAGATTCAGGTAGCCACCTTTTGATATGCTCCGGGTTACTGGTTCGAATGTCCCCCCTATTTATTGGATTTTTAATTTTTAAAACGCGATAGTATTTAAACGGAATAGAATTGATCCCCCTGTCCTCCCACTCTGAGAGCTTTCCTTCCCACGATTTATCCTGGTACCCCCATAGACCTTCAGCATAAATGGGTTGCCCCTGGGCTATATCCACAATCACCATACCGTATTTCTTCAATGCATTAGCAACCACAGTTTCTTCTTTCGTTAAATCGAACTGGCTTAAATCAAGTTGTGGGTCGAGTTGGATAACTGCCCCTTCGGGAATACCCCCTTCCACAAATCCATCGGTCCAGGATGCCGGATAAACAAAAATTTGTTTAGCAGCAAAACGTGTTGCACAAGAAAGCTTATGCCTGATTTCACCTTCCATTACTTCATCGTACCGGATCAATCCGGCAATAGCAGGAACACCTGAAGCCCTGCTTGGCCCATGGAAATGAACACTCTCATCCTCTACATAACCCAGTTCATAGCTATTGAAAACGCCGTCTCCATCGAGCCGGTAAAACATGCCGGTTTTTGACTGCCAGGAGCCATCTTCCAGTTGCTTTAGTCCCCACATATCCCAGGCTATCATCCTTTTCCAATCCACCACGGCAAAATGTGCATCCTCCTCTATATCAGGTCTTGCTCCGGCAGGAATTGGAACAGGATTGAAACCTGGTCCATGGCCAAAATGTGTCCTTTCATTTTTAGTAATCCAGACTTCTTTTTTCTTTTCATCCAAAGGGTGCTTTTTGACATGGACATATTCTGTATTTTCATCGACTTCATAAACAGGAATCGTCCACTTCCGAAAAACAGTGCCAAAATTTTCACCGGTAGGTTCCTGTTCAAGCATTTTTATCCATTTATCACTGCTGGGATCAATTTCCGGATTGTCACCGATGGGCTGATTCCAAAAACTATCATCAGAAAAGAATCGTTGAACTGTTTCTTTCTCATTCACTGTATTGGATTCCTTTTTTGTAGATTCTGAACTTTGGCTGCCACAGTTCGAAAAGACCATTCCTATGATTATCAAAAGAAGTATGGTCTTTACTTTATGGCCTACTTTTATTAAATTGAATAATAGTCTTTTATCCATAGTACAAAATTTAATTTTGTTAGTCAAGAACTCAATTTAGTAAAAAAAATAACAACTAAACTTATCGGTAAAGCGGGAAAATATCCGAATCAGTTAGGGCATGTAGGAAATTCCATCGATGTTTTCAAATATTCGGCAAGGGTAGAAATTTCTTTAATCTCATTGTATATAAGTATTTAAATATTTTTTCCCGTCGCGAAGCTTAGATAAATTTTACAAATTTTTTTGAATATACTATTTATTAGATGTGATTTCAAGTTTTTGACTTGCCGGTATTGTTATGTAATTAGCAAAGCTTATTATTAATTGATTATTTGTAAAGATTATTTCTTTTGGTTCCAGTGCCTTATTGTTTAATCTAACCTTTATATTTTTGTTTTTTACAATTGATGATTTGATTTTTATTTCATGCAAATGCTGACTTCCGGTAAGTGTTTCAAGATAAACGGAACCATTTTTTTGAATGTAGTGTGCTGTACCATTTGGACCAGCAAAGAACATCTTGAAGTTTTGTTCCCTGTTTTTGGGTGCAAAGCTATATACCCCCTGTTTTATGGATAATCCCAAATATGCATTCATGATGGCCCATGCCGACATGGGTCGGTAGTAATGACCTCCAAACTCCTGATGATCCCAATATAACCCTGCCTTTCGGTAGCGGTCATCAACACCCTTTATCACTTTTAAACCCTCTTCGAGCATATCCTCATATATTAAGAACGATGCAAAGGCTAACTCTACACCTGTCCAGGGAGTATTGGCCTGATCGACCCATAAATCAGAAGAGTGAATAGGGAAAAGTTCAGGATGTTCCGGCCATGAACAGTTTCGCAGGAATGAATTATCGATAAACGATTTTTCCAGAATGCTCTCCAATGATTTTTTTACCTTTTCGGGTTCAATTAGGTATCCAATACCCGCACAATGCGCTATCCATTGACCAATTAGCTGGTCAGTCAAGCATCCTTCATTAACGCCATTAACTCCATTATAATCATTTGAGAGCCTGTAATATGATCCATTCCATAACTTTTCATTCATTAATTGGTTTCCTTTTCTGGCTATAGCTTCATACTTTTCTTTCATTTCAGGTTCCCCCATTTCTTCAGCAGCTTGAGCAGCCATGGTAAGTGCTGCAATCCACTGCGATTGAATATAAGAAGCCAGACCATACATCGGAAAGTTGTCGTAACTACACATAATACCTTCCATGTCGGGCATTTGATCACCATCTTTATCACGATGATTAAGGATGTAATCGATTCCCAGTTTGATGGAAGGCCACATCTCTCGGAGGTAAGCTTTGTCATTGGTCCAGAAATAATCACGTAAAACCATCTGGATATAATTTGGCACTAAATCAACACGCTCGTATACGCCCCAGGTTCCATTATGATTAAAATCGGGATCGTAACCTAATCCATGATTAATCTCACCCGCTTTGGTCTGTAATTCCCGGTGTGCACGCATCATTGACTTCTGCAGCTCCGGAAACAGGGCAACAACCATTTGAGATCCATAGAGCGCAACATCAATTGTGGCAGCGGCTCCCCATGATTGATAGGAGGAAAGACCTTCCCTTATCACATATTTTCCGGCTTTTGATAAAGTTGATGAGGTAATAAAAGTATTTAGCTGCGAATTAACCTGATCAAGCACAAACTGTTCAATATCCGACTGATACATATTATCGACAAAGCGACGGCTCTCATTTTTTAAGGTATCCCGGTTTTTTACAAAATACCCGGCAATATCTTCAAGGCTGTTAAGCGTATTCTGATAATAATGTCCAATATTTTTTGTGTATTTCAGGTTTGCACTATACCGTTCGGGCCAGCCTTTACCGGATGAAGCATTATCCGCTTTATACTGTACTGCGCCATAATTATTGGGAAAATACCAGTTCATAAAAAACACAGGGTGAAATTTATCCCCTTTGTTTAATTTATGAGACACGGCAATTGAGCTTAAGCATCGCTGATCATTGTCAAGGCCACTAATTCGACCAATTAAACGGCCATCTGTTGTTTTTGTGTTACGGTTTGGGGTGTCATCAATATTCGCTAGTTTTTTCGAAATCAGCAACATCTCGTAATAGGGGTGTTTGTGTTCCCATCCCAGATAGTATGAAACTTCATCTTCGCCAATGGCACCAAGTCCCATTTGTCCGTAACTCGATTGTTTTTCATCCATCCCTTCAGCTTTATGGACAAAAAATTTATAGTCCTCTTTTTCGATTAATTCAGATGCAAAAGAGCGGTTTATCATATCGTAACCCACCAAATTTCTGAGTGTTCCCAAAAGCATCACGTCGACAGGTTTGTCGGTTTTAGAAACCAGCTCAAAATTAAAATAGATACCTGGTAAGGAAGAATTTGCCACATCGTGAGGAATAAATGGAGAGAAAGCTTCCATTTCAATATCAAAAGGCATCTCTGAATCGGTGAATTTCATATGCACAAACGGAAAGCGGCCGCTGTATTCAATGTTCTCAACTGCTTCCATCCAGGGGTAATAATATATAATTCCTTCCAATGCACCTTCACTTAGTGAATTATTTATTTGTAAAAGCTTTATTTTGGGCTGTTCCCCGTCAATTTGATAACGAACCAGAAAAAATAAATAGCTATCATCCACATGCTTATTGGGTAATGTTGGAAGTTCAAAAACAGGACCCGTGCCATGTGGATAGTTGTTAAAGATGGACCAGTTATAAAAATTCCCATCTCGACGGAGTTCAATACTTCCGGTACCTATTCCCCCCAGGGCTATTCCGCTGCGAACTGCTGATGATGACGTATAAGTTTCTTTTAAGGGTATTTTATTGTCAATGGATGAGTCCGGGTCACTGCAAGCAACCCATAATATTAATCCCAAAATGTAGAAAATCTGTTTAGTTTTCATTTATAATTATTTGGCACAAGATTTAAAACACAAGTCACAGAATTATCCGGGTGCTTTTATCTATGCAAGCTTTCCTGCAGAAGTAAAATCAGATAATTTTGCCATTTCTAATTCAGAAAGATTTTTTCACAAATGTATTTGGATGGGCAGGATCTTTAGTTTGTCATTTTATTAAAGAGGTTAGTTATATTGTTTACTTCATTTTTTCGAGTATTTCCTGCCTTTAATTGTACCCTGGATTTAGTAATTATATACTATTTAAATGCTAATTATAAACCGGCCTCAATGTTTTGGACAAAATATTGGACTTAATCGGGGAAATATCGAACCATTTAAAAAATGATCAAACCTATTTTTGAGAAAATAATAGATTCGGTAAAAATGAATCTTTCAAGAAAAGAAAACACTAATACTATAATAATGATCAAATTTATTAAGCTTACCTTATGTGGCTTACTAATCACTCTATTGATTTCGTGTAATAAGGACACAACTTCATGGCACATTATCTCACCAAACAAGTATATTAAAGTTGAGATAAGCAGAATTGAAACATCAAATTCCAATAAACTATACTATTCGGTTTATATTAAAAATGATGGTTCATACAAGCAAATCATTGAACCTTCACCTTTGGGGATAATAAGAGAAGAAAGTATATTTATTGAAAACCTTCAGTTTATTTCATCCAAAACCACCAAAAATAAAAAGGTTGAATACTCACTGTTATCAGGAAGCAAGCAAAAGTATAATAATACATATAATGAAATCAGTCTGGCATTTACAAACTATGAGCAGAAAAATATAAACCTGATATTCAGAGCCTTCAACAATGGTATGGCTTTTCAATACTTTTTCCCCGATAATAGCATTAAGCAGGTACGGATTGTTAAAGAACAGACAGGTTTCAACCTTGGTGACGGTGACTTTTGGGCACATCCATACGATACGATAACCCATTGGAGTCCGGCTTACGAGACATTTTACGCAGGCCCGCTTAAAATTGGAACGAATGCTCCATGGAACAAGAACGGCTGGGCTTTCCCCATGCTTTTTGAAACGAACAATTGCTGGGTATTTATTTCAGAATCTGGTTTTGACGGTTCATATGGAGCCAGCCATATTCATAGCAGTTGCGAAGATGGTGTTTATAAAATTAAATCTGCCGAAGCTGAGGAGTCCATGGGATATTACGATAATACATCTCATTCTGCATTACCGTGGAAAACTCCATGGCGGTTCATTACTGTGGGAAAAACGCTGGATGATATTGTAGAATCGCATATGGCTATCGATCTGGCTTTCCCGAATCAAATTAAGAATACCAATTGGATTAAACCGGGCAGATCATCCTGGAGTTGGTGGTCAGAGAGTGATAGTCCGCAGGATTATGAAAGATTAGTGCCTTTTGTTGACCTGGCTGCTGAAATGGGATGGGAGTACTCACTTGTTGATGCCAATTGGAACCGCATAAAAAATGGATCACTTGAACAATTAGCCAAATATGCAGCAGGCAAAAATGTCGGACTATTGATCTGGTATAATTCAGGTGGAAAGCATAATGTAGTAAGCGAAGAACCGCGTGATTTGATGGATAAGGGGGAGGTAAGAAGACAAGAGTTTAAACGAATAAGCAAACTTGGAATCAAAGGAATTAAAGTAGACTTCTTTCAGTCAGATAAACAGAAAATAATTAAGCATTATATCGAGATATTAGAAGATGCTGCAGATTATCAATTAGTTGTCAATTTCCATGGATGTACCTTACCGAGAGGTTGGCGCAGGACATACCCTAATTTGCTTGCAATGGAAGCCATACGGGGAGGAGAATGCTATAAATTTGATGAAAATTATCCGGAAAAGGCACCTTCGCATATTGCAACCATACCATACCTGCGGGGTGTGGCAGGCCCAACAGATTATACGCCCGGAGGTTTTTCAAACAGTACCTATCCACATTTAACTACTTATGGGTTTGAATTAGCTCTGCCAATTATCATTGAGTCTGGGATAACACATTATGTAGAGACGCCGGAAAAGATAAAAAGCCTTCCTTCGTTTGCAATAAACTTATTAAAAATTTTTCCGGTTAGGTGGGATGACACTAAATACCTGGCCGGTTACCCTGGAAAAGAAGCAGTAATTGCCCGTAAGAAAGATAACATATGGTATGTTGGTTGTATTAACGGTGAGGATATTGAAAAAAAAATTAAACTTAATTTATCAAGGATTGTACCATATGAAGCAGAAATATTAATTATTAATGACGGACATAGCAGCTGTAGTTTGGAAAGCAAAAGCATTATTCTTGAAAATAATGAGATCGAAGTAAATATGCTTCCGTATGGTGGATTTGTGTGTATTATAGAAGTTAAGATATAATCTGTATTTGCAAATGGACTGAAAAAGCAACCAGATAATTTGCTAACATAAAATTAAATAGTAACTTTTAAATCAATAAAAATACTTATCAAATACCTGGCTATAATGAAGAATACAAAACCAATTTCCGCTGATTCCAAAAAAACGGAAAACAAAATCGATCGCCGCAAGTTTATTGGTGGATTGACGACTGCTGCCGTTGGTGTAACTATTATTCCGGCGCACGTTCTGGGCAGGCCGGCCCATATTGCACCAAGTGATAAAATCAATGTGGCCTGCATTGGTTTGGGAACGCAGGGTTTACGCCAGTTGCAGGCTTTACTCGAGATTCCTGAGGTACAAGTAACAGCCGTATGTGACCCTCAACGAAAAGCACTTGGTTATTACGACTGGGACCCAACCTCCCTGCGCGATCAAATGCGTAAACTAATCGGGGATCCCAACTGGGATACTGGTGGTAACAACACCATTCCGGGTGGTTTGAATAATGGTAAGGAGATTGTTGAGGCCTATTACGCGCATGCCCGTTCAGAGCCGAAATTCAAAGGATGCAACGCATACACCGATTTCCGTGAACTCTTTGCCAAAGAAAAGGGCATCGATGCCGTACAAATAATGACCACCGACCATATGCACGGTATAATATCGGCAGCAGCATTAAAGCGCAACATTGCAGTAACCATGCATAAGCCCCTTGCCAACCGCTTGATTGAGGGAAAGAAAGTGATCGACATGGCGCATCAATCGGATGCGGTTACCCACCTGATGCCCTGGGACTCCAACGGATCGATGGATCAGATCATAGCCTGGATCAACGGCGGTGCCATTGGTGAATTGAAAGAGATACACAACTGGTCGTTCCGTCCGGTTTGGCCTCAATACGCCACCATTCCGACCGATACTCCTGAAATTCCCGAAGGATTTGACTGGAACCTATGGTTAGGTCCTGAAGCCGGGCGTTCTTACCATCCCCATTACACCAATATGGTTTTCAGGGGCTGGTATGACTTTGGCGGTGGCTCCATGGCCGATATGGGGCACTACAGTTTATGGACCGTTTTTGAAGCATTGAAACTGGAGAAACCAACAGTAATAGAACCTTGTCTGAGTCACGTTTATGGAATCAAAGAGGATGGTTCGGCTTTCAAAGTTTACAACGACTATTCCTTCCCGTTTGCCTGTTCGGTGCGCTTTAAGTATCCGGCCATAAAAGATCGGCCGGCGGTTGATTTGGTATGGTACGATGGCGGAATGCGCCCTCCGGTTCCACAGGAATTCTACGACAAAGGAATCGAGTTTCCGTCAGAGGGTATGATGTTCAGAGGAGACAAGGGCATCATCATGACTTCCGGATTTAAGGTGGAAGATCCTTATCTGCTGTCGGGTGAGGTGAAGGAGACCAGGGAAGTTTCTGCAGCATCGGGTGCTGTAAAAATACCTGGCGTAAAACGTTTTATCGAAGGTGTGAAGAAGAACGAACAAATTGCCGGAAGTTTCCGTCAGGCATGGCCAATTACTGAAGCGGTAAACCTGTATGCCGCTGCGCTACGTGCTAATAAAACATTAATCTATGATGCCGACCGAATGAAGGTGATCAACGACGAGAAAGCCAACAGCTACCTTGACCGTAACTACCGCAAAGGCTGGAAACTCGAAGATATGTAAAATAGATACAAATAAAGTAATATACAAATACAGTAAGATAGAAAGTAAAATAAAACGAAAAAAAATAATATATCATGACAACAAGACGAAATTTCATAAAAACAACAGGAGCTGCATTAGGCTCGGCCGCTTTAATCAGCCGGTTTCCTTTCGGACTTTCAGTCCCTACAAAAAAAGATCCTTTATCGTTTGGATTTCAAACGTGGACACTACGTGAGCAATTGGGCGAAGACCTGTCCGGAACATTGAAAATGATGGCTGACATGGGCTACAAGGAGGTGGAGTTCTGCTCCCCACTTGGTTACACCGGCACACCGTTCGAAAAATTCAACTACATGAGTGGAGCAGAGCTGAGCAAAATCATAAAAGATGCCGGCTTAAAGTGTGAAAGCTCACATTACAACATGAGCGAATTGCGTGATCACCTGGAGAACCGCATTGAATGGTCGCTCGAAATGGGGATTACCCAAATGATTGCATCCAGTTTTTGGCTACCCAAAGATGCCTCCATAGATGATTACCGCCGTGCTTGTGATGAGTTGAACGAAATAGGACTGAAAATCAAAACTGCCGGTATTCAAACCGGATTTCATAACCACCACATGGAGTTTGAAAAGCGTGGTGATGAGCTCATTTACGATGCATTGCTCGATCAGCTTGATCCTGATATAGTTAAAATGCAGTTCCAGGTGGCTGTGGTGAACATCGGCTATCAGGCGGCTGATTATTTCAGAAAGTATCCCGGCAGGTTTATTTCAGCCCATTTATCGGACTGGTCCAATGAAAAAGAGGAAGTACCCATCGGACAAGGAATTGTTGATTGGGCTGACTTCTTTGTAGCAGCAAAAATTGGCGGAGTGAAAAACTTCTTCGTAGAAATGGCTCCGGATACCTTCATGGAAAGCGCCAGGTTTTTGAAGACGATGTAAGCCGACTATTTAGGCCAGCAGGTTTTCAGTTTAATTCAATTGGTTACACTGGAAAATAATATCACTACAATAGATATATAATTGATTATATTAGTATGATTATATGAAAAGCCACGCTTTAGTCTTTTAATAAAAAAAGGAGGTAGTTATGAGTCCATCAGCTATTAGTGTTTTAGTATTTGGTATCTATATAGCTCTTGTAGGAGCTGGTTTCATATTTGTTCCAAATACAGTTTTACCGGTATTTAAATTTCCTAAAACAAATGAATCCTGGATAAGAGTATTGGGTATTGTTATCGCATTACTAGGCTTTTATTACATCATCGCTGCCCGGAATGAATTAACACCTTTCTTTTGGGCTACCGTTGCTGGAAGATTTGCAATACTTATAAGTTTCGTTTTGCTTGTTGTTACCAAGAAAGCTCAACCTATGCTCATCGCGTTTGGTGTAATCGATGCAGCAGGGGGGCTTTGGACCCTTTTGGTATTGTAGTAATTAAAAATTCTCTATAAAGCTTTGGCGTGGTATTTCATATAACAAAATTTAATACCATCTTACCCGCATAACGCATTATAAGTGATAACCCAAATTAAACCATTATTGTCCCGGATAAAATCACTTACCGCCTCGCTTTTTAATCCGGCAGTCTTTGTCATCTTTTATATTATTAGAAAATTATTGTATAATTGAAGTTTAAATTTTAGTTTCGGTCAAAGTGAAATCACATTGAATATTAAATATTCAAGATAAATAAGAAGGTTATTATAAGAAATAAAATTATGAACACAAAATTCATTATTTTATTATTTCTGCTGGTATTACTGAGTTGTTATGCGTATTCTTCTTACCCGGTAAATAAGGATGATACAATAAATGATGTTTCTAAAAGACCCTTAAGAGTATATAATACAATTCGTTTGACGACAGAAAAACCAGTTATTGATGGCGTCTTAAACGATCCATGCTGGGAAACAGGTGAATGGTCAGGTGACTTTACACAATGGGTACCAAAAGAAGGAGCAAAAGCAACTTTTCCCACCTATCTGAAAGTTCTCTATGACGATAGGAATATTTATGTTGCTGTACGTGCTGTTGATTACCAGCCGGAGTTGATATCAAGAAAGGCAGGACGCAGGGATAAATTTGCAGGTGATATGGTCGGGATAAACTTTGACAGTTATCATGATCACCGCACTGGTTTTGAATTTAATGTTACAGCTTTCGGCCAAAAAATTGATCTTGTCCTAACCAATCCGATTAGAGCAGATCGCAACTGGAATGCCGTATGGACAGCTAAAGTCGGGATGGAAGATTCTGCATGGGTAGTGGAATATGAAATTCCATTAAGTCAGTTGAGATATAGCAACGATTATGATCAGGTATGGGGCATGCACTTTTGGCGGTGGGTTGATCGGCTACAGGAAGAAAGCGACTGGGAACCCCAATCTTCCACAGGGCCGGGTATGCTATACCTTTTTGGCGAATTACACGGAATTAAGGGATTGCCAAAATCCCGGCGAATCGAAATTATGCCATACGCACTTGGAAAACTAAACACTTTTAAGGAAGAACCGGAAAACCCTTTTGCAAACAAAGGCAGGACATGGTTGGGAAATGCGGGGATTGACGCAAAGATAGGTCTGTCCAGTAATTTCACGGCTGACCTTGCTGTAAATCCTGATTTTGGGCAGGTTGAATCCGACCCGTCAGTGATGAACCTCACTGCATTTGAAACTTTTTATGAAGAAAAACGGCCTCTTTTCCTGGAAGGAAAAAATATTTTCAGTTTCGATTTTGACAATGTCAACCTTTTCTATAGTCGCCGGATTGGCCATAGTCCCATCTACATACCCGATTTACAGGAAAATGAATATATTAAGTATCCTGACAAGACAGCCATTCTTAGTGCTGCAAAAGTCAGCGGGAAAACGTCAAACGGACTTTCAATAGGAGTATTACAAAGTATTACAGCTAATGAATATGCAAAGATAGATTCAGCAGGCAGCAAAAGGAATTTAAGCGTTGATCCTTTAACCAGTTATGCTATAGTCCGTGTGCAGCGGGATTTTAAACAGGGAAACACCATGTTGGGAGGTTTGCTCACATCGACCAACCGATTTGTTTCTGCCTCGCAACTCAATTTCATGAACCGCGAAGCTTATACCGGTGGCCTCGATTTGCTTCACCAATGGCATGATAAAGAATTTTATATTGATGTCAAAATAGTGGGCAGTGACATCAAAGGACATGCCGATGCAATTAACGAGCTCCAAAAATCATCGGCCCGGTATTACCAACGTCCTGGTGTTGATTATATTCACTATGACAGTACACGAACGCAACTCTCGGGCTATGGAGGAAGGATTAAAATAGGAAAAGGAAGCAAGGGACTATGGCGGTATTCAACAGAATTCAACTGGCGTTCACCCGGCCTCGATTTTAACGACATCGGGTATATGCAAACGGCAGATATTTTTAAACAAGAGTCCTCGATTTACTATTTTATTAACCAACCCGTTTTTATTTTCAGAACTTATAATATAGGCATAAACCAGACCAATAACTGGGATTTTGGAATGCATCACTTGTCTTCCGGTGGCAGTTTAAATATATATCTTGAATTCATGAACAAATGGGCAATCAACACCTCTGTTAATTATACATCGCAAGCCCTGGATGCACGTATTTTACGTGGAGGCTATGCATTGCTGATCCCGGCAATATGGTCCAATTATTGTTACGTGAGAACAGATCCCTCAAAAAAAATGTTATTCGATCTTGCTTCAAATATAATAGCATCTGAAAATCAAAGCAGCAGGTACTATTCGGTAGAACCCGGACTTTCCCTAATGCCTGTAAACACACTTAAGATATCAATAAGTGTCAATTATTCACATAACCTGGATAACTTACAATATGTCGACACCAAATCTGTTAATGGTGAAAACAGGTATATACTTGGAAAAATCGATCAACATACATTGGGCATAACCTTCAGGATTGATTATTATATAACACCGGAGTTTTCAATTCAATATTATGGGAGTCCGTTTGCTTCCACAGGAAAATATTCTGAATTTAAGGTGGCCACACAGCCAAGGGCTGCTTCATATAATAGCAGATTTACAACTATTAGCCCGATTCTGAATGAAAATAACTACGAAATTTCTGAAACTGACTATTCACAAATTGATTATACTTTTGAAAATCCTGATTTTAACTTTTCCCAATTCCGTTCAAATCTTGTATTCAGATGGGAATATCGTCCCGGGTCTCAACTGTACTTAGTCTGGTCTCAGGACAGGACAAATTTTACTCAACCCGGATATTATTCGGTAAACGATGCAATGGGAAGCTTAAAAAATGTACACGCAAATAATATTTTTCTGATAAAACTAAGTTATTGGTTTTCAATATAGAAGCTGTCTATTTTTTATACGGCAGCTTTTATTTTATGTCCGCAAGTCCGACATCTTGGGGAATACCTTGCGGAAACCTTGCAAACATTAGGATTAGTGCGGCAACTCTTCCTGATTCCGGTGTGAAATTGAATATTTCAAGGTTTGAAAAATTATTTGGAACAAATTAAAAATGAATTTAAATTTGATTAAGGATAATCGTTATGGTAAGATAGCCAAATGCTGTACTTCTGCAAATATTAATTAAATGAAATTGCCAAGCTGAATTACTTTGCCGTAAAAGGTTTCTTTATTGAAACCATCTTGCACGAATCCATGTAATTTCCTAAGTTTACATAAATGTTTACACGCTCATGAAAAAAACAATCTTGCTATTGGCTGCACTAAGCCTGGGGGTTTTTGCTTCAGGACAGCCGAAGAATCCTAAGAGGGGCATCGCCTACGGATATCACAGTGAAGAAGATTTCCAGGCCATATCAGGTACCATTTCCTGGTGGTACAACTGGGCTGTTACTCCGGAACCGGGTATTGCAGATATATTCGAAAGTTACGATATGGATTTTGTGCCCATGGCATGGAACGGGCAGTTTAACGAAACAAACCTGAGAAACTTCTATGCCAGCCATCCCAATGCAAAGTTCCTTCTCGGGTTTAATGAGCCGAACTTTGTTGAACAGGCTGATATGACACCATCCCAGGCTGCTGCCGAATGGACTAAGCTTGAAGCCATAGCTGATGATTACGGGCTCGAACTGGTGGGCCCCGCCGTTAACTGGTGCGGAAATTGCGTTAGTGAAGGAGGCGTTACGTTCACCAATCCCTATGAATACCTCGATTCGTTTTTTGTTGCCTGCCAGGATTGCAAAGTTGACTATATAGCAGTACACAACTATATGTGTTACTCGGGACCCTTAATTGACTA
Organism: uncultured Bacteroidales bacterium; assembly: GCA_964534745.1. Classification (GTDB taxonomy): domain Bacteria; phylum Bacteroidota; class Bacteroidia; order Bacteroidales; family UBA10428. The sequence continues at coordinate 43,100 of CAZHQW010000008.1, forward strand.
CCTGGAAGAATTTAAAAAATATGGCAAAAAAATATGGCTTACCGAGTTCGCATGCTGGGATCAACCAACCATAACACTTGATATGCAAAAGAGCCTGATGATTGGTGCACTGGATTACCTTGATAATGATACGATGATATACCGTTATTCATGGTTTATCGGACGATCGGGCCCCAATACCCCTCATTTAGATATATTCGAGAGTGAGCCCGGCGTGCTTACAGAACTTGGCCAGCTGTATGTTAGTTATAATCCCGTACATGATACCAGTGTATATTATCCTGTTCCTGCACGCATTGAAGCGGAAAGTTATTCTGCTATGTCAGGGATCTCACTGGAGGGTACTTCTGACTTTGACGGTCTTGCCAATGTGGGGTGGATAGATGCGGATGACTGGCTCCAGTATAATATTGATGTAGCGGATACCGGCAGTTATTACTTCTATCTGAGGATAGCAGCTACCGCCATAACCAGCCTTGATGTCATTGTTGATGAAGTATCACTTGGCACTGTCAATATCACTTCAACAGGTGGCTGGCAGAACTGGAAGACTTTCAGCATACAAATACCCATGAACAAGGGAAAAGCCAAAATGAAGCTTTATGCCAACTCGGGCAACTTTAATATCAACTGGCTGAGGATATCAACCCGCGACAATATTGCGCCAACCTGTTCTGCAGGTGAGGACCAGGAAATCATTTTCCCTGTTGACACCGCAGTCCTGGCCGGAACAGGGAATGATGCCGATGGGGATACGTTGCAGTACAAATGGACAAAGGTGAGCGGACCTGACTGCGATTTCTCGTCCCAGAATGACGATACCGTTGTTGTAAGGAACCTGAGCCCGGGTAACTATAACTTCAGGCTCAGGGTTTCGGACGGTTTTGATGTTGCTTCAGATAACGTTGCGGTTAAGGTAATTAACATCAGTTCGGCCGGCAATACACTGTCAGCCCGCAAACTTACCGTATATCCGAATCCTGTTACAAATATACTTAATGTTATGCTGCCGGAGACTGGCAAGACATACAAGTTAAGAGTATTAAATGCGGCGGGACAGGTTGTTTTATCAGACGAGCTGAGAGCAAAAGGCACAGCAGATGATGAAGCGGGTGGATCTGCTTCAGGCGGTGGAAAAATCCGGTTGGCAGAAGCTGTTGAATTTGACCTGGGTGCTTTGGCCAGAGGATTTTACTTCCTTGTACTGGTGGGCGATAACAGGATTTATTCAACCCGTATCATTAAATAGAAAGCAAGCTATAAAATAAAAAAACCGGGCACCTAGTTGACCCGGTTTTTTGTTTACAATAGAACTAATCACTCAAATATAAAAGTAGCAATTGAATGTGCCAGGCTTGTTGCCGCGAATCCGCGGTTGTTTATCCACGTCCTGATGTTAATTGCTTCATCTGTAGGATTCATCACCACGAGGGCTATAGTACCATCAGGATTAAGCATGGCCGTGGCCAGCAGATCATCATTATTGGATGAACATATAATGCGCCGTGCCCCGGGATAAATAAACTTTGAAAAATGTCCCATGTAATAGTAGGAGTTCATGTAAAGAAGCTCTCCCGTCTGGGTATTACCTATCAGGGGCGCAAAGCAGAAGTTGGCAACGTGATTCGGACCGCCTGTCTCGTCAAGCAGCACGTTCCAGTCAACCCACCCTACACATGAATTGTTAAGATCGTGAATGATGGATTCTCCGTATCGCTCACCCCAGTGCCATTCATCTATTTTTGAATAATCGAAAGGAAAAACACAACCCTCGGTAAACAGTGTCTTCTTTTCAGGAAATGCTTCCTGGACAAGCTTTACATTGTCGAAATGATCGCCTGTATACCAGTGGAACCCCGTCCCCCACACATATTTCGAAGCTTCCGGATCATTATATACTACGCTGGCTCTCTGGTACATTATACCCCGGTTGTGGTCCCATATGATAATCTTTTTATCTTTCAATCCTGCCTTCTCAATGGTCGGACCAAGATAATCCCTTACAAAGTCACGTTCTTCTTCGGCCGTATATATGCAGGATTCCCATGTCTGGACAGCCATAGGTTCATTCTGCACTGTAAGCCCCCAGATGGGAATGCCAATTTCTTCATAAGCCCTTATAAATTTTACATAATAGTCAGCCCATGCCTGGCGGTATTCTGGTTTTAATTTACCGCCCTGCAGCATGTGGTTATTGGTTTTCATCCATGCTGGCGGACTCCAGGGTGATGCGAAGAACTTCAATCCGTTGCCGGATTTCGATATAGCTGCTTTTGTGAAAGGTATGCGATACTTCTTATCATGATCAATGGAAAAATGCTCAAGCTCAGTGTCTCCTTCAACTTCTGAGTAGGCATAGCTCTCGCTGGAAAAATCACAACTGTTGATTTGGGTGCGGCACAGGCTGTAACCAATTCCTTTTTGCTTGTCGAAATAGGCATCCAGTATCTCTTCCTGTGCTTTAACAGGTAATTTATAGAAGGTCTCAGCAGAAGCATCGGTCAGAGCCCCGCCAAAACCCTCTATAGTCTGAAATGTTTTTCCGGCATCAAGCATCAGGGTGGCTTCATGCTCATCAACCTGTATAAAATCTTCAAACAAAACAGGTTCGGTTTCAGTGAGAGCCATATCTGTGCCCTTTGCAGTAATAAATTGCCGCGCTGAAATCAATTTTAGCTCAACACCGGTTCTACCTGCAGTTTTATCTTCAGCCGTCCCGGGAGTTTGCGTGCAAGCATTTCCAATTATAAAGACAATTAAAAATGCCAGCACATATTTCAATACTTGCAGATTAAATTTGCTCATATTTACAATCACTTATAACTTGATGGTTTTCCTGATAAATGTGTTGCCGCTGCGGTCAGTTAAACTGATAAAGTAAATTCCCGATTCCGCATCAGAAAGATTAACGACAATATGGGAAGACTGCAAATCGGACCGGTGATATACGGGCTGTCCGACAACATTAAATACCAGTACCTCCTTAATCTGCCCGGCTGACGAGATGGTAAAATGGTCGTTAAACGGACTGGGTGCAATCACAAATTTATCGGTGTTCATATCTCCGATTACAGACCCTCCTTGAGCTGTCAGGCTTATGTTATCTATAAATACTTCGAAGGTGTATTCCGATCCTGTATCATCCCATATTCCTGATCTGAATCCGAAGTAAACCATGGTATCACCTTCTCCTTCAAAGAATACCTGGTTTGTAGCATCGGCCATACACGCATCATTCAGGAAAGTACCGTCGAACGTATCGGTAAGACATGTTGCTTCCCAGTTATGACTTTTGAATCCACTAATCCGAACCGCCCCCGCAGCAGCATCATAATCGGAGCCTTCCTGCGGTTCATTTCCTCCAACCCATACCTCAGTCCAGTAATTATTCGTGCGCAGGTCTTTGTAGGCACCATCAAAAATATAGGTTACCCCGCGCTGCAGGTTAAGTATCTGGTAAAACATGATATTGGTAAGATTTCCCCCGGTTGCTCCTGTATTGGTTCCGCTGACATACAGACAACCGCCGTCACCTTCAACAGGTATAATATCGGTGTAACCAAACTCATATTCCACGGTATTATCACCGTCGGTATTGAGCAATGAAACTTCCCATTCCTCGTAATCCTCCATATCGCCACCGGTTATTACGTTTTGCCCGTAAGTGCAAATTGAAATAACAAAAAGAAAGGCTATTGCCGGAAAGTAAATTTTTTTCATAGCATTAAAGTTTTAATTGGGTTATTAAATGCAAGTTAAAATAATGATTACTATGAATATGCAATCGTTACCCACTCAAATATTACAGGTACTCTAGGGGTTACCTCTCAAAAACACTCAACCTGAAATTGGTTACAGGTTCATAAGGTATTGCTTGAGTGAGTCATTGGAGTCAAGACCGATTTTCTTACGAAGCCTGTAACGGTCATTTTCAATGGCGCGGGGTGTTTTATGCATGAACTCGGATATTTCCTTGGTGCCAAGGTTCATACGCACATATGCTGCAATCTTTATCTCTGACAGGCTCAGATCCCTGTGTTTTTCTTTGAGCCTGCTCACAAAGTTGTTATAAACCTTATCCAGCTGTGGCTCAATATAGGCCCAATCCTTATCATCATTAAGGTATTCGTCAATAATACTGATGACATCCTCAAGACTTTCCCTGACGGACTCCTTAGCTTTAACCGAAAGTCCCATTAAACGGTTCTTCTGCTCTATAAGGACACGGTTGCGGTTAATCATATGAAATGTCAGTTTTTGCAATTCCATTTCCAGCTTGTCTTTCTCAAGCTGGATAATCCTTTTCTCCTGCTCTGCCTGTGTTTTTAGGAACCGGTTCTTATGAAGGTTCAGCCTGTAACGGTAAATGAAATATACTATTGCAAGCAGAACTATTATCATTATTATCCTGAACAGCCATGTATTATAAAAAGAAGGCCTGACACGTATAATCAGTCTCCGTTCATTGTTACCCCATTTGCCATCATTATTTGAAGCTATTACACGGAAAATATATTCACCCGGCTCAAGATTTGAATAGCTGGCCCTGCGATAATCCGGTCCCGTTTCTATCCAGTCGTTATCGAAACCCTGGAGCATATATTTGTACCGGCATTTTTCGGGCAGAATATAGTTTAGTGCAACAAATTCGAGGGCAAAAGCCTTTTCCCTGTTAGTAAGTACCAGTGCTTTGGTATAATTTATATTTTCCTGAAGGATAACCCGCTTGTTTATCTCAGTACCTGCCCCGACATCCTTGTTAAGAATTTCGAGTTTGCTGAAAACTATTGCTGGCAGGTTCTGGTTCAGCTTTATATCCTGTGGAGAAAAAATATCAAGACCTTTTGTTGACCCAATGGCAAAGCGGCCGTCGCTTAACCGGATCAGTGAATTCTGGTTAAATTCGTTGCTGCTCAGTCCGTCCTCCCTGATAAAGGTTCTGATTTTTCCAGTTTCAGGATTCAAAATGCATAATCCGCCGGAAGTTCCTATCCACAGCTTTCCCTGGCTGTCTTCAATAATGCTCTGCACAATATTATTGGGCAGCTCTTCTTTTGCAGAGTATTTTACAAACCTGTAATTCTTTTTGTCAAACCTGAACAGCCCCTGCCCTTCACTGCCTATCCAGATGTATCCCCACCTGTCCTGGTCCATGCATCTGATAATACCTTTTGTCGCTATAACATCCGAAGAATCTGCAGCGATCCTCATCAGCCGGTCCGTTTCATTGTCCAGTATATATATACCTTCCCCTTCGGTGCCAAACCATATATCCCCGTCTCTATCCTCCATAATGCTCATTACATTCTCAAAGTCAATTTTGTCGGGAAGTGACGAATTAGGACCAAAGTTTGTAAACGTTTTTTTGTGACTGTCATAGAGATCGACAGCCTCGCCCAGCAGTCCGAGCCATATACGGCCTCTGCTGTCCGGCACAATCTGCCATATATTTATTGAGGTGGGACTTCTTCCCGGAGAAGGATTATTGAAGCGGATAAAGGTGTTTTTTTCGGGATTAAACAGATGCAATCCGCCCGAATATGTGCCAATAAGTATATTTCCATCACCGTCTTCATTCAGGCTTGTGATTACATCTGTTGTCAGCGAATTTGAATTACCAGGATCATGGTTGTACCGGCAATGGCTTCCGTCCGGATCAAACCTGTAAAGTCCGTACCCGTCAGTTCCTGCCCACAAACGATTTTTGCTGTCCTGGTAAACACCTAGTACAGATTTTCCTTTTAAAACATCCAGGTCTCCCGGTGTAATAAAATACGTTCTGAATTTATACCTGTCAGGATTATAATAATTGACACCTTCGCCAAAAGTGCCTATCCAGACCGTATTTTGCTCATCAAAGTAGATGCAGTAGATATGGTCGGTGGACAGGCTGTTTTCCCTGTCTTCATCTTTCTTTATGTACCGGAATTGCTTTGTCTGCGGATCAAGAATATTAATTCCCCCTCCGTCAGTGCAAATCCAGATATTGCCTTCCCTGTCCGCAGCCATATCTCCGTTAAGAACATTAGTAGTCAGCTGGCCTTCTCCCTGGAGGTAAATTTCAGATTTTCCCGATGCCGGATCATATGAACATAGACCGTGGACGTTAGCTGAAATCCACAGAACACCATTAGCATCCTCTACTATTCTTTTCCTGTAGTTGCTTGTTAATTCTTTTACCCGCCTGTAAGAGATATTGAAAAAACGTTCCCTGTCCCTGTCAAACCGCTGTATTTTATCTGATTCAGTGGCAACATACACTTCGCCACAGCTTGTTTCAATAATATCATATACGTAATCTGAATTTAAAGCAAACCCGTCATTTGGCCGTGACCGGTAAACCCTGAAGCTGTCAGTTTCAGGAATATACATTGCAAGGCCCTTATTTGTGCAAATCCATATGGTACTGTCACTAAATGCACTTATCCGGTTTATCCGCTCATTAACGGCATTTATATGATTATAACGTGTAAACTTCTCTGTCCTCTTATTAAATTTATTTAACCCTTCAGAATATGTTCCAATCCACAGGTTACCTGATTTGTCTTCTGCAATGGACAGTATGCGGTCTCCTGATATAGAAGCCGGATCATTTCCTGACCAGTATACTTTAATGTCATAACCGTCAAAACTGCAAAGTCCGTTTCGGGTGCCGAACCATACCAGTCCGTCACAGTCTTTATAAATACACTCTATGTTGTTATGCGGCAGTCCGTTACTCTGGGTTAATTTTGAGAACTGGATATTTTCCGGATCGGAATAAGGCGCTGGATAAGATTGCACCAGGCAGTTGCAGAAAATAATTAGGATTATTATGACAGTCCTGCCCTTCATATACCGATAGGATGAATATGATTAATTATACTGCAATTTAATTATTTTGTATTAAAACAATTGAATTAAAGTTAACAATCTGGTGACATATTGGTAACATTTGGTAGGCCTTAATTCTGGCTATTTTAGTACTTTTATACTACCGCGATTGGATTATAATAAATTGTTGCGGAATTAATATACGCAGACAAATAAGTTGGTTTTAGAGTAAAATTTGAGGTTAATTTAAAAGAGGCTGCTATCAATTAGATGCAGCCTCTTTTATTATTTAATCTGAGTTTTTGTAAAGTTAATCGTTAAGCATTAAGATAATTAGAATTATTTTTCGTATTTTTAAATAACCAACTATTAATCACATAATTAATCTTAAATCATGAAACTACAACATCTTTTGCCAGTACTGCTTATTGTAGCAGTGTTATCTTGCGAAAAAGAGGAGAATAAATCTCCTGCTTATGTTGGCACCTGGGTCAGGACAGAAGCCGACACCTTATCATTTGTTCCATTAGTCCTGCTTGAAAACAAAATGGTAATGACCCTGCAAGTCGGTTCATGGGAAATGATCTCAAAGATAAAGGTTACAGGTTATATACCAGATTGGGAAGATTTTATGGGATTTAAGGGTACCCTCACCGTAAGCGGTGAAGATGCCACTATAACTTTTGCGGAGATTGGCGTAAGGAATCTTAATATGCAGACAATGACCTTTATTGATGATGAGATTACCTGGTATAATGCCAATGATAATCCCAACGAGTACGGATTATATCTTGATGAATATGGTCCGGGAACAACAACACAGGAAGTAAAGTTTATTGTCAGTGGCAATACTTTGACCATTAAAGCGGATGATAATGGAAACGGCACTTATGAGGAAGACGAAATAATGGTTCTCACTAGGGAATAAAAGACAGAATAAAGTCAGTTTGGGTATTCCACCGATTCGATTGAGGGAAATGATTTTCGGAGAATATTTCTGGTATTCAAAAGGCTCAGGAACGCATTTGCCAAAAAATACAGCTTGTGAGGATGTGAAGATTGTCTTATACAATTGTACAATTCCCTGAAGATTTTTCTTTCCTGCCCTGTGGCTCTTATTAATAAGAACTTTAAAAAGCCTGTAGTCATAGATATACTTTGTAAGTTTACAGGCATTCGTGATATCCGCAGCCTGCTTTTCTTTTGAGATTGCTCAAAATTATCGAAAAATGTTTTAAACCTGTAAATAAAGTTCTCAGGTAAATAGAGATTCCTGAATAGCCAGCACAGGCCGTCATAAAATTGTGCGTGTGTCATCTGTTTCGGGACTATAGTAAATGTATTCAAAGAATTTACTTTATCAGGATTGGCTCTGGCAGCCTGTTCCCAGTCAATATACCTGCCTTCCTTTATCATTCGTTCCTTAAGTGGTGAGCCGTCAGCAGCCTGAAGCGGCATAACCTGGATGTTAGGGATACCCGTCTGATTGAAAAAGTCCAACTGCTGGCGAAAGATGGAAATATCATCGCTGTCAAATCCGACGATGCACCCTGCATGAACCAGTATTCCATGCTCGTGGATTCTTTTTATGTCCTGCAGCATATTACCGCACAGATTCTGTAATTTTTTTGTTTCTTTAAGGCTTTTTACATTTGGAGTTTCAATACCTACAGAAAATCTGGTTAATCCCGCTTTAACAGACAGTTCGAGAAATTCTTCATCTCTTGCCGCATCGATAGAGACCTGTGCGATAAAGATAACCTGGTGATGCTTCTTCCTGTTCCACTCTCCCAGTGCAGCCAGAATCTCCTTTGCCTTATTTTTATTGCCCGTAAAATTGTCGTCTGCTATAAGAATGAATCTGAATGATCCTATTCTGAACAGTTGTTCAACTTCCTGAATAATAGTTGAAACAGGCTTATACCTCATTTTATTGCCCATGTATCCATGAACGCTGCAAAATTCACATTTGTACGGGCACCCGCGGCTAGCCTGTACAATTCCCCAGAGGTATCTTCTCATCGTACTTGATGCAACTCCGCTAAAGTCAGGAACCGGACATGCAGACATGTCAATCCTTCCACTTTCATGGTATTCCTTTTTGTAATTTCCGGCTAAATAATCTTTAAGGAACTGTGGCCATGTTCTCTCTGCTTCACCTGTTATCAGTACATCCGCAAACGGTCTCCATCGGTCAGGGCTTAAAGTCGCCGGAGAGCCTCCGCAGACAATCAACGAACCACGTTTTGAGAACTGCTTTGCTATTTCCCGGGCCCTTTCCAAATAAAAGGAAAAACTACCGATGCCCACGATATCAAAAAATTCGTTAAAATCAACAGGTTCAGCATCCTCGTCAATGATCCTGACTCTAAAATCTGCCGGAGTTAATGCAGCAAGAGTTGCCAGGCTGACAACAGGAGCTCCGCCCGATCTCCTGGTAATCAATCTAAGTATATCAGAGATATTGATGAAATTACTTTCAGCGTTTCTTGGTAATACTAGTAGAATTTTTCTTTTCATATAATGTTACCTCTATCGATTAATCTGATATTCAACCGGTATTTTCAGGCTGCCGGCTTAATCATTTCTCCTGGCCAGCTTATTTAAAAGGATTGAAACCAGTCCTCCAAGCATGATATAGCCAAGTATCACTTCAGCCATAATTATAGACTGTGCAATAAGGCTTGTTAATTTTGGTGTAACAACTCCAGTATCTAAGGTTGTAAAAGTCAATATACTGTGATAGAATGCATTATACCAGTGAGCAAGCTGTCCGTTTGCTGTTCTAAAATGAAAAGAATGCTTAAATAATAAAATAATGACCCCAAAGAACAACGTTATTAACAAAGACACAATGGCCCACTGCCAAATACTTTTTCCATAATTACATGTTAATCCCCAGATAAGCTTTTTAACTTTTTTAATCCCTTTAGAATTTTGTCGCTTCCAGTTATACAGCCATGCTTCATCGCGCACTTTTCTGCCAAGCACAGGATCAGTATAACTTATGTTAATTAGCTGTGCCCTGGAAATGGCCTTTATTATCGCCCTTTCTGCCTTTTTATTATACCCTTCTTTTATACTTAAGATTATATTTCTGATTAATGCTCCTTTACAATTAAAAGGAACTGATTCCCCTTTCTTATCTGTAAAAGAAATGTCAATTAACTTCGCATCATTTAAGTAACTGTGTGACAGGTCCGCATTATACATGTTAGTGTCCTTGAGGAAAGCATGTTCAAGATAGGCACCCTCGAGATATGCATTCTTGAGTTGAGTTCTCTCCAGCCGGGCATTCTCCATATGAGCACCCATTAAGTTGGCCTTTTCCATATGAGCTTCCATCATATCTGCATTTTCGAGATGAGCAATAGTAAGTATAGCATTCTCCAGATGTGCCCTTGATAGGTCAGCACATTCAAAGTAAGCTCCCATAAGGTCGGCATCCGACAGGTAAGCTCCTGACAGGTCAGCGCATTCAAGGTGAGCACCTGATAAATCGGCTTTTTTAAGTCTTGCTTCCCGCAATTGCAATTTAAAGTTGCTGTTAATTGCCCTTTGCTCACAATGCCATTTATTCCATTCTTCAATATTATTTTCTTTAGAACACTTGATTAAAAAGTCGTAATGTTCTTTATTAAGTTTAGTTCTCATAGTATTTTATTATTACACAGGGCAGATAACAGATAATTGTCAAATGCTGAAATAAAAATAAATTATGGTCCGCCTTTATCAAAACGGAAATTTGCAACGGGTTTGAAAAGATCTACGTAATATGCAAATCAGCAGTATTTTTTTACTGCTCAGAAGCACTTTTAGTAATTTTTACTACAGAAACCGGGTCAATTTCTTTCTTTTAATAAAATTAAAGGTCCGTATTATTGAATTATGCAATAATATTATTACCTGTGTTAATTATATTGACCGGTAAGGCTATTAAGGTAATACCGGCGTTGAAATACTTCATTTTGTTTGCTATAAAGCAAATAAATCCATAACTTGTCATTTTCGGATATATAAATATCAGTTTATCGCAACAAAAATTGAATTTTTAAACCTAAACCCTTACATTATGAAAACAAACCTCTTTGTTCTTTTAATTCTGGCTGTTTTAGCAGCAACTGCCTGCCAGGAGCAGATAGATGTTGACAAGGAAAAGGAAGCTATTATAGCCGTTGTTAACGCAGAATCCAACGCATACCTGGCAAGGGATTTTGAAACTCTGTCCTCTTACATGGTACAGGATTCATTGCATATACAGTTATATGCAAGTAAGTGGAATTTTGAATATGTAGTTGGATGGGAAGATGCAGTTGAAGGATATAAAAAAGATTTTGCTAATGATTCGGCATGGAATAAAATGAAGAATCCCAGACTCGAAAGGAAGAATTATTATATCAAAGTTTATCCTCAAAGTGCATGGGCGGTTTTCAAGACTATTTATAAGTGGGATGAGGACACCATAACACATAAGTGGAAAGTTATTGAAACACGTTTCCTTGAAAAGGTTGACGGTGAATGGAAAATAACCTATGTTAACAATGTGTCCAAGACAGGTTATGAAGAGCAAGAAAAGGAGAAAGAAGCAGCCAAAGCAGCAGAACCTAAGGAAGAAAAAGAAGAAAAGGCTGAATAGGAGTATGCCAGACCTACGTTAGCTATCCGAAATGTAAATGAATAAGCCCTCTGGAATATTATACAGGGGGCTTAATTGTTATAATCCCTGTACAAGTAATTATGCTGACCATTATATATATTATTGACATCTTAAAATAAAAATAATGGACAAATTTTTTCTGAAGATCAAACACTGGCAGTTAATACTATTGCCTTTTGTTGTTTCACTTATGTATACTCTTTGTACCCAAAATTATTTCGCTTCACCTCCTGCATATATGAGATCTCATATAGCCTTATTTGCTTTAAGCCCGGCAGTGGTATACTCATTTTTTATATTATTCTGGTATGGATGGATTTATTCTTTAGGTAAAAGTCTTCATAGGAACCTCCCTCCGACAGTAAAGATGAACCTTAGCGGATTTAAGAACAGTATTTATTTAATTTTTATCTGGCTGTTTTGTTTATGCATCTTCAATACTCTTATGATGACCAGCCGGTTATCTTCCCGTGAATATTCTGGTATAACATTCTTATTTATGTTCTTATTTTTCTTGTTTTCGATTTTAGCAGTAATCCTTACTTTCAGATGCAGGTATGTTGTAACCAGGGCACTTAGAGCTGCAGAAAAACAAGAGCCTGTAAAATTTAACCAGTTTGCATTAGACTTTTTCCTGATGATTTTATTTTTACCTTTCGGCATATTAAAAGTTCAACCAAGGATAAACAGACTGTTTAAGGAGGAATTGGATGCGGGTAAGAAAATACATGAAACAAATCCGCTAATTAAATGGAGTTTGAGTCTTATTTTTATATTGTCCGGACTGGCTATCTTGGTTTTATATTTCCACAATCGCAATTTCTTACTTTCAGGTATACCTTTAATTCTTGCAGGGATTATGCTGCTTCCCCCGATTGGCAATATGATTCAGAACAAATTTGGCATAGACAAGAGAAGACATATCAGTTATACTTCAGTAATACTATTATGCTTATGTTCAATGCTGTTTTTTAATATTCCTCATACTATTGACAGAGAGAGCAGGAAGGCAAAAAAGATTGTCTATTACAACAGCAATGAGCAACCTCTAAATAAGAAAGAGACCAGGCTTATAAAAAAAGCTATTCATCACGATAAGATAAATGTAAGCCTCAAGGCACTTGATAAAATAACTGATCAAAATATGCTTCTTAATATTGCGGTGCTTTCCAGACATATTGATGTCCGCCATCAAGCACTTAGAAGATTAACAAGTCAGTATTTTCTTACAGAAATTCTTAAAAGGAAAAATTATATGGAAATTCATTATGCAGCACTTAAAAGAATAACTGACCCGGCTTGTCTTGCTGTTGTTGTAAAAGACTGTGGCAATAGCCATATTCGTATTGAAGCCCTTAAAAGAATAACAGACCAGGATATTATTGCTTATGTTGCCAAAAAAGATCCGAATTCTAAAGTCCGTATTGAAGCTATAAAAATATTAACAGGAAGAAGTGTCATTGCTGACGTTGCCAGTAACGATCCTGAATATGATATTCGGCAGTTCGCATATAAAAAACTGGGATTGGAAAACAGCCAGGACGCATTATATGATGTTTTCATGAATGATACAATCGGATGGGTCCGTAGTGATGCATTTGATAAACTGACAGACCGTAAAATATTAAATGAAATTGCAGCAAATAATGGCTTCTATGGAAGAAAGGCAAAAGTGAAGCTAAGGAAGCTATATAGATAAGTCTAGTTCTTCCCTTTTAATCCTTTCATAACTCCCGGATCAACGGACCTGATATGCAGGTCATGCTGCGGGAAAGGTATTTCAATACCGGCATCTTTCAGTGCCTTATTCACGGCAACGTTAATCTCACTCTGAACGCTTAATCTCTCATCAGCCTTGTTAATCCAGAAAAGCAGCCTGAAATCAAGGGAGCTGCTGCCAAAACCTGTAAACAGTGTGAGAGGTGCCGGTTCTTTAAGGACCTGTTTATGTTCACCAGGTATATTCTGCAATATCTTTAATACCTTATCGGGATCGGTCCCATAGGCTACTCCTACCAGTACCTCTGCCCTCCTCTGCCTGTTAGTTAGTGTCCAGTTTATCAGTTCCTTGGATATAAGGTTACCATTGGGTACAATGACCTCCGCACCGTCAAAGGTAAATATTGTGCTGGAGCGTATGCCTATTTCTTTTACTGTACCCCAGAACTCACCTACCTCTATAATATCTCCCACCTGTATAGGTCTCTCAAAGGCAAGAATGATACCTGAAACAAGGTTATTGAAGATATTCTGCAACCCGAAACCTATACCTACACCTAAAGCGCCGAGAAGCAGGGCCAGCTTGTTCATGTCAACACCTGCCGCAGCCACGGCAAACAAGAAGCCTATTGTGATCACTGCTATACGAAGAATAAGTGATATTGCCCCGGGAACGCCCCTCTTAAGCTTTATCTTCGGAGCTACTTCTCCTTCGATAATTATTCTGACGACCTTCGATACCCACAATGTTAACCATACAATAAGTGCAAATACCACAATATTGCCAAGTGACATACTCACTGTGCCAACCGATATAGTATAGGTAAATAGCCCCAATATCCATTTATAGATGTCATCCCAGATTGTGAACAGTCTAAGTGTAAGGATTAACCAGAGAATCCAGGAAAGAGCATTCACAATGACAACAAGTCTTTTATAAATTATTTCGCTGTACTGCTTTATTAAATTGAGCTTCTGCAGGCCCTTGCTATATAAAGATATGATAATAAGGCTTTTTATTGTCAGGCTCAAAGTATAAAATATGAGTATCAGGGCTGCACTTTTTATAATTCCATAGGTAATAAACTCTGCCAGGTTAACCGCACCCACAATTACTGCAAAAAATGAAATAGCAAGAAGTATGAAACTGATCGTCGCAAGGAAATGCAATACTTTCCCGAGACTTACAGACAAAATATATTCTCTCATGGACTTCTTCTGTATTATCCATGCAAGGCATAGCAGTCCGAATACCATAATAATCATGAGAAAAAAACGGCTGAACAGTGAATCACTGTAAGCAAGTCCGTGCACCTGAACCAGCACAACAGCAGCTGCAGTAAAGTATATAAACATCCTTATCTTCTTTGTAATAATATCCGTAATAATTATTAGGACAGGAACCAGCAGAATTACCATATTAACAAGTTTGACTGACTCCGGGATATTGTCATAAAGGATATAAGTCATAAGAAAAGAAATAAGTAGAAGGGATGAAAATGGCCTCTTTATTATTTTATTTATTGCCGCAGCCCTCGGCATATCTTCGCCCGGGGTGAAATGCTTAAGAAGGCGGTAAGAGAAGAGAACGAATACAAGAAGGATGAGGAAGACCATAAGGTGCATCCATATCCTGAAAGAGTAATTATGTATGAAGTCCTTAAAGCTGATAATTGTGTCATCGATGAATGATCTTTTTTCTTTGAATACTTTTCCTTTCTCCTCTGATTTTGACACCTTCCAAATAGGAGGCTGGTCGAGTTCGAAGAGCTTCTTTGTCGTAACCTCCCGGGCAAGTGTTATCTTACCCATAATCTCATTTACAAAAATTAGTGCCATGGAAACCTGCACAAGCCTTTCCTGAAGGAACTCGGAATCTGACTGGAAGTCGGATTGAAGTTTTTCCAGGTTATCAAGGGTGAATTTAATCTGCTCAATAACCAGCTCAGGAGCTTCTACCTTCTGTACCCCCATAAGCGTGTTTTGCCATATGGTCTGCATTTCCTTGAGTGATTTTATTTCATTTTCAAGATCCCGGACGCGCCCGGTCAGGACACCCTGTTCATTCAACAGGAGAGAATGCAGAAGTGACCATTCACCTTCAAGGTTATTCAAAATTCTGAAGTTAAGCGATTCTATCTTATGCACGCGAGGGTCTTCCCTGAGCATATTTAACCTGAATATAAGTGTATCTGTCCTTGATACAATGGCAGCTTTATTATCCTCTTTTAAAAGACTTTTCTGCTTGTTCATGATAAGGGAACTAACCTCTGTCGCCTGCCTTGTTATTTCAGGTATAGGGATTGATGTTGTTACCTGCCTGACTGTATCAGGTGCAGGCTCCTGTTGTGCTTTAACATGGACTTGCAGAAAAAGTATCTGAACCAATATTAAAATCACCGGTATCATAAATCGTCTGTGTGAGAGCAACATCGAGGATGTATACGGATTTAAGTATTGCCTTTTTATCGGTTTCATAGTCCAGAGGTATTTTAATAATAAAAATAATAATTCCTGAATAAACTGGACTTAATTCAGGGCATTTTTATTTAAATTAGGTGTTAGTTTAAAAGCAACCTTATATTTTATTATTTCATCATTAGACTTGGTATTAAAAAATGTAGAATATGAAAAAACTTATGATAATAATTGCATTGTGTTCAATTATTTCATGCGAAAAAAACGATATTGACATTGAATACGGGAATATTCCGAGCGGACCTTCAGAAATCGTTAACGAGTTGAATGAAGCCTATGATCAGCAATCAAAGGAAAAGCTGAACCAGATACTGGAAAAATGGCATATTGAATACACGGCTGTGAAAGAAGGCAATATAAATAACGATACGGCAAGGAATGCATACGAAGTATATATTGAGTTCTATACACCCTTTGATATTGGCAGGCTTGGCGGTTCAGAATGGGGGGAAGGATTATATTCCGGCGTCAGCTATGCAATAATACAAAACAAACTGGTTTATGATTTTGCCTACGAGTCATCATCCGTCGTTATTCCTGATACAATATTTGATTTCAGGCCCGAGATAAGTTTTGACAATGGAGTGAAAACATTATACCTGACGGAAAATTATGAATATGCGCTGAATGTTTTTCTGGGTGACGAATATAATCCTGCGGGGACCGGAGGAATAATGAATCCGGCAACTGCAGGGGGAGATTCATACGAAAAGCAGCAGTTTCTTAATAACTACCTGAAAGTTATTTACGGCCACTGGGGCGGCTACTGGCATCTTGAGACACATCCCGAAGCATACAGGATCTCATTTGATAAAAATATGGAGAATGCCATTGTTTATTTCAGAATTGTATATGAAGGCGGCGAAGCTAACTTGACAAGGCAGGATGGTGAATGGAAATTAGTTTCTTCAAGAATAAAGTGGGTAGAATGAACAGGGGCAAATTCTTCACTTGTTTATTAACAATAATTTATTTAATTTAGGTAAGTATTAAACGGTAATTAAAAAATATATTATGAGTGATATGACATGCCCCAAGTATGAAAAATGCCCTATTTTCACAGGTGAATCATTTATGATAAAGGGTTCAAGCCAGATTTATAAGGAATTGTATTGCCTTGCCGGCCCTGAAAGATATGAAACATGCAAAAGGTTTATTGTATCCGAAAAAACAGGCATGCCTGTACCCAAGACTATTATGCCAAATACTGAATTAACTATAGAAGAGATAATAAAGAAAATGCAAAAGTAACCATAAAGGCTCCGAACGGTTACTGCCTTCCAAAAACTTTTTAACATATATTTTTGCAATCGGACAAATAATAACTGATCCGGATTGTTAATTTCTTTTTTAAGCAGATAATTAAAAATCCTTTGAAATTTCTTTTATTTTTAGTTTCAAATTTGTAACAAAATCATTAAAGAATATGAGTGGATTTTTTGGTGCCGTATCAAAAAATGATTGTGTGTTTGATGTCTTTTACGGCACTGATTACCACTCCCACCTCGGCACAAGGCGGGCCGGACTGGCTTACTACTCAAAAGAAAAAGGATTCCAGCGCTCCATTCATAACATTGATGACGGTTACTTCAGGAATAAGTTTGAGAATGACGTAAAAGGCTTTTCAGGAAACATCGGAATAGGTGTTATCAGTGACACTGAATCACAGCCTATTATGGTCACATCCCATATAGGGCGTTTTGCTGTTGCTACTGTCGGTAAAATTGTAAATATTAAAGAAATTGAAGATGAATTTCTTAAGAAGAGGCGCACATTTACCGAACTGAGTGACGGAAGTGTAAATCCCACGGAGGTAGTAACAATGCTTATAGCCGAAGGTGAAAGCATTGAATCGGGTATAGAAATTGTATACGAGAGGGTTATAGGATCAATCTCAATGCTCATACTAACAGAAGACAGCATTATTGCAGCCAGGGATAAGCTGGGGAGAACACCAATAATAATAGGTAAAAAAGAAGGGGGCTATGCGCTTGCTTTTGAGTCCTGTGCTTTCTCGAACCTTGACTACGGACTTGAAAAATATGTCGGACCGGGAGAGATAGTCAAAGTAACTGCCAATGGTTATACACAGCTGCGCAAGCCTAACGATAAAATGCAGATCTGCGGATTCCTCTGGGTTTATTTCGGCTATCCCCCCTCCTTCTATGAAGGTGTCAACGTTGATGAATGCCGTTACCGCTGCGGTGCGGCGCTGGCACGCAGGGATAAGACCGATGCCGACTTTGTTGCCGGAATACCTGACTCCGGAGTGGGCCATGCCCTGGGTTACAGCAATGAGAGGCGCATACCTCTCAAAAGGCCCTATTCGAAATATACACCGACCTGGCCGCGCAGCTTCATGCCCCAGAGCCAGGATATGCGCGACCTTGTAGCAAAGATGAAGCTGCTGCCAAATTCAACACTCATCAAGGGGGGAAGGGGTATTTTTCTTGACGATTCCATTGTGCGTGGAACACAGCTAAAAGATAATGTAAGGGACCTTTATGCCGGAGGCATTAAAGAGATACACATGCGCATTGCATGTCCTCCCCTCACCTACCCCTGCGAATTCCTTAATTTCAGCCGCTCCAGATCACATCTCGATCTTGCTGCATGCAAAGCTGTACGAATACTTGAAGGAACGGAAGATATTAATATGCAGGAGTATTCAGATACAAAAAACGGTAAATATGCAGAAATGGTTGAACAGATAAGGAAAAGCCTTAACTTCACAACCCTTATATATCAAAAACTTGATGACCTCGTTGATGCAATAGGCCTGCCCAAAGAAAAAATATGCACTCACTGCTGGGATGGTTCAAGCTATTACTAGAAAAAAAAAGTACTTACATCAAACAAATCCCACCACTGTTTATTATTCTGATATAACACGGTATTCTTCAGGCAGAAGCAGTAACTTCCACAGAAAAGAAAGACGATGTCAGAAATAGTTCAAAGGATATACTCGACTTTTATCCTAATCCGGTTACTGATATGATGACTCTGTCTTTTGACGTAATAGACTATATTTTCACAAACTCGACCCTGCGGTTATTAGCTTTTCCTTCGGCAGTGTTATTTGCATCAATAGGATTGCTCTCGCCCCAGCCTTTGCTGCTTAGCCTTTCTTTTGATATTCCCATATCAATAAGCTTATTCATCACGGTTTTAGCCCTTTCTTCCGAAAGTTTCTGGTTGGAGTCAGTATCACCGTCACTGTCTGTATGCCCTTCCACACTAAAATTAAGGTCAGAATGTTCATTCATTAAATCATAAATTTCATTAATCACGCCCATTGACTCAGGTTTAAGTGTTGCTTTGCCCACATCAAAGCGAATGCCACTAGCTATTATTTTTCCATCCTGAAGCACACGGTCATAATATTTCACTCCTCCTTCAGCTATTCTTATGTTCTTTATATAGTACCTTCTTTCGTTTGATGCCCAGGAGCAGTCTATTGAAATCCCTGTGGGATTGACATCAAGATGAGGTATGTTTATTAACCGTACATCATCCATATAAGCTTTGAATTTACCTTTTGTATAAGCAAGGGCTACATGTACCCATCTTCTTTTTTCAAGGTTTTCTGATGGATATGTACTTGAAATACTGGCTATTTTCATCCTTTCGTCCGTTATAGTTAATGTTTCCTGATATCCACTGGGAGCATTCTGGTTTTTCCTGTCCCATAAATGAACAGACATATCGTTAGGTTCTACATACAGGTCAAATTCAACAGTAAAAATATCAGGCAGATAGTCTTTATCCGAATTTTCCATGTATGGCACAATAACCGGCTGACCTCCTCTGAACATAATAACTTTCTCTCCCCCAAACACGGCAACCTCGGCGTTACCCCTGTATAAGTCCCAGCGTGAGGGGAACTCTCCGTTTTCTTCACCTGCAAGATTGTCTTCGAAAATAATTTTGTCGCCAGGAACAAAATCATACTTGCTCCATGACAACTCGGGCGTTGTTTTCTTAGCCTCGGATTTTCCGGCTGGTTCTTCAGTACCGGAAGAAGTAACTTCTGAGGATTCATCTTCCTCAGTCCCTTCACCTTTATCCTCAGATTCGCTTTTATCCTTATCTTTAAAAAGGCTGCCTACTCCTTCTTCAACCTCATCCAGGCTTTTATCAATACCCTGGTCTACTTTTCTGTTGGCACGCTGGTTGGTCTTGCTCTTAATTTTGTCTTTAAGATTTATTTGTGCATTGGCTAATCCGTATGTTACGAATAACAGAAGGATAATGTAAAAAATGTTTTTCATGGCTTTAGTTTTATGGTTATACATTTAATGTCAGAATTTCCAAATAACAATGAATTAATTAATCTTTGTTAAGTGTATTGATTTAAAGTACATAAGTTTTTAGCCTGCAAGGTCAGTGATTCAAAGTTATAAATTTTTTATGCTAATTGAAAATAATTAATATGGGCGCTGTCCCTATTTTTCCCTGCCCGTTTCCCGGTAAAGCTTCTTAAGCAGCCTCTTTCCTATCACTTTTATTCCGCTGGAACCCTTGGGTATCTGTTCTTCAATTGCACTCATAAGCTCAATTTTAAGTCCGGGTTCAATTTCAGAAATCTTATATAACAGCTCCATGCTGTAGGCCTTGTTTGCTATAGAAAATTTATCGCTCAGAAGCATTTCAAAACAGGTCTCTACCAATATGCCAAGCTGATCCTCGGTAAAATCAAGTGGTGTCTCAGCAAGGATCTTCATAAAGTTTTTCCTTACACTTTCATCATCGGGCAGTAACCTTATAATTTTATCCAGGTAGGGTACTATCAGGTGAGGATGTTTCTCCACGCAGAATATGGCAGCACGGGAGGCCCTCATTGATACCTTGTTCTTTCCGCTGAAAGCCAGGTCCATCAGCTTTTTAAAACCGGCCGGATCATTACCTACATTGGCAGCCACCATCTCGGCAATAAACCTTGAACTGTCAACTAACTGGGATTCAAAGTCCATTTAACAATAGTTTTTTCACTTGTTTTTACAGGAAATAATTATAAATTTATCCCAAACTTAATAAAATTTTGTACTATGATGAAAGTAAAAAAACCAACTGCACAGGAAATAAAGGAAGCTGATTCCTGGGGCACATGGGGAAAGGAACCTTCAGAATTTCCCTGGTTTTATGACGATAAGGAGACCTGCTATATACTTGAAGGCGAAGCCACAGTTACCGACAATGACGGAAATACAATATCCTTCGGTCCCGGTGACCTGGTTGAATTTGAGAAAGGCCTTGAATGCACATGGAAGATTAGCAAGGCAATAAAGAAGAGATATAAATTCGGCTGATTATTTATTTCCACACGCCCGGTATATTTTCACCGCAAAACTTGCACTTATTGTTAACAATATTATTAGTCATTATATTATAACCCCTCCTGTCTATCAGTAGTTTTTTGCATGAGGGACAATAAGTATTTTCAGCGTTCGTGCCGGGCACATTTCCAATATAGACAAATTTAATGCCTGCCTTGAGGGCGATTTCCCTCGCCTTTTGAAGGGTTGCGACAGGTGTTGAAGGCAACTGTGTTAATTTATACTGGGGATGAAACCTGCTAAAATGAAGCGGGTAATTGTATAATTTATTCTGGTAGAGCCAGTCACACATTTCCTTTATCATGTCAAAATCGTCTGTCCAGCTCGGCACTATAAGGTTTGTAATCTCAAGCCAAACACCTTCTTCACTGAGGATCTTAAGCGTATTCAGAACCGGCTGTAGGGTTCCACCGTTTAGCTTTAGGTATATGCTGTCACTGAATGACTTCAGGTCCACGTTTGCAGCATCAATGACCTTTGCAAGCTCGCGCAAAGGCTTCTCATTTATATATCCTGCCGTAACAAGCACATTTTTTATGCCTTTTTCGTGTGCCAGCTTTGATGTATCATAAGTATATTCATAGAAAGTTATAGGCTCTGAATATGTATATGCTATGGATTTGCAGCTGCTTTTATATGCCTTGTCAACAACGGCTCCTGGCATAAGGTCATAGTTACTCGTCTTGCGCGGGGAAGTCTGCGAGATCGTCCAGTTCTGACAGTTAAGGCATGCAAGGTTACAGCCGGCAGTCGCTATCGAATACGAAGTGCTTGAAGGCAGAAAGTGAAAGAGCGGCTTCTTCTCAATGGGATCAATATGAACAGCACATGGATTGCCATAGGCAATGGTATAGAGCTTTCCGCCCTCGTTAATTCTATTGTTGCAGGTACTTAGTTCACCTTCCTTCAGAGTACACTCATTCGGACATATCAGGCACTTAACTCCCCGTGCTGTCTGGATATAATGTGAAGCTTCCTTGCTCCATTTCCATAGATCCTCCCCTGCAGCGGCACCTTCTGAAATTACACCTGTTCCGTTTGCAAGCAGCTTATTTCTGAAGCTAAGGCATATCCCGGTTACTCCCAGTAATCCTGTCTTTATAAACTGTCGTTTATTAATCCTGTTATCCTTAATATCCATGACTAGAATTTTATGTGCATATTTTTACCATCAAAAATCGATCCAGTTTAACATGTAACATGAAACATCCCGACTTTTGAGTCGCTATTTTCGTTCCATGTCTTTATCGCCCTTGGTGTCGCTTCGCATATAACCTTGCATTTCTTTGACCTGAAGAAAGCCGATGCTTCATCAGAAAGTTTCAGGGCATCGTATTGTCCAGATCCAATAATAATAAACCTGGCCCCTTCCTCATATATATATTTTGCCTCTTTCTTTGATAATATATGGGAAGTACCGTACTTCTCCCTGGAAAGCTTCTTTTTTCTCTTATGCACGGATTTATCCATCCTGATTATTACATCTTTGTCATATTGCTCGCCGTTAATAGTTATCGAGCCGAAACTTGTTTTATCAATCTTAAGTTTCATCAGTGAACAGGAGTTATCTAATATTTTATCCCGACGAATTACTGTAACAAGCAAATTTATTAAAATCAGTCCATAAATTACAGGATTAAGTTGTTAAAAAGAATAAATCATTATCTTTAAAAAACAATAATAAAGAGGCCCTTTCATAAAAACCGTTTATGCTGATACCTGAAAAAAAGATAATTCTATTATTTGTAATAACATTAATTCTAACCCATACAGCAGCACAGAGATACACAATCAGCGGTTATGTCAAAGACAAGAGTAACGGTGAACTGCTTATAGGAGCAAACGTATTTATCAAGGAATCTTCTGTCGGCACAGTAACAAATACTTACGGATTTTATTCGTTAAGCCTTAATCCCGGTAACTATAAGCTTGTTTACAGTTACCTGGGTTATAAAAGCATGGAAACGATTATTGAACTGGACAGCGATATTACAAACACCGTTGAACTTGAAGCCGTACCTGACAGCATAGATGAAGTAATAATTACTACTGAAAGAAGGGACGATAATATAAGATCCGCAAAAATAAGCAATATAAAAATCAGCAGTAAAGTAATAAACCAGATCCCGGTTATTATGGGAGAGACTGATGTAATAAAAACACTAACCCTGCTGCCAGGCGTAAAATCAGCGGGAGAAATTAGCTCAAGCCTCAGCATCAGGGGCGGTGCAAGGGACCAGAACCTTTTATTGCTGGATGAGGCAATTGTATATAATGCATCACACCTGGGCGGCTTCTTCTCAGTGTTTAATAATGATGCTATAAAGAACGTCGAACTATATAAAGGTAATATACCTGTACAATACGGGGGAAGACTGTCCGCACTTATTGACGTCAGGATGAAAGATGGCAATAATAAAAGATTCGCCGCCAACGGAGGCATAGGTCTTCTGTCAAGCCGGCTCACCGTCGAATCACCTATTATAAAAGACAAGGGTTCTTTAATAATATCGGGAAGAAGGACATATTATGACCTGCTGATGAAAATGATGCATGAAATAGCCGACACCATACCTGAACTGCCTGTTCATTTTTATGATCTTAACCTCAAGGGGAATTATACTCTTAACCACAGGCACAGACTATACTTATCAGGTTACCTGGGACGCGATGTTGCGGACCTGAGCCTGGGCGATGATGTGAGCAGCGCTTTTAACTGGGGGAACTATACTGCCACTTTCCGATGGAACTACATTATAAATAAGAGGCTTTTTTCAAACCTTACCCTGCTGGCAAGTAATTATGATTATGAAATCTACAATAAACTGAGACTGGGAAGAGAAAAGAAGGAGTATATATTCAGGTGGAGTTCATACCTGAAAGACTATTCGGCAAAACTGGATTTCGGCTTTTACCTTAATCCGGACAACACACTGAGGTTCGGACTTATTTCAACATACCATGACTTCAATGTAGGCAGAGTTAACGGCAGGAGTGATACTATAACGTGGCAATATAAAATTCCACCCATATATTGTATTGAGAATGCGGTTTATATTGGCAATGAACAGAAATTATCAGATAATATTAATATAAGCTACGGGCTGAGATATTCTTCTCTTCATAATATAGGCAAAGCAACATCATTCGTATATGAGGACTATAATGTAATAGATACGAATAACTACAAGTGGGGAGAAATATATAATTCGTACAGGGGAATAGAACCGCGCCTGGGATTTGCCTATGCTCTGTCGGCAAAGCATTCGGTCAAAATTGGATATACAAGAACCCGGCAGTACCTGCAAATAGCATCCAACTCGACATCGGGGACCCCGGTGGATATCTGGATACCTTCAAGTCCCAATGTCAAGCCGCAGATCGCTGATCAATACAGCATAGGATATTTCAGAAACATGAGAAACAATACTCTGAAAGCATCTTTGGAACTTTACTACAAGAATATGCAAAACCAGGTTGATTTTAAGGAATTTGCCGAGCCCCACCTTAATCCGGAAATTGAGGGTGAACTGAGATTCGGCAAGGGTAGGGCTTACGGTATGGAGCTTATGGTTGAAAAAACAGAAGGAAAGCTGACAGGGTGGATAAGCTATACCCTGTCCCGTTCCGAAAGGAAAACCAAAGATATACAGGAAAAGGGATGGTATACGTCCCCATACGATATACCTCATGACATATCTGTAGTGGTGACTTATAAACTGACTGACAGGGTTAATTTCTCATCAAACTGGGTATACCAGAGCGGGCGGCCTATAAATGCACCGGTGGCACGCTGGGAATACGGGAACCTTGTCCTCCCCTATTTTCCGGGAAGAAATACTGACAGAATGCCGTCCTACCACAGGTTTGACCTGGGCATGGAAATTAAAGGTAAACAAAAACCCGGCAAACGGTTCGAGAGCAGCCTGAGCTTCTCTATATATAATTTATATAACCGAAAGAATGCAAATGCAATTTATTTTATCCAGGATGATGAATATCTGACGAGGACAAAAGCGATGAGGGTGTCAATGTTCAGGTTTATGCCCTCCGTTACTTACAATTTCAAGTTTTAATATTATAAGGGACAAAACGTACATATGAGACTATATAAATTATCAGCCTTAGTTATTTTAACCTTAATCTGTTGCGAGCCGCAGCAGGAAATAGACTGGAAGCTTGATAATATACCAGCACGCCTGGTCGTTGAAGGATCAATTACGGATGAACTAAAAACACATTCGGTAACACTTAAGAAATCGGCCGAATACTTTTCAAATACCCGGGCAGAGGTTGTGTCAAATGCAGTAGTAACCATATCCGACGGTGAGAATGTCTTTACTCTGCTGGAAAACCCTGCCGGATCAGGTATATACAAAACAACTGATGAAGTGAAAGGTGAAGTTGGCAGACTTTATACCCTCGAGATAGATATTGGCGAACCTCTGAACAATGAGACTCACTTTTGGGCTACATCGGTTTTAAAAAGGGGCATTATTGCAGATACAATGATAAGTGTACTCTATGACAGTCCTTTTGCTTTTAATGATATTGATACCGTAATACTCGTCAATAGTGTCTTCGGATACGAACCTGAACCTGAGGGTGACTACTATATTGTGAATTTATACAATAACGGAACCCTCCTGAATGACACGGTGGATGAATATACAGTTGTGGGCGACAAGGAAACGGGGATGAACGGAGAAAGCATCTTCAACTTTGTATATGTTGAGGATTTTATTGCAGGCGATACGGTGCAAATGGAATTTCTGTCAACAAACGATGCTTACTACGAGTTTATTAAAGGGATTAAAATGATATACGGCGGCACTGATCCTTTCGGATTTTCAGGCCCCCCTGCCAATGCAGTGGGTAATATCCAGGGAGGTGAAGCTCTTGGATTTTTTAAGGCATCGGCAGTGACAAAAGTTATAGCCCGTGCAAAAAGGCAGTAAACAAAAATATAGGCGCTGTCCCTAATAAAAATTATTAAGGAAATGGCATCAGCAACGAATTTTGCAGGTAGATTAACAGGGATTAAAACTATATTTCGTTCACTTAAATATAAAAATTACCGTCTCTTTTTTGGCGGCCAGAGCATTTCTCTTATTGGAACATGGATACAGCGAATAGCTACACCCTGGCTTGTATATCACCTTACCGGTTCTGCACTTTTATTGGGAGTCGTAGGCTTTGCAGGCCAGATCCCGACATTCCTGCTGTCTCCTTTTGCAGGGGTTCTGACTGACAGATGGAATCGTTACCGGACATTAATTGTTACTCAGATTCTTGCAATGATACAGGCTCTGATACTTGCCATTCTTTTTTTCATGGGAACAATTGAGGTCTGGCATATAATAGTACTAAGTGCATTGCTCGGTTGTATTAATGCAATGGATATTCCGGTACGGCAGTCATTTGTTGTAGATATGGTCGGGAAAAAGGAAGATCTGGGGAATGCCATTGCCTTAAATTCTTCAATGGTTAACGGAGCAAGACTAGTGGGACCCTCAATTGCAGGTATTTTGATTGCCACAGCCGGTGAAGGAACCTGTTTTCTTATTAACGGACTGAGCTATCTTGTTGTTATCTTTACTCTGTTGAAAATGAAGGTTGATCCGAGAAAAACAAACAATAGAAAAAAGAATGTTGTTAAAGAGCTTAGAGAAGGATTTTCTTATACATTTGGCTTTGCACCTATCAAATCTGTTATATTACTTCTGGGATTAATCAGCATAATGGGAATGCCCTATGCAGTGCTAATGCCCGTTTTCGCTAAAGAGATACTCCACGGAGGCTCACATACGTTCGGTTTTCTTATGGCCGCTTCAGGCCTGGGTGCCCTGACAGGAGCTATTTATCTTGCATCCAAAAAAAGTGTGCTGGGACTTGAGAAAATTATTCCTCTGTCAGCAGGTGTTTTCGGAGCCGGACTGATAGCATTTGCCCTGTCACGTTACTTTCCTCTTTCTCTGGCTCTTATGGTAGTAACCGGACTGGCAATGATGCTGCAGCTTGCATCAAGCAATACGATTTTACAAACAATAGTTGATGATGATAAACGAGGCCGTGTTATGAGCTTTTATACAATGGCTTTTATAGGCACGGCGCCTTTTGGCAGTCTTATGGCAGGCGAACTTGCAAATGTACTCGGTGCTCCGAATACGCTTATAATAGGTGGAGCGTTATGTATAACAGGTGCAATAATTTTCGCAAAAAAACTCCCTGCACTTAAGAAAATAATCAGGCCCATATATGTTAAACTGGGTATCATCTCGGAAGTAGCTTCCGGTATTCAGACAGCAACCGAATTAACGGTTCCGCCGGCAGAATAACCCAGGGACAGCGCCCATATTTTTTGTCCCAATTTTTTTTATCTTTGTCGATTTTATCGCTTAAAATTGATGGAATCCAATTAAACTTAACCGTTAAAATTAAAAGTATATGAAGAAACTATATTTACCTGTATTGCTGTTAGCTATGTTTATTATGACCACCAGCTTATTTGAAGCAACCGGACAGAACAAAACTTATTTTGGAGTAAATATCGGACACGCTATAGCAGTTGAAACTGTATCCAAAATATTGAGCGACGAAACAGATTATCTTCCTGTTCACCTTAATTTAAACCATGAACTGGGAAACAATATTGGCCTTTCGGGATTACTTATGTACCGGCTTGACAAAGACGGGGAGAATTTTCTTACCCATGAACTGGGAATTGCTTTTGGTCCAAGCTATTTATTCAATGATCTGGAAGGTTTGTCAATAGACTTTAAAATCGGTTTTGCCCGTGCATTCGGAAAAGACTACATGTCTGATGACTATTCCCGAAATGACTTTATTATACAGCCTGAAATAGCATATTATATACGTTTTCCGAGCAAACTTGCCCTTTCATTCGGACTGGGACTGCAGACCCTTGTTAAGATATCTGAAAAGCCTGACAGGGCTTTTATGTGGGATTGGAACAAGACGGGGAAACTTTCACACTATTATCTTCCTGTTTTAAATATATCAATCGGATTTATTAATTGAAAAGAGAGGGACAGCGCCCATCCGGGGACAGTACCCAAAATATGGGCGCTGTCCTATTTAAATTTGGATAAGAGAGACAATATAGCTTCGGGTTTGTATGGCTTGGATATATAGCCGTCAAATTGCTCAAGTATTATTCGCTGTTTATCAATTAACTGAGCATAGGCACTCACAGCTATAACCGGAATGCTGCTGTTAATTTTTTTTATTTTCTTTATTGCTTCATATCCATTCATTACAGGCATTTTTATGTCCATCAGAATAATATGGTCATCTGCCTTTTTTATCTTTCTAACTTCTTCAACAGCCTCCTTCCCGTTTTTTACCCATATTAGACGAGCCCCGGAAAGTCCCAAAATGCTTTTAATAAGTTCATAGCTATCCGGCTCATCCTCGGCGATAATTATGGTCATATTTTCCATCCTGTACTCTACATTTTCAGTGTCTTTTTGACCCGTAATTAAAGCATCTTCGCTTACCAGTGGCAACGTAAAATAGAACACAGAGCCCTTTTTCATTTCAGATTCGACCCATATTTTGCCACCCATCAGATTAAGAAGTTTTTTGCAAATTGCGAGTCCGATACCTGTCCCTCTGTAAAGCTTCCTGCCTTTATCTTCTATTTTATAGAAGTAGTCAAATATATTATTGTAGTCAGACCGGTCTATACCTATACCAGTGTCTGACACAAAAAACTGCACTTCTTTTTTCAATATTTTATAGCCGAACTTTATGTGCCCTTTTTCGGTGTATTTAAAAGCATTATTTATAAGGTTATTAAATATCTGGCGAAATCTTATCTTGTCATTATATAATATCAACTCCTTTTTATACCCTTCTGTAATAAACTGAATATCAATATCTTTATCATTATTGAGTATGTAATAACTCTCAAGTTCTTTTAAAATATGATCAACATTGAAATTGCTTTCAATAAGTACAAGCTGATCTGCCTCAATAATAGAAATATCTATAATATCATTTATTAACATCAGTAATGATTCGCTATTATTATTGATTATATCTATATATCTTTTCCTCGCATTGTCCTTAAGGCCAGTATTATTCAGCAAGGCAGCAAATCCTACAATGGCATTCATGGGTGTGCGTATTTCATGGCTCATATTTGCTAGGAATGCCGATTTTAGTTTATCAGCCTCCTCGGCTTTCTGCTTTGCAGCCATTAACTCAGAAGTACGCTCTTCAATAAGAAGTTCCAGATTATTCCTGTGTTTCTCAAGTTCAGCATTCTGCCTGGCAATTTTTTTCTGCCGTTTCTCCAGAAGAGCATTTAATTCCCACAACTCGTGCGTGCGTTTATTTACGGTCTCTTCAAGCAGCTTCTGTTGCTTCTTCAGCATATTTATCCTCATCCTGTAAAGAGCCGTAAAAATAAAAATCACCATCAGTATGAAGAGCACCTTAAACAGGGCGGTATGCCACCATGGAGGATTAATTATAATATCCAGGATCTGCGGGGTCCTGCTCCATACTCCATCGTTATTCGAACCCAATACCATAAAGGTGTATTTGCCCGGCTGAATATTGGTATAAGTGGCAATTCTTTTGTATCCTGCAAAAGTCCATTCTTTATCGTATCCTTCCAGCTTATATTTATACTGGTTTTTTTCAGGATTAACATAATTCAAAGCAGCATATTTAACCATAAAATCTGACTGTCCGTGAGAAAGGTTAACTTCCTTCACTCTGCTTATGTCTTTAAAGATAACTTCCTGCATTTCCTTGTTATATCCTGTGCCATGCAGAAGATTAAAATCCGTTATAATTACAATAGGCTCCCTTGTATTATCCACTATACTGTCAGGATAAAAGCTTGTATATCCCTGTGAAGAACCGAAATACATTTTTCCGGATTTATTCTTGAAAGCGGCTCTTTCAATAAACTCGTTGCCCGGCAATCCGTCATACCTGTCGTATACCCTGAAATCGGCCGAATCGGGATGATTTATTCCATTTTTAAAAACCGCTATTCCTTTATTCGTGCTGATCCAGAGATTGCCTTTATTATCTTCAAGTATAGCTTTTATGGTGTTGTTAGGTAGCCCGTCCAGGGTATTATAATGCTTAAATACCTCCTTTTCTTCATCAAGCAGGTTAAGTCCCATTGTTGAGCCCACCCATAAATTTTTCTTGCTGTCTTCAAAGATCGATAAAACTCTTCCCTTGCTCAGGCTGTTTGAATCTTTTTCATTATGTATATAATGCCTGAATCTGCCTGTATTATAATCATATAAATCCAGGGCATAGTAAACACTTATATAAAGTTTTCCGCTGCTCGATTCAAAAATATCATTCACAGAATTATTATACAGGCTTGCCGGATCTTTTGCATCAAGCATATAATGTGTGAACTTTCCCGTAGAATAATCGTACCGGTTTAATCCGCCACCGATAGTCCCGATCCACAGATTGCCCCGGCTGTCTTCACAAATAGCAAAAACATTGGCATTGCTTATAGCACCTGTCCTGACTGATGGCTTGAAATTAGTAAAATTCTCTGTTTTGTAATTATACAAACTGAGCCCGCCATTCCATGATCCTATCCAGAGGTTGCCCCTGCTGTCTTTGTATATACAATAAACTGCGGTTGCTCCAATACTTGAAGGATCATCCGGATTATGGTAGAAATGTTTAACCAGTCCGGTTTTCTTGTTATATCTGTTAAGTCCGATTTCAGTGCCTATCCACAGGAATTTATCTTCTTCATATATAGCGTTTACAAGGTTCGAACTGATTGACGTGGCCTGGTCAGATGTAACCTTTACGTTATAAAATTCTTTGGTAGCGCGGCTATAATAATTCAAACCTCCTCCATAGGTTCCTATCCAGATGTCACCAGACCGGTCTTCATATACACAGAGTACCGAATTATCACTCAGACTTTCAGTAACCGACGGCGAGTGTTCATAATGATATGATTTGTAATTATCTATATTATCCAGTCCGTCAGGCTGTATGATTGTCAGCGCTTCCCCTCCTCCCATGCCGACCCATAATGCATCATGACTGTCATATAAAAGGCAGTTAGAACTGCCTCTCATTATATGGATAAAATGCCCGTTCCCGGGGTTATTATCATAAATAAAAACATCAAGTCCGGCCTGTGCTGCTCCTATCCACAGCCTTCCCTTATCATCTTCTGTAATGCTCCATATATTATTGCCGATGATACTTCCCGGTGAATCAGATTTTCTGAATCTTGTGAAAGAGTTACTGTTTCTTCTGTAAAGGTTCAGGCCATTCTCAGTGCCAACCCATAGGTTTTTCCGGGAGTCCTCAAAAATACACTTTATCCGGTTGTTACTCAGGCTACGGTTATCATCCTCATCGTAATAAAATGACACCAGGCTGCTGTCAGAAGGCACAAATTTGAATAAGCCACTATAGCTTCCTATCCATATGTTCTGCTGATGATCTTCAAGAACACACTGTATTCTCATTCTTCCTGCAGGCGGAAATAAATGGAACTCATCAAGTTGTTGGTTATATATATATATACCTTCTTCCGTGCATATACACATCTCATTATCGCTTTTCCGCGAAATAAAATTAATATCCCCATTTCCTATGCTGTATGTATTATCGGGCTCGGGCCTGTATATTTTAAACTCATAGCCATCGTATCGGTTCAGTCCGTCTGCCGTTCCAAACCACATATGCCCTATATCGTCCTGGTATATGCTGGTTACCAATTTTTGTGAAAGGCCATCCTCGGTTGTTAATCTTTTAAAGCGAAGTTGATCATATTGCGAAAATCCTGCCCGGGATATAAGAAATACTATGAGCATTAATATATAACACCTCATTTATTAATAATGGTTAAAATAATGTAATGAAAATTTAATGAATTTTTATTAAACTTTCTAGTCCGGCTTCAGTTATTTTTTGCAGGGAGACTATCCGGACTGCCTAACGGCATCTACGAATGCCTGTATGTTTTCAGTAGAAACTCCGGGTGGCATGCCCCCTCCGCATGAAAATATAACTCTTGAATTATCATTGAGGTCATCCATCAAATCCTCAACAGCTTTCCGCGTATCTTCGGCACTGCCGTTGGCAAGGACATCTCTTGGCGGTATATTGCCCAGCATCACTATCTGGTTATTGGTCATTTCCTTCAGATCATTTAAAGTAACCTCAAATCCCATATTAAACATGTTGATTCCCATTTCAGGCAAATGAGGCGCCGATACTTCGCATGGCGCATCATTATGCAGGAATTTGACAGATACATTAACGTCATAAAGTTCCTTGAAATAAGGTAACCCGAATGTCAGAAATTCAGGCTCTCCCATAAAGCCAATGATATCATCAAGCATAAGTATACCGTCAATGGAAGGGAATGTATCCATCTGCAACCTGAGCCATGCTTTAAGGAAGGTTGTTATTTTCCGGATCAGCAGGTGTGCTTTGTCAGGCTCCATCATTATAGTAGTTAGAAGCTCCGTTGTGCCCATAAGGTAACTTGCTATATTGAGCGGCCCTCGTGCCACGGCAAACCTTATTTTATGACCTGCTTTCTCAATTGCCGGCTGTGCCATCTTCAGCCTGTTGAGCATAAAAGGAAGAAGCCCGTCAGTAGCCGGATTCGGTATTTTAAGGGCATCAATATCAGAAGATGAATGCAGGGCAGCATGAGCATGCGGAAACTCGTCAGCAGGGAAGGTACATTTAGCGCCAAAGGCTGATGGCTCGGTGCACATGCCGAATTCCGACCAGAAACCAGGGAGGAAAATGATATCGGGAAAATCATTCAGGGCTTTGAAATTTGCCTCAAGCCAGAGTTTATCATTAGTAAAATAGTCCAGTATGGAAATACCGTACCAGTTGGGCAACCAAGGACAGTCAACAATAAACCCTACGGGCAAAGGATCCAAAATTTCGCCGTTAATCATTCTGATCAGATCATCCCATTGTTTATCAGTCATTATATTGTTGTTTTATTTATTAATACTACGTTAAAAAATTAAAGATAATAAATCATTTCAGTTATGCATAAATCATTTAAAATAAAAACCTGCCCGGTCATTGATTATATCATATTTCAAAACAGATATGTAAATTTGGTGTTATAATAAATAAAACTTAAAAGAAATTAAAATGAAAAATAAGTCATTAAACAGGATAGATCTGGCTATTACCGGCTGGATGTCAGCAAACGGAATATTACTCCTGAGGCTAAGTATAGGCATAATTTTTTTCTGGTTCGGACTACTAAAGTTCTTTAAGGGTCTAAGTCCTGCAGAAACACTTGCCATAAAAACGATAGATAAACTGACTCTTCATATGCTTAGTGAAAGGTTGATTATAAACGGACTCGCAGCCTGGGAAACAGTGATCGGCATCGGATTGATTTTTAAAATCTACCTTCGTGCTACATTATTATTACTGTTTCTTCAGATGCTGGGCACCTTCACCCCCCTTTTTCTGTTTCCTTCCGATGTCTTTACTCATTTCCCCTTTGCCCTGACAATTGAAGGACAGTATATTTTTAAGAATATTGTGGTGATAAGTGGAGGAATTGTAATAGGAGCTACTGTCCGCGGTAGAAGACTTACGTGACAAAACACATAATCCGTCACTGATAGTTGCAAATATGGAAACAGGTGCTATATTTTTGAAAACTAATATACATTTGTTTTGGTTTATTTTGGAAAAATTAGTATTTATGTCTTCCTGTATTACCCTGAAACTAATATAAGAAATCATGGTTAAAAAAATGATGAAGCTTTCATTTGGAGAGAAAGTTGGATATGGCTGCGGAGATTTTGGATCCGTTTTATTCTGGCAGACAATAATGATACATCTTTTATTTTTTTATACCGATGTGTTCGGACTCGAAGCAAAGGTTGCCGGAGTGATGTTTTTCGTTTCAAGAGTCCTTGATGCAATTTTTGATGTAATAATAGGGATGACTGCTGACCGCACAGAAAGCAGGTGGGGAAAATTCAGGCCTTACATTTTGTTTGGTGCTATTCCTTTATGCGTAGCAGCAGTTTTTGCATTTACCACACCAGATTTTACCGAGATAGGCAAAATAGTATATGCCTATGCCACATTTGTTCTCTTTATGTTTCTTTACTCAACAGTAAATATTCCATATACATCATTGCTCGGAGTAATTAGCGGGGATCCGCACGAAAGAACAAAAGCTGCATCTTTCAAATTTGTGGGGGCTTACCTGGCAGGTATCATTGTATCGGCAACAGCCCTCCCATTCGCAATAAATCTTGGCATTAGCAGTGGAACAGGAGCATTTGCCAACAGTTTAACAGGATTATCAAGAAATACAACTTATTATGTAAGAGCATATGCAATAAACGATGCTGACACAGCATATGGAAATCAAATCAGCTTTAAAACACTTGAATCCCGCCACAAAGTAATTACTGAATCAATTTCAAATATTACAAAAACATCGGCAAAGAGTGGAGGAAATGTTATATCAGATGGAGGGAAAACAGTGATAGCTCGCGGAGTATGCTGGAGCACATCAGAAAATCCTGCTATTCAGGATAACCATACAAATGATGGCAGCGGCAAAGGATCATTCACCAGCAACATTACCGGACTAACACCAGACACTGCTTATTATGTCAGGGCTTATGCTATTAGCAGCACGGATACTGTTTACGGAAATCAACACAGATTTACTACATTAAATAGCATTACTAAACCAGCAGTTGTTATTACATCACTTTCGGATATTACTGATAGTACGGCAACATGTGCCGGTGATGTAATTTTTGACGGGGGTTCAAAAGTTACTGCCCGTGGTGTATGTTGGAGTACATCAGAAAATCCTTCTATTTCTGACAGTCACACAGCTAATGGCAATAATACAGGCGAATTTGCAAGTAGCCTAAAAGGGTTATCGCCTAATACAAATTATTATATCAGGGCTTATGCTATAAACAGTGCGGATACCGGTTATGGAATGCAATTTAGCTTTTCTACAGGCAAAGAAATCATGCTGCCGGTTGTAATAACTACTGAAATAAGTTCAATAACAGATACTTTGGCACAGGGCAGTGGAAATGTTATATCGGACAGAGGGGCTGAAGTTAAACCACGTGGACTGTGCTGGAGCACTTCAGAAAATCCTACTCTTTCAGATGAACATACAATTGATATTACTCCCGCAAATGGATGGCGGAAGACTATGATGATTTATGCTGTGGCAGCCTTCATTTTCTTCATTATAACATTCATGTCTACAAGAGAACGTATTAAACCTTTAACCAAAGAAAAAACCAATGTAAAAAAGGATTTGAAAGACATAATAAAAAATGTGCCATGGATTATGTTATTTGCTGTGACAATTCTTTTTATTCTTTTTGTGTGCATCCGTCTTGGTGTGACTAACCATTACTTTAAATATTATGTCAATGAACAGGCAGTCCCATGGCTTTCGCATACTTTCAATGCAATCAACAAGAATATACTGAATCCTGTATTCAGAATCTTCGGCAGGACGGAAAATGTCTTATTACCTGACGATCATAAGTTCGGATTTGAAGTGCTCGCTTCCATCTTTCATACGCTGGGACAGGTCCTGTCCTTAATTGGAGTTCTTCTTGTACCTTATTTTGGCAGGCTGGTCGGCAGGAAAAAGGCATTAATAATACTTTTCATATTAGCCTTGTTCTTTACAGGCGCATTTGTGTTCCTGAAGCCCGGTGACCTTATATTGATCTATTTATTCCAGGCACTCGGTTCTATAGCCGGCGGACCCATTTCACCATTATTGTGGAGTATGTATGCAGATACAGCAGACTATTCAGAATGGAAAACAGGCAGAAGGGCAACCGGACTGGTATTCTCAGCATCAATTATGTCAAACAAGCTTGGATGGGCTTTTGGCAGCATGATAGCAGCATTTATTCTAGGTATGACCGGTTTTATTGCAGGCGAGATACAATCAATAGGTGTTAAAAACGGACTTAGAGCCATGATGAGTGTTATACCTGTTATAGCAGGAGTAATTGCTTTGCTGATTGTTGTTTTCTTCTATAAGCTCGATGAGGTTACAATGACAAAGATTAAAGGAGACCTTGAAGAAAGACGGGGAGAAAAAGAATAATCTAATTTTCTTGCCATGCAATTCGGGTATTTTGACGATGACAATAAAGAATATGTTATAACTAATCCGGAAACCCCTGCTCCCTGGAGCAACTATCTAGGTTCTACTTCCTACGGGGCAATAATCACCAATAATGCGGGGGGATACAGCTTCTATAAGTCCGCTGCCCAGGGCCGGTTTATGCGCTACCGTACCAATGCGATACCCATGGACCAGCCTGGCCGCTACATCTATATACGTGACCGCGAATCAGGAGACTACTGGTCAGCATCATGGCAGCCTGTCGGCAAACCGCCGGACAGGTTCAAATCTGTCTGCCGCCACGGAACTGCATATACTGTGATTAGCTCAGAATATTCAGGCATAGGCACAGAGACAACATACTTTGTGCCTCTTGGCAGGGAATATGAGTACTGGCACTGCAAAATAACAAACAGGGGACAGGAAAAGAGAAAGCTGAGACTCTTTACTTTTGTTGAATATACAAGCAACTGGCATTTATGGATGGATATTGTAAATCTCCAGTATACGCAGTATATACTTACAATGGATGTTGTTGACGGCATAATAGAGCATGGGACAAACATTTACCTTCCTCCCCAGCCCGACAATTTCGAGGAAGGGGGCCAGGCGCGCCATACATTTATGGGTGTCGCCGGTATCAAGGTTTCTGCCTTTGACACTGACCGCAAGATATTCCTGGGGACATACGGGAACTATGCAGCACCCTATGCCGTCAGGAAAGGTGAATGCTCCAATTCAATAGCTTCCAGCGATAACGGGTGCGGTGTGCTGCAGTTTGACATAGACCTGGCGCCGGGCACAGATAAGGAGTTTGTGGTAGTGATGGGCATTGGTTCAGCTGCCAGTGAAGGAAGGAAAGCCGTTGAAGAGGCAAAAAATATTGCAGGGGTGAAGATACAGCTGGAAGAGCTTAAGAGTTACTGGCATGACAGGCTCCAGGGAATGTATGTTGAAACACCCGATGCTGAGTTCAACAGTATGATGAACATGTGGAATCCATATAACTGTCTTATAACATATGCATGGTCAAGAGCAGCAAGCCTCGTTTATGCCGGGGAAAGGGATGGTCT
Source organism: uncultured Bacteroidales bacterium (assembly GCA_964534745.1). Lineage (GTDB taxonomy): Bacteria > Bacteroidota > Bacteroidia > Bacteroidales > UBA10428. The sequence continues at coordinate 80,342 of CAZHQW010000008.1, forward strand.
GGGATACAGGGATACTGTACAGGACCTGCTGGGCGTGCTTCATACAATACCTGACGATGCCCTTAAAGTACTGGAACTTATGATCAGCGGCCAGGTATCCACAGGAGGGGCTCTGCCCGTTGTAAAGCCGTTCTCACATAAACCCGGAGAAATGAATGCCCCAGGGGAAACTGAATACCGTTCCGATGACTGCCTGTGGTTGTTTAATACAATACCTGCCTATGTCAAGGAAACAGGTAATATTGATTTCTTCAGGAAGAAAATACCCTATGCCGACAAAGGGGCTGACACGGTTGCAGACCATATGAAAAGGGCTATTGAGTTTAGCCTCAGTCACATGGGAGTACACGGACTGCCATGCGGACTGTCGGCTGACTGGAACGACTGCCTCATGCTGGGACAAAAAGGGGAATCGGTATTTGTTGCCTTCCAGCTGCGCCTTGCCCTCGATACCTATATTGAAATATGCGGACTGCTGGGCCTTGAGGATGAAAAGAAGTGGGCTGCAAAGCAGCTGGATATACTTGATTTTAATATTGAGAAGTATGCCTGGGACGGAAACTGGTATCTCCGCGCATATAAGGACGACGGCTTAAAATACGGAACACAGTCCGATGAGGAAGGGTCACTGTGGCTCAATCCCCAGTCGTGGGCCGTATACAGCAAACATGCAAAGGGAGAAAGGGCACGGTCCATAATGAAATATGTCAACCGCAGGTTGTTTACCGAATACGGACTTATGTTATGTGACCCTCCTTATGAGAAGGCCGAACTTAATGTCATAAAGGCAACGCTCTTTAATAAGGGAACAAAGGAAAACGGCTCTATATTCAACCATACCCAGGGATGGGCAGTAATTGCCGAAGCAATGAACGGTAACGGGAATACAGCCTACCGTTACTACCGTGCATATATGCCGGCAACCATGAACAGTAAGGCTGAAATAAGGGAAATAGAACCATACGTCTATTGCCAGTCCACTCACAGCCGCTACAGTCCGCGCTATGGAGCATCACGCCTCCCCTGGCTGAGCGGTGCCGCTACCTGGGCATACTATGCTGCAACACAATATATACTTGGCATACAGACCGATTACAACGGGCTCCGAATTGATCCGTGCATACCCTCTGATTGGGATAAGTTCAGGGTCAGGCGCAGGTTCAGGGATAAATTACTTGATATTGAAATAATAAATGAAGCGCACGGGGAAAAAGGGGTAAGCAGACTAATATTAAATGATGAAGAGCTGGAAGATGACTTCATACCTTTCAATAAAATGCTCGAAAAAAATACCGTCAAAGCATTTATTTAGAGCACTATTAAGATATTTTATGTAGAACCTAAAACCAGGAAAACAACATGAAAAAGATTTTGATTGGCCCTCCCCTGCCTAATATACCGTGGGAAGAGAAACCTGCCGGACACAGGGAACTGATGTGGAAATACAGCGGGAATCCTGTTATAGGATGGAACCCGACACCAACAACTGCAAGGATCTTTAACAGCGCGGTCGTGCCATACAACAACGGTTACGTGGGGGTCTTTCGTGCCGACCATAAAAACGGAAGGGCATTCCTGCACTATGGTACAAGCAAAGACGGTTTTAACTTCGACATTGATGATAATGTTATTCCCTGGCAGGATGAAAAGGGCCGTCCGCGACCCATCAGCTATGGCTACGATCCAAGGTTGCTAAAAATCGATGACTGGTATTATATTACATGGTGCGATGATTTGCACGGCGCCTCCATAGGTGTGGGCAGAACAAAAGATTTCAGGACATGGATAAGGATGCCCAATCCCCTTATGCCATTTAACAGGAACGGTGTGCTGTTACCGCGAAAGATAAAAGACAAATACTATCTGTTAAGCCGGCCCAGTGACAGCGGGCATACACCGTTTGGAGATATATTTGTAAGTGAGAGCCCCGATCTGATATACTGGGGTAACCACAGGTTCGTCATGGGCAAAGGAGGCCAGGGATGGTGGCAGGGTGTAAAGATAGGCGCCGGTCCGGTTCCTATTGAAACGACCGAGGGATGGCTCCTCTTTTACCATGGGGTGTCAACTACATGCAACGGCTTTGTTTACAGCTTCGGCGCAGCAATACTCGATATCGACAATCCTTCAAAGGTTGTATACCGCTGCGCAGACTATTTTATAACCCCCGAAGAGATCTATGAGGTTACAGGTTTTGTTCCCAACGTTGTATTCCCATGTGCCAACCTGTATGATCCCGAAACCAACAGGATAGCTGTCTACTATGGCGCCGCAGATACCTTTACGGCATTGGCCTTTGGCTATGCAGATCAGATAATA
>CAZHQW010000009.1:0-1604 GCA_964534745.1 uncultured Bacteroidales bacterium
ATGTTTACAGGGGCCTTCAAGGATATTACGCCTGACAGTGTATATAATTTCTGGTGTGAAGTGGGAATATCAGCTTACCATCCCGATAGCAATATTATTGACTATCTTGTGGCAATGAATACATGGGATGGCTGCGGACGCGGACTTGACGGGACATTTCAGGATGACTATTGCAAGTATGGCGGACCTTTATACACTGTATCGGATACTATTGAAGGAGATGCTACTTTTTACCTGTTATGCCTTACAGGTTTGTGGGACAATGGAGAGGAGCCCCGTGAATTTGATGTACTGGTTGACGAGTTTAGTCTTGTCGAATATGTAGAAGACGGTATAAGGGACATAGGAACTGCTATTGGAGGCAGTGCAGCATCATTATACAATTATCCCAATCCGTTCAGTGAAAATACAACAATCACATATACTGTTTCCGGGAATTCAGATGTAAGGCTTACAGTTTACAATCTCCTTGGTGATGAGGTAGCGGTGCTTGTCAATGAGACTAAAAAAGAGGGCACCTACAATGTGGAGTTTGACGGTTCCGGACTTGCCAGGAGCATTTATTTCTGCAGCCTGAAGATTAATAATAAAACCATAACAAGGAGGATGATTATATCGGAATAGATTTTTATATCAGCGTGTAAGCTCCCTCCACAGGAGGTCTTTGAGCTTACCTAGATTGGACATTGTCGCTGACGATATGAAAACATAAGGTACCTGTGGCAGGTCTTTCCTTATATCTTCCATGAGTTCATGATCAACAAGGTCTGATTTTGTTATTGCGAGTATTCTTTTTTTATCAAGCAGCTCGGGGTTATATTTTTTCAACTCATTAACAAGGATTTTATATTCGGCATGGACATTGTTACTGTCGGCAGGAACCATAAACAGCAGGGTGCTGTTGCGTTCAATATGCCGAAGAAATCTTAATCCAAGTCCCTTTCCCTCACTTGCTCCTTCAATGATCCCCGGTATGTCTGCCACAACAAATGATTTGTTGTCCTTGTATGATACAATGCCCAGGTTAGGGGTGAGAGTGGTAAAAGGGTAGTCAGCGATTTTCGGTTTGGCGGCTGATATCACAGACAAAAGTGTAGACTTGCCGGCGTTGGGAAATCCGACAAGACCAACATCAGCAAGGATCTTAAGCTCCAGTATATACCAGCCTTCGATAGCCGGTTCTCCGGACTGTGCATACCTGGGGGTCTGATTTGTTGATGATTTGAAACGGGCATTTCCCAATCCTCCTCTTCCTCCTTTAGTCATTATATGTGACTCATTATGGTTCATGATCTCAAACAGTATTTCATCAGTTTCCGCATTCCTGGCAACAGTTCCCAGGGGGACCTCGACAATACTGTCCTTTCCGTCGGCACCTGTCTTTAACGATTTTGAACCGTTCTGTCCGTTCCCGGCAAATATGTGCTTCTTATATCTCAGGTGAAGAAGAGTCCATAGATGGCTGTTACCCCTGAGTATTATATGTCCGCCCCGGCCCCCGTCACCTCCGTCAGGTCCGCCTTTAAGGGTGAACTTATCACGGTGCAGGTGTGCCGAACCCGCTCCTCCCTTTCCTGAGCGGCAAAATATTTTTATATAGTCAA
>CAZHQW010000009.1:1704-79421 GCA_964534745.1 uncultured Bacteroidales bacterium
CTGTTTTCTATTATTGACAGGTTCTGGTCATCACTTCTCCCCGCTATCTTACCCCTGTTAAGGAGCCTTCTCACGAGCTCGTCGTGTTCTACCGAAAGCATCAGCATGGCTGTTATCTGCATTTCTTTTTTTGCCATGAGTTCGTCAAGCGCTTCAGCCTGGGTCGTTGTCCTGGGGAAACCGTCAAATATAAATCCTTTGGCATCATAATTCCGGTCAATCTTTGTCTCAATCATCCCGATGACAACATTATCAGGAACGAGCTCTCCCTTGTCCATATATTTTCTGGCCTGGAGTCCCAGTTCCGTTGAGCTGGCCAGCTCACTTCTCAGTATATCGCCTGTTGACAGGTGCACAAGACCATACTTTTTAATAATTTTTTCTGCCTGGGTCCCTTTCCCTGCTCCGGGAGGCCCGAATAACACTATGTTAAGCATTTGAAAATGTATATTTAAAGGTTTTAATAATCACAATTTGTCATTCATTACATAGATATCCTTGAGATTCCTTCCGTATCCTTTATAATCCAGTCCATAACCTGCAACAAAATCATTTGGTATTTCTATACCGATATAATCGGGCCTGCTATCCCTGTCAAAGCTGTCCGGCTTGAAAAGAAGGGCTGCAATTCTTATATCCCTGGGCCCATATCCTTTAAGCTGTTTAAGTATGCTGTCTATGGTAAAACCCGTGTCGATAATATCTTCGAGAATGACCACCGTCTTACCTGATATATCTTCATCAAGGCCTATAAGTCTTTTTATGCTTCCTGAAGATGATGAACCCTCATATGTCGCAAGTTTTAAAAACGATATCTGGCATTCAAGGTCTATCCTCCTGATTAAATCCGATACGAACATGAAAGCCCCGTTTAGAATTCCAAGAAAAAAAACATTCCTGCCTTTCAGGTCTTTATTCATCTGGTCTGCCAAACGGTTTATAGATTCCTGTATCTTGTCAGAGCTTACCAGTAGTCTGAATTCTTTGTCAACTATCCTGATTTTATCCATTAACTTGGCCGGAATTTTTATATCTTGCGAAAGTACAAATAATCAGGTTAATAAGTTATAAGTTCGAAACTTACAATAATTATTATTTTTATATTTATATAAAATTAAGAATTAAATATAAATGAAACCACAAGTAAGCATAATAATGGGCAGCACGTCTGATCTGCCGGTAATGGAAAAAGCGGCGGAAGTCTTGAATGATTTTAAAATATATTTTGAAATGAATGCCCTGTCTGCACACAGAACACCAGGGGAGGTTGAGAAATTTGCAAAAAATGCTGAATCAAGAGGTATAAAGGTAATAATCGCCGGGGCAGGGATGGCTGCCCATCTTCCGGGCGTTATAGCAGCGATGACAACAATACCTGTTATAGGTGTACCGGTTGACAGTTCTCTTAAAGGTATGGATGCATTACTGTCAATTGTCCAGATGCCTCCGGGCATACCGGTAGCAACAGTAGGTATTAATGCTGCACAGAATGCAGGGATTCTTGCCTGCCAGATTCTGGCCCAGTCCGATAAGAAAATTGCAGAAAAACTTGTTGATTTCAAGAAGAATCTTAAAAATAAAATTACCTCGGCAAATAAGGAACTTTTAAAGGTCAGGTATGATTATAAAGTTGACAATTAGTGTCTATTCTGCACTATTTATTATTTGTCCGTTTACATATGCTGCCAATGATAATTATCCCTGCGGGGCAAGAGCTTCCGGACTGGCAAATTCGGGTGTCGTATTAGCTGATTTATGGTCTAATTACCATAACCAGGCCGGACTTGCAGATATTGAAGATATTACCCTGGGCTTTCATTACGAAAATAAGTATGTTGTTTCCGAATACGGATTACATGCATTAGCACTTGCAATTCCTGTTAATAAAGGTACAATAGGCGCAAGCATTTCTTTTTTCGGGTATGCCAAATATAACGAAAGCAAGATATCACTTGCGTTCGGGAAACCTTTCGGGGAAAAGTTTGCTGCAGGTATACAGCTGGATTTACTTAATATATACCAGGCAGAGGATTATGGTAACCGGACTACACTTGCCGTTGAAGCGGGGATACTGGCTGAGCCTGTTGAGAACTTGCTTATAGGAGCACATGTATACAATCCGACAATGTCTTCATACCACACATTTGAGAATGAAAATGTCCCCACCATATTCCAGGTTGGGGCGGGCTATTATTTCACGGAGAAACTGCTTGTGGTCATCGAGACTGAAAAAGATATTGAGAGGAAACCTGTCTTTCAGTGCGGGGCTGAATATCACCTGATTAAGAGCATATATGCGCGGTTAGGGTTATCATCGTCTGAAATATCAAGTTATTCATTTGGTGTAGGCTTTGTATATAAAGGAATAAGTGCCGATTTTGCTTTCTCTCATCACCAGATACTCGGGTATACTCCCCATGTATCGTTAAGTTATTCTTTCAGATAAAAATTTTAATACTTTATGCATTATCGTTATTATGTAATTTTTATTTTTAGCCTTATTATTTCTGTTTACCTTTCGGCCCAGGGCCAGGCATTTGAGAAATATGAATCCATGGAGGACCTGGCAGAAACAATATATTCGGAAACAGACCAGCAGACCGATTATTCAACACTTTTTAATGAGCTGCATTATTATTATGAGAATCCTTTAAATATAAATGGTGCAGATTACGACGATTTAAAGAAGCTTTACATATTAAGTGATTTCCAGATACAGAGCCTGCTTGACTATATTAAGGAAAACGGACCCATGGTAAGCATTTATGAATTACCTTATATATACGGATTTACACAGAAAGAGGCTATGTTCCTTGCCCCCCTGGTTACTTTTGAGCCTGTCAAGACAACCGGTCAGCTTACGCTCAAAAATGCGTATAAGCACGGACAGCATGAGATAATAATGAGAACACAGCGGGTGCTGGAAAAGCAAAGGGGCTATCAGCCGGTCAGTGATTCGATACTGCAGATTAATCCTAATACAGGCAGGTACCTTGGAGACCCCTGCAAGCTGTATTTAAGATATAAATACATTCTTAAAGATAGGATATATATCGGACTGACTGCAGAAAAAGACGCAGGCGAAGAGTTTTTCAAGGGTTATAATAAGAATAACTTTGATTTCAGCTCGGCACATCTTCAGATCAATAATACAGGGTTTTTTAAAAAGATACATATAGGAGACTATCATCTGCAGTTCGGACAGGGACTGACTTTGTGGAGCGGACTGGCATTTGGCAAATCCGCATATGTTATGAATATTGAAAGAAGAGCAGAAGGAATTAAGACCTATGTATCTGCAGATGAAAATATATTTTTCCGGGGCGCCGCAACAACCCTGTCTGCAGGAAGATTCGATATTACCTTATTCTATTCGCTAAAAAAGAGGGATGCCAATATCACTGATACCTTAAGGCCCGGATTTTACGAATTTTCAGCTTTTCAGAATACGGGCTACCACAGGACTCCGCACGAAAACTATGACGAGAAAGCTATAAAGGAATCGGTATACGGCACCAATATCACTTACAGAAGGGATTACTGGACAGTAGGGACAACCTTTGTGCATTATGATTTCGGAGGGGAACTGAAGGAGGCGGAACGGGTATATAATAAGTTTGATTTCAGCGGTTCCCAGGTCACGAATATCGGAATTGATTACCGTGCAAACATCAGAAAAATCAGTTTTTTTGGGGAGGCAACCTCGGGTAATAATGCCTTTGGCATAATTAACGGTGCTGTAGCCTATGTAAATAGCCTTGTGTCATTCTCGGCCTATTACCGTTTATACAGGAAAGAATTATTTGCGCATTATGGCAATGCCCTTTCCGAAAATACGAATAATGCCAACGAAAACGGATTTTATTTAGGAACGGAAATTCATCCCTTAAGGAAATGGAAGATCTCTGCATATTCTGACATATATAAGTTCCCATGGCTTAAGTATAATGTCAGTGCCCCCTCCCTGGGTACTGATTTTTTTATAGGACTCGATTATACCGGGAGCAATAATTTTGAATCATATCTCAGGATATATCATGAAAGGGAATATGAAAACAGCACGGGTGAAGATACACTTATTGCAAAGCCTTATGAAGTAAGCCGCTTTAAAATAAGAATCCATATGTCCTGTTCAATAAACAGGAATTTACAATTAAGGAACAGGCTTGAACTTACGAGGATTAACAGGGTAAATGAATCTCCTGATAACGGGTATTTGCTGTACCAGGATTTGATTTACAAAACCGGGAGGCTCCCGCTGTCATTATATTTCAGATATGCCTTATTTGATACCGACAGTTATTACTCAAGGATCTATGCCTATGAGAATGATCTGCTGTACGCATATTCAATTCCTGCACTATACTTCAGGGGTGTACGGACCTATATAATGTTGAAGTACTCTGTTTCAAGTCATGCCGATATATGGGTAAAATACGCAAGAACTACTTATGCAGGAAGGGATATAATCGGCGCGGGCCTGGATGAGATTGAAGGCAACTTAAAATCGGAAATTAAGTTACAGCTGAGAGTCAAGTTTTAGAACTCTCTGAGGGTAAAGCTGCGCCTGAACTTTTTGAACAGCTCAATATATAATATAAGTTTGAGATTTATGGCATTAAGTTTTTTCTTAAATTTTATTGTAGAGTAATTAAAATATTCACTGACACTATAAAATGTGTTTTTCCCATGCTTTCTAAGGAACTCATAACTCTTGTAACGCAGGTACGGAGCTAAATTATTACCCCTGAACTCATGCATGGTATACATACTGAAAAGGTAGGCTTCATTTTCCTTCATGCTTACCGGGTGCGGTGTGAAATTACATGAGTCAAAATCAATCCACATAAAGGCTGCAATTTCGTCCTTAAATTTTAAGCCGATACATTTTTTTCCATTATTCAGCTTTTTTAGCAATGCCTCAGCATTGTATCCGTCTGCCCGTGTACCAATTATTTTCATATCATCCGGACCAAGAAACTCAAGTGTATAATCTGCTTCATTGCCCTTAATTTCCGGGGGACTAATTTCAGTCCGGCCTTCCTGAACCCAGTAGTAGGGCCTGATTTCCAGGCCAATGCGTGACAGGACATTTCTAAAAACCTGCAGGAAAAGGCCATAACGCACTTTACTCCATAACCATTGCAGTTTTGAGATCCTGGCATCTTTGGCTATTGTCATATATTCTCCGTTTGTTTATAAATACGGCCGTATTTTCCATTTCCGGGTTCAAGGTTCATTTTCTTTCTGAATTCGCTGGCTGTCATCACTTCCCTCTCATTGGCTTCGGCTATGACGTGAATCCTTTTAATAAGATCGACATTGCGTGCCAGCTTTGTCCTTGCAGAGTTATAGAATATATTATCCTCAAGTCCGATCCTTACACCCCCTCCAATAGCTATAGCGACCGAGTTCATTATAAGCTGGTAGTCCCCGATTCCTGCAAGGCTCCAAAATGAATCAGGAGGCAAGTCTCTGATCATAATTCCTGCATGCAGGATATCTGCCTGTGCGCAGGCTATATTTCCCAGTAAAAGATTAAAATAATGCGGTGGCGCTATAAGTCCTTTTTTCTCGAGGTACTTGGCATAATTTATCATACCGGCATCAAATGCTTCGAGTTCCGGTACTATGCCGCGGACCTTCATATCTTCTGCCAGTTTCTGTATCATTTCAGGAGAATTGACACTTGCTATTTTATTGAAGTTCAACGAACTTAAGGTAAGGCTGCCCAGATCGGGTTTTAAAGGACCCTCAAGCTGCAGGACTTCGGAACGTTCCTCAAATTTATGAAAGGTTCGCCCGCTAAGAGAAACACAAATAACAAGATAGGGTGCAAATCTCCTTATTCCTTCAATAATCTCTGCATATATTTCTTTCTTATAGGTTGGCTCTCCGGTCTGCGGATCCCGCGCATGAATGTGAACTTTGGTAATGCCGATCTCACATGCGTGATGTACATCTTCTACAATCTCAGCAGCACTTACAGGAATATGAGGGGTTAATTCCTTGGTCGGTATCATTCCTGTTGGAGTAAAATCGATTATTAATTTTTCCGGCATATGAATCCTGTTTAAAAATCAAAACTTGAAGAGACTAAAATAAGCAATAATAATTATACCACGAAAGTTTGTTATCGGGTATTTGCAACCAACTGATTATTTGCTTGTCATTATTCTTTAAAAATATAAATTACAAATTTCAGTATATGTCTTACCTGAGGATAATTTTTTTATTACCGGTTTTTGTCTTTATCCATAACCCGTTATATGGCCAGTATTACCAGACAATTAAAGGAAGGGTAGTTGATTTGAATACGGAGGCCCCACTGGCAGGGGCAAATGTTCTGCTGCTGGATTCAGCAATGGTTACTGGCACTATTACCGGCGAAGACGGTAATTTTCATTTATCTAATGTACCTGTTGGCCGTCAGGGAATAAAAGTAAGTTATGTGGGATATAATACGGTTATAATAAAAAACCTGTACGTTTTATCAGGTAAGGAGACCGATATTGACGTGAAGCTTGAGGAGCAGGTCATACAGGGAGAGGATATTATTGTAAGGGCACACAGCCGTAAGGACAGGCCTTTAAATGAGATGGCACAGATAAGTGCAAGGTCGTTCACTGTCGAGGAGACTGAGCGTTATGCAGGGAGCCTGGGGGATCCTTCCAGGATGGCTGCCAGCTTTGCCGGGGTACTGACCCTGGGAACACAGATAAATGACATAGTGATCAGGGGTAATTCAACAAACGGATTATTGTGGCGAATGGAAGGGCTCAAAATTCCCAATCCCAATCACTTTGGGGATATGTCTTCTTCCGGGGGCACCTTTAGTATGCTTAATAATAATGTACTTGCCAATTCCGATTTTTATACCGGCGCTTTCCCTGCTGAATACGGGGATGCCCTGTCAGGAGTTTTTGATCTTAAGATGAGGAAAGGTAACTATGAAAACAGGGAGTACCTTGTGCAGGTCGGGTTAAACGGACTTGAATTCGGGGCTGAAGGGCCTTTCTGCAAAAAAAGCAAAGCATCATATATTGCTAACTACAGGTATGGGACAATGGGGATCTTTGATCTTCTTGGCCTTGATATAGGTATATTCACCATACCTGTTTACCAGGATTTATCATTTAATATAAATGTGCCTCTTGGCAGGGCAGGTAAATTTTCAGTATTCGGCGTCGGAGGAATAGACGGACTTAATGGGGAGGAGATTAATGAAGCAGAGAATAAAATTGATATAACCAGGCTAAATTCTTCAGTCGGATTTGCAGGGGTAAACCATTTGTATTTCTTTAACGATAACTCCAGCATATCAACCAGTGTAGGTATTTCTTCAACTGTTAACAAGACTTTAATATATAACAGGAATGATGATATAATTGATGATTATATATGGCAAAGAAACTCAGAGTCTACAGCTGAGTTACTTATAGAATATAAAAACAGGATTAATTCAAGGAATTACCTGAAGCTGGGGGCTGACTATTTTGCATCTGCAGTATCTTTAAAAGACAGCCTGTATATTGAGGGAAACGGTATCTTTCTGCACAGGCTGGATATAGACGGCACGGTACCTTTATGCCGGACTTACGGCCAGTGGAAGCATCGCTTTAATGACAGGCTGTCTTTTGTCGGCGGTATACATTACCAGTATTCAAAGTATGGCAATGATCATTCCATTGAACCCAGAATTAGCATGAGCTGGGATTTTTTACCTAGGCAGTCTTTTAGCCTGGGGATGGGTATACATACCAAGCTGCAGCCCAAGTTTGTATACCATTATGAAATACTGGCAGATACACTGAATAAGGTATACTCAAAACCTAACAAGGACCTAGCAATGTCAAGGAGCAGGCATTTTGTTGCCGGATACAATTACCTTTTTAACAACAACCACCGGTTAAAAGTTGAAGCTTATTACCAGTATCTGGACAGGATACCTGTTGAGAAAGACAGCTCATACGCATCACTGGTTAATTACGGATCAAGCTTTTCGGATTATGAATATGATGCCCTGGTTAACGAAGGCACGGGTTTTAATTATGGTGCCGAGCTGACACTTGAGAAGTTCCTGTCGGAAAATTATTATTATTTATTTACACTGTCACTTTTTGACTCAAAGTACAGGGGTAGCGACGGTGTTTTAAGAAATACAAAGTATAATGCCAATATAATTTGCAACCTCCTTGGTGGCTACGAATGGCATTTCAGGAACAGCAACACAATGAGCCTTGACGCAAGGTTAATATGGGCCGGAGGGGAAAGGAAAATACCACTGGATTACGAAGCTTCAGGAGAGGCAGGAGAGGCAGTTTATATTATTCCGCAGGCGTATGAGGAAAGATTCAGGGACTACTTCAGGCTTGATGTAAGGATTGCATATAATATAAATAAAAAGACAAGTCATACACTGGCCATTGATATTATAAACTTCACAAACAGGAATAATCATTTTGTAGCTATCTATGATGAAGATAAAAATGATTATGACGAAGTCTCCACCCTGGGCATATTACCTGCCCTGTTGTGGAGATGGAATTTCTGATATTTAAAGGGTACAGTATTTATATGCTGCAGATAACCACGAATTCTTTTGAAGAGGCACTAAGCGGATTTTCGTTATAGTCACCGAAGATGTTTACCAGTGTAAGCTTTGACAGTCTTACCAGGTGTTCAATCTCGTACCTGAAGAACAGGCGCATCTTGAGTTTCCATACTTTTTCTATCTGCATGTTGTCCTCATCCCAGGTAAATCTCATTGTTACATTAAGGAGCTGGTTTACAATATCTGTTTTTGAGGATACTGCCCGCCTGACTTTTTTCCCTGGTTCATATTCGCCTTCAAAATCTGTCACGTTATCTATTCCTTCAGCCATAAGCCTGGGATCAGGGACGAACAGGTCAAAAATATAAATACCATTATCATTAAGGTGGTCATACACATTGTTCATAAATGCAATCTGTTCTTTTGTATCAAGCACATGGGCAAAAACGCGGAAGGGCGCAACAATAAGGTCAAACTTAAAATCAAGCTTCATCTTCCCGGCATCGCCCGTCATTACGCGGTAGTGATCTTCAGGCGCCAGTTTTTTCTTCAGCACATCAATCATGTTTTTGCTGATATCTATTCCATAGATGTCGGCACCCCTTGCCAGGGCTTCGGTAAAAAACCTGCCCGTACCAACTCCTATTTCAAGTACCCTGCCTTTTGTGCCCAGTATCTTATTTATAAAGTAGCCTGTGTCAACGTCTGAGCGCACCTTCTCATATACCACATCATAAAACCTGGCTACAAAATCAGGGTATTCGAATGAAGTTGTCATGGTTTATAGTCTGTAAGTATAAATATTTCAATCGGCACTGATAAACTTTGAAAGCAACTTTATGTATGAAGCCTGGTAATAGATGGCCGGTTCGCTCAGCTCCCATGAAGCCTCGGGATAGCCGTCATTGAAATCCCTGTAACATTTTTGCAGGGGCTGCATCGATATTTCTGTAATGGTGCCGTTGTACCTGAAGTTTGGCCCCCCGGGGATGAGTCCGGGTATCGGATTCCCATCCAATTTCGAGCCGTCCCTGAACCAGTCATGGTATATTTCATCGGTGCAGTGATCTGCTCCCTCCCTGTACATATTACTTATATAAACTATGCCCAGGGGATTTACGCCATGAAAATAATGCAGTATTCCCAACGCCCGCTTTAGATATTTATCCTTGCTATGGCCATATAGATTATAGGTTATAAAGTCATAATTTGCGGCACCAAGTGCGGCACGCGGATTGTTTGAACCCCAGTTGTAAAGGGTCATGGGTATGTAACCCATATAAAGGTCATCCTGTGGCCTGAACTGGAAAAGGTGCAGTCCGTTTCCCTCCTTGCGGCGCTGCGACAATATTTCGCTGCGTGAATTATCATCTGCATTTTCAAGAGTTGTGTAATAAAGAAGCGCGTCCCCGACATGACTGAAGTATAAGTAGGAATATATATCATAGAAAGGAGAGGTTATATAAAACCTGTTTTTTACTAACTCGTTATACTTCTCTTCGCCGGTCAGCGCGAAAAGATATATGGCTGCAACCACCTCCGCCTCGTCCTGCTTATCAAGCCCCATGTCGGCATCTCCTGATTTTATTTCCTGGCTGTCGCAGGTATCTGACCTGGAATGATTCTGATACCATTCCCATGCCTTAACCGAACGTTCTTTTAAGTCTGCGGCGTATTCTTTTAATTCAGGAAATTTTGAGAATACCAGCGCTGCATGGGCAAACATTCCTGCAGCGGCAATTGAGGAAGATGAACATACCGGTCCGTAATAGCGGGGGCGCTTATCGGCGCTCGGTGGAGTGGCACTATTATAATCTATGTTCCCAAGCTTTATTAATACCCCTCCGTCATTTTGCTGCATTTTTTTTATCCAGTCCAGTTCATACCGTACTTCATCGATAATATCCGGGAGCCCGTTCCCCGATTCGGGGATATTAAAATCATCCGTAAAGACTGATGGATTCTGCTGGTAGGATGTCAGTAGCATGTGAACCGGACTGGCAGCAAAGGTTACATATTTATTATAATCACCTGCATCCATCCAGCCCCCCGATAGATCCTTTGCTGTGGCCTCGTTATCCTTATCATAAAGATACCTGGCTTCACTATCCTGTCCGTCCCCCATGAAAGCCGCTCCATCTATCCACGGCTGTTCGGCATAGGGTTCTTCTTTGGGATCATTAAGGCGCTGGTAGTAAAACACGCGCATCGCGGCCCTTAAAATATCCTTATATACATTCTTTGCTATTGCAAACTTATAGGAACCCATCTGTTTCTGACTGTCATAAATATAATATTCACCTTCCTCCTTAACCTCACTAAAATCGAACCACCAGCCCTTATCACCACAGGTAAAATCGATAGCTCCCTTGTTCCACTTAGTAAGGCTTCCCGAGTAAACAACCTCATCGCTATCCCACCTGCGCACTTCATATACCGTGCCGGGAACAAACTCATCTTCTGCATTAAATCCGAATTGCGGATCCACAATAACTGCAACTTTATTATCCTCCGGGCGGTACCCGAACTGATCTACCATAATGTATCTCTGCATGCTGTCAGGTTTTGCAAACACGCCTGCAGTCAATATAAATAATGCTATCAATATGTCAATTGCTTTTTTCTGAAAAGCCATGATTACCTCCTTTGATTTAATATATATGTTAATTATTTTTAAAAATAAGAATTATTGTGAAATAAGTATTTTACTTTACCGGTTCAACAATATAGCCTTCAGCGGACAGCAAATTTATAATACCCTCTTTGCCGGGCAGATGGCCCGCCCCTATAGCTATAAAGGTTGACTGTCCGTTAATCATCGGTTGTATTCTTTCCGCCATCCTTATATTCCTGTCAGTTAACAGGTTTTTACTTATCATTACCATAGACTTGTCTTTCTGCATCATCTCCAGAAGTTCCTCAAGCTGTGCTGACCGGTACAAACTGATAATATTTTCAATGTCCTCCTGTGCCCTGTCAATATTCCTGAAATAATCAATTATATATTCATATGGTATGCTGTCCATGATTTCGAGCTGCTCCTCAATAGTCTCAATGCCTATGACTTCTTTATCCAGTTCCTTTGCTTTCCTGTAAAAATATTCGTCTACAGAGACATCAACATCGCTTGCAAACTGGTAGTTCATAACCAGGGATAATAAAGTTATTGGCTTGAGCCTGTCAAAGAGTCCGATACCCAGTCCGCTTACATCTTCAACGACCGTCTTAATGAGCTTGTATTCTTCATCTGCAAACAGGTCTTTAAGAGTCTGATCTCCGGGAAGAATCATCTTTTGAGACAACAATATTAGGTTCTCTGTACTTAGGTCCACTTCCAGTGCGACGGCTTTACATTTTTCAAATGCTGCCGAAACGGAGTCATTAAATAAAAATACCCTTTTGTCTTTAATATGTATTGTCCCGTAAATATAGGACGTTGCTTTTAGATCATTGCCCGTTATTTTCCATAGCATGGACTGGGCAGCCAAATCGGACAGACATAAAATACCGCAGACAAGAAAGAGAAGAAAGCTGCACAGCTTTTTCGGCATTTTCATTTTTGTCATCAGCTATTGTATTTTTCAGGTACTATTAATTATGGCAATATTAATTAAAAGAATCGTAATATTAAGGCCAGATTTAAATATGGGCGGTAATTTCTATTTACATATATTAGTTTATTTTTGTATAATAACCTTTAAAAATATAAACCTAACACTTATAGTTATGACTAAAAGTAACAGATACAACAGACGCGGATTTTTATCAAGGATGGTTACAGGTGCGGCATCGGCCGGAATGTTAGGTGTGGCGGGCACTATAATTCCAGTATTCGGCAGCAGTAAACCTGGCCCGACGGCTGACAGCAAGCTTATATACCGCACTCTTGGCAATACGGGAATGAAGCTCCCTATCGTGAGCATGGGAGTCATGAATACAGACAATCCGAACCTTATAAGGGCAGCGCTGGATGCGGGAATAGTCCATATTGATACGGCACACGTCTATCTCAAGGGCAAGAGTGAAGTAATCCTGGGAGAAGTGCTAAAGGAAAGGCCGAGGGATTCATATTTTCTGTCCACAAAGATACAGCCCGAATGGGATGCTTCGGAAGGCTGGGGTAACAGGAGAGTATCTTCCGATTCCACAAAGGAGCTTTATCTTGAGAAGCTTAATACCAGCCTGAAGAGGCTGCAACTGGACTATGTCGATATATTATATCTTCACGGAGTGAATACAAGAGAGGCCGTCCTTACCGAGAGGCTCCTTGATGCTCTTTCCACGGCAAAGAAGCAGGGCAAAATAAGATTTATAGGGATGTCATTTCATGAAAATTTTCCCGAGCTTATCAGGGCTGCCATTGACAGCAAAGTATATGAAGTGATACTTACTGTTTATAATATACAGATGTACGGATGGCAGGAGATGGATCAGGCCCTTGCTGAAGCTGCAGAAGCTGGACTGGGAATTGTAGCTATGAAGACGCAGGCCGGGGGATACTGGGACAAGGAACGGCAGCATCCAATAAATATGAAAGCCGCATTAAAGTGGTCACTTCAGAATGAGAACATATGTACTGCCATTCCCGGAATGACGACCTTTGACCAGCTGAGCCAGAATATGTCAGTAATGGAAGATCTGAAACTTACACCGGAAGAGGAACAGGACCTGCGTATGGGACAGGAAATGGGACTGGCAGGTATGTTCTGTATCCAGTGCAGGAAATGCGTGCCGCAATGCCGCAAGGGACTTGATATACCCACTCTTATGAGATCATACATGTATGCTTACGGCCACAGGAACCTTGCAGTTGCCGGTGAGACAATACACTCTGTGAATATAAAGAGCGAGCCTTGCACAGACTGCCAAGAATGCAGCGTGAACTGCACAATGGGCTTTGACATTAAGAACAGGGTATCAGACATTGCCAGGCTAAGGGATATCCCCACAGAGTTCCTTGCCTGATATTAATTTTAAACCGCAAAATACAGAATTATGAAAAAATCAGTAAAAACAAGCAGAAAAGAATGCAAGTATTATGTAACCGGACTGGTTTATGCTATGTTAGTACTAACATCATATTCCCAGTCACCCGTTCCCCAGGATGCAGAGCTGGAAAAGATTGCTGAAGGATTTCAGTTTGTCGAGGGCCCTGTCTGGGTTGACGGAGTCGGACTACTTTTCAGTGATATACCTGCAAATACAGTGTATCAATGGACTGCTGAAGGAGGAGTGGTTACATATCTTAGTCCGTCAGGAAATTCAAACGGACTGGCACTTGACCTGCAGAGCCGTTTGCTGCTGGCGCAGCACGGTAACCGCCGTATTGCACGCATAGAAGAGAACGGCACCGAAACAGCCCTTGCAGAATATTATAACGGCAAGCGCCTCAACAGTCCGAATGACATAGCTGTTAAATCCGACGGCTCGATATTTTTTACCGACCCAGCATACGGGATATCTCCCGGACAGGAAGAGCTGGATTTTGCAGGTATCTACAGGATTAGTCCGGCCGGTGTTTTGCACCTGCTGGATAGTACCGTAAGCTGGCCAAACGGTATTGCTTTTACTCCTGACGAGACAAAGCTGTATGTCGGGGATTCACAAGCAGGGATAATATATATATATGATGTTGTCGATGATACCATCATTACCAACAGGCAGCAATTTGCCTTTATGAGTGCTTCAGGTGGAACTGACGGCATGAAGACAGATGAGGAGGGGCATTTGTTTTCTACGGGTCCGTTCGGTGTCTGGGTATACGCAGCGGACGGCACGGTGCTTGATACAATTGAGGTGCCCGGCCAGACAACAAACTGTAACTGGGGTGATGATGACAGGCAGACCCTTTATATAACATCTGGAACAGATGTATATAAGATACGTATAGGGGAACCTCTTGTATCATCTGTTAATAGAAAACAAAGTACTTCTGAACTGAGCGGACAGTTTTACTCCTATCCGAATCCCTTCAGCAGTGAAACAACTATTCTTTATACTGTTCCCTGTGAATATCATGTATCATTAAAGGTATTTGATGTAATGGGCAACGAGGTAAGGACTCTTGTTGATAAAAAAGTAGGAGCCGGACAGCACAGTATAGTATTTAATGCTGCCAATCTCACGGGAAGTATATATTTATGCAGGCTTCAGGCCGGGGATGACTTTACAGAGTCAAAAAGAATCATGTTTGTCAGGTAGCAAAATCCATCACTAATTGGAATCATTTTACACACCCGCTATAGGGAATAAATGGCTATATTTAATTATAATCCGCGATAAATAACCAGATAAAATAACAACTATGAGAACACGTTTGTTTTTTTTCTTTGTATTAGCCTTAATACCAATACTGGACCGGTGTTCCGGAGGTAATAAAATGATTGAACCCATTAAAAATGGGATACAGCTTGAAACAAAAGAATTAAACCTGAAGGTCCGGTTTTATGCTGACAACATTGTGCGCGTCGTCAAATGGCTTCCCGGGGGAACGCCCGAGAAACTCAGCCTTTCTGTTATTCATGACAGCCTGCCTGGTCTGGATATCAGTATAAAGGAAAAGTCAGGGTACATAATTATCAGCAGCAGCAAAATAATAGTACGCATAGCAAAAAATAGCGGCAGAATAGAGTTCTTTGACAGTAATAATGAAATAATCCTTAATGAACAGGATAAACCTTCATTCACAGAGGTCGAAATTAATGAAGATAAGTCTTACAATGTGGAGCAGAAGTTCAGGCTGACACCCGATGAAGGAATTTACGGACTGGGACAACATCAGGATGGCTATATGAATTACAGGGGATGCACCGTAAACCTGGTACAGACAAATACCGATGCGGTAAATCCCTTTATTATATCTACACGAAAATACGGAATATTATGGGACAATTACTCCAGGACAGTTTTTAAGGATGATAAGGAAACTTCGATATGGTCGGAGATGGGGGATAATATTGACTATTACTTTATTTACGGCAGTACCATGGATGATGTTATTGCGGGATACAGGGAACTAACCGGACAGGTGCCGATGTATGGCAGGTGGGCATATGGTTACTGGCAGAGCAAGGAGCATTATAAAGATCGTAATGAACTGCTGGGTGTTGTTGAAGAGTACCGCAGGCGCAGGATACCTGTTGATAATATTGTACAGGACTGGAACTACTGGGATGGCAATGAAAACTGGAGCCAGATGTTTTTTGATCCAAAGAAATACCCTGAACCAGCAGATATGATCCGCAGAATACATGATCTAAATTTTCATATTATGATCTCAATATGGCCGGGACTTGGTCCGAATACCCTTATATACAAAGATATGGAGCAGAGGGACTACCTTTTTAACACCACGGGATGGGCAGGGTTTAAATATTTTGATGCATTTATCCCCGAAGCCAATGATCTGTACTGGGAATACATGAAAAAAGGGCTGTACTCAACAGGTATTGATGCCTGGTGGATCGATTCCACTGAGCCTGATATCGTTAATGCCACAACAAAGGAAGCCGAAGAATATGAAATGAAGAAGGTGGGAAGAAATCACCTGGGTTCCTGGGCAAGGTATTTAAATGCTTATTCCCTTGTAATGATGGATAAGCTTTATGAGAACCAGCGCAAGGAGACTGATCAGAAACGTGTGTACATGCTTACGCGTTCTGCCTTTGCAGGCCAGCAGCGTTCGGCCGCCACTACGTGGTCAGGTGATATAGGGGCAAGCTGGGATATTTACAGGAAGCAGATAACTGCCGGCATAAATTTCTGCATGTCGGGCATACCTTACTGGACATTTGATATTGGGGCTTTTGTTCTGGGCGCCTATGGCGGAGTATTCTCCAACGGGGGCAAGGATCCCGCTTACCAGGAGCTGTATGCACGCATGTTTCAGTTTGGTGCTTTTTGTCCGATATTCAGGGCGCATGGCTCGGAGACACCTCGTGAAATATGGGAATTTGGTGAGTTCTCGGATGAGATGATAAAATTCGACAATCTGAGGTACCGCCTGCTTCCCTATATTTATTCGCTTGCCTGGCAGGTTACAAGCAAGGGTTATACCATTATGCGCGGACTGCCGATGGATTTTTGTAAAGATGAAGAAGCAAGGTCCGTGGATGACCAGTATATGTTCGGCCCTTCAATAATGGTTTGTCCGGTCACGGAATATATGATCCACAGGCCGCCGGAGAACAGCATACTTGTTTCTCCCGAACATTTCAGGACCAAAGACGGCAGGCAGGGTTTGCTTGCCAGGTATTATAAGGACCCTGAGTACAAAACAATGTATTTCGAAGAGGTTGTGCCAAATATTGACTATTTGTGGTATACGGGGCGCCCTGATTATGTGACTGATTCGTGCTATTCAATACGATGGGAGGGTAAGCTTATTCCTGCACAAACGGGCAAATACCAGTTTCATGTCAAATGCTATGATGCAAAGCGTATATTTATTGACGGCAGAGAGCTTCCGTACATTTATACAAGTGTTGAACAATATACTGATTATATTGAACTTGAAGCGGGCAGGGGATATGATTTTGTAATGGAAACCGAGAACAGGTCAACGGGAGCATCAAAAATTAAGCTCTACTGGAAGACTCCCGAATTATTCAAAAAAGAAGCAACTGCTGAGAAGAGGAAGAAAACAAAAGAGGTGTATCTTCCGGCTCATAGTAAGTGGACTGACTTCTGGACCGGCAGGACTTATACGGGAGGAAAGACAATTAGTGCAGATGCACCTATTGATAAGATTCCTTTGTTAGTCAGGGCAGGTTCAATTATTCCCATGGGACCGTTCCTGCAATATTCTACGGAAAGGCCGGCCGATACTATTGAAATACGCATTTATCCCGGGGCTGACGGTATTTTTACCCTTTATGAAGATGAAAATGATAATTACAATTATGAAAAGGGCTACTATGCGACTATTGATTTTCAGTGGGATGATGCAAAAAAGCAGCTTACTGTCGCAGAGCGCGAGGGCTCATTTCCGGGAATGCTGGAAAAGAGGCTGTTCCAGCTAGTGCTCGTCAGGGAGAACCACGGAACGGGTATTGATATAACATTAAAACCTGATAAGACAATTACTTACGACGGTAACAGGCAGATTATTCAGTTATAAGCAAAAAAAGGAATACTTTTACCTTAAATATTGTATGATATTTATAATGTTATTGGTAATGATATATACGGCATACAATCCACCCATTATTATTCCGATAATTTTGAGGATTTTATTTCTGAGGGCAATACCCAGAATAACGGGACCGGCGGCCCATATTATGTTTAATAAAAAGTACAGGTATCTGGCTGCAGAATCATACCATCCCGGATATAATTTATTTAACAGGAAGGTCACCAGGCTATAAAAGAGCATATATGCAATAACAATAAATACTAACATGTCTGACACTGTGCTGCCGCCATTTTGTCCGGTATATGTCGGAGGTGTTGGGGGCTTGCTATTCATGGTATTTGTTGATTCCATAGTTTGTGTTTTAAGTCTGTATTAATTTCAATAATTTATATTTTAAAAATGTTTTATAAACGCTATTAATTGCGTTATACTAGTTAAAACTGCATATATTGCATAAAGAGCACCTATTATTATACCGATAATTTTAAGGGTTCTGTTTCTGATGGCAAAACCGAGTACAAGGGGACCTGCAGCTGCAATTATTCCAAAAGCAGTATAAATATACCTCATGATTGAATGATTCCACCAACCTCCAGAGATTATATTTATAAGAAAAATCACCAGGGCATGAAAGAGCATATATGCAATAACTATTAATATTAATATGTCAGAAGTTGTGGTTCCATAACTTCTTTCCATGGTATTTGTTGATTCCATAGTTTGTTTTTAGGATTTATATTAAAGTAATTTTTTATTAGAGTCCGGAGTTTCAAAATAGCATTTTTTTTCCATTATTTCCAAATTATTTGTAAGCCATGGCCCTGTTCCAGTAGAAATAGGTGCTTGCATCTTCCATGCTAACAAAATCTTTTAATTCGCTAATGGCGTCCTTTATTTTTTCTTCGGTTAAAAGGTTATGGTCAATCAGTTTTTTTTGCGCTCCTTCAATATTTCCAATAAGATTTTCAATCCATGGTCTGAATGTTTTAAGGTCATAATAATGAAATTCAGGTGCAGGTGACAATTCTATTTTTTTAAAGTTACTTTTTTTCAGCAATGAATATATTTTTTTCCCGATAAGTGCATCACCTCCCAGCTCATACTGAAGGAGAGCGAATTTTTGCCATGCTTTCTTAAAATGAGGGCACTCCGGATACATTTCTATTGCAAGGATATTGTTCTCCTGGACAAATACCCTTCCTCCCTTTATCAATACACGCCATACTTCATTAAGCACCTTAATGGGATTGGCGACATGTTCAAGGATATAGCGGCAATATACAATATCGAAAGATTCATCTTTGAAGGGCATTTTATGGGCATCACCCTTTACAAAGGTAAGGTTCGGCAATGTAGAAGGGCATTTTTTCAGCTGGTCAGCCGATTTTTCGAGTCCGGTCACATGCCCGCCCGGTATTTTCTTTGCTACCTCCGCTGCCAGTAGTCCGAGTCCGCTCCCAACCTCAAGAACCCTGTCTGCCGGACGGAGACTGAGAAAATTAATGAAGGATTTATTGGTCATACTGTTGAGTGTGGCCAGGCGATCCTGTTCTCCTCCATCTGTTCCGTGTATGTAAATATTCTTACCCATTTAACATAATATTATTTAAGTATTCCCATCTGCTTCATTAATAATGTGGCATTCATCTTCCTGGTAATCCCGTCTGTGAGTTTATAGTCGAACAGAATTTCTGAACCATCAATTTCTACTTCAAAGCATTTATTTTTTATGTTTGTTGGGAATCTTTTTTCATATTTTGCCAGTTCAAGGTCGTGGGTTGCTATGACTCCTGTTCCACCCAGTTTAATAAGTTTTTCCAGTATTGACTTTGAGCCTTTTTGTTTATCGGCAGAATTGGTGCCTTTAAGAATTTCATCAAGGAGAATAAAAATATTTTCTTTACTGTCAAGTTTTTCCATTAACTCTTTAAGGCGTTTCAGCTCTGCATAAAAGTAGGATTCATGTTTTTGAAGTGAATCGCTGGTCCGCATGCTCGTGAAAAGGCCGGTGACTTTAAATCTGAATTTTGCTGCACATACGGGGGCTCCGCACATTGCAAGCACAAGGTTGATACCAATGGTCCTGAGAAATGTGCTTTTGCCGGCCATGTTGGCTCCTGTAATAATTACAAACTCCCGGTCTGTCATTATTGAGAAATCGTTTGTTACTCTTTCGCGGGAATTTATTAAAGGATGGCCGATGTCCAGGGCGTCTATAATTATGCCGGTTTCAGGTGAAGGGAATATATGGTCAGGGAAGTTAAAATGATGATTTGCAAGGCTTGACAGTGCATCAAACTCAGCAAGGACATCAAACCATTCCGGTATCTTATCAATGTACTCAAGTTTCCATTTTTCCAGGCGTATGATACACTGGATATCCCACAGCAGCATTCCGTTAAGTATTACTCCTGCGAGCATATTGAGGCGGTTATCAAATGCTGAGACAATAGCTGCCAGCTTTTTAATGCTAGCATAGGCAGAAATATTACCTTTACCGAGTTTATTACGGAGCATGAGCAATATTTCAGATTTGAATTTTTCATTTTCAATACATGCAAATAACCTGTTAAGTTTTAGCAGCATACCGAGCCTTTTACCTAAAGTGGAGTGTGCCGCATTGTTATATCTAAGCCTTAATACGGTTATTAAAAGCTGGCACAGAAACAGGAGGATAAATATATTAATGAACAAGGGAATAAAAATGCCTGCAATAATTGCTGAAACCGTAAACAGGGGCAGAAGCAGGACGAGTATTTTGAAAATGACTTTTCTGCTGTAATAGGGGCGATCAAACAGCCATTCATTTATCTTGTTCATATCATCTTCAGACTCACTGTATTGTTTTCCTGTAGCTAAAAAATCCTGCCTGCAGTCTGTCATGGCTGACAGTTCTTTAACAGACTCCTGCCTTCTGATAATATTATCGCCGTTCTTCTCAGGGGTACTGAGCCAAAGGGCCAGTCTATCACTACCGGTCCTTGTGGATGTCCTGTTAATGAACTGGAAAAGGGAACCTTCGCCAAAAATATCAAGATCATAGCTATATGTATGCGAGGTGCTTATATATTCATTGCCACTCCCAAACTGGTCGTATCTGTAGTTGAGGGCATTTATTTCATTATTGTTTATTTCTATCAGGCTTTTAATATGATTTTTTGTTTTATTGATTTTTATGAATCTTATGACCTGAAGTCCGAATCCAACAAGCAAGAGAATACAGGCAGATACTGCCAGTATTATTGAAAATTTAAGAATATAAATAAGTACGGCTATTGCCATTGTAAAAGTAAGGAGCCTTGTAAAAGACAATAAGTTTATAGCTTTATTGGCTGAGGCAAGTCTGTTTTCCAGCAATTTTATCCTTTCCTTATAGAATATTTCTTTCATTGTCCTGATATGCATGTATTTATAGTTCCAATGCGACCACATTAAATACAACTCTTTTGCCAGGGTAGTAGCTTCCTGAAGAGTCAAAATGCCACTTCCACCTTTTTTCATTTTTTGCCGGCGGCAGTTCTGTCAGTATAAGCTCTTTCCTGGAGCTTAATGTTCCGTCTGGATTATATATTTCTTCTTCATAATCAGTAATCAGGCATGACCTGTCCGGTACCAGCGAATCGATATGCAACTTCTGAACCTTCTTCCTGAGGCAATTTAGCTCACTGTCGTCATAGATCCTGAATTTTTTTAAATAATCGGCGAGTAACATATCGAGCTGGTTCAGTATGTTAAGTGAAATTATGCAATCTGCTTTCTGCAATAGTTCCAGGCCCTGTAATTCTATTTTAGCGGGGTCTCTCTTGATGCTGGTTTTTTTATGTTCTTTGACGAGGTTGAATACTTCTGATATTCCTCCCCCGGAGATGTCGGCCACAACCAGTTCCATATTATTAAATCTCCTGATCTTATGTTTAATCTGAGGGGGATGGTTTATATCAAGAAGCATCACTCTTTTCACATTTTCTTCCAGGTATGTAACAGGCGCGTCCAGGAGCCATCCGCTGCCCATGATTGCCACAGATTCGGGTTTTCTGCCACTAAGGAAGTTAATAATGTAGTCTTTTGTGTTTGCAAGGTGATTATCCCACGCTCCTTCCTCGTTGATATATCTTTTTATAATACCTTTCTGATCAGAGAAGTAATTCATCCTGCGTAATATGTTCTTTGATATAAAATTGCTCATGGCATAAACAGATGTGAAAAGGGGAGAGGCTGAAAGATACTATTAAAATATAAAAATATAGAAAACAGATAGTTTAATAATAAACTACTTGTGAGTGTAAGTTTCGGTCCAGTTATAATTATTGCCTAATGTATCTGTAATCATGCTGGAGACTTTTAATGTTTGTTTGGTCAGTTCCAGAATCTCATATTCAGCCCAATAATAATAATAGGGTTCTATAACCATTGTCGTTCCATTCGAACTTAATGTCCATCTCCCATTTTCCAGAATTGAAGGATCTGCAGGATCACACTTTTGGGCTCCGTCTTCTTTTGTGTAATTTCCACTTTCATCAAAGTTCCATAAATTATCTTTCCAGCAGGGTGAAAGGATAGCGTAATAGTCGCTAATTGATCCCACGCCCTCAAAAAAATATGGGGGGTCAATAACACTTGCAGACAATACCCAGGGAGCACGGCATAATAGTTCGGTGTTTGTTAATTCTTCTTCTTTCTTGCACGAAAAGAGAAAAACTATATTAATAGCAGTAACTAACAGTACTAATTTCTTCATTCTTCAGGGTTTAATTTTTAAGTAAAGATATAAATTTTTTAAAATGTGGGTATTATTGAAAATGTAATTTTATCAGAACTGGAAATAGATGAAAGGCTGAAGTTCTGCTGAGAGGGACTGGTAAATGATAAACACAACAGCTGTGCAGATGATTATTTTCAGCCAGACGGGAGTATTAATGAACCAGTCTCTGTACCTGACCTTTGTGTTTTCAGGTATCCAGTGTACAAATAATGCAAAAACCATAATAATAAGGACTTTCCAGTAACTTCCTATCATCTGGGGTACCATACTTAAATTAAAACTTGAACTCACCTGTGTAAGCAGGTCATATGTACCTTTCATGGATTCGCCCCTGAACCATATTCTTGTAAATGTGATAAAATTAAAAGTCAGGAAGATGCCCCAGAAATGCACAAGGAAGGGTATTTCGGTTTGATTTTTTATAACATGCAGAAGCAGTGCGAGAATCCAGACAATGGTAACAGTCAGCCAGAAAATAACAGGAGCTGAATGGAGGCCTGATCCCATTGTTATTATTACTCCTGCCAGACTGACCATCAGGGGTATGAATCCCCATTTGCGCATTATGCTGAAATTAAATATATAATATCCCGAGGCGCCCAGAAAAGTGAAAAAAGCAACAAGTAAAAAAGGATTATAGGTGTTGTTTAATCCTGTAATATATGTTAATGCAACCGAGAATAAGGATAAAAGGAACAAAGCTACTACCGGACTGAGGTAAGTATGGGGTGTTCCCTTTTCAGCTGCCCATTTAATTTTCCAGACGAAGTAGCTTATAAACCATACCGTGTTCAGAGCTATCCATATAATAAGACTATACGATTCAGACCAGATGGATATTATGCTGCCAGGGAAGGTGTTGTCAGTATTGTGTGCTAAACTGAGTCTGCTCATCAGAAATGTTATAAGGGCAGTGAGATTAAGCAAAGAGAAAATAATCCACCGTGCAATTTGCGAATTTCTTTTCCAGAACTTATATACAACAACGCCTATACCGTTCAGTCCGCCCCAGATTACAAACATCCAGCTCGAACCATGCCATAGTCCTCCCAGGAGCATTGTCATCATTATATTGATGTTGGTGCTTATGGTCAGGCGCACACCGGGAAAGATTCTTGTCAGCAGCCATACAAAAAGGATTATTGCTGTAAACAGAGGGGCCAGCCATAGCTTGCCTGCAATGAGAATAACAAAGATTAGTATCGTTGTAAGGCTCAGGTAAGTGAAAAAAGAACCTTCCCTGTTACCTCCCATGGGTATGTACAGGTAATCCTTAAGCCATGACGATAGTGAGATATGCCAGCGCTTCCAGAATTCGCCACAATTTTCTGCCTTATAGGGGGAGTTGAAGTTTTTGGGAAGGTAAAAGCCCAGCAGCAGGGCTACGCCAATAGCGATATCAGTATATCCCGAAAAATCACAATAAACCTGTATCGAGTATCCGTAGAGTGCAATAAGGTTTTCAAAGCCCGTATATGTTATAGGATCGGCAAATACCCTGTCAATAAGGTTTACTGCGATGAAATCTCCAACAAACATTTTTTTTGTCAGTCCTTTCAGGATAAGATACAGGCCAAGGCCAAATTCATACCTGGTTAAACTGTATTTTTTGTAAAGCTGGGGAATAAACTGTGATGCCCTGACTATAGGTCCGGCCACAAGCTGTGGGAAAAATGAAACATAGAATCCGAAGTCAGCTATACTGTTAACGGGCTTGACTTTTTTCATATACACGTCCACAGTGTAGCTTATTGTCTGGAAAGTAAAGAATGAAATGCCAACAGGGGGCAGTATTTTGCCAAGGTCAAAATGTGTACGCAGCAAAGCATTAGACCATTTGGCCGCATGTGTAACAACTTCAAGATCAGTATTGAAAACAGCATTGATAGTTTCGGTAAAAAAATAATCATACTTGAAGAATCCAAGCACTCCAAGGTTAAGCAAGACGCTTAGGGCTACGTATAGTTTTTTAGCGAGCGGGTAACGGGCTTTGTATATTGCTTTGCCTATAAAAAAATTAGAGGTTGTGGAAAAAAGAAGGATAAAGAAAAAGAGCCCTCCTGTTTTATAATAAAAGAACAGGCTCACCAGGAAGAGATATGTGTTCCTCAGGGCATTTTTTTTGTAAATCAGCGAGTATATGGCGAGCACGGTCGCATAGAAACCCCAGAAGTAAAGGCGTGTGAAAAGTAAGGGCGATTCCTGATCGTATAGAAATATGTTTTTCAGGATTTCCATCAGGTTATCAATGAGTTATTTAAGATACTGCAAGTGCCCATAATGCACAATTATTTCATTCCCATCTTCTCATATTTGTCATATTCATATATAAATGAGTTATAGAACATCTGTGCAATTATCTTTGATCCGCGGGGATTAAAATGAACGAAGTCTTTTGCAGCAAGGGGAGGTTCGGCGAATACCCAGCTTGGCATTGAATTTTTTCCTCCCATGGCCTCGTACATATCCCAGTATGCGGCACCGGCGCGGAATGTAGCATCTTTTAATGCTTTCCTTACTTTATTCAGATTAGGATAGGTTATATACTTGTCTTTTTCCTTGACCGACATGTCGGCAACGCCAATAACAATTATGCATACACCGGGGCATACCTCCTTAATTCTTATAAGCTGGCTGTAAAACCAGTTTTCATAAAATTTGTAATTTTCGACTATATAAGGCACAACGTTACCTCCGAACTGGAGAATTATCAATTTAACATTTAATAATTTATACATCTCCTCCAGCATATCGCTGTTAATTTTAGTGAATACTATTCCAGAACATCCCCTCATTGCGACGTTGTCGACAGCAACCCCCGATTTACCGTCCAGTGCCAATCCATATATTTCAGGACTGTGGCTGCCTTTGAATGTTAGTTTTAAAGATGACCGGGGTTCATCAAAGGTCCATTTTATGACGTTCAATCTGTGAGTCGGAGGAATGAGGTCTGCGTCAATAAGTGTATTATGGCTGTAAATTTCATTTATAAACGGTGCATTGTTATACCCGTAGAAAATGCGGCACTGGGTGAAGTGTTTTGTGTTGCCGTATGAGTATTTCGATTCTTCAAATGATACCCATGCCTCGTAATTTGATGTGTCATCAGCCGCTCCGTATTCCCTGTATGGCGAAAACATGCAGAAACTTCCCAGCACCCCGTACCTGGTGTGTATAATTGTAGAGTCAGGGTCCCCATAAATTGTATACCTGTGCCAGTTACCGGAACTTTCCTGTATCATTGAAAATCTATACTCATACAGCTGCGAGGCAGGTACCAGTCCGATCCCCGAGCCCCCGAACCTTTTCTGCAACTTATTTCTCATAATGCAGGTCATCCTGTCTCCTTCAATCTGGGAATCGCCATAGTGCATTATCCTTATAAGCTTTCCGGATGTTTTTATATCTTTAAGTGCTTTAAATACCGGGAAAAGCACAGTGTTATCGCCGTGGGGATATTCAATTTTGTGTATGCTTTTTATCAGGCTGTCGGCATTTGCCCTGAGTGTATCGGAGATGATTGAATCTGTAAGGAGCTCATTTTTATTTATTATGTCAGAAATATCGGCATACCTGACTCTTTTTTTTGAAAAGATATCTTCTGCTGAAAAGAACTTAAGCCTGAATTTTTTGGTTATGTAAATTCCGTTCTCAGGGAAATACAGGGCTATTGCAAATAACAGAAGGAAGACTGACAGGATAAAGAATAATATTTTGTAAGGTTTCATGTCGTCCTGTTGACTAGCTCTTGGGTTTTATTTTCAGGCGCTGTCCAGGTTTTATTTTTGCAGGATCAGAAATATTGTTTAATCTCATAATATCGGAATCAGAAATACCCGGGTATTGTTTTGCAATATCCCATAAAGTATCTCCTGATCTTACCGTATAATAGACATAATCGCCACTCTCAGCCGGGGTTGTATTGGCGGTTTCTGAATTTACGGTTACCGGTGCGCCTATCATTTTTTGTTTCTCGGCAAAGGTCATTGAATTTATTTTCTGGTATTTGCTGACCTTATTTTTGGGAACATAGACCACAAGGTTCTGACCGCTTCTTATCAAATTACGCCTTATATTGTTCCAGTATCTGAGGTCGGATACCCTGACATTATACCATTCGGCAATATATCCCAGGTTGTCTCCTGATTTTACTTTATAATAAAGCCTGGCATAATTGTCGGGGGGTGGTTCATGCGAGTATCTGGATGCAGTATAGATAGTGGGACTGGTAATAATTTTTTCAGGGTTAAAATATACAGAATCTTTATACGCAAATATTGAATCCTCCAAATCAATAAACCTGGAAATATAATCATGGGGTAACCTCAGCGGGTAACTTTTATCTTTGGCAGGTATAATGTCGGTACGATACTGGGGATTCATATCCCTTAAAAGTTTTATTGGCATTCCCAGAACTTCGGATACCTGCATAAGATGCAATTCCTTGGTAATCATTACAGTATCATTGGCAAGCGAAAGTTCAATTTTACGGGGTGTCAGATTATGTTCATTATAGTAATTCATTGTATATGTAGCAGCGATGTATGCAGGTACATGGCCTCGGGTTTCCCTGGGGAGGTAAAAATATATATCCCAGTAGTTACTTTTTCCCCCGGAACGCCGTATGGCCCTGTTGACATTCCCGGGGCCGCAATTATAGGCTGCAACAACAAGAATCCAGTCATTGTAAATATTATAAAGGTCTTTTATGAATCGGGCTGCTGCATGGGTGGATTTTATGGGATCCCTTCTTTCGTCTACAATGGAGTTTATTGTAAGTCCGTATAATCTGCCTGTCCCGTACATGAACTGCCATAAACCTACTGCCCTTGCCCTGGAATATGCCCTCGGATTCAAGGCAGATTCAATTATTGACATGTATTTCAGTTCATTAGGAATGTCATAGCTGTCAAAAATTTCATCGAAAATGGGGAAATAATACTGGGCAAGGCCCAGCATCACTTCAACTGACTGCCTTTTTTTACAGGTATATACTTCGATGTATTTCCTTACTATGGTATTATATGAAAGATCCACGACAGAGGGTATACTTGAGATCCTTGCAATATATACTGAATCTGGAAAATCGGGAATAATTGTGTCTGCCAGCACCGCATACGAGGAAGTATCAGATAATAGAGAATTGTTTATGTACCAGAGGTTCAGCATACTGTCGAGGTTGGATTCGAAGTTGGATACTACGATCTCGGAATCGTATCTTTCAACGTCAAGGGTGTCTGTTTTCAGATCTCCAGCAAATGTGTTAAAAACAATGATCAGGGTCCCAATTAATAGTAATCCATGTCTTTTATCCATAGTATTCAGAATAATTAAAACTTAATACTTAATCTTATTCCCATTGAGCTTGCATATAAGTCATTACTGATTGTAACCGGACTTAAATTAAAACTTATATCGTCGGAAACATCATAATTAAGAAAATGTGCATCAATCATGGCATCGATAATATTAAGGAAATATATGGCCGCTATGCCGACAAGGCAATAATCCTTATATCTCCTGGCGCCGTTCCTGGCTACTTCAAGTGTTTTAACAATATCTGCGCTAGGTATCAGCCTCCCCCTGAATTCATAGGATGTCGGCTGTGGCTCCATATAATATACCTCGATATAGGCATCATTTAAATCGTCATAAAAGCTTTTGTAATATAGATACATGAATATGACAGCACCTCCTATGCCATAAATGATAGGCACTTTCCAGTATTTGCGGTTATAGATCTGTCCGAGTCCGGGCAGCACAGCCGAATAAAGCTGGGCCTTGATGGGGGAATGCCTGCTTACAAAGGCCGAATCGTATAATAGTTGCTGGGATTGCGCATAAATATTTCCGGAGGGGTAGGATACCAGACCTATTATAATACAGAAAATAAATTTATACAAATGTAAGCTGCGTAATTTAAAAATATCATTCAGGCGCACAATATTATTTCATTTTTAAGCTGTCAAAGATAGCTATAATTCTTTCCAGTTCTTCATCAGAGTTAAAAGATATAACGATTTTGCCGGCTCCTTTATTGTTTCGTTTAAAGTCTATGCTAGTCTTGAAAAACTCTGAAAGATGCACCTTAAGGTCGTCGTATTCTTTTGGCTGTCCGTATGTTTTTAATTTCTGATCTTCGGGTTTGTCTTTTAGTTTATTTATTTTTCTTGCCAGTTCTTCTACTTTTCTAACAGACAGATCTTCGTCAACAATCTTGTAATATAATCTGAGCTGGTCATTGGTATCTTCGATATTAACAAGGGCGCGTGCATGGCCCATTGATATTTTATTATCTTTTAATCCGAGCTGAATTTCAGGCGGAAGCTTTAGCAGCCTAAGGTAGTTGGTGACGGTTGTTCTTTTTTTACCGACGCGCTGGCTAAGATCTTCCTGGGTAAGGTTGCATTCTTCGGTAAGCCTCTGGTAGCTTATAGCGACATCGATAGCATTCAGGTCCTCACGCTGGATATTCTCAACAAGCGCCATTTCCAGCATATTCTGGTCATTTGCTATGCGGACAAACGCAGGTATTTTCTTTATACCCGCTATTTTTGCTGCTCTAAGCCTTCTTTCTCCGGTAATTAACTGGTATTTGTTATCATCTATTTCCCTGACAGTTATAGGTACGACAATCCCCAGTTCCTTTATCGATGAGGCTAATTCGTTAAGTGATTCCTCGTCGATTTTTGAACGGGGCTGAAAGGGATTCAGTTCTATCCTGTCTATAAATATTTCTGTGCCACCGCTTATTTTGCCGATTAGTAGCTCTTTGTCCTCTTCATCTATTAAAGCGCCTAATCCTCTTCCTAATGCATTTTTTCTGGCCATATTATTACTCGATTATTTTATCTTCATTACTAATTTTTGTTTCATTGTTTTTTTGCAGAAGCTCACGTGCAAGGTTAAGGTAATTGACTGAGCCCTTGGAGTCGGCATCATAAAGGACGACAGGCTTACCGAAACTTGGTGATTCGGTCAGTTTTATATTGCGCTGGATTATAGTATCGAAGACCATTTGCTGGAAGTGTTTTCTAACTTCCTCAACAACCTGGTTTGACAGTCGCAGGCGGGCATCATACATAGTTAGCAGGAAGCCCTCAATTTCAAGGTCCGGATTTAACCGGCCCTGGATTATTTTAACAGTATTAAGCAGTTTTCCCAATCCTTCAAGCGCAAAATATTCACACTGAACGGGTATGATGACTGAATCGGCTGCAGTGAGTGCATTTACAGTTATAAGTCCCAATGACGGAGAACAGTCTATTAAAATAAAATCATAGGGAATGGTTATTTTATGAAGCACTTCTTTAAACATTTTTTCCCTGTTTGGCATATTCAGCATCTCTATTTCAGCTCCAACAAGGTCTATGTGTGATGGTATAAGATCCAGCCCCTCGATTTCTGAAGTTAAAATAATGTCATTCGGATTTACTTCATTTATCAGGCATTCATATATGCTTGTTTTTATGTTCCTGACATCAAAGCCTATTCCCGATGTAGCATTTGCCTGTGGATCAGCATCTATAAGCAAAACTTTCTTTTCGAGTACCGCCAGGCTGGCAGCCAGATTTATTGCCGATGTTGTTTTGCCTACACCTCCCTTTTGGTTTGCTATTGCTATTATTTTACCCATTGAAATGCCGGTTTTTATAACAGATTATAATTTTATTTTGCTCAGACGTTCAAAAGTAGTATTTTAAAAAATCAATGGATTTTTAATGAGTTTTTGTTTTGTAAACAATTCCGTCTCTTTTATTAACACGTTATTAACAATCACTAATAGGTTAATTACTTTTTAAATATCCTTCAGGCAAGCTAAAAACAAGAGATAATATTTAGTAATTGGAGATGTTTAATTCTTAGTCGTTTTCAATAAAATCGAATTTCAGCTCACTAAGTTCTTCGAGGCTTCTTCCGGCTTCAAGCATCGATTCATCCTCATGATCGTAATACCATTTAATCTTTATTTCGGCATCAGACTCTTTCAGATCCTTACATTTTGAGAGTATCATCAGGAAATACTTGAGTGAAGAGGTATTAAAGTAGTCAAACCTGAATTTAAACTCGGTAAGTTGATTCGGATTTTTAATATATTCATCAAGCCATTTTACTATTGGTTCATAAAACTCGTTTGCATTTTCAGGTCTTGATATGCCTGATATTTCAAAGATTCTTTTTTGCGGATTTAGAACGACCCTGGGAGAAAAATCTGTTGCTTCTACGGTATATGCTTTCATGGGTTTATGATTTATTTAAATATACAAAAAATTGAAATATCTGGTAATTAAATAAACAATTAATTGGCTTATCCTTTTTAATATTAGTTAAAAGTAATTAATAAAAATAGAAAATTTAAATTCAAAGATCGGTTATTTCAATTTCATATAGAACCGGCCAGTTTTTGCCTGTTATATACAGATGGTTGTTGTCACTATTGTAAGCAATACCGTTTAATACTTTATCCAGATTATCCCTGGAGCCGGGGGGCATTAATTTTGTCAAATCCAGTTTTCCCGTAACTTTGCCCGTACCGGGATCAATAATAACAATTTTTGTATCCCCGTAGATATTGGCAAATATTTTCCCATTGATAAATTCCAGTTCATTCAGGTTTGATACTATTCCTTTGTTGTCAAATACTTCGATCTGGCCTGTTTGCGTGAAATATTCATGATCTATGATGTAAATATTTGAGCTGCCATCACTCATAAATATTTTCTTACCGTCAGTTGCTAGTCCCCACCCCTCTCTTATCGGGTAATCAAACTTTCTGATAAGATCAAGGGTTTCTTTATCATAAATAAATCCAACCTGTGTTTTGTAGGTAATTTGATAAATATGATCATTTATTATTACTATACCTTCACCAAAGATATGCTGGTCAAGGTCTAGCTTTTTAACCGGGATTCCGCTCTTTATATCAACCTTACGCAGTGAGGATTGGCCCTGTTTCCCTGTTCCTTCGTACATGTAACCGGCATCATATGCCAATCCCTGGGTATAGGCATTTTCATCGTGAGGATATTTGTTCACGACTTTATAATTATAAGTTACCGGTATTATATCGGAAAGCAGAACAAAGGATACCGAATGACTTTCTTTTAATGTGTCGTTATAATAAATAACTGTTTTGACAGTGTTTTGTCCGACTTTTGCATTTTTTGAATTCCAGTGCACGATTTCTGCACCTGTTGTTTTTGTATTGATTAGTGAATTATTAATAAAATAATATACAGAATCAATTATGATGTTTTTCTTCTTTACAGATAATATAATCTTAACCGTATCACCACATATAAAAATTTCATTAATGTCCGGGGCTTTAATGGCAGCGATATACCCCTTTCCTGGGCCTCCGTCTGAGCTGGCAGAATAAGTATTGTTTGAATTTGTTTCTTTGCAGCTGTTGAGACTAAGAATAACGTACAGGGGCAGAATATATTTCAGGGGGGTAGCCAAGCTGTAAAAGATAGTATTCATAGAATCTTTAACATTTACCTGAACAGTTTTTTCAGTCTGCTGCCAACTTTTGTTGAACCCCTGGCAAGGTTTCCCAGTTCATTGTATTCACTATCAGCAAAGTCGGGATTCAGTATTTGCCAGATCTCACTCCATCCCAGAAATCCGCCAACGTTCCTGTCATCAATGAAAAGGTCCACATCAATTTTCCTGCTGATTGTTGCAGGGTCGAATTCTTCTTCGGGGTAGCTTTTATTGACGGCATAAAATTCAAGGCCCTTTCTTTTGCAGTATTCAATTGCTTCATCCAGCTCTTTATCATGCCTGAATGTCCATAATATAAGCTGGTGTCCCAGTTTCTGCAATTGTTTAAGTGTTTCAAATGCAAAAAGTTTCTCTTCACCGATCTGCGGATATCTGTGCTCAACAATGGTTCCGTCGAAATCAACAGCAATTTTCATATTTAATAAATTTCCCCAAAAATACTAATTATTTAATATTAACTGGTCCTCTATTTCATATTAACATGAACATAATGTTAATTGGCATCTTAATTATCAACATGTTTCTAAATTTTATTAATTTTATTACCAAAAAGTCAATTTACAACTTATGAAAAAAGTTATACCCTCTTTGCTCACATGTATGTCACTTATTTCAGGATCTATTTCAATAGTATATTCACTGCAGAAAGAGATGCTGGTATATGCAGGCTATTTTATTATCATTGCGGCAATTTTTGATTTTCTTGACGGTTTCTTTGCAAGATTATTTAAAACAGTATCGGATTTTGGTGTTCAGCTTGATTCTCTTGCAGACGTTGTGAGTTTTGGAATAGCACCGTCAATGATTTTATACCGGTTAATACTGTTCACCCTTGTTAACACAGCCCACGGTTCACGATTAGATATTGACTCACCCGGCATTGAGAATGAACTGATACTTTATTCGGCTTTCCTTATCGGTGTTTTCTCTGCTTTACGGCTTGCCAGGTTTAATATTGATAATGAGCAAAAGACTTGCTTTAAGGGATTGCCGACACCGGCAAGTGCTATTCTGATCGCTTCCATTGGTATTAATCACGATATTTATTTTTTGCTATTCAAGAATAATGAAAATGTATATAATATATATTCCCTGGTTACCCTGATAGCATTAATAGTTGTAATTTGTTTTTTGCTGGTGTCAAATATCCGTATGTTTTCATTAAAGTTTAAAAATACAGGATTTAAGGGGAATGGTATACGTTACATTTTCTTATTACTATCTGCATTGATTATAATTCTGTTCGGAATTAAAGGATTGGCCCCGATAATTGCACTATATATAATATTGTCCCTGATTAATAACTGGATTTTTAAGCTGGAATAATCTGCGGCTAATTATCTTTTATTCTTTTCTCAAGTTTTTTCAAGGCAAGTAAAATAATCAGATAACTTGCACCGACCAGTAAAGGCCATGATAAAAGCATTATTATGGATGATAGATACATTTTTTAATATATATGTGTTTCTTTTTTTATCTCACTATCATTGATTTTCTTACTGCTTATTGCCTTCCATGTATAATATATATAGGCAAAAACAAATGGTATTAATAGTGATACATAGCTCATTACGATAAGTGTATATTTGCTGGAACTGCTGTTTTCTATTGTCAGCGAGTTTTGCAGGTTATATATTGAGGGATAATAGGCCGTATTATTAAATCCGGCTATTATAAACAGGGAGAATACTGCCATTATTGCTCCGGGCCCGGTAAACCATATGCCGCCGGCATATTCTGAGAGTACCGACTTACCTATCCCGAAAACGACAAGCAGGGTTCCTGTAACAAACAAAATACCCGCAACAGGCATCTCTATTAAATTATGTATGTATTTATATTTTTCCAATGTTACAATATTTGTTTCGGGGTTATAGGCGAAGCCCTGCTTAATAAACAGAATGGTTATGAATATTATGAAAAAGACAAGGAAAGGCAATGCATTGATTATCAGTTGCTGACGTGCTTTTTTTATGATACTTGCCTTTTCAATACTTCTGATAAAGTACAATAAAGCTATAGTCCTTGCAAGAAAGAAAACAGCAAATCCCAGCGAAAGGTTATGAAGATTAATAATTGCTTCAAGACCGTGATAAGGGGTTTCCCATCTCGTAATTATCGGATTTCCGGGATTAACAATATTGCTGAAGTTTACCGAGAATTGAGAACCGTTATAAAAAGTTCCGACAGTAATCCCAAGAAGCGTAGTCCCTAATATGCCATTAAGGAGCAGGAATGCCTCGTATGTCTTATGTCCTAACAGATTACCCGGTTTTGAACGAAATTCATAAGCCACAGCCTGGATAACAAAGCAGAAAAGAATGATAATCCACATCCAGTAGGCCCCTCCGAAGCTTGCTGAATAGAATAAGGGAAAAGAAGCAAATAATGAACCTCCAAAGGTCACAAGGGTAGTAAATGTGAATTCCCATTTACGCCCAAGGGCATTTACTATAACTGTTCTTTCATCTTCATTTTTCCCGAGGGTATAAATAAGTGTCTGTCCTCCCTGGACAAAGAGAAGAAATACAAGAACAGAGCCGAGCAAAGATATGATTATCCACCAGTACTGTTGCAGTGTGAGGTATGATAATGATTCAAACATGTTCTTTCCCTCCATATTTAGGTCCTATATTGATTTGCCTGAACATAATTCTTAATTCGGCTATAAGCAGCACCGTAAAAAGAACGGCAAAAATCCAGAATGTCACCTGTACCGTGCTGGCATCAATATGTGAAGTAGCGACTACAGTAGGCAATAAATCCTGTATGACCCATGGCTGGCGTCCCATCTCAGATACGACCCAGCCTGCCTGTGATGCTATATAAGATAACGGGACACTGATAATTGCCAGGCGCAGCAGCCAGCGCCACTTATCAATTTTCCCGGTGAACAGGCATATTAATATGATTATGAAGAATAAAAAAAAGTAGAATCCAAGCATTACCATTATATGAAAACTATAAAATGACATGGGCACATTTGGGATAATACTGCCGGGATTATTTAAAAAACCATATCCAAAATACCTGAAATAGTTCTCTTTAAAATCGGGATCGTGGAACTTCTTTTTTAATTCTTCATATTTTAAAGTATTGCCCGAATCTTTTGCTTTTTTTAAATCCGCCAGAATATTACGCGCATACCTGCCCCTTTCAATTTTTTCTTGCACAGATATGATATTATACTCGGGATTCCCGTTAACCAGGTCATTGATGCCCGGTACGTAGGCATTGAAATTCCCGTGAGCCATGTATGACAAAAGCTTCGGAATTTCTATTTTGAAGCTGTATTTCCATGTTTTATTATCATCTGTATAATTCTCAGATTTGCCCAACGCACCCAACAATATTAGTCCGGTCCCCTTTTTGCCCTCATATAAACCTTCAATTGCAGCAAGTTTCATGGGCTGTATGTCCGTTATGAAACGTGCAGAGCTATCACCTGAAGAAATAAGGACAATTGATGAGGTAATTCCGAATATAGAGGAAATCAACATGCTTCTTTTTGCCATGAATATTTCCCGTTTTTTAATCAGGAACCATGAGCTAACACCTATAACAAAAATTGAAGCCAGCACATAACCTGAAGTTATGGTATGAATAAACTTGTTAATAGCTACCGGGGAGAGAAAGACTTCCCAGAAGTTAAGCATTTCGTTACGGGCGGTATCGGGATTAAAATGCATTCCGACAGGATATTGCATCCATGCATTGGCAACAAGTATCCATAGGCCGGACAGGTTTGTACCTGCTGCAACAAGCCAGGTTGAAGCCAGATGAAATTTTTTGCTTACCTTATTCCAGCCGAAAAACATAACTGCAATAAAAGTAGCTTCCAGAAAAAAAGCCATTATTCCTTCAATTGCGAGGGGGGCACCAAAAATATCACCGACGAACCAGGAGTAGTTTGACCAGTTAGTGCCAAACTCAAACTCGAGAATAATACCTGTTGCAACTCCTATTGCAAAGTTAATTCCAAAGATCTTCATCCAGAATTTTGTGATCCTTTTCCATTCTTCGTTGCCCGTTCTCACATAGATGGTTTCCATAAAGGCAATGATAAAGGACAGTCCCAGGGTAAGAGGCACAAAAATCCAGTGATATATTGCTGTCAGAGCAAACTGTCCCCTTGACCAGTTTACAAGTGATATGTCAATTGCATCCATCTTGCCATGTTACTATTTGGTAAGTTGTTCAATAATGTAATTACTGCGTTCATCATCAGAAGAGAAATTCTTTTTTAAAAAATCGGGGAAAAAGATCAGTTTCAGGATAACAAATATGATAAAAAGCTTTATCAGAATTATGACCCACAATGTCTTGCCATAAGTCATATTCTTAAAACCGTCAAAATAGAATCTAAATACCCTTTTTATAATATTACCGGCCATTTCAGAAATATCTTGTATTTAAAATGACGGCATATCAACAGATTTTATCTGAAGAGATGGATAAATCCATTCTTGGTATATCTTCCTCCCGGATCTGCCTCAAGAGCCCTCAATATGTAAAAATATACTCCGGGCTGCAGCTTCTGTCCCGATTCAGTGGTGCCATCCCATCTTATTGTTTTTGGTCCTTTGGCTTCGTATACCAGGGTACCTGAGCGGCTGTAAATCTGTATATGCAGAGGCATGCTTCCGCCTTCAATAACAAAATCATCGAATATATTGTCATCATTAGGTGTGAAGAAGTTTTGTACTTCCAGTAAAGTTGCCAGTATAATATCGCGGACGGTTGTATCAGAACAGCCATGTGTAAGGTCCGTAATTATCAGGCTGGCAGTAATAGTATCGTCCACTGCAGGAAATGATAACAGGGGTCTCCTGTCGGTTCTTTCACCTATTCCTTCAAAGTCCCAGAGAAAGCCGTATGATGAAAATTCATTATACTGATGATCAGTATTCCAGCATACCTTGTTCAATGCTTCGTCTGTTGTAAGTGTGTCGGCACATATGAAACCCGCAGTTACTGTCCGGTAGACCGTAATAAAATCATTATGTACTTTTGCGTTTGCACTATCTCCGTTTATTATAATAGTAATGTCGAATGCTCTTCTTGCACTGGTTGTATTCTCATAAAAAACGGTGTCAGGATCAATCTCGTTACCGGTAGTGCCATTACCAAAATCCCAGGATAATGAAGTTATTGTATCTGTATCCAGGTTTGTAAGTCCGAATTTAACTCTGAGTGAGTCGCAACCTTCGGTCTGGTCCGCTGTTATATATATTTGTTGAGGTTCTGTAACCGGCACGCTGGCGATATATGAACCTGAACATCCGAAATTATCACTGACAGTAAGGCTTACATCATATGTGCCGGAACCCGGAAATGTATGAATAACTACCTGTCCTGTATCTACGGTGCCATCATCAAAGTCCCAGTCAAAACTATATGTCGCAGCATTATCATACAACTGTGAGTTTTGCCGGAATACAAGGGCATAGTCAGCAATCTGGGCAGTGTCTGAAAATACAAAAAATGCATCTGCAGTAGCATGAACTTTGATGGTATCCATCAGTATATTATCATCGCCGCCATTCAGAATGTAGTTTATAGAATAAGTACCCTCAGTATAATACACAGTATCAGGGTCAAAGGATGAACTTGTTTCACCATTG
Organism: uncultured Bacteroidales bacterium; assembly: GCA_964534745.1. Taxonomy (GTDB): domain Bacteria; phylum Bacteroidota; class Bacteroidia; order Bacteroidales; family UBA10428. The sequence continues at coordinate 39,285 of CAZHQW010000009.1, forward strand.
CCGAAATCCCAGTATATTGAAGTTATTGTGTCAGCCGGAGTATTTCTTATAAAACCAAACTTAACCCGCAGAAAATCACATCCTTCGGTTTCGCTTGCCGTAATCAAATACGGAGGAGGAGGTTCCTCAACAGAAACGTTGGCCGAATACGTATCTAAACATCCATAGCTATGGGTAACAGTAAGTGTTACGTTGTATGTGTCAGGACCCGGAAATGTATGCACCACAACTTTGCCTGTGTCTGTTGTGCCATCATCAAAATCCCAGTCATAGCTATAGGTTGCGGATGGGTCGACAGGCTCTGCGGTATGCCTGAAGACACAACTGTAAGGAGCTATTTCCAGGGTATCTGAAAATGTAAATACTGCCGGCAGGGTCTGGTGTACATTAATATAATCAGGTTTATCAATTGTTGTATCAGAAAAGTCAAACGTAATGTTCACAAATACCCTGTAGGCGCCCGGACTGTTATAATCAACCGTAATGGTATCATCTTTGTTTGGTGTAAGGTCATACGGCGGATTACCTCCTTCAAAGTCCCAGCTTATCAATACAATACTATCACTGACAGCAGGGGTTTCGAGCCAGAAACGTGTGCCTGTAAGTGCATCACAACCCTCAACTATATCTGCCTGAAAATTATACTGACCGTAAATATTATCCATAGTCAGGCAAACTAACAGAACAAGCAATATTTTAATTTTTTTCAACATACCTGCTGAAGTAGCTACTCAATTTTTTCAGTCAGCTTTTTTACAACTTTAAATTTATTAAAAAATTCTTTGGCAAACACCCTTAAAACAGTATAGCTTGGTATTGCAAGTATCATCCCCGGAATGCCGGCAAGGCTTCCTGCAATCATAATTATCAGCAGTATTTCCATAGGATGCGCATTTACGCTGCTTGAATAGATAAAGGGCTGAAAAATAACATTATCAATAATCTGTACAATTACAAAGACAAGTATCATATATCCTATCAATGGCAACAGTCCGGAATAGAAATCCATATTGAGGTGAGTGGCAACACCCAACACTATGCCGAGTATGGAGCCCAGCAAAGGACCAAGATAAGGTATTACATTCAGGATTCCTGCAAGAAATCCGATAAGCAGGCTATGTTTGAATCCGATACCTACTATTGTGAGTCCTATGGTCACAAGTGTGATAACACCTGTTATCTGGCCTATAATACCTATAAAGTATCTCATCAATAATTTTTGCACGGATGACAAAGCATGCCTGAACGCAGTTACATGCTTGTCAGGTATAAGTAAAACTATAGTTTCTGTAAACATCTTTTCATCTTTCAGAAAGAAGAAAGTCATAAATGAAATTGCAAATACTGCAATGAAGATATTTCCCAGGAGGCTTGCTATTGTTGAAAATATATTGGTAAACAGGGTTATATTTAAGACCGATGCTAATTTGTCAGTAAAATAATCCCTGACCGACATTTCCCCTGAGGATGACATTTTAAATTTGCTGATAAATCTGTCAATCTTGTTTATAGGCTCATCAAGGTTATTTACTATTTGCTCTATATTTATTTTGGAAAACTCATTGGCCTGGTTTGCAACAAGCGGTACAAATATCCTGAAAAACGCAAAGAAAGCCGCCCATAACAATATTAATGTCAGAAGTGCACGCAGTGCTTTTGGTATTGCAACCCTGCCTATTCTTAGTTTACCGAGGAACGTAACAACAGGATGGCCTATTAATGAAAGTACAAGGGAAATAAATATGTAAGCGACAATACTTTTAAAAAACCAGAGTATAAATCCCAAAATTATTATCCCTGCAATGATAAAAATGTATTTTGCTGTCTGGCTCATAAGTTATTTACAAAGTGTTAAAAATACTAAATTTTGCTACGCTGGTTCTTGTTTATAACCTAAAAGTAATCAACAGATGTAAATAACTTTAATTTTAGCATTTGCTATTATTAGGGCTACTTTATTAATTTTACATAATTATGAAACAATATCTTGATTTATTGGATCATGTTCTGAGAAACGGTACAGGAAAGAAAGACAGGACCGGCACAGGGACAATAAATATTTTTGGATACCAGATGAGGTTCAATTTTAATGACGGATTTCCCCTGCTTACGACGAAAAAGCTGCATTTAAAATCTATTATACATGAATTATTGTGGTTCCTTAAAGGAGACACCAATATTAAGTACCTTAATGACAACGGGGTAACAATATGGGATGAGTGGGCCGATGAAAAAGGGGACCTGGGACATATTTACGGCTACCAGTGGCGCTCCTGGCCAACATATGATGGCAGGTATATTGATCAGATATCGGGACTGATAGACTCGATACGCAATAATCCCGATTCCAGGCGCCATATAGTCAGTGCATGGAATGTCGGAGACCTGGGGAATATGGCACTTCCTCCATGTCATGTGTTATTCCAGTTTTACGTTGAAAGGAATACTCTGTCCTGCCAGCTATATCAAAGAAGTGCCGACATATTCCTGGGCGTGCCATTTAATATTGCATCTTATTCACTTTTATTGCTCATGATAGCCCAGGTTACCGGACTCAACCCCGGGGAGTTTATTCATACGCTGGGTGATGCACATGTATACTCAAATCATATTGAGCAGGTCAGATTGCAATTGTCCAGGGAACCCAGGAAACTGCCAACTATGAAGATTAATACACATATAAAGAGTATTTTTGATTTTAGATATGAGGATTTTACACTCGGGGATTATAATCCGCATCCGCATATAAAAGGGGATATATCAGTATAAGGTTTTTTATGAAGAGCATATCCATAATAGTTGTTGTTACAGAAAATAATGTTATAGGAAAGGATAATAAACTGCTTTTGCATATGCCGGATGATATTAAAAGGTTTAAAAGAATTACACTCGGCCATACCGTCATAATGGGCAAAAGAACATATGAATCATTGCCTGGAGGAGCTTTGCCGGGAAGGAAAAACATAGTAATTTCAGATAACAGGGATGACCGGTTCAAAGGCTGTATAATGGCCTATTCTGTCGAGGATGCTATGGATAAATGTGATGATTCAAAAGAGAATTTCATAATAGGAGGAGGGACAATATATGCGCAGTTTATGAAATATGCGACAAAGCTGTATATAACCAGAGTGCACAAATCATTTGACGGTGATACCTTTTTCCCGGAACTTAATTACAATGAGTGGAAAGAGATTGAAAGGGAAGACCATAAAGATGAGGAAAGAGATTTTTCATATTCATATATTACCTATGTGAGAAAATAAACTTATACTATTAAGAGAATAGCATTTATTACCGGTTTGATTCTGTTGTCATTTGCTGCAAAGCCACAGCAGGATAAAATTGTGGGACACTGGCTGACTACTGAAGGAGAATCACAGATAAGGATTTTCAGGGCTACCAATGGACAAGAGAACTGTCAGTGAGGGAATAAAATGCACTAAAAAATGCTCATATTAAAAAAAAGCATATCACATATTTATCGGGTATTTTTAATCACTTGTAATTAAAAATCACAAATTTATCAATAATAAAAAACAAACCGCCTGCATCTCCGTTTATTTGGTTGAAAACAAAACCTGATTAAGTCAACTTGAATAGACGATGAAATACTTTTTTATTATATTCTGCGTACTATCTGCAGCGTGTTCCAGGGAGATAATCATTACTGAAGAAGATATAAAGCAGGATCTTCTTTATGTTGCCAATGATATAAAACCATTCTCAGGGACTTGCAAAATATTATATAGCGATACTTCGATGTTGAAGGAGCTGTTTGAATTTGTTAATGGTGTGATGGACGGGCGGTGTATCAGTTATTATGAAGACGGAAGTATTAAATGGAAGGGCAGCTATAAAAAGGGCAAGAGCTTCGGGAAATGGGAATACTGGGACAATAATGGGAACAAATATTGCGAAGCACATTTCGACAATGATTTATATAACGGTCCTTACAGGTCATGGTATGCAAACGGGCGGATAAAAGAGGCAGGCCAGTTTACAAAAAACATAAAGACAGGCAAATGGATTGTATATGATAATATGGGAAATGTTATCAGAATGTCTGTTTATTAATTCCGGCGTTTAAAATCCTACAGTCAAAAATTTGGGTAAATTTACAGGAGTAATAAAACATTATTCAAATGGAATTTTATGACCTGGTAAAAACCCGCGAGAGCATAAGGGAATATGATTCCACGAGGCCCGTAGAAAAGGAAAAGCTAATAAGAATACTTGATGCAGGCAGGCTGGCACCCTCTGCAGCGAACAGGCAGCCATGGCGTTTTCTGGTTGTTTCATCGGAACGGATGCTAAAAAAGGTAACAGCCTGCTATCACCGTGACTGGTTCAGCAGGGCGCCTCATATTCTGGTTGTTGCAGGCCGAAAGGCTGATGCCTGGGTAAGGCAGTATGACGGGTATAATTCGCTGGAAACAGACCTTACAATAGCCATGGATCATATGATACTGGCCGCCGAGAATGAGGGTATCGGAGCCTGCTGGATTGCAGCATTCGACCCTGAAATACTTAGAGATGCATTATCTTTAAAGCGTGATGAGATAGTATATGCAATCACTCCATTAGGGTATCCACCTCAGGGATTCAGAAAAAAAGGGCATAAAGAAAGAAAATCGCTGGAAAATATCGTGACCTTTCTTTGAAGTACGGGATTAGTTATCTGTACCCGGTAACAGCAGGGCATTAAAAAGAAGTTTGTAGGTGCCCGGAGTTGAAGCCCTGAACTGAGGCTGGAACCCTGAGAGCACCAGTTGTCCCTTTCCTTTTTTCAGCCATACCATTATCGGTTTATTGGCAATAAGCTCTTCATTCTCAGCATAACCGCTCAATACTATGTTCTCTTCAGGTAAAGATGCTATTACCCTCCTGTCCATATCAAACCATGGTATTGAAGTCTTTAATACGGGATTACACCTTGAAAATGCACCTGCATAAGCAGGCATTCCATAAGCCAGGGGGTGATCATTATTCAGCTTTATTTTCAGTAATGAGCCCGGACAAAACAATCCCTGCTTCTGAAGATTTTCGGAGATATCACTAACAGGTAACTGGAATTCTTCTTTTTCGCCATTTTTCCCGGTCATTGTCAGAGAGCCTGTAAAAAGTCCCGCAGATCTGCCCCATGAAATAACCATGCCTCCTTCATTTATGAAATTCATCAGCTTGTCTATGCCTTCATCACCCATACCCCTGGTATAATCGGGTGGATAAGTATAAGTTGCGTTCCATGTCTGGGGGGCTTTCGGTTTACCTTCCTTTAATAATTCATCATCCATATCAGGAAAGACAAGGACGTCGAATTCATCCGGAAGGCCTTTCGTTGCTATTTCCGAAGGCCTTAATACTTTATAGTTAATGTTATAACTGTCAAATATGAACCTGGTCCAGCCGGCATCCATATCATGGAAGTAAGATTCTACCAGTCCGATACGTGGCATTTTAACTTTCTCAGTTCCTGTGGTGACAGCTGATTTTATAAATTCAGGGGTTATATTAAGCTCATTAATGATCTTGCCAATCTTTTCCCCGGTGCTTTTATCATAATATATTATAAAACTTCCGGGCATTATTTTTTTACCCTCGATATTAATTGTATCGGTCAGCCTTTCGACTTCGATCTTATTATTCAGGGCTTTGAATGCTGCCCTGTAGCTTTCATTATACTGTGCAGGAAGAATGACAGCAGTATAATCATCAGGAACCGGATTACTTATTTCTATTGGCAGCTCTAACCTTACCAGCGATTTATTCAAATCTTCAGAGTAAGTATTAAGTTCAATTATCTTCACACCCCTGTGGAGAGGCAACGACCAGCTTGTAATGTCATAGGGCCTCATTATTTCGCCTCCAGGAGTATAATGTCTTACAGGGTAGGCCTGTTTTTTAAGCACCTCAATCAGAAATGCCCTGAATGGCTGGGAGAGAGGCACTACATAACAGCTTTCGGTAAGGTTTACGCCTTCTATAGTAGAGGGTACGGACGGTTTATATACATTTATTCCGTGTTCATCAAGCAGATTGATAAGGTTAACCAGCTCCCCGGGATCATGCTGTTCGGTTGGAAACACAAAATAGTAAGGGGCTTCTGTCTTACCATTTCGGACCTCAATCTGGCACAGGTCATTTTTGAATTTTAAAATTTCCTTTTTATAAATAGCGGCAGTCTTAATAATTGAATAAAATGAAGATATTTCATACTGCACTATATCACTAAGTTTCCACCACCCTCCTTCCCATGGGAGAGGCATATTAATGCTCTTTTTGTATTCAGACAGTCCCTTACCCAATACCTGCAGCTCATCGGGCTCAATAAACACAGGTGTGGCATATTTTACACTTGCACATTCGGTGAAGAGTCCGATTACATTCTTATATGAAGCCGTGCATGTAGATCCGGGCCAGTAATCATCTATTAAATAATGTTGTGATACTCCGGCAAGGCCTTTCTCGGTCATATCCTTGGCCATGGCAGATCCCAGGAGCCAGGTCCAGCTCCATAGCTGTTCGTTAATATTCTCGGTAATAGGATCATGTACGGGCTGAACAAGGTACCGGGGACCGTTAAAGTACATCTGGTGTTTTTCAATAAGCACATGGGGAAACCATGTTTTATTGTATAACTTGGCGATGGCCTTATTATCGCTCTGGGTGAGGCTGACAAAATCCCTGTTATTGTCGTGGCCCGTATACTTATGATATATGCCGGGCATTGTACTTCCCTCGTAGGTGGTGTTTTTATATTTATTGTAATGGTCAACAACCATATCCAGTCCGTCCGGATTATGGCAGGGAACCATCATAAGTACCACTTCGTCAAGGTACCTGAGCAGTTCGGGATCATCTGTCTCCGCTATTTCATATGCCAGCAGGGGAGCGCTTTGGGTCGGACCTACCTCGTTTGAATGCATGGAAAGGGTAGTTAAGATAAAGACCTTTCCTTCCTGCATATATTTTGCTTTTTCTTCAGGATCAATATTAGCATTAAGAGTAAGTTCCTCGTTAATTTGCCTTAATGATTCAAGATTTTTTATATTCTCTTCAGATGATAAGAAGACTACATACATTTTATTTCCCATTGGTGATTCGCCTATTTCCATCATTTTCACTCTTGGCGATGCTTCATCAATTTTTTTAAGATAGTCTGTCAATGGCTGGTATTTAATTAACATTTTCTCATCTCCGGGCCGGAAACCAAAGAATTTCTCAGGGGCTATTATTCCATTTTTCCCCTGGCAGTATAAGCCGGACAGAAAAAAATAACAGCTGACGGCTATAGCAAAAGACTTTTTCATTTTTTTACTTATTTAGACATATTTTTCAAAAATAGTCAATTAATAAATATGATGCTGGTTTTTTAGCTTGAGGTGTACCGTATTCCTGTGTATTCCCAGATATTCTGCCGCATTGGTCCGGTTATTATTTGAGTTGACAAGTGCAAATTCTATCATGTACTTCTCTATCCTGTTTATTAAAGTCTTATATATTTTACCTTTTTCAATTGCCCTGATTTCATTTTCAACCAGTTGTTTTAAGAGGTCTTCATTATCTTGTGCAATAAACAGGGCCATATCTTCAGGCAAATCGCGGATATCAATAATCCTCTCACTCGTTAGTATTACTGCCCTCTCAATGATATTCTCAAGTTCCCTCACGTTGCCTGGCCATTTATAATTCATCAGGACATTCCTGCATGCAGAAGTAATCCCTTCAATATCCTTATTATATTTTTTATTGTATATATTGATAAAATGTTCTATAAAAAGGGGGATATCGTCCTTTCTTTCTTCGAGGGGAGGGATATCAATATTAATAACATTCAGCCTGTAGTACAGATCTTCCCTGAACTTATTTTCAGCAGTAAGTTTTTTGAGATTTTTATTGGTGGCTGCAATTATTCTGACATCTACCCTGATGCTTTTTTCGCTTCCCAGGGGTTCTATCGTTCTTTCCTGCAATACTCTCAGTATCTTGGCCTGGAGATTAAGATCAAGATCCCCTATCTCGTCAAAGAATATTGTCCCGTTGTTGGCAAGAACGAATTTTCCGTTTTTGTCTTTTGCAGCATCAGTAAAAGCTCCCTTTTTATAGCCGAAAAGCTCCGACTCGAGAAGATTTTCAGGAATAGCTGCACAATTAATGCTTATAAACTGATTCCCCGCTCTTTTACTCTTATTATGAATTAGCCTGGCAATTATTTCTTTGCCTGCTCCTGTGGGACCTGTGATCAGTGCCGTGGCATCTGTGGCTGCAATAACATCGACTGTCTCAAGTATTTTCAGGATTCTTTTATTTTTGCCCACAAAGACTATATTGCTCTCTTTTTCCATCAGTTTTTTCCTGAGTTCAATATTCTTCTTTAACAGGATTTCTTTTTCCCGTTTTGAAATGACATAGTTATATACTTTATTTGAAACAATTGTTGAAATCAAAGTAATAGTCTCAAATGTGCTTTCAAAATCTTCATCAGATATATATTCTTTTTCAATACTAAGCACACCAACGGTTTTATCTTCGTATTTAATGGGAACTGCAAAAAATGAGTTCTTTTCTCCTGTGCCCCTTCTTATTTTCATCCTATTGAGAAAGTCTATGCTTTTTGTGATGTCTCTGATTTTTATCCCGTTTCCATATTTAAAAACCTTGCCAACAACACCTTCTCCTATCTGGTATACGCCCCTTTTTATTGCATCTTCACTTAATCCGTATCCTTTAAAGGCTTTCAATTTTTCGTGCCTGTCAAGAAGTACTATAGAACCTCTTTTTATGTTCATGACTTTTGAAATATAATCCATGATCTTCTCAAAGATGTTCTCAAGCTGGAACTCATGTGCAAGTATATCCGCAACTTTAAGAAGCAGGTTCTGCCTTTCAATTTTATTTTTGAGGCTTTCTATTAAATTGGCTTTTTGTAAAATCTGTACTGCAAAGGATGATATTGTTTCGAGCAGGTTCAGGTGCTCGCTGGTAAATGCATTTAATTTATTGCTGTCAACACTTATTACCCCAATTGTTACGTTTTCAAGCCTGAGAGGCACGGCGAGTTCGGATTTCAGGTCTTTTCTGACCCTTATGTAGTATTTTATACTGTCAACGTTATTTACCAGCAGGGGCATGCCCGATTCCGCTACACGACCCGTTACACCTTCTCCCGGACCCAGTTTTATTTTTGATATTCTGGAAGGATTCAGTCCCCTGAATACTTTTAATTCCAGAATATTTGTATCCGGATTTATAATTCTTATGCTTCCTGTCGATGCCCCTGTAATCTCGATACACTTATCAATTAGATAGTTCAGGAGTTCATTCGGGGAAATGGCAGAGTTGATTATCTCGAGGATATCTTCAAGAATCTGTAATTTATAGGTATTGGTTACTTTTAAATTGTCGCTCATGATATACAGAGATTTTTTTGAATATTTAATTTAAATGACCAAAATATGTGCATATAAACATAGAAATACAATATTTGCACAAATATAGTGCTTTTTTTGTTTAATAAAAAGATTACTCCCTGCAAAAATGTATTTATTTTAACTTGTTTAACCGTCTAAAAATAAGCTATTTACAAAACAGATGCCTGATAAATTTCATATGGGCCCTTAATATATGCAGATTTGGTACAGTAATTGCCGGTAATTAAAGATTAAGAATACCAAAATATATAAAAATCAAAATTATAATAACCGTAGATTGAAATAGTATTTCTTTTTTTGCAGAGCTAAATAATATATAATGGGAGGGGATAAAGTATATACTAATATGAGCACCGGTCTAACCGGCCTGGACAAAGTAATTCAGGGTGTTATTCCGGGTGATAATATTATATGGCAGGTGGATTCCATTGATGATTATATCCCTTATATTAATCCTTTCTATAATGAGGCCATAAGAAATAAAATACCTCTTATATATTTCAGATTTGCTGAACATAGGGTTTTGCTACCTTCCGGCAACAAGGCAAAAACATATATACTGAATCCTGATGAGGGATTTGAGTCTTTTATCTCTGCAATATTCGATGTAATTGAAGAGTATGGATACGGTACATATTATATCTTTGACTGTTTGTCTGATCTCGTTGTTGAGTGGTATAGTGATCGTATGATGGCTAACTTTTTTATGCTTGCATGCCCCTATCTTTATGATTATAAGACCGTCGCATATTTTGGCATACTGCGTAACGTGCATATGCCTATTACAATAAACGCAATTCATAATACCGCACAGATTGTATTTGATGTCTACAGGAATAAAGACATATTTTATATCCATCCCCTGAAAGTTTACAAGCGCTATTCACCCACGATGTATATGTTGCACAGTATGGATGGAGAGGAGTTCAGACCGGTAACCAGAAGTTCTATAATATCGGAAATACTGACATCCATTCCTCAGCCGTGGCTTGATTATACTGTGCAGAGGCTGGACATATGGAGGAGAAGCTTTTTTGAAGCCCAGGAATTATATAAAAAAGATAATGTTGAACTGACAGGTAAAAAGGTTGACGAACTTTTTAAACGTCTTCTTAGAATGGCAATTACCAGGGATGCAAGGCTACTTAAGCTGGCTGAGGAGTATCTGCAGCTTTCAGATCTTATAGATATAGGTAAAAGAATGATAGGAACCGGACTTATAGGTGGTAAGTCTGTCGGTATGCTTATTGCCAGGGCTATTTTAAATAAGGCAGATGCTCGCTGGAAGGATGTTCTTGAAGAACATGATTCATTTTTTGTCGGATCAGATGTATTCTATACCTATCTTATTAGAAATGGTTGCTGGTGGATGAGGAGAAAGCTTAAAAGCAGCGGTTCAGTGTATGATGATGCCGAGGAAGTCAGTAAAGTTATTCTTTCCGGTACCTTCCCCGATGATATAAAGGAACAATTTACCGAAATGTTGAATTATTTCGGGCAATCACCGATAATAGTCAGATCAAGCAGCCTGCTTGAAGATGCTTACGGGAATTCGTTTTCTGGAAAGTATGAAAGTATATTCTGTGCTAACCAGGGTACTCCCGAAGAAAGACTTGAACGTTTTATGGCGGCAGTAAGAGTTGTATACGCCAGTACAATGAAAAAGGAAGCACTGGCATACAGGACTCACTGGGGACTCATGGATCAGGATGAACAAATGGCCCTCCTTGTCCAGAGGGTATCAGGCGCAAAATATGACAAATACTATCTGCCTCATATTGCAGGAGTAGGATTTTCCTATAATCCTTATGTATGGGATAAGGATATTGATCCTGAGGCAGGAATGGTAAGACTGGTATTCGGACTGGGGACCAGGGCTGTTAATCGCTATGATGACGATTATATACGTATTGTAGCTTTGAATGAGCCTCTGAAACGTCCTGAGGCAAATTTTGATGAAGTAAAAAAATATACTCAGAAACGGGTTGATATTCTGGATTTATCGGTAAACCAGCTGACATCTGCTTATTTTATGGATATGGCAAAAGTAATTACCGACGTGCCCCTTGAAATGTTTACCTCACGCGATGAAGAACTTGAACGTATAGCCAGGGAAAGAAATATGGAAAACATATTTTCTCATGTGCTTACATTTAACAGGCTTTTATCTGACAGACAGTTTGTGAATGACCTGAGAGAGATGCTGGATGTTCTCAGAAAAGCTTATAATTTTCATGTGGATATTGAATTTACAGCCAACTTTCAGGATGAATACAATTACAGGATAAACCTGGTTCAGTGCAGGCCATTTCAGATTACAGGGGATGTACGTGCACTCAAGATTCCTGAAAATATTGATGACAGTAATCTGATAATAAGGACTAAGGGGCCAATCGTTGGTAACAGTATATCTGTGATAATAAACAGGGTCATTTATGTTATTCCGGATGTATATGGAAAGCTGAACATAAGTGACAGGTACTCAATTGCGAGAGTGATAGGAGAACTTACACATTCTGATAAAACGGGCATTCGGAAGGGAATGAATATTGCACTTATAGGTCCGGGCCGATGGGGCACGACCACACCTTCGCTTGGGGTTCCCGTTGTATTTTCAGAGATAAATAATGTTTCTGTTTTATGTGAGATAGCATATATGCATGAAGGATTAATTCCTGACGTATCACTGGGAACACACTTCTTCAATGACATTGTTGAAATGAACATGGTTTATTTTGCAATATACCCCGATAGAAAGGGCTATATTCTGAACAGTGACTTTTTTAGCAACGCGGAAAACAAACTTGCTGAATTGCATCCGAATGCCAAATTATGGGCCAATGTTATAAAGGTGATAGATATTGATGAGGACAGGGATGATTATGTTTTAAAACTTACTCTAAATTCAATGGAACAGGAGGGTGTATTCTATATCAGCAGCAGGAAGAAGATTTGAAAATTTATAGAAGTTTTAATAATCTATTAAATCAGGCATATTTAATTATGAGAAAAGAAGGTTTATATGATCCTTTGTTTGAGCATGATAGCTGTGGTGTGGGTTTTATAGCAAATATAAACGGGCAACCTTCGCATCATCTGATAACCGATGGTATAACAATATTGAAAAATCTTGTGCACCGTGGTGCTACAGGAGGTGATCTTAAGACAGGTGACGGTGCCGGGATATTATTGCAAATACCTTACCAGTTTTTTTCAAAGGAAACGGTAAAACTGAAATTTAACATTCCTCCAGCCGGGACATATGGCGTAGGCATGCTGTTTCTTCCTCAAAGAGAAGGAGTAAGGCAAAAAGTTATTACTGTAATTGAAAAGATTATCGGCAGGGAAGGGGGTTCCGTTTTAGGATGGAGAGATGTACCGGTGTGCCCTGGTTGTTTGGGCAAAACAGCTATTGATTCAATGCCATATATATGCCAGGTTTTTGTGGAAATACCTCCCCTCTCAGATGCAGATCTTGAAAGAAGGTTATACGTCGTTCGGCGAATAATAGAGAATGAAGTATCCAAAATGAAACTCTCATTGGATGAGTTTTATATACCTTCATTTTCATGTAATACCGTAATTTATAAAGGATTATTCGTTGCACCCCAGTTTGAAGAGTTTTATCTTGACCTTAAAGACAAAGAATTTCAAAGCGCTATTATTATTGTACACCAGCGCTATAGCACGAATACATTCCCGTCCTGGTCACTGGCACAGCCCTTCAGGTATATAGCACATAACGGGGAGATTAATACACTGAGAGGCAACATCAACAAGATGAAAGCCCGTGAAAAGACGATATCCTCTGCACTATTCGGTGAAGATATTGCTAAGCTTCTGCCTATAATTAATGCAAATCTAAGTGATTCAGGAATATTTGATAACGTATTTGAGCTTCTGTTTCAAAGCGGCTTTTGCATAGAACATTCAATGATGATGATGGTGCCTGAAGCTTTCGGAAGCAGATACCATATCAGTGAAGATAAACGTGCGTTTTATGAATATCATTCGGCAATTATGGAACCGTGGGATGGTCCTGCTGCACTTATATTTACCGATGGTATAAAAGTTGGAGCTGCCCTGGACAGAAACGGACTGAGACCTGCAAGGTATACAATTACAAAAAGCGGGAGACTGATAATGGCATCCGAGTTCGGTGTTCTTGAAATTCAGCCTGAAGATGTATTGCAGAAAGGGCATCTTTCACCGGGCAAAATGATCATGGTTGATACGCGTAAGAAGCGGATAATATATGACAACGAGATTAAATCCACTATTTCACGCAGAAAGCCATACAGAAGGTGGCTTGAACAAAACCGCATAGAACTTAAGGGCCTGTTTCAGCCGCCGGGCCCTGTGAGTATAGGACAAGGCTCATTAACATTGAAACAGAGAGTATTCGGATATACGATCGAAGAGATAAATATGATAATTACCCCTATGGCTGAAAATGCACAGGAGCCGGTGGGCTCAATGGGCAATGATACTGCCCTTGCAGTTCTATCGGAGAGACCCCAACTTCTATATAACTATTTCAAGCAGCTGTTCGCGCAGGTAACCAATCCGCCCATTGATCCATATCGTGAAAACCTGGTAATGTCGCTTATGAGTTTCATCGGCAGGGAGAGGAATCTTCTGGAGGAAACACCGCTGCACTGTCACCAGCTTAAACTGCCGCATCCGATATTGACAAATGAAGATGTAGATAAGCTTCGTAAAGTTGAGATTGAGGATTTTCGTACAGCGACCGTACCCATTCTATTCAATAAAAGCAGGGATAAGGATATTGAGAAGGCACTCAGTGAAATATGCAATGAGGTAGTTAAAAAAGTAGACGACGGATACTCGTTAATAATCTTAAGTGACAGGGGTGTTGATGAGAATAATATGGCTGTTCCTGTTCTTCTTGCCACCGCAGCAGTGCATCACCATCTTGTAAGTGTTGGGAAAAGGCAGCTATCCGGACTTGTAGTAGAAACAGGTGAAGCCAGGGGAATTATGCATTTTGCCCTTCTTGTTAGCTATGGGGCTAGTGCTGTAAATCCATACCTGGCTTTTGAAACCATTGCCGATCTTAAGGCTAAAAGCAAGATTTCAGCAGATATTAAACTGGAGGCAGCTGTTGATAACTATATTACAGCGATAAAAAAAGGATTGCTGAAAATAATGTCCAAAATGGGTGTTTCAACAATACGCAGTTACAGGGGAGCCCAGCTCTTTGAGGCAATCGGACTTAATGCGGAATTTATTGACAGGTATTTCCCGGGCACTCCGTCCAGAATAGGGGGAATCGGTCTGTCACAGATTTTTGAGGAATCAGTGAAGCGGCATAAAGATGCCTATGAGCTGAATAATCAGGTAAGCGGACTTGATTCAGGCGGAAATATTCATTACCGGAGTTTTTCGGAAAAGCATATTATTTCACCTGAGGTTATTATGCTTCTGCAAAAGGCAACAAGGGAAAATGATTTCTCTATTTTCAGGGAGTATGCCGGACTGGTTAATAACAAGGCCAGAAATCTTTGTACACTGCGGGGATTATTCAAATTCAGTGACCGGCAGCCGGTGCCTGTTGAAGAAGTCGAACCGGAAGAGTCAATAATAAAGAGATTTGTTACATCGGCAATGTCGTTCGGTTCGATAAGCAGGGAGGCTCATGAAACCCTTGCCATTGCAATGAATAGGCTGGGAGCTGCAAGTAATTCAGGTGAGGGCGGGGAGGATGAAGAACGGTATAAGGTTTTGCCTAACGGTGATAGCTCTAAAAGCATGATTAAGCAGGTTGCTTCGGCAAGATTCGGCGTGACAAGCAACTACCTCATTAATTCCAGGGAGTTACAGATTAAGATGGCCCAGGGTGCAAAGCCAGGGGAAGGAGGACAGCTTCCGGGACATAAGGTGAATACTATAATTGCGAAGGTGAGGCATTCCATACCGGGAGTGATGCTCATATCACCGCCGCCTCATCACGATATATATTCCATTGAAGATCTGTCAGAGCTGATCTTTGATCTGAAATGTGCCAGTCCCCATGCTAAAGTATCGGTCAAGCTGGTTGCTGAGGTGGGGGTGGGGACAATAGCTGCAGGTGTGGCAAAAGGAGGTGCTGACATGGTACTTATAAGCGGCCATGACGGTGGGACGGGAGCATCTCCGGTATCATCGATAAAACATGCTGGTATACCGTGGGAAATGGGACTTGCAGAAACACAGCAGGTGCTTGTGATGAATAAATTAAGAAACCGCATACGTATACAGGTTGATGGCAAGCTGCATACAGGAAGAGATGTAGTCATAGGAGCACTTCTTGGGGCAGATGAGTTTGGTTTTGGAACAACAGCACTTATAACCATGGGCTGTGTTATGATGAGGAAGTGCCACCTCAACACCTGTCCGGTTGGCGTAGCCACCCAGGATCCGCAGCTGAGAAAAAAATTCATAGGCAAACCCGAATATGTGATTAACTTTATGAGGTTTATTGCCCGTGAAGTGCGCGAGATAATGGCTGGTCTCGGATTTCGTACATTTAATGAAATGATTGGCCGGTCTGATATGCTTATTGCCGATGACACAGCGGGAAACTGGAAGACAAAGAATCTCGATTTATCCGGAATTCTGCGCAGGCCCCTGGCAGGAAATAAAAGTAAGCTCCACTTCGTATCTGCAGGAAAACAAGATTTTTCAAATAATATCGATGATGAGCTTATCGCAAAATCCTTAAATGCTATCGAAAATAAGCGGCAGATAAATATGTTTGCTAATATTCGCAATTCCAACCGTGCGGTGGGGGCATCCCTGAGTGCTGAGGTTTCTAAAAGGTACGGCTCAGAGGGACTGCCTGAAAATAATGTAAGCTGCAAATTTACAGGCTCTGCAGGCCAGAGTTTCGGTGCTTTTCTTGCCCGCGGCATCACATTTGAACTTGAAGGCGAATGCAATGATTATATTGGCAAAGGACTGTCCGGGGGCAAGATCATTGTTTATCCCCCTAAAAATTCACAATTCAGGCCCCATAATAATATTATCATAGGTAATGTATGCCTTTTCGGGGCTACCAGCGGCGAGGTTTATGTTAACGGGATGGCGGGGGAGAGATTTGCAGTAAGAAATAGCGGGGCAGTATCTGTTGTTGAGGGAATAGGTGATCACGGCTGTGAATATATGACAGGAGGTGTTGTTGTAATACTGGGGAAAACAGGTATAAACTTCGGGGCAGGAATGAGCGGAGGAATAGCATATGTGCTTGACCAGGACCAGCTGTTCGATACAAAATGTAATCTTGAAATGATTGATGTGGAACCCCTGGCCGATAAGGCTGACCACAACAGATTATATACTTTAATAAAAAACCATGTTAAATACACGGGCAGTGAATATGCCGGTCGCATACTTAAAGACTGGAATGAAATGCTGCCGCAATTTGTTAAGGTGATGCCTATTGATTACAGGAGGGCACTTGAAAGAATAAAGAAAGAACAGTCAAAAGATACAGAAGTTGTTTCACTTACTGAGGAGGTATATTAAATGGGTAAAATTTCAGGATTTATTGATTACAAAAGGAAGAATTATTCTTACCTGGCCAAGGAGGAACGCTTAAAGAACTATAATGAGTTTATAGTTATGAGCTCAGATGAGGAACTGCGAAATCAGGGAGCACGCTGCATGGATTGCGGCATTCCCTTTTGCCATTCATTTGGATGTCCCGTTTACAATCTTATACCTGACTGGAATGATCTTGTTTACAGGGATAAATGGCACGAAGCATACGAGCAGCTTGAAAAGACCAATAACCTTCCGGAAATTACGGGTCGCGTATGTCCCGCCCCTTGTGAGAGTGCCTGTACGCTGTCGATTAATGACAGTCCGGTTACTATCAAACAGCTTGAGCTGGCAATTATTGAGAATGCTTTCAGAAAGGGATGGGTTGAACCCAGGCCTGCCTTTACAGAGACAGGCAAGAAGATTGCTGTGGTAGGCTCGGGACCGGCTGGATTAGCAGCTGCGCAGCAATTAAGACGCAGCGGCCACAAAGTGGTTGTTTTTGAAAAGGATATTAAACCGGGAGGAATACTCAGATACGGGATACCTGACTTCAAGCTTGAAAAAAAGGTAATAGACAGAAGATTGGAACAGATGGAGAGAGAGGGGATAGAATTTGTTACAGATGTTGTAATAGGTGAGGATCTGTCAGCACACTATCTGAAGAAAACATATGATGCAATACTCCTTGCTGTTGGAGCAGGAGAGCCCAGGAACCTCGATATACCGGGAAGAGGATTTGAAGGTATATATTTTGCAATGGACTATCTGATAAAGTCAAATAAACTTGTTGCCGGCGAGCTGAAGGAACATGAGATTATTAGTGCAAAAGATAAAGTCGTGCTTGTTATCGGGGGCGGCGATACGGGTTCCGACTGTGTCGGCACAGCAAACAGGCAGGGTGCAAAACATATTTACCAGTTTGAAATACTTCCCATGCCCAGGATATGGAAGGAGGAGTGGAATCCCGAGTGGCCTGTCTGGCCCTCAATATTAAGAACATCATCTTCACAGGAAGAGGGGTGCGAAAGGCAATGGAATATTCTTACAAAAAAATTCACAGGCAGGGGTATAAAGCTGATGAAAGCGACTTTCTCAAAAGTAGAGTGGATAATGGATGAAAAGACAAAAAAAACGAAAATGAAGGAAGTGGGGGGATCGAATTTTACTCTTGATGTTGACATGGTCCTCCTGGCAACGGGTTTCCTGCACGCCGAGCATAGCAGGCTCCTGAGAGACCTGGGCGTAAAGTTTGATGCCAGGGGCAATATACAAGCAAATAATAACTATTCGACAAATGTTCCCGCTATATTTGTTGCAGGTGACGCCTCCCTGGGAGCTTCACTGGTAGTGAGAGCCATATACCAGGGGCGTGAGGCCGCAAAGGAGATTAACAGGTTTCTGGGTAAATAGGATTACTGACAATATATTCCATAATATTTTATATCTTGCCGGTATAATTCTTTATAATAGGTCATGGATAAAAAAGACGATAATGCCGGATGTCCCTTTTGCGGGCCCGGACTGCGGAACCTGTCTTTTTATGAGAGCCCTGAATTCATAGCCATATATAATGTAGCCCCAATTTTGCCCGGACATGCACTGGTTATTCCCAAAGCACATATTATTAGCTTTTTTGAACTGTCGGACCGGGAACTTTTTGAATTCATAAAATTCAGCAGGACCGTAATAAAGATACTGGCAAAAGCATTCAATACTGAAGCATTTAACTGGACGCTGCAGGAAAAAGCTGAAGCGGGACAGTCAATTGCACACATGCATATTCATATCATGCCCAGAAAGCCGGAAGATCTGGCCCATCCCGGAGACTGGTATCCCAAATTAAAATATAATATCAATGATATTCTTGACAGCCATAAAAGAGAGAGGTTAACAGATGATCAGCTGAGAACGATTGTTGAAAAACTAAGAAGCATATCTGCCGAATTCAGTCGTCAACTTTAATATCCTTAATATTTACCTGTATGGTGGTGACCCCCCTGAAATGGTTTTCAGTCAGTATATAGGCAATATCAAATCCCAGGCCCTTACTTATTTTTTCATAGTGATGGGCCTGGTTAAATGCGATGGCAGGGAAGACGTTATAAGGTTCTTCTTCCTGGATAAGGCTTAATTTAAGATGTTCTTCCCCCGACCCCACAACCTTGCCATAACCATTATCAACAACGTTCTCGGCAAAGAATATAGGATTCATATTATTCGGACCGAAAGGCTCAAATTTCTTCAATACATTAAAAAATGCAGGTGTTATATCTTTTAAATTGAGCTCTGTATCTATCTCGATTTGAGGTATCAGCTGGTCAGGTGTTATAGTATCCTTAACGATCTTTTCAAACCTGTCCCTTAGCTTGGGGATATTCTCAATTTTCAGTGTTAGTCCGGCTGCGTACCTGTGACCGCCAAAACTTTCCAGGAGGTCGGAACATCCGCTGATGGCCATGTAAAGGTCAAAACCGATAACCGAGCGTGCAGATCCCGTAGCAAATCCATTTGATTCGGTTAGGATAATGGTAGGTCTGTAAAATGATTCGATAAGCCTTGATGCAACAATTCCGACCACACCTTTATGCCAGTTCCTGTTGTAAAGCACAGTGGAGTATTTGTAATTACTGCCATAACTTTCTATGTCCTTTAAGGCTTCTTCAGTAATATTTTTGTCAATGTTTCGCCTGGCCTGGTTAAAGCTGTTTATTTTCTGGCAATGAATAATTGCCTCCTCCTCGTTTTCGGAGGTAAGCAGCTCAACGGCTTTTTTGCCGGACTCAATCCTTCCTGCAGCATTTATTCGCGGACCTATCTTAAAAACAATATCGTCAACACCGATAGTCTTTCCTTCAAGTCCGGCCACACATACAATAGCATGCAGGCCCACGGAAGGATTATCGTTGAGCTTTTTGAGTCCGTAATACGATAGGATCCTGTTTTCATCAATAAGAGGAACAATATCCGAGGCAATGCTTACGGCTATCAAATCAAGGTACTGTTTGAGTTCATCAAAGGGAATATTGTTTTTTAGTGAGTAGGCATGTAGCAGCTTAAAACCGACTCCGCAACCTGACAAATACTTGAATGGGTATTTGCAATCCTTTCTTTCAGGATCGAGGACAGCTATCGCTTTGGGCAGGGTTGAGCCCGGGGTGTGGTGGTCACAGATTATAAAATCAATGCCCCTCTCATTGGCATAGTTAATTTTTTCTGTTGCCTTTATTCCGCAATCCAGAGCTATAATAAGCTTAATCCTGTTAAGTTCGGCGTATTCTATACCTTTGTATGAAATGCCGTAACCCTCGTTATAACGGTCGGGAATATAATAGTAAAGTTTATCATAGTATTTCCTCAGAAATGAATATACCATTGCTACTGACGTAGTGCCGTCAACATCATAATCACCGTAAATAAGTATTTTTTCATCGTTACTTATTGCCTGTTCTATCCTTTCAACTGCCTCGTTCATATCTTTCATAAGGAAGGGATCATAAAGGTTTTTCATTTCGGGATTAAAAAATGCATTTGCCTGGTCTAAAGTTCTTATTCCTCGCTGCACAAGCAAGGTTGACAAAACTGAGTTTATATTCAGCTCTTTTGCCAGCTTTTCGACATCTGCATCAAATCCGTTTTCTTTTATTTTCCATACTTTTTTCATAAAAACCTTTAAAACCTTAATAGAAATTTTTTCATGTAAATTTAAAATTAATATTACAAGTATTATAAATTACTTAAGTGAATTTCGAATTCGCTGGTGATATGTTTCAGGATTTTCTTTTTTACTTCTTCAGCATGCACATCTTTACCAAGTTCATTTTTCATCGAAGTTACTCCCTTGTCTGTATAGCCGCATGGATTTATGTAACTGAAGTATTCGAGGTTGGTATTCACATTCAGTGCAAATCCGTGCATAGTTATATATTTACTTATCCTGATTCCAATAGCACAAATTTTCCTAGCTTTTTTCCCTTCACCTGAATTGATCCATACACCTGTTGCACCGGCTATCCTGCCGGCCATAATTCCGTATCCTTTAAGAGTATTGATTATTGATTCCTCAATCTTGAATACATATTTTTTTGTTCCGCAATTAAACTGTTCAAGGTCAAATATCGGATAGCCCACAATCTGGCCCGGACCGTGGTATGTTATGTCTCCGCCACGGTTTGTCCTTATACAAATTGCATTAATTGATTTAAGAATATTATTATTGATCAGGAGGTTATTTTCCTTGCCACTTCTGCCGATAGTATAAACATGCGGATGCTCGCAGAAGATAATCCTGTTTATTATTTCCTTGCCGGGTTTTCCTGCTTTTGCAGCCATGGCTTTTTTATGCAGCTTCTCCTGGTAATCCCAGGCTTCCCTGTAGTCAATAAGTCCTAAATCCTCAAATACAGCTTTAACAGGCATTTGTTAGTTTTAATTATTAAGTAATATGCACGTGCCTTTCTGCATGGTAAGATGATCTGACCTGAGGGCCGCTTTCGACGTGAGCGAATCCCTTTTTTAATCCTTTTTCCCTGTACATCTTAAAAGTTACAGGATTTATATATTCATGAACCTCTATATGTTTTTCGGAGGGCTGAAGGTACTGGCCAATAGTAAATACTTTGACCCCAATTTCAAGAAGGTCGTCCATAGTCTCCAGAACCTCTTCTTCAGTTTCACCCAGTCCGGCCATGATACCTGACTTGGCTACAATTCCTGATGCCACGACATATTTTAGAAGCTCTATACTTTTATCATATGTGGATACGCATCTTATGCCGGGAGTAAGTCTTCTGACAGTCTCAAGGTTGTGTGATATTACTTCAGGTCCTTCATTAATTATATGGTCCAGGGCTTCTGCTCGCCTGTTGAAATCAGGTATAAGAGCTTCCATGGTTGTATGGGGATTAATATGTTTAATTGTTTTTATCGTTTCGGCCCAGAATCGGGCACCGCCATCAGAAAGATCATCCCTTGCCACTGATGTTATCACACAATGCTTTAATCCCAGAAGCTTAATAGCTTCTGCCAGGCGGCGCGGCTCATCCCGGTCCGGTTCCTCAGGCTTCATGGTATTAACCTGGCAAAACCTGCAGTTTCTTGTGCACTTGTTGCCGAGGATCATGAAGGTAGCGGTTCCTGCACTCCAGCATTCACCTTTATTGGGACAGTTGCCGCTGACACATATGGTATTCAGCTTCTTATTAACTGTAAGGTTCTTTACCATGGAGTAGTTGCAGCCGTGCGGCATTTGTACCTTCATCCAGCGGGGGAGCCTCCTCCTTTCATTACCTTCTTTTTTCACTTCTCCGTGTTTTATTGTTTTGCAAAGTTAGTATATAATTGAAAAAATTTTGGGCAACTTACATATGTTAAATTATATTTGCACAGATTTTAAAAGCTTTATAAATGAGTCAATTGGAATTAAGTGAACAGCAGCAGATGAGAAGAAAGGCACTCGAAGAGTTGAGGCAGGCAGGCATTGATCCCTATCCGGCACAAGAATACATCACAGATGTTTCCACAACAGAAATAAAAGAGAATTTTAAGCCTGAAAAGAAAAACTTTCAGGATGTATCCATTGCCGGAAGGATTATGAGCAGAAGAATAATGGGCAATGCTTCTTTTGCAGAGATACAGGACGACAGGGGAAGGATACAGATTTATTTGCGTCGCGACGATTTGTGCCCCGGAGAGGATAAGGCACTTTATAACAATATTTTTAAGAAGCTGCTCGATATTGGCGATTTTATCGGGGTAAAGGGTTTTGTTTTTATAACCCAGATGGGAGAGATAACTGTTCATGTAAAGGAGCTTACTGTTCTGAGCAAATCGTTAAGGCCACTGCCGGTTGTCAAGGAGAAAGAAGGCAGGATATATGATGAGGTTAAAGATCCTGAATTCAGGTACAGGCAGCGATATGTTGATCTAGTAATTAATCCCCGTGTAAAACAGGTCTTTATAAAGCGGACAAGAATAATCGATACATTGAGAGAGTTTTTTAATTCCAGGGGCTATCTTGAAGTTGAAACGCCCATATTACAGGCCATTCCGGGAGGGGCGGCTGCCAAACCTTTTGTCACACATCATAATGCACTTGATATTCCATTATATTTGAGGATAGCAAATGAACTTTATCTTAAGAGGCTTATCGTAGGAGGATATAACGGTGTTTACGAGTTTTCCAAAGATTTCAGGAACGAAGGTATGGACAGGATGCATAATCCTGAATTTACCGTTATGGAGATTTATGTCGCATATAAGGATTATCTATGGATGATGGATTTCACTGAAGAGATGATTGAGAAAGTGGCCCTTACTATTAACGGAAAGGCAAAATTTAAATACGGTGATATTGAAATTGACCTTAAACGGCCTTTTATCCGCAGGACAATGCTGTCAACAATAAAGGAATATACAGGTATTGATATAACAGGGATGGAAGAGCAGCAGCTGCGCACTGTATGTGATAACCTGGGTATTGAAACGGACAAGTCTATGGGTAAGGGAAAGCTTATCGCGCGGATATTTGATGAGAAATGTGAGCCCCACCTTATCCAGCCCACATTTATTATGGACTACCCGGTTGAGATGTCTCCGCTATGCAAGAAACACCGCAGCAATCCGGCTCTTGCGGAAAGGTTTGAGCTTATAGTAAATGGCAAGGAATTGTGCAATGCATATTCAGAATTAAATGATCCCCTGGATCAGAAAGAACGATTTCAGGAACAGCTTAAGCTTTCTGAAAAGGGTGATGATGAAGCTATGTATATTGATACGGACTTCCTCAGGGCGCTCGAATACGGTATGCCCCCCACGTCAGGGATGGGACTGGGCGTTGACCGTCTGGCAATGCTCATCACCAACCAGCCAAGCATTCAGGATGTCTTGTTCTTTCCGCAGATGCGGCCTGAAAGGACAGAAAAAGCAGATACAAAGGATAAATACCTTAAAATGGGTATTACGGAGGAATGGTATCATGTGCTGATGGAGCTGGGATATAACACGGTTGAAAAAATTAAAAAAGTTGAAAAACCCGGTAAGTTACACCAGGAGCTGTGCGGTTATAATAAGAAGAATAAGCTGGGACTTGCCAATCCGGCCATTGATGAAGTAGCCCGGTGGATAGGGGGCTGATTTTTTATTTTTCAACAACTACTGTTTACCTATTAAACAGATTATCCTTTCTAAACGAATGATTTCCAATTATAAAGTACTTTTATTAACACTGTATCCGTTAAATCCATTGTTAATAAAGAAATTCCCTGACATTTCAACTTTTCTATATATTTGCGCCAAATGGATTAGCCTATGAATGCAGCAGCATATTCGGAAGAGACTATTCGCACACTTGACTGGAGAGAACATATACGCAAGCGGCCGGGGATGTATATCGGCAAGCTTGGCGACGGCTCTTCACAGGATGACGGCATATATGTGCTTATCAAGGAAGTTCTCGATAACGCGGTCGACGAGTATATGATGGGTTTCGGAAAGGTAATTGAGATTGTAATAAATGAGAATATCGTAATAATAAGAGACTACGGACGCGGGATACCGCTTGGCAAAGTTAAGGATGTAGCCTCTAAGATGAACACCGGCGCAAAATATGATTCAAAAGTATTTAAGAAATCTGTCGGCTTAAATGGAGTAGGCATAAAGGCCGTGAATGCCCTTTCTTCAAAATTTATCATCAAGTCGTTTCGTGATGGTGTAGTCAAAGCAGTAGGTTTTGAAGAAGGTAATACTATCAATGATCATAAGGAACACTCAACGGAGTCAAAGAACGGGACCCTTGTTTCATTTATGCCCGATATTAAGATATTTGGCAAGTTCAGGTTTATTGACGACTATGTGGAATCAATGATCAGGAACTATGTGTACCTGAATAGCGGACTTACGATTAAGCTTAACGGGGTACCTTTCTATTCAAAAAACGGACTCCTTGATCTTTTGAATGAAAATATAGACTCAGAAATTTTATACCCACTGATTCATCTTAAGGATTCGGATATTGAAATAGCGATAACCCATGGTAACCATTACGGGGAAACATATTTTACTTTTGTAAACGGACAGAACACTATTCAGGGAGGCACCCATCTTAACGCTTTCAGGGAGGCCCTGGTGAGGACAATACGAGACTTTTACAAGAAAGACTTTGACCCCTCAGATATAAGGGCGTCAATCATTGCTGCCTTAAGTATAAAGGTCGAGGAGCCTGTTTTTGAGTCACAGACCAAAACCAAACTGGGATCCAGGGATATGGGTCCGGATGGCCTTTCGATACGTAACTTCATTGGTGATTTTGTAAAGACAAAGCTTGATAATTATCTGCATAAGAATCCTGAGACTGCTGATATGCTGCTGAAAAAGATTATTGAGTCAGAGAAGGAGCGCAAAGCTATATCAAACATTAAAAAAATTGCCCGCGAAAGGGCCAGGAAGGCGAATCTGCACAACAGAAAGTTAAGGGATTGTAAAATTCATTATAACTCCAATGACGAGAGAAGGTTCGAGACAACCATATTTATCACCGAGGGTGACTCGGCCAGCGGCTCTATTACCAAATCAAGGGATGTAAACACACAGGCTGTATTCAGCCTTAAAGGAAAACCTTTAAATACATACGGGCTTACAAAAAAAATTGTCTATGAAAATGAGGAGTTTAACCTGCTGCAGGCAGCCCTTGACATTGAAGATGATCTCGATAATCTCAGGTATCATAACGTTGTTATAGCCACAGATGCCGATGTTGACGGCATGCACATACGCCTGCTTCTGATAACCTTTTTTATTCAGTTTTTCCCCGACCTGGTGAGAAAGGGGCATCTTTATATTCTTCAGACTCCCCTGTTCAGGGTTAGAAACAAAAAGGAAACAATTTACTGCTATTCAGATGAAGAAAAGAACACGGCAGTGGAAAAGCTGGGAGCTAACCCTGAAATTACAAGATTCAAAGGCCTGGGGGAGATATCCCCTGATGAGTTCAGGCACTTCATAGGCAAGGATATCAGGCTCGAGCCGGTCAGGCTGAAGAAGGATGATGCGGTTTCAGATATACTGCCTTTCTTCATGGGTAAAAACACGCCGGAGCGCCAGGAGTTTATTATTGAAAATCTGCGCGTCGAAGAGGATCTTGTTGAATTATAATTATTTTTTACTTTCATCGTAAAAGGATGGGCTTCATTATGAACGAGGTGAATAACGAAAATAACAGGGAAAAGAAAAATCTGGAAGACGAGATAGTGGAGCTTGAAGATAGCTCAGCAGATCATATTACCGGTTACACAAATGTCATCAGGTTATCCGGACTTTATGAGAACTGGTTTCTTGACTATGCTTCATATGTGATCCTTGAACGTGCCGTTCCCCACATTGATGACGGACTCAAGCCCGTTCAGAGAAGGATACTGCATTCAATGAAGAGACTGGATGATGGCAGATACAATAAGGTTGCAAATATCATAGGGCATACCATGCAGTTCCACCCGCACGGCGACGCATCCATAGGTGAAGCCCTGGTGCAGCTCGGACAGAAGGAGCTGCTTATAGATGCACAGGGAAACTGGGGTAACGTGCTTACCGGGGACGGAGCGGCAGCCGCCAGGTATATTGAGGCACGCCTGTCCAGGTTTGCACTTGAAGTTGTGTTTAATTCCAAAACAACAAAGTGGAAAGCATCATATGATGGGAGAAACAAGGAGCCTGTCACACTGCCTGTGAAGTTCCCCCTGCTCCTTGCCCAGGGTGTCGAGGGTATAGCAGTGGGACTGGCATCGAAGATTCTGCCTCATAACTTCAATGAACTTATTGATGCTTGCATTGCCCATCTCCAGGGAAAAAAGTTCGAGCTGTATCCTGACTTTGCCACGGGCGGACTGATAGATGTTTCAAGATATAATGACGGATTGAGGGGAGGGCAGGTAAAAATAAGGGCGAAGATTAAAAAAGTCGATAAAAGAGCACTTCTTATAACTGAAATACCTTATGGCAGGACTACTTCGACATTAATAGAATCGATAATCAAAGCTAATGAGAAAGGCAAGATAAAGATAAAAAAGATAGATGATAACACTGCCGGGAATGTTGAAATATCCATAGATCTTGCTCCGGGCATATCGCCTGACAAGACTATTGACGCCCTCTATGCTTTCACTGACTGTGAAGTGCCTGTATCACCAAATTCCTGTGTTATAAAAGATGACAAGCCCGCCTTTATCGGGGTCTCTGAGATACTGAAAACTTGCACACAGAGAACAGTTGAGCTGCTTAAGAGTGAGTTAAGTATAAGACTCGAAGAGCTGAATGAGTCATGGCATATTTCCAGTCTCGAAAAAATATTCATAGAGAATGAGATTTATGAGAATATTAAATCATGCAAAAGCGAAGAGGAGATTCTCGAGACTATAGACAGGGGACTGGAACCTTTTAAGAAGAAGCTTTTAAAGGAAGTTACAAGGGATGATCTGATAAGGCTGTCAAACATACCTATAAGGAGAATATCAAAATACAGCTCTATTAAGGCAGACGAATACATTAGGCAGATTGAATCTGAAATCGAAGAGGTAAAGAATCATCTTGATAATATAATACCGTATACCATAAACTACTACAGGCAGATAAAGAAAAAATACGGGCACGGTAAAGAGAGAAGAACAGAAATAAAAAACTTCGATACCATAATTGCTACCAAAGTTGTAGTGGCAAACCAGAAGCTTTATTTTAACAGGCAGGAAGGTTTTATTGGCACATCACTTAAAAAAGATGAGTTTATATCTGACTGTTCTGATATTGACGATATCCTGGTAATTCTTAGGGATGGCAATTACCTGACAACAAAAGTCACCGAGAAGACCTTCGTGGGGAAAGATATCCTGTATGCAGCGGTATTTAAAAAGAATGATACAAGGACAATTTATAATATAATATACAGGGACGGGAAATCCGGCAAAGTGATGATTAAACGATGTGCCATAACAGGTTTAATAAGAGATAATGAGTATAACCTAACCAAGGGTACGGAAGGTTCCAGGATATTATACCTGAGTGCCAATCCGAACGGGGAGGCAGAGACTGTAAGGGTACATCTGAAGCCCAGGCCCAGGTTGAGGAACCTGGTTTTTGACTATGATTTCGGAGAGCTTGCCATTAAAGGAAGAAGTTCAATGGGCAATATCCTTACAAGGTATGCAGTGAGTAAGATTATCCTTAAAGAGAAGGGACTTTCCACGCTCGGAGGCAGAAAGGTATGGTTTGATGCGGATGTAAACCGCCTTAATGCAGACGGAAGGGGCCGGCTGCTTGGAGAATTTAAGGGAGATGATAAACTGATGGTTATTACACGGTCAGGCACATTCAGGCTGTCATCATTTGACCTGTCCAACCATTTTGAAGACGATCTGCTTATAATTGAGAAGTATAATCCTGACAAGATTTTCTCTGCTGTATATTTTGATGCTACACAGAATTATTACTATGTAAAGAGGTTTACCATTGAACCCGGAGAAAAGCCTGTAAGCTTTATAGGATATAATCCGGGATCAAAGCTCATTCGCATCACCGAGGTGGAATATCCCAGGTTTGAGTTGAAGTTTGGTGGTGACCAAAGCCACAGGAACAATGAAATAATTGAAGTTGCAAAGTTTATAGGTGTAAAAAGCTATAAAGCCAAGGGGAAGAGGCTGTCAAACTATGAAGTTGCCGTTGTCAGCGAGCTGGAACCAATAATGACCATAGCTGAAAAGGAAGAGGAAAAGACAAAGGCAGAAGAAGAAACAATAAATAAAAGCGAAGAAAAAGGTTTTAATGGACAGCAGATGACACTCAATCTTTAATTTTTTTATATTTTAGAACCCGCAAGTTCAAAAAATGGATATTCAAATAATTGAAGTCAGGAACAGGCGGCATTTGAAAACCTTTATCTATCTTCCTGCCGAAATTCATAAAACTCATAAAAACTGGGTACCTCCGATATATATTGATGACCGGAATTTTTTCAATCCCCGCAGGAACCGGTCTTTCACTTATTGCGACACCATACTTCTGCTTGCAATGAAAGGTAAGAAGGCCACAGGGCGCATCATGGGCATTATTAATCATAAATACAATGAGGCACATAGTGAGCGTGATGCAAGGTTCTGTTTTATGGAAACTTATGATGAGCCCGACGTTGCCCGGGCCCTTTTGCTGGCTGTCGAAAATTGGGCACTTTCAAAGAAGATGACAAAAATGGTGGGTCCACTCGGTTTCTCGGACAAGGATCCACAAGGTATGCTCATAGAGGGATTTGATGAGCCCATGGTTATTGCAACCAACTGCAATTTCCCATACCAGGTAGCCCTTCTTGAAAATGAGGGTTACATAAAACATGTCGATCTTGTTGTTTATAAGCTGTTCACACCTGAGCACATACCCTTATTCTACAGGGAAATATATGAAAGAGTAATAAGAAACAACAGTATAAACCTTCATAATTTCAAATTCCGCAGGGAGCTGAAGCCATATATCAGGCCTGTACTGCGTCTCGTAAACCAGACTTTCAGGGATATATACGCCTTCATACCCATGGACGAAAAAGAAATGGACGATTATGCAAGGCGTTACCTCTCCATACTGGATCCGAGATTTATTAAATTGGTGACAAATAATAAAAATGAAGTGATAGCTTTTATAGTAGGCATGCCTGACATAAGCCAGGGCATCCGAAGCTGTAAGGGCCACATTTTCCCGTTCGGGCTTTTAAAAATATTATACCACCAGAAAAGAACAAAACAGCTGAACCTTCTGCTGGGAGGTATACGTGAAGATTTCCAGAATATCGGTATAGATGCTGTATTGGGTGTCAAAATGATTGAAGAGGCACACAGGGCCGGACTTAAATATATAGACAGCCACCTTGAGCTTGAAGACAATACCAAGATGAGAGCAGAGATGGAACGTATGAACGGCAAGGTATACAAGAAATACCGTATATATAAAAAGAATCTGGTTAATACCAGGATACTTACAAATAATTAATAATCCTTAAAAAATATACCATGACAGCAAAATCAATCAGAACAATAGCTTTTATAGTTTTACTGGTGCACGGCGTGGGACTTTGCAGGGAGTGGTAACCGGACTTGGTTTTAAGATGAAAAAATTATCGGCATCTTATTCATGGTTCTTTGGCAGACAACTTGGCAAAACAATATCAAGGGTTTTATGTTTTATATTTTATTCAATATTGTTTTCGGCCCACTGGCCTTCGCAAGTCTTTAATGAATAATGAATCCACACAAATACATATTTATTATTCGCTGCAGTATAATGATTCTCTGTATTATGACATATACTGCAGGCCGGCAAATAATAGCACAAAATGAAACTGCGGTCAGGGAATATTTTATTAAAGGATGGGTATTAGGGGAGGATGGGAATCCGCTGGTCGATAAGAAGATTTTTCTGGCTTGCTGCTCAAGTAAAAGAAAATGCGATGTAATATTGGCAGATGACATGGAGGGCGATTCAACTGCCGCCGTCAGTCCTTTTGGTTATACAGACGAAGAAGGGGTATTTGAAATTAAGTTCGACCCGGATTTTATAGCAGAAACAGCTGGTGACTGCAGATTTCTGAGCCTAGGAATTATTTATGATAAGGCTCTGGTGAAGCTGAAAAAAGATGAACTTGGTGTTTTATTTTTCCCCGATCAACTTGATGCCGGCACTGAACTGGATTTTGGTGAACTGGTTTTTGCTCCTAGGTAATACCTGGCATTTAAAACATATCCTACTGTTTAACTATTCTCTCATGGATAAATTCCTGTGAATGCTTTTTGAAGCGGTAAAGGAAAGCACCTTTTTTAGAATCCGTAGTATTTTTTGCTTCCAGCTTTTCAAGCACTTTTAATGACAGTATTTTTTTCCTGAAATTTCCGGGGTCAAAGTTGCGCTGAAAAATGGCTTCATAAAGAGTGCGAAGCTGCAATATTGTGAATTTTTCAGGCAGTAATTTTTCCCCTATCAGTGTATAACTTGCTTTTTGCTTAAGCTTCTCATGTGCATGTTCAACCATCGTGCTATGGTCAAATATTAAGTCAGGTTTCTTTGAGAATGTCCACCATACTGCACCGTGCTTCCTGATAAGGTCCTTATCATGCCTGTCAATACGGATCATGGCATAAAAAGCTATGCTGATAACTCTTCCCCCGGGGTCCCTTTCGGGATCGGAGAATACATGTACCTGTTCCAGATAGATATCTTTAAGTCCGGTTATCTGCAACAGCACACGCTCAGCTGCTTTCTCAGCCGTTTCATTTTCCTGTACCCATCCTCCCATAAGGGACCATTCACCAAGGGCAGGCGGAAATTTTCTTTTTGCCAGCAATATTTTCAGCTTATCGTTTTCATATCCGAAAATTATGCAATCTACTGCCACATGGTGTTTAGGGTGCTTATATACTGAAACAGGCATGAGGGAATTAATATTCTATAATGTATAAAATTTAAAAACTGACAGCTGCATGTACTTTTCTCCCGGCTTTAATACTGTTGACGGGAAGTTAGGATGATTGGGCGAATCTGGATAATGCTGTGGTTCAATGGCCAGGGCGGATCTTTTATAATAAGGCTTTCCTGACTTACCCTTTACTGACCCGTCCATGAAATTTCCACTATAAAACTGGAAGGCCGGTTCTGTAGTATAAATTTCCAATACCCTTCCTGATGTCTCTTCCCAAAGTCTTACTGCGAGAGTAAGGGCTCCGGCAGTGTCTTTATTAATTACCCAGTTATGATCATAGCCCTTGCCAAAAGCCAGCTGCTCGTCAGGCATACCTATATCCTTCCCGATTTGCTTGCCGGTTGTGAAATCAAGAGGAGTACCTGCAACAGGAACTATCTCACCTGTAGGTATAAGCTCACTGTTCACCGGTGTAAAAAAACTGGCATTGGCCTTAAGGTAATGATCAAGGATAGTAGTGTCCCCTTCTCCTTTTAAATTGAAATAGCTGTGGTTCGACAGGTTTATTACAGTCGGCTTATCTGTCGTAGCCTCGTATTCCATTTTCAGCTCGTTGTTATCAGTGAGAGTATATATTTTTTTTACTGTCAGGTTGCCGGGATATCCTTCTTCACCGTCAGGTGAAAGATATGTCAGGATAAGTGAGTTGCCTTCCTGCTGTGCTTCCCAGACCTTTTTGTCAAATCCCTTGTTGCCCCCGTGGAGAGTATTATTGCCATCATTAAGATACAGGGTGTATTCTTTACCTTCGAGGCTGAATTTACCTTTGTTAATCCTGTTGGCATAACGTCCAACAATACATCCCAGGTACATTTTCTCATCGATGTAATCGTCTATACCATCAAAGCCAAGTACTATGTCGGCTGACTGTCCGTTCCTGTCAGGAGTACACAGGGCGACTATGCGTGCCCCGAAGTTAGTTATATAAACCTTTATTCCGTTTTTATTCTCCAGCATGAACAGGCTCACTTTCCTGCCATCCACTTCTTTTTCAAATGATTCCTTTTTGATAGTGCATGTATCACCGGTATTTTTATCACTTACTTTTGATTTGCATGCTACCAGGGTAACAATAAATAAGAAGAATACTAATTTTTTCATAGGATTGATTTTTATATAAGTATTATTTTGGTTTAGCAGTATTTATTATGTCAGTTCTGTCTCTATGAATCTTCCAAGCTTTGTATATTTTTCATATATTTTCTTGTATTTTTGGGCATTCGCGGGATCGGGCCGGTATTCCTTTTCAAAGCCGCTTCCCATTTTTTCTTTTGCCTGGTCGAATGTAGTGTAGATACCTCCGGCAACGGCGGCTGCCATAGCTGAGCCGAGTGCGCAGGCCTGTTCCGAAGAGGCAACTATTATGGGCTTGTTCAGGACATCGGCCAGCACCTGCATTACGAAACCTGATTTTTTTGCAACTCCCCCCAGTGCGATGATGCCATCTATTCTTACTCCCTGTTCGATGAACCTTTCAACAATGGCCCTGGCTCCGTATGCGGTAGCTTCAACAAGAGCCCTGAACACGCGCGGGGCGTCAGAGCCCAGGGACAGGCCGGCAATAGCTCCTTTGAGAGCCTGGTTGGCATCGGGAGTCCTGCGTCCGTTCATCCAGTCAAGTGCCAGCACTCCGCTTTCATCAACAGGCAGCCTTGAAGCTTTTTCCGACAATACAGGTATAAGCCTGTCAGAGATGTCCCTTATAAATGCGTTTTTAATATTATTATCGAGTTCATTGTTTTGCTGCAGAATATTTTCTATGGGCCACAATAACAGTTCCCTGAACCAGGCATACACATCGCCGAAAGCCGATTGTCCCGCCTCAAGGCCTATAAGTCCGGGCAGCACGGAACCGTCTACCTGTCCGCATATGCCTCTTACAAGCTTATCACCAACTTCTTCCTTCGGTGCAGTGAGTATGTCACAGGTAGAAGTGCCGACTATTTTACAAAGGTAATAGGGCTTTATTTCACCACCCACAGCACCGAGGTGGGCATCAAAAGCCCCGATACCGACCGTAACATTTTCGGGAAGCCCCAGTCTACTTGCCCATTCGGTTGTGATCTTTCCAGCCTGCATGTCAATAGTATACGTGTCTTTATATAATCTTTCCCGGAGTCCGCTTAGCAGCGGATCAACGGCTGCAAGAAATTCTTCGGACGGCAATCCGCCCCATTTTTCGTGCCACATAGCTTTGTGGCCGGCAGCGCATCTGCTTCTTTTTATTTTATCTGCCGATTCAACACCGGTCAGCAATGCAGGTATCCAGTCACAATGCTCGACCCACGAATATGCAGCCTCACGTACTGCCCTATTTTTGCGCAACATGTATAATATCTTTGCCCAGAACCATTCCGAGCTGTATACGCCGCCTTCATACATTGTATAATCAATGCCGCCCCAGTTCTTTGCTTTAATGTTTATTTCCTCTGCCTCCTTTACTGCAGTGTGGTCTTTCCATAGCACGAACATGGCATCCGGATTTTCTTCAAATCCCCTGGTCAGTGACAGGGGTACCCCCTTTTCATTAACGGCCACAGGTGTTGAGCCTGTAGTATCAAGAGATATCGCTGCTATATTTTTTGTAACAGAGGGACTGCACTTTTCAGTCAGTTCCCGCACAGTATATTCCAGGCCCTCAATATAGTCAAGAGGATGCTGCCTGAACATGTTATCGGCAGGTGAGCAGTACCTGCCTTTTTCCCAGCGCGGATAGTAAAAAACCGAAGATTCAACTTCTTTGCCACTGGAAGCATCTACAAGGATCGACCTTATCGAGTCTGTCCCGTAATCCACTCCGATTGTGTATTTTGCTGAACTCATAATAGTCTGTAAAAGTGTTTAAATAGTTTTAAGGGTAAGCAATACTACCGACTTTGACGGCAGATCTATCTCGATACTGTTTCCCGCCTGTCTGAAATTTGTAAAATCCTTTATATTGACAGTCTCCTCTTTATCAAAGTCATTATATGAATTTATTTTTTCTGCAGTGATAACACTTGCAGAAACAACATCAATCTTACCTCCGTTTTGTAAGCTTATGGACGTCCTGATATTTCTACCGGGATTCACATTTGTGACGGTAATATTGATCTCCCCGTTTTTATTTTCAGATGCTGAGGCCGACAGTGCCGGTATTTTTTCGTTATTGTTTTCATAATCCTCACATTTTATATCCAGGGGCAGCAGCAGTGCATCCCTGTGTACCTTGTACATTTTAAACACATAAAATGAAGGGGTTTTCACAAGCTTATCCTCCCTCGTAAGAACCATAGACTGCAGCACATTCACCGTCTGCGCAATATTTGCCATTTTTACCCTTCTGCAATTGTTGTTAAATATGTTAAGGTACAACGATGCCGATATTGCATCCCGCAAAGTATTCTGCTGGTATAGAAATGAGGGATTTGTTCCCGGCTCGGGATCATGCCAGTTTCCCCACTCATCAGCCATAAGCCCTATTTTTCCTTCCGGGTCGTATTTGTCCATAATAGCTATATGTTGCTTTAGCGTATTTTCCATCATCATATTTTTTTTCACGGTAAGGAACCAGTCATCTTTGTTAAAGTCAGTGGCAGATCCTTTTTCACTCCAGTTATGGCATACGGTATAATGATGGTAGGAGTATCCGTTAATAAGGTGCCTATAGTTCACAATATTTTTCATGACCGTTTCTGTCCATTCCAGGTCGGAATCTATTCCACTGCTGGCAACTTTATAATTAACCCGGCAAAAGGTTGAGTATTTTTTAAACAATGATGAATAATAAGAAGGATCCATGTTTCCGCCACAGCCCCAGCTTTCGTTGCCTATACCCCAGAATTTTACCTGCCATGGCTCTTCCCTGCCGTTTTGTTTCCTTAGCCTTGTAATATGACTGTCTTTGTCAGACGTAACGTATTCGGCCCACTCCGCAGCCTCACGTACCGTGCCGCTGCCCACGTTTATAGCAATGTAGGGCTCGGCGCCAATAATATCGCAAAGATCAAGAAACTCATGAGTGCCAAAGCTGTTGTCTTCTGTAACATAGCCCCAGGAGAAATTAGTTATGGGAGGTCTTTTTTCTTTCGGTCCAATACCGTTTTTCCAGTGATAATTATCTGCAAAGCATCCGCCGGGCCATCTAAGCACAGGGACTTCAATTTCTTTCAGGGCCTCTATAATATCGTTTCTGATACCGCGGGTGTTGGGTATAGGTGAGTCTTCACCCACCCATATACCGTCATATATACAACGGCCCAGATGCTCGGCAAAATGGCCGTATATATACCTGCTTATAGTGTCTTTTCCTTCTTCTGACCTAATAACTATGCTGTTTTCATGATTACAGGCTGATAATGCCATAGCGGCCAGCAGCAATACAAAGACTGGTTTCATTAATTTTCTCATGTTGTTTATTGGTTATGTTTGTCGTCTTGTCCGTAATAAGCATCTTTACCGTGTTTACGCAGGTAATGTTTGTCAAGAAGGTACTTATCCACAGGTTTTATATTACCGAGAACTTCCGTGTTGAAGGCCATTTTTGCTATATCCTCAAGTATAATGGCATTATGCACAGCATCCTCAGGATCGGCACCCCAGGTAAAAGGTCCGTGTCCGTTTACAAGTACTCCGGGCACAGCCAAATAATCGAGAGTTTTAAATCTTTCAGCTATAACCCTGCCCGTATTCTGTTCATAGTTATTTTCAATCTCTTTTCTTGTCAGCTTTCGTGTACAGGGTATTTCACCGTAGAAGTAATCGGCATGGGTGGTCCCGTATGGTGGAATTGCCCTTCCGCTCTGTGCCCAGCTTGTTGCCCATTCACTATGTGTATGGACAACCGCACCCGTTTTTACGAAGCTTTTATATAAATACAGGTGTGTAGGTGTATCTGACGAAGGTCTTAGCCTGCCTTCAACAATTTTGCCGTCAATGTCAACCACTACCAGATTATCAACTCTCATTTCCTCATAGGGGACACCGCTGGGCTTAATAACTACAAGTCCCTTTTCACGTTCAATACCACTGACATTTCCCCATGTAAATGTAACCAGCCCGTATTTTACAAGGTTAAGGTTAGCTTGCAGCACTTTATTTTTTAGTTCTTTAAGCACTATAATAAATATTTAATAAAAAGGTTTAATTACCGTATGCCCTTTGAAAAATAGTAATAGACTTCGTTTAACCTTATCTCTTTTTTAAAATCTCTAATCGTTGTTTTTTCATCTATAACAAGGCACTCAATACCGGCCATTTCTGCCAGGTCAACGATGTGATCAACGGAAAGGGACTGTGTAAATGCTGTATGGTGTGCTCCGCCAGCCAGTATCCATGCTCCGGCAGCAGTTTTCAAATCGGGCATTGGAGTCCACAGTATTCTGGCCACTGGAAGATTTGGCAGGTTGGGGGTTGTACCAACATATACCTTATTTACCAGCATCCGGTAGCGGTTCCCCATATCCATAAGTGCTATATTCAGTGCATTGCCTTCCGGGGCCTTAAATACCAGTCGTGCCGGATCAGCTTTGCCCCCGATAGACAGCGGGTGCACTTCAAGCGAAGGCTTTCCTGCTGCAACGGAAGGGCATACTTCGAGCATATGTGCGCCAAGCACCTGCATCGCTTTTGGATCAAGATGATAGGTATAATCTTCCATAAACGACGTCCCGCCCTTGAGTCCGTTTGCCATAACCTTCACCACCCTCACAAGGGCAGCTGTTTTCCAGTCTCCCTCTGCCCCGAATCCGTATCCTTCATGCATAAGCCTCTGCACCGCCAATCCGGGCAGCTGGCTTAATCCGTGCAAATCCTCAAACGTTGTTGTAAATGCATTATAGCGCCCAGATTCGAGAAAAGACCTCATTCCCGCTTCTATCCTGGCCGCTTCCTTTATTGACCTGTCATAATCAGGATCTTTAAGTATTGCTGCTGCAATTTCATATTGCTCCTTATATTCATCGATCAAAGAATCAACAGTACTTCCAGGGACGCCATTCACGGATGCTACCAGATCTCCTATTCCATAACCGTCAACTGACACTCCGAACTGTATTTCCGCAGAGACCTTATTGCCTTCGGTAACTGCTACGCTCCTCATATTATCGCCGAAACGGGCAACCTTGAGTACCGATAGTTCGTGCCTGCCCATTGCTGCCCGGCACCATACATCAAGCTCCTCTATCACTTGCGGATCTTTCCAATGCCCAACAATTACTTTCCTGTCGATGCCCATCCGGGCATTAATAAAACCGAATTCCCTTCCTCCGTGAGCCGACTGGTTAAGGTTCATGAAGTCCATGTCAATATCTTTCCAGGGTATATCCCTGTTGAACTGTGTATGCAAATGGATAAAAGGTTTTGTAAGATATTTTAGACCTGTGATCCACATTTTTGCAGGTGAAAAGGTATGCATCCACGCTATAAGTCCGATACAGTTCTCGGAGCTGCTTGCCTGCATACAAGTTTTGCGTATAGATTCAGGGGTTGTCAGGACAGACTTGAATATGATTTTTACCGGTGATTTAATGGAATCTGAAAGGCCTGCAACAATTTCTTTTGAATTGGCTTCGACTTTTTTCAGGGTATCCTCTCCGTAAAGATGCTGGCTTCCAGTAATAAACCACAGCTCAAAGATTTTTGTTTCTTTCATAATTTTTTTAAAAGTATAATTTACTTTTAAAATTAATTATATATTTTCAAATAAAAAATATTTATGGAGAAAATTAATATGTTCCGGTTATTATTTGTTTTTTAGCGCTTATTTTTTATTTTTATTGGATTATCTGATTTTTAATTTATTAAAACCCTAAAAATTAATCTAATATTGGAGGACCAAATTATGACTAATGGAGAAACAAAAAATGTTGCCACAGGTGCTCAGGATGACCAGTTTTTCAAGCATAATATGAAACAAATGGTTTCATATATGCGTTTTATCGGAATTATAACAATTATTTACGGAGCATTTTCCTGCCTGGGTATTATCACAGCAATTATTGGTATACCTATAATATTTATGGGAGTTCGCATGCGTGAGGCTGCAGTCAATTTTGAAAAATATTCTTCAACTGGGGATTTTGGTGATCTCGCCAGCGCTGTGGAAAGGCAGAAACGATTCTTTTTTATTCAATTTGTGCTGACGATAATCGGCCTGGTATTAATGGTTATTTACATTATAGTAATAATTGCTATGATTGGCAGTGGCGGATTCTATTAATAGTTACAAATTCAGCAGTCCGGTTTTATTGGGTAAGGGTTTTTCCCAGCTCATAACACTGTTTTAAAATATTTTTATTTTTTATGAAATCTTCCTGTGCAAGGTGCACGGGAAGATTTATTTTTTTATAGAGGGATTCAAGCTCTTCCCTGGATTTCAGCACCTGGTTTATAACGGCAAGCCTGGTAGCTGTGATGACATGCAGCCTGTTATCAACCCCGAGAACAGACCTGATGAACTCAAAAAGCTCAATGGCGGGTCGGGCATCCGAGCTGTCAGAGGAACCCATGCACATAATAACCACAAAATCCTTGCTCCACTTTTCCCATGGCGTATGGATAAGTCCGTTTTCGGTAATCTGCACATTAACAAAACTGCGGAAGCGGTCAATGAGCTTCTTTAATGCAGCTGTAACATGATGGAAGTAAACCGGTGACGCAAAAGCAATAATGTCGGCATCCAGGATTTTACCGCTTATCTCCTGCCAGTCGTCATCATTTAAAGAACAGCGGCCAATGAGATTACATCTTAAGCAGCCCCTGCAATAATGCAGATTGACATCCTTAATTATTACTTCTTCGGTATCGGCATCATTTTCCCTTGCACCCTCAAGGAAATGCTGCAGGAGGATAGACGTATTGCCATTTTTTCGAATACCTCCGTTTAATGCCAGTAACTTCTTCATAAGTTAATGATCATTTAACAAATGAGGTGTCTTTAAAGTAGTCGCTGATGAAATTTATCTTGTTGCCCGAGAAATGCAATAGTGTTATACCCCTGTTTTTATAAGGATGGCCGTCAATATGCTCTCCCTGGTTTGACCATACTGCACAGGCGCTGTTTTCATGCACAATTACTTCTGATACTGTAAAGGTTAGTATAGGGTATTTTCTCAGCAGGGCTTTCAGGAATATAAGCACCTTCCTGCTACCCTCGACAGGCTCGACTCCCGGAAAATCAAAAACAGCCTCTTCTGCTATAATACTTTCAAGTGCGGAAAAATCTCTTGTGTTCATGGCAGTAAATATTTGCTGAGCCATGTCATGCATAGAAATAAAACTGTTCATGATTATGTATTTATCTAAACAAGATGAAAAATAACAAATTATTATGATTTTTCTATCCGGTTTTGGATTATTCCTGGACGGGGATTTTCTCTTTTACTTCCTTCTTCATTGAATCTATAAAAACAGTATCACTGATATCTTTCCCTTCCAGGGTGGATTCAATATATGCTATTCTTTTCTTTTCGGTTTTGGCAAGTTTCATGTAGCCAAGATTGGCCATAAGGTAAATGAACGGGTTGGATAAGTTACCTCTGAATCTTTTAATTATTGACCGGAGGCTGTAAAATTTCTCCTTGGCATTAATTTTCCCTAATTGCAGTTCAAGAGGTGTCATATTTGCTGGCCTGAATACAACAGTATGGTGGTCATAATATTCCCATCTGTCATTTATTATAC
>CAZHQW010000010.1:0-33300 GCA_964534745.1 uncultured Bacteroidales bacterium
CCGGATCCCTGTTTAGTGCCTGTGCTGTTTTCAAATATATTTCGGGATGGGGCTTTGAATGACTGATCATTGAATCATGGACAACAGTATTAAAGTAACCGGACAGGGAGGTTGCGCCAAGCACGAATTCCACATTCAACAGCGGAGCGGAGGTTGCAATGGCGGTTGTAATATTATTGCTTTTCAGAGAAATCAACAGCCTTTCCAGTCCGGTTACAGCTTTAATTTCTGTCCTGTATATTCTCCTGTAAATTTCTTCCTTCTCCCTGGCAAGGGATTTTATCTCATCATCGCTTAAACCGGGTCCGAACAAATCATTCAGAATTTCTTTATTTGTGCCTCCAAAGTGCCTGTAGAAATCGTCAGTGTTTAAGATTTTATTATGATTGCGTGCAAAAAGCTTCCACGCCCTCTCATGGTAAATGTGGTTGTCGACAATAACACCATCCATGTCAAAAATAACGGAGAAATCATATTTGCTACGCAGAGAGGTACTCATGTCAGTAATAAATTTAATTACGTGCTATTTTCAAAAAAACCTCATCCATATTCTTTGCCGAATATCTTTTTTTAAGGTTTTCGGGTGTGTCAAGGGCTTCAATTCTTCCCTCCGACATTATGGATATCCTGTCGCAATATTCTGCCTCATCCATATAGTGAGTTGTAACAAATACAGTGATGCCTCCTGATGCTGTATCATATATAAGCTCCCAGAACTTCCTCCTTGTTATAGGATCTACTCCTCCTGTGGGCTCATCAAGAAAGACCAGTTTGGGCTCATGAAATACTGCAACGGAAAATGCAAGTTTCTGCTTCCAGCCTGTAGGCAGGTCTTTAACAAGTTTATTTTCAGCTTCATGCATATCCAGTTTA
Organism: uncultured Bacteroidales bacterium; assembly: GCA_964534745.1. GTDB lineage: Bacteria > Bacteroidota > Bacteroidia > Bacteroidales > UBA10428. The sequence continues at coordinate 874 of CAZHQW010000010.1, forward strand.
TCAATTAATACAGATGTTTTTGCCCTTATCTGTGAATCGGACAATCCATAGATACCTGCATAGAACCTTATGTTTTCTTTGACAGTCAGATCTTCATAAAGAGAAAACTTCTGGCACATATACCCTATACTGCTTTTTATTTTTTCACGCTGTGTATATACATCATACCCGGCTACTTCGATTTCACCGGAGGTAGGATATGATAATCCTGACAGTATTCTTATAGCGGTGGTCTTTCCTGCACCGTTTGCCCCGAGGAACCCGAATATCTCACCTCTGTATACCTCAAAAGTAAGGTGGTCATTGGCCACAAAACTGCCAAACTTCTTTACCAGTCCCTTTACCCTGATAATTACTTCTCTGTCTTTCATCTTTTCTCAGATGTTAATCTTTTTATATTTTTTCATGCTTTTCGATCGCAGTTATAAAGCAGTCCTCAATATTTGCCTTAATATCCGTTATCTCAATGTTATGATGTCCTTTCCCGGCAAGGTATTCATGTATTTCTTTCTTGTTATACCGCTTTTCCCGGTAATAATGAACATGATGCCCGAACAGATAGGCGCTGCTGTCTTCTGAAAAGAGCCTTAAATCTCTTACCAGCTTATTTATGCTGTCTGTTCTGACTGCCAGCATAGGTTTACCAAGCTTCCCGGTTATACTGGCGGGAATACCGATTTCAAGTATCTTTCCTTCGTGCATCAGTGCTATATAATCACACATTCCCGCCTCATTCATGTAAGGTGTGGAAACTATAATAGTCTTCCCTTCTTTTTTCAGGTCTTTAAGAATATCCCAGAATTCGTCCCTCGATACCGCATCAACTCCTGTTGTTGGTTCATCAAGCACGAGGATCTCGGGATTATGTATCAGTGCGCATGATAAAGCAAGTTTCTGTTTCATGCCCCCTGAAAGGTTTCTGGTCAGTCGTTTTCTGAACGGTTCGATATGGGAATAGACATTTTTTATAAGCCTGTAGTTCTCTTCTATAGTAGTATTGAATATGGTGGCATAGAATCTGAGGTTTTCTTCAACTGTCAGATCCTGATAAAGAGAAAACCTGCCCGGCATATAACCGATGAAGGTTCTTATCTTCCTGTAGAACTTAACTGCATCCATCCCTTTTATACGAACCATACCATGGTCAGGCCTCAGCAAGGTCGTGATTATTCTCAGGAGAGTAGTTTTTCCTGCCCCATCCGGACCTATAAGTCCGTATAAGCATTGCTCCGGTACGCCAATGTTGATTTCCTGCAGGGCCCTGGTCTCCCTGAACGACTTGGAAATATTCAAGACTTCGATATAATTGCGGTTGGTCATCTGAAATACACCTCCCCCGGCATGCCTATTTTTATCATACCATTATTATGCACCCTTATCTTAACTGCATATACCATATCTACCCTCTCCTCCTTTGTCTGTATTGTTTTGGGAGTAAACTCAACCTCCGATGAAATCCAGCTAACTATACCTTTAAAACTCTTTGTCTCCTTTTTGCCTGTATCTATGGCAACTGTGACAGTATCTCCAAGGTTAACATGGGCCAGTTGCGAACCGTCAACATATACTTTTAATTCCATTTCCTCCAGGCTGGATATCCTATAAACCGGCTGTCCGGGACCGACTATTTCGTCCTGCTCGGCAAATCTTTCAAGAACAGTGCCGCTAAGCGGATTGACTATCTTGCACATGCCAATCTGGTTATCAATCTGTTTTAGTTCACTTTTAAGCACTTCCAGCTCGGTCATATTTATAATATGCTGCTGTTTTACCGATTCAATATTCAGGTTCATAACATTCAGCCGGCCATTTATATCATCAACCTGCTTCTGTGTGGCAGCATTGTCGCTCGCAAGATTTTCAAGCCTTTCCTTTTCCCTGACCAGATTCTTTTTCTCCTCTTCCTGTATTTTCAGCTGTAAGAGGATGCTGTTGCTTTTTGCCCTGATTACTTTTTCCTGAGCGATAAGCTGGTCACGCTTTAATGAAAAGGATATAGTATCCACAATCCCTGCCAGCTGACCTTTTTCATAATGCTGACCTTCCGTTATATCCAGTAACAGTAATTCGCCCTGAACCTGGGATGATACCGTAACTTCAACGGACTGGAAATTGCCGTATGCATCGGCTTCATCATTGTTGCCCCTGCAGGCTGAAATAATGATCATAATCAGCAGGGAGATTTTAATATTTGTTATCATTGTTAAATTTCTCCTTTTAATGTTAAATAATTGAATAGTGACTGTTGTAGTAATATTATATGAGTTTCCATCTGTATTCTTGCCTGCATCTCGGCATTCAATTCAGTCATAAAATCCGTAGATGTTATAACACCGTTTTGTAATTGTGAAAATGAACTCTCCTTGATCTCAGCCCTCAATTTTACCATGATACTGTCAAGTTCGGCAAAATTTTCATATTTCCTGATATTGGCCATCTCATTTTCAAGCTGGATATTAAGGTTTTTTTCAAATATATCAACCCTGGTATCTATAATATACTTTTGCGAGTTAATTATTTTCTCCTTTCTTTTTGTATCTCCCCAGTCAAGGAAATTCCATGTAAAACCTAGTCCGATTAAATAATATGTATCAAACTCATCATTCAGCATATTTAGTCCGGGATTACCGTATCCTGCCTGGGAAAATGCAAATATCCTGGGCCTCCTGCCTGTTTCCATCAGCTTGCTGCTCATATCCATGTTCTTTTTCTGCAATTCAAACATCCTGTATTCGGGTCTTGAGCTTTTACCCTCATAAATGAAGTTATCCTCCGGAAGCTCAAGATTAGTAAACTGACTTAAAGGTAAGCCGGTTAATTCACCCAGAGAGTTTATCATTGATGTCCTGCTTAGCTCGGCATCAAGAATTTTCTGTTTTATCTTAATGATCTCTGCCTGGAGTATGCTCTTATCAGAAGGAAGCAGTATGCCGTTTTTTATACCCGATTCAATAACATCCAGCTTTTCATTCATTTCATCAAGCATAAGTCTGAGTAATTGATGCTGCTTGTCGAGCAGCAGCACTGAAAAATATATTCCCGTTATTCTATATTTAAGTGAACTTAACTCAACCTCTACCTGCTGCAGTTCGATATCAAAATTATTACTCTCAATTCTCCTTTGTGCCTTGCTGGTTCCCCCATCATAGACTGACTGGTTTAATTCAAAGAATAGCTTGTACTGATCATGAGGTTGTGAAGGAAGGTCCATGCCAGGAACAGATATTTCAGTGACATCTGACTGGTAGCTGCCCTGGCCTCCCAATGCAATTGAAGGATACCAGTCAGATTTTATGTTTCTTATTTTATTCCTGTATGAATCTTCAAAATATTCTTTCTGCCGGGTAACGGGATAATTCTCAACAGCATGCTCATAGCATTCATAAATTGTTAGTGTATCTGAAGTCTGGCCATAACACCAGCTGTACATGATTAGCAAAAATATACCGTTAATGTATTTCATTTTATTTAATTTTTATTGAGTTGATAACAAACTTCGGCACTTCCTTTTTTCGTGACTCAAGAAATTGTCTGTACTTATTGGGATCATTCCCGAAGAATATTCTCTGAAGCAGTGGTCTTGCTGCAACAGGAAAAACACAAAGTGACAATATATTAATGAGCAGCTGTTCCGGATTTATATCTGTTATGACGCCTTTTCTCTTTTCATGTTCTATTTGTTCCACATATTTCTCCGGAGTTATCCCGGCCTGTTTCAAGAGTTCATAGAGTTTTTTCGGATTAGTGTTAATCTCATGAAGGACAAACATAGGAATAAACTGATTTTTCATCAATACTGTCATGTATTGTTCGGTTAATAATTCGACCTTTTCAAACAAGGGTTTATCTGAGTTCAGAACACTTCCAATCTTCGGAATAAACTTGAAAAGAGCATATTTAAACACGGCATCAAACAATTTTTCCTTGCTTCTGAAATAATAGTGCAGGAGGGATTTATTTATTTTAGCCTCATCTGCAATATGTTGCATGCGCGTTCCTGACATGCCGTTTTTAATAAAAATCTTTCTTGCAGCTTTTATTATCTTATTCTCAGTGTCTGTAGAATATCTTTCCGGCTTCATGACTTTTGTTTATTAACTGTTTATTTAAACCATTTGGTTAAACTATATGGTCAAATATATTAATAATTCCGAATAATAAAAAGTTATATTGATTATTTAATCCGGTGCACCGGTTACCCTTTCTGTAACCTCATCTGGTTATTAAGGGCGGCCATTTTAATTGCAGTTATAGCAGCTTCATCACCTTTGTTTCCGTACTTTCCCCCTGCCCTTTCCCTGGCCTGGTTAATATTACCGGTTGTTAAAACGCAGAATATAAAAGGAATGTTATATTTTATATTAAGACTGGTTATGCCTGTTGTCACGCTCTGGCAAATATAATCAAAGTGCGGGGTTTCACCTTTTATTATGCATCCTATGCATATTATTGCATCAAAATCTCCGTATTCCGCAAAAAACTGTGCTCCAAGGGTCAATTCAAAACTGCCGGGGACAGTCTTGACAGTAACATTTACTTCTTTTACACCACACTTTATCAGGGTCTCAAATGCTCCCTTGCGTAAGGCTTCTGTTATTTCACCGTTCCATTCCGAGACTACAATGCCTATCTTCATCTTATCGGCAGGGGGCAGCTTACCGCTGTCATAATCCTGTGAATTCTTTAGAGCTGTAGCCATATATTAAAGATAGATTATGTCTCTGCCATCAACTTTGCACGCGTAATATATTTTTCTATATCCCTGCTTTCTTCTGATTTTGGAAACTGGGCCTCAATTTTTTCATAAACCTCAAGCGCCTTTTTGTAATTGCCAAGCTCTTCATAAACAATGCCGGCCTTTTTCAGGAATAGCGCAGATGTAAAATCATTCTTTTTGCGATCCGCAGCTTTCATATAAAACTCAACAGCTGTTTCAAGTTCCCCCAGTTCAACATAGGCATCCCCAATAGCTCCCAGTGCCACCGTTGCAACCATTATATCATCCGATTCAAAATTTTTAAGACATCTTATTGCTTCTTCATATTCCCCCAGTTTGAAATAACATATGCCTGCATAATAATTTGCAAGGTTGGCGCATTTTGTTATACTGTACTCATCTATTATATCTATAAATCCCATATAGCTGCCATCACCTTCCAGAGCCAGCAGAAAGGAGTCCGCTTCAAAATACTGCTCAGCGACATACATCTCCGATTGCGCCTCCTGTTCCTTAGGTGCAAGGTACAGCTTCTTATACCCGAGATAGGCACCTGTAATCAATGCAATGACAAGTACTATTATTGTAAGGCTTTTCTGGTTTTCCTCAATATACTTTTCAGTCTTGCTAAGTACATTTTCAACATTTTCAAAACCATGATCAGTGGGTATCTTCTTTTTTGCCATTATTCTCTTATTTAATTCAAATCAGAACGCAAATGTAATTTTTTTAAAATATTTAATGAAATTAAAGCTTGTAAAAAATTAAAAACTATTTTTGATAATGAATATAATTATTTAATAATCTCCTGATGTTTCTTAAAAAGCTCTCACTGGTCAATTTCAAAAACTACCACCAGGCCGACATTGAACTTTCTCCGAGGTTGAATTGCTTTGTCGGGAATAATGGTGTCGGTAAAACCAATATATTCGATGCTGTCCATTATTTATGCCTGTGCAAAAGCTACTTTAATGTTATTGACACCCAGAATATCACGTATGATGAAGAGTTGTCCGTGATCCAGGGAGACTTTGAAATGGATGGCAAAAAAGAGGAAATATATTGCGCCATACAAAGAAGCAAACGGAAGGTATTCAAAAGGAACAAAAAGGAATATACAAGGCATTCAGATCATATAGGGCTACTGCCCGTTGTAATGATATCACCTGCTGATTCGAACCTTATACTTGGCGGCAGTGAAGAGAGAAGAAGATTCATAAACGGGGTTATAGTGCAATATGATAAAAATTACCTGCATGATCTGATAAAATATAACAGGCTTGTCACACAAAGAAACAAATTACTGAGAGACCTTGCAGAATCGCATGACTCTTATGAGGATACACTGGCGATCTATGATGAACAGCTGGTTCCCATTGCTGAAAGAATCTATATAAAACGGGTGGATTTTGCCGAAAAACTGGTCCCCATTTTCCAGAAATACTATGACTTCATTTCCCTGGGACAGGAAAAAGTTGAGCTTATTTATAAATCGCAGCTTTATGAAGGCGATTTTTCCGGCCAGCTGAAAAAATCAAGGGAAAAGGACAGGATACTCCAGTACACGACAAGAGGAATACATAAAGATGATCTTATCCTTAATCTGCAGGAAATTAATATAAAGAGGAACGGCTCACAGGGACAGCAAAAAACATACCTTGTTGCCCTCAAGCTGGCAAAATTTGATTTTATAAAAGAAATTAACAATAAAAACCCGGTACTTCTCCTTGATGATATTTTTGATAAATTTGATGAAACTAGGGTAAAACAGATAATAAAACTGGTGTCTGACGAAAATTTCGGACAGATATTTATTTCACATACAAGTGAAGAAAGAATGAAAGCGGTTCTGAAAGATATTAGGGCAGAATACAGTCTGTTTAGCATTCATGACGGCCTAATCGATGAAATCATTTATAATGAGAAAAAGTAATACCCGGAAAATAGGTGAAATAATAAAAGAATACCTGGAAGAATCCGGATTGAAACATAAACTTAATAAGTCCAGGATTATCAATCACTGGGAAGAACTTGTGGGAAAAGCGGTGGCGAAACGGACAAAATCAGTTTATATTAAGAATAAAACCCTTTTTGTGTCTTTTAATTCCTCGGTAGTAAAAAACGAACTTATGATGATGAGACAGCAGATCATTGATATGTTAAACAAATATGCCGGGGAGACTATTATTGAAAATATAGTAATAAAATAATCCTTCCTGTGGAGAAACCGGACTAATCAAATTTTGAAAATCTTTCGAAACGGGAGAAAAAGAAATCGCACTCAATCTTTGCATTTTCATCGCTGTCTGAGCCGTGAACTGCATTTCTTCTCACAGACTTGGCATAAAGTTGTCTTATTGTCCCCTTTTCGGCCTTTTCAGGATCGGTTACACCGATCAACCTGCGAAAATCTTCAACAGCGTTTTCTTTCTCAAGTATGGCAACAATGATCGGCCCTGAAATCATGAATTCAATCAGCCGGTCGTAAAAAGGCTCTCCTTTGTGCACAACGTAAAATTGTTCAGCACTTATTTCATTTAGCTTTACTTTCTTGATTGCAGCAATATGGAATCCGGTATTATTTATTTTTTCGAGGATCGCACCTGTTAAATTACCGGCAACCGCATCGGGTTTGATTATCGCCAAAGTTTCTGTACCTGCCATTTGTCATTAATTTTTAAATGAAAGCGCGAAAATAATAAAAACCTGCCAATTAATAACCAGGTATTGGAGTATATTTATTTATGAAATATTAAATTTGAAACCGATGAATTGCTGTGTTAGTTATCATCAGGCTTAATTCTTGCTGTTATTTATGGCTGATATTTCAAAATATTATAGGTTAGCGCAAATACTTGCAATACTCGCATCGGCAGTCATATTATATGCAAATACATTTAACCACAATTATGCGCTTGATGATGCTATTGTAATTACTGAGAATATATTTACAAAGAAGGGTATTAATGGTTTTAAGGATATCTTCACAAATGATTCATTTACAGGATTCTTTAAAGAGAAAAAAGAACTTGTTCCCGGCGGCAGGTATCGCCCGCTTTCTGTTGCAACATTTGCAGTCGAATACGAACTCGCAGGGGAAAAGCCCGCAGTAAGCCATATAATCAATGTTATTCTATATGCCCTCACAGGAATCCTGATCTTCACAGTATTTTCGAGGCTCTTTAATCATGGCCGCAGAAAAAAGAATATTTTTCTCAGCCTGCCTTTTATATGTGCCCTGCTATTTGTTTTTCATCCGCTGCATACCGAAGTTGTAGCCAATATTAAAGGAAGGGACGAAATACTGGCCCTGCTTTTATCCCTGGGGACCCTCTCACTCGTCCTGGTCTATATTTACTCCGGACAAGCCGCATGCCTCTTTTTCAGTGCCCTTACTTTTTTTATGGCGCTGCTTTCAAAAGAAAATGCGATAATATATATCCTGCTTATTCCTTTGAGCATATGGTACTTTACTAACACTTCACTTAAAAAGATGTTAGTAATTGCAATGCCCCTTTTAATTGCAGCTGTTGCATTTATTATTATAAGAACAGCAATCATCGGATCCTTTAATACTGAAATATCAGGCGAGCTAATGAACAATCCCTTTTTGTATGCATCCGGATCTGAAAAGTATGCTACCATTTTTTTCACTCTTTTATACTATATAAAACTATTGTTTATTCCGCATCCCCTGACCTATGACTATTATCCGTACCATATTAAACTTTACGGGTTTAACAATCCCCTGGTGATAATCTCCATAATTCTGTATCTTCTGATAATAATTGCAGCATTGGCAGGAATAAGAACAAAAAGCAAATTATCCTATGGCATATTCCTTTATTTACTGCCGCTTATCCTGGTATCCAATATATTATTTAATGTAGGTACTTTTATGAATGAGAGATTCATATATTTTTCCTCCTTGGGATTCTGCATGTTAATAGCTTTTTATTTAACCGATAGATTACCCCTGATCCTCAGAAGTAAGTTCTATCCGGTAATAGTATCAGCAATTCTGATACCGGTTTTAATACTATATTCAGTTAAAACCATCAGCAGAAATAAAGTATGGAAGAATGATTTCACCCTTTTCACCACAGACATTAAAACATCGCCGGAAAGTGCCAAAAGCAACTGTACGGCAGGAGGAATATTATGGGAAAAGGCAAAAGATATCAAAGATGATGATACCAGGTATAATTATCTGGCTCAATCTATCACATTTCTCAACAGGGCAGTTAAGATTCATCCAGATTATATAGACGCTTACAGGCTGCTTGGCAATGCCTGGTATGATCTTTATAAAGATACTGACAAGGCCATATATTATTACGTCCAGGTGTTAAAAAGAAATCCGGCTGATGAAACAACTTACCGCAATATTCATTCGGTATTGAATAACTGCGACAGCATAGATTATAAAATCTCAGTATATGAAAAGCTGCTCGAAATAAATCCTTTACGATTCGATATAAATTATAAACTGGGCAATTTGTATGGCAAATATAAAAATGACGTTAAAAAAGCCCTTTATTATCTTGAGGCAGCTGCCAGGATAAATCCGGATAAAACAGAATTATGCAAGGACCTGGGGGTGGCATATGGCTTAGCCGGGCAATTTGATGAATCCGTTAAATGGCTTGAAAAGGCAGCGGACATGGATCCCGCAGATTATACAATATATATTAACCTTGGAATAACTTATCAGAGAATGGGGAATCCGGGCAAGGCAAAAGAGTATTTTATGAAGGCTGAACACCTCAAATAGTATTATCATGACCAGGAAAGAAAGGTTTGAAAAAGTACTTGAATATTTTCAAAAGGCCAGGCCTGTTGCCGAAACCGAACTCAAATACAAGGACGCTTATGAACTTATTGTGGCTGTAATCCTGTCAGCGCAGTGCACTGATAAACGCGTAAACATGATAACCCCTGCCCTTCTTGACAGGTTCCCTACAGCAGAACATATGGCCGGTGCCGATCCACATGAAGTATATGAACTGATAAAAAGCTGTTCCTATCCGAATAATAAAACAAAACATCTAATAGGAATGGCAAAAACCTTAACTGCTGAATTCAAGGGAATAGCCCCATCAGATATTGAACAGCTTCAGAGATTGCCGGGTGTTGGCAGAAAATCAGCTAACGTAATAGCAGCAGTGATATACAATAAACCAACGCTCGCGGTTGATACACATGTCTTCAGAGTGGCTGCAAGAATCGGACTGACAATCAATGCCAGAAATCCGTTCCAGGCTGAAAAGCAACTGGTAAAACATATACCTGAAAAGCTCATACCCCTGGCTCACCACTGGTTAATACTGCACGGGAGGTATACCTGTATAGCCCGCAGACCAAGATGTTATGAATGCGGCCTGGTAAATATATGCAGGTATAAAAATAAAAACCTGGCTGACAACAACAATAAATAACCGGAAATTATCAACCGCAGGTTAATAACTTATTACTTCATGCTAATGATTAATGTTTTATTTAACTAAACACTTTGTTAAATTTGTACTGTTACGAATAGAAAAAGCAATTTTCTAATGATGACTTTCGTCAGACTTGCTCTTTTCATTGTATTGTTTATTTTACCTTCAGGCTACCCGGGCAGGCGAATAGATTATCGCAGGGGAATTCATAATAATGTTTGCAAGACACTGGAAAACAACGTGCTGGTTTATTGCATTTTCGTTGACAGCAAGGAAACATCGCCGTGGACTGAGTTCGACATCAGGACAACAATAGACTCTATTGCAATTGCAATAAAATGGCTGGAAGATCAGGCCAGGCAAAATGGTATTTCACTTAATATAATTACAGACTATTATATTGGTGAAGAATACACAACAATTAAGAGAGCCCTGCCTATGGGCACCGTTGTGAAATCGATCTCTGAACCTAACCTCAGGAAGGGAATGGAAGCGTTAAACCTGTGGGCTGACAATATTGCAAGGAAAGCAGGAAGCACTTTTGATATCACTGATAAGGATGGTATACCTGAAGTAAAAAATCCCAGGAACAAAGAAAGGCTGGCGGCATTCCTCAGAGATTCGAAACAGGTGGAAAGTGTAGCCTTGCTGTATATGGTTAATAATTATTTCAGAAATGATATTTCCATCTCCGTAAATACACTGAATACGTATGATGTTGAATTTGCTATTGTAAGCTACAAATACCCGTCCGTTATAGCACAGAGTATCCTGCACCTGTTCGGGGCAGCAGATCTGTACAAAACACACTACAGAAAAAATGAAAAGAAAATACTTATTGCAGGCAAGTATTTCCCTGATGACATAATGCAGGATGTTTATGCCAGGAATATAAACAGCCTTGAGATCGGTGAGTTTACCCAGTATTTAATAGGATGGAAAAAGAAACTGGAAGCGGACTATCATACCTTATTGACTGATAAAATTGCTAATTTTTAATATCTTAGCAGGCACATATAAGTCGCGGGTATTTTTAAAATTTAATGATATGACTTAAGCAGGGCACTAAAAACTCAAATTTTGAAAATAAAAAAAAAGTATTAATTTTACTACAATTAAGAGTAAATAGCTAGAAACAATTTATAAACCCAACACTCATGCAAAGTAATAATTTTCCCCTGAACATTATTAGGTATATTGTAATCTGTAGCCTGTTAGTATTGTTCACAAGCTGTAAATCTGATAAGACAAAACACAAAAGCTCAGAGCTTAATCTTGAAGATTTTATTACTGAAGATGACATTTTTGATGACGTAAATCAAGCAAAAAAGATATTTTATTCTCTGCCGTCGCCGCTTGAAACAGCCATGCTGATTAAATCTGCAGGTGCTGATTATGATGAGGAACTTTTAAATTCATTGGATAATGTAGATAAATATACAACCAATATGAGTATGGCCCTTAATCTGGGGATTTATACTACTGATCTGAGTTTTGCAAGCCTTTTTGATCAAACGCAGACATCAATCAATTACATGGAAGCTGCAAAAAAAATGGCGGAAGGGCTTGACATAGTAGATGCAATTAATAATGAAACAATAAAAAGGCTGGAACAAAACCTCAATAACAGGGATATTATTATGGATATTATATCCGAGACATTTTTGAATTCCAGTTCATATCTTAAGGAAAATGACAGACAGGCGGTAGCTGCAATAGTTCTTGTCGGCGGCTGGATAGAAGGATTATATATAGCAACCCAGCTTGTTGGTAACAAGTCAATTGAAAATAATAAACTTGTTGACAGAATATCCGAGCAGAAGCTTTCATTCAATATAGTCCAGAGGATGCTGGAAGAAAACAGGAAAGATGAAAGCGGGGAAGAAGATGAAGACATTGTTGATCTTATGGTTCAGTTAAAAGAATTAAAAAATTCTTTTGATAAGGTTAAAGTCGAAACATCAGAAATAAAAATAGAACCCAACAACGAAACCAATGTTACTACTTTAAAATCCCAGTCTAAGATTACTATTACCCCTGAAGCGTTTAATGAGTTGAAGGAAAATGTGAGAATATTAAGAACCAACTTCATACAATAAATATAAAATTATTATGAAAAAGCTATTAAGATTCCTTTTTATAGTTACTATTTTTGCATTTACTGCTTCTTTATATTTGTCTGCCCAGTGCAAAGGATTTGCAAAGAAAATATGCAAAACGGAATTGAATGAAGGCTATATACATGATGGTAACTATCATGCTGCAATACTGACGGAAGGAGAAGAGGCAGAATTATATAAAACGTTTTATTCGGGACAGGACTACAGGATTGTTATCTGTGGTTCCAATGCTTTGCCTGATGTTGAGTTTCAGATAATCGATGCTTACAAGAACATTCTATATGATAACCGGCAACATAATCTTATCAGAATATGGGATTTCAGACTTGAATCCAGCCAGCAGCTAAAAATTGCTGTTAAGGTACCGGTCGGAAAAGGTGACTCCGAATACCCGGCAAGCGGCTGTGTGGCAATAATGTTCGGGTTCAGGGAGAAATAATAAAGCATATGATTAAAATAAAGCCTATGTCAGCAACATAGGCTTTTTAATTTACGTATACTTCCTAAATCTAAATAAGACTTATTATGACACGGCATATCTGGATTATACCCATTCTTGTTTGCTTCTTCCTCTCTTCATGTGAAGAACTGTTCAATAACGATGAAGACGGGCTCACAACAGAAGAGGTTGTGGAAGGGCTGAAAAAAGCTCTTGAAATAGGAACTGATACGGCGACCACAGCGCTGGGTCTTGTCAATGGATATTATGGCAATTCATTATACAAGATACCGTTACCTCCCGAAGCAGACATAATCGTGAATAATCTTAGCCTTATTTCTGTGGGAGCTGATCTTGTCGAGGATGTTGTCAAAGGCATCAACCGTGCGGCCGAAGATGCAGCCAGTGAGGCAGCTCCGATTTTTAAGGACGCCATAACGGGTATGACCCTCTCGGATGCATGGGATATCCTTAACGGAGTAAATCCCGCCGGTACCGGCAAGAGTGCGGAAGAATTTGACTCAACAGCTGCCACAGGTTATTTTAAAGTAACCACATATAATGCTCTTACAGACCTATACTCACCAAAAATAAATACTGCCCTTCAGAAGGATTTGCTGGATATAAACTATTCGCCCTATGATGCATGGGAAGACCTCACGGGTGCATACAATACTTTTGCCAACAGCATCGCCGGGCAAATTCTGGACCTTACACCTGTAACGACAGATATCGGTGTTTACTGCACTGAGAAAGCACTGGACGGACTGTTTGACAGGGTCGGCAAAGAAGAAAAGAAGATAAGGAAAGATCCTTTTAAGTGGGCGGTGGATATTATTAAAAAGGTCTTCGGATCTGTTTTTAAGGATTAACCCTCCTGCGCCAAGGCTTGTCCTCCGTAAGGAATACTCCTGAAGGAGGTCTTCGGAGGATTAACCAACTTTTTCTTGAGAAACCTGCCTGTATAAGAGTCCTTGCACTTCACAATATCTTCGGGCTTTCCTTCAAATACAAGATATCCTCCTTTTTCCCCTCCCTCGGGTCCCAGGTCAATGATCCAGTCAGCTGATTTTATCACTTCCAGGTTATGCTCTATAACGAGAATTGAATGTCCCCTGTTAATAAGTGTATTAAATGCTTCAAGAAGCTTTCGTATATCATGAAAATGCAACCCTGTGGTCGGTTCATCAAAAATAAACAATGCGGGATGGCTGGTGCTTTCATTCCCGATAAAGGAAGCCATTTTAACCCTCTGGCTTTCTCCACCGCTTAACGTACTTGATGATTGCCCCAGCTTCACATAGCCAAGTCCCACATCTGCAAGGGGTTTTATTTTTTTAACAATATTCTGTTCTGTAGTACCTTTCTTTTCACCAAAAAATTCAATAGCCTCACTTACAGTGAGTTCAAGGATGTCATATATGTTCTTACCATCGTATTTAACATCAAGAATATCATCTTTGAATCTCTTTCCCCTGCAGCTGTCACAGAGCAGATATATGTCGGCCATGAACTGCATTTCAACTTTTATTGTCCCTTCACCCTGGCATTCTTCGCACCTTCCCCCGTCAATATTAAAAGAAAAATGCGAGGGTTTATAGTTATTTTGCTTTGACAACTGCTGGGCGGCAAATAATTTTCTTATCTCATCATATGCTTTTATATAAGTAACCGGATTTGATCTGGAGGATCTGCCAATAGGATTCTGATCTACAAACTCCACATTTAATAACCGGCCAAGGTCTCCTCCCAGGGAATTAAAATCCCCGCTTTTCTCTCCATATCCTTTTATAAGCCTGTTCAGGGCAGGATAGAGAATATTTGCGACCAGTGATGACTTGCCGGAACCGCTTACACCTGATATTACAGTGAGTACATTAAGCGGTATCCTGACATCTATATTTTTCAGGTTATTTTCCCTGGCACCCAGTATTTCTATTGAATTATTCCAGTTTCTCCTTGCAGCAGGCAGGGGTATAGTCTCCTCCCTGTTAAGATATTTTGATGTAAGTCCCTTTTTACTCTTCAGCATCTCCTTCAAAGGCCCGCAATATATTATCTCTCCCCCGTTCCTTCCTGCGCCCGGACCTATATCTATTATTTCATCGGCAGCTCTGATAATCTCTTCTTCATGCTCGACAACCAGCACTGTGTTGCCAATATTCCTGAGGTTCTGCAAGACCTTTACAAGAAGGTTTGTATCCCTGGGATGTAATCCTATACTTGGCTCATCAAGGATGTACAGTGAGCCGACAAGGCTGCTGCCCAGCGTTGTGGCCAAATTTATCCTCTGTGATTCGCCTCCCGAAAGGGTTGATGATAACCTGTTGAGAGTCAGGTATCCCAGTCCGACATTACATAAATAATCAAGTCGGTTATTAATCTCAACAATAATCCTTGCAGCCACATTTCTTTCATAACTGCTCAGTTTCAATTTGCCGAATAATAATTTGAGCCTGCTAACCGGCAGATCCACTAATTCCTGGATAGTATTTCCATTTATTTTAACATATGAGGACTCCTTTCTTAATCGTGTTCCCTGGCATTCGGTGCATATTGTCTTGCCCCTGTACCTGGCTAGCATGACCCTGTATTGAATTTTATATTTCTTGGACTCAAGATACCTGAAAAATGCATTAAGCCCTCTAAAATACTTATTACCTGTCCATAACAACTGCTTCTGTTCCAGGGTCAATTCATAATAAGGTTTATGTACAGGAAAATTAAAGTTCTCGGCATTGTAAATGAGCCTCTGCTTCCACTTCTGCATCTTGTCACCCTTCCAGCATACAATAGCATCCCCGTAAACTGAACGGCTTTTGTTGGGAATTACCAGATCCTCATCAATGCCAATGACCTTACCATAACCTTCACAAACGGGACATGCTCCCACCGGGTTATTAAAACTGAACATATGCACAGTAGGTTCGCTGAACCTTATACCGTCGAGTTCGAATATGCTGGAGAAAACCTTCTCCATAGCCCGTTTTTCATCAAGGACCTTAACAATACACACTCCCTCTCCCAGCTTATATGCCATCTGTATAGAATCAGCGAACCGGCCTTTTGAATCATCGTCATGTTTTACAACTATCCTGTCAATAACAATATTAATCCTTGACCCGCGGCTGACCTGGCTTTGATTAATGTCATTGATCTTTATAATACTCCCGTCTACCTCAAGCCGCGCAATACCCTGGTAGTTCAGATCCTGTATCTGCTGGGCAAGGCTCAGATTATCTGACGGCTCAAGAGGTGATAAAACAAGAATCCGTGTGTCTTCGCTGAAGGAAGTTATATAGTCTACAACGTCGGATACCGAGTCTTTTTTTACCTCGTTGCCGGAAACAGGAGAAAATGTTTTCCCTATTCTTGCAAAAAGCAATTTCAAATAATCATAAATCTCTGTAGATGTACCGACTGTTGAACGGGGATTTCTTGTATTAACCTTCTGCTCAATTGCTATAGCCGGCGGAATACCCTTGATAAAATCAACTTCCGGTTTATTCATCCTTCCCAGAAACTGGCGCGCGTAAGCTGACAGGCTCTCAACATACCTGCGCTGGCCTTCAGCATAGATAGTATCAAATGCAAGAGAAGATTTGCCCGACCCCGAGAGTCCGGTTATCACTATCAGCCTGTTACGGGGAATAACCAGGTTAACGTTCTTCAGATTATTAACACGGGCACCCGAAACTATTATAGAATGCTTATCCCTGTCAGTCTTTTCCGTCATTAAAGCCTGTAATTATACTGTAATTTGAATTTTAATAAATTTTAACTATTTTTAACAAATAAAATTATTGGATATATACTAAAAAATCCTTTACTTGCAAAATAATTTTTAAACTACCTAATATAGGAGGACTGTTTATCGAGTAAATTCTACCACTGTTAAATTGTAATTTAAAAAGGAGGTAGTCTTGAATACCCATAATCGCTCTGATTATGAGCTCGTTAAACAGTTCATGAATGGAGATAATTCCTGCATTGAACTACTAATCAATAAATATAGATCAAAAGTATATACTTATATATTATTGATTGTTAAAAACCAGCATCTGGCTGAAGACCTCTTTCAGGATACTTTCATCAAAGTGATAAAATCTCTGTTAGACGGAAAATATAAAGAAAATGGGAAATTTCTCTCCTGGGTTATACGGATTGCGCATAATCTTATTATCGACCATTACAGAAAAACAAAGCAATTAACCACTATATCAAAAGAAGATTACCAGGTCGATATTTTCAACTCAAGAAAATACTCAGGTATAAACATTGAAGAACATATAATCAGTACCCAGATAACAAAAGATATAAGGAACCTTATTGATGAGCTGCCCAGTGATCAAAAGGAAGTAATTCTTTTAAGGCACTATTGCGGATTAAGTTTCAAGGAAATTGCCGAGCACACCAACGTCAGTATTAATACAGCACTTGGTAGAATGAGATATGCGCTTATTAACCTCAGAAAGCTCGTACGTGAAAAAAAACTGAGTTTAACTTTTTAGTAAAAAAATATTTGTCTGCTGACAATATATTTTTAATTCAGGCGTTAACACCTAAATAACAGACTAATGTTTAATATTAATAAAATATGCCTATGGATAGAACTTCTACCTTTTGTGATCTTATTAAAAATCTTTCAAATAAAAATTTCTCTGAAATACACACCTTAGAATCATTATTTGACGATGAAAATGAAGATCTTGACAATTTGCTCGAATGCCTTGACAGTTTAAAAACTGACGTCAGGGAAGAGGTAGTTCAGAGAATAATGAATTTTGTAAGGGAATACAGGGAAAAAATATTGGAAAGAGAGAATGTTAAATAGTCTTGCGCATAAGCGAGGAACCGTATTAAAACCGGCAGGCAAATACCTGCCGGTTTTAATTTTTAATTTTAGCTAATTTTAAGTTAATTTGGCAGTTCATATAAAAAAGGAATTATAATGAGCATTCCTGAAAATCTGAATAATATTCTCAAAGAACTCCCGGAAAATACAAAGCTTGTCGCCATTACAAAAAACAGATCCGAAGATAAAATAATGGAAGCATATAACGCCGGGCACAGGGTATTTGGTGAAAACAGGGTACAGGAGCTTATAAGAAAATATGAAAATCTGCCAAAAGATATTGAATGGCATATGGTTGGCCACTTACAGACAAATAAAGCAAAATATATTGCTCCTTTTGTCAGCTTAATACACTCTGTTGACAGTAAAAAACTTCTTGATGTCCTTAATAAGGAAGCATTAAGGAACAACCGGACCATAGCTTGCCTTTTGCAGCTGAGGATAGCAAAAGAAGAAACGAAATTCGGACTGACATTTAAAGAAATTACCGATATAATAGGGACCGGGGATTTTAAAGATTTTAGGAATGTCAGCGTTAACGGACTGATGGGCATGGCAACGTTCACCGATGATAAGGACCTGGTCAGTTCTGAATTTCGTTACCTTGCAAAATGCTTTGAGGACCTTAAAAGCTCTTTTTTCAAGTCATCAGAACATTTTAAGGAGTTGTCAATGGGCATGTCGGACGATTATCAGCTTGCCCTTGAACAAGGTGCAACAATTGTCAGGATAGGAAGCCGGTTATTTGGTATGAAATAATCTTTATCAATTCTTCATACAGAGGTCTTTTCAGAAGGGTTATTGATCCTTCGGCCGTCTTTAATATATCCATACATTCCTGCTGAATTTCAATGCTCATATTGGATATTGAACTCTCAACAACTGTAAATGCTTCAATCGCTGTCTGGTAATCTTCTTTAATAAAAACCCTGATAAAGACCGGCAGATAATTGCTGAAATCCAGTCTTGACTGCCAGAATATTGCTATTACATCTGATGTGTCTTCACCGAATTTCCTTGTAAGTATAGCATCGACAAGCAGCGGAGCAGCATTTTGTTCTTTTATGTCACAGATTAAACGGACTATATCTTTTTTTATAATATCTGATGTATTCTCGTTTATAAGATCAAATAAGTGCGGAATTATGCTTATTGTGCCATTTTCCCTAATCTCCCTTAAAGCTTCAAATATAAGGTTGCTATTACCGGAATTCAGCTTGGCTGCAAGTTCCTTATTTTTTTTGTTTTCCTCACTCATCTTCTTTATATTCAATGACCAGGATTTCTTTTGTATTTTTATCTACCTTGTATCTTTCATCAATCCTGTAATTTACTATCCATACTATATCTTCACCCGATGTTATTATCCATACAGCTTCTTTTTCAGGAATTGACAGTTTATAGTCAATGAAGAAATTGCTTAATTTCTTATGATTGGTCATCCCTAAAGGAATAAACCTGTCACCCTGCCTCCACTTCCTTAGTTCAAGCGGATACTTGATCTTGTTGTAATCAAGTACTGCATACTTAGTCTCTTTTGGTATATTGTATTTTTCAGGGCGGCTGAACTTACTGAAGCTCAGTGAAACAGGCTCTGCAATCTCGGCGACATCCGCTTTAATCTTCACGGATGAATGATCTCTTTTTTCAATATCTGTTACAATCAGAAATGAACGGTCTTTTATAATCCTGTGTGTTTTTGAATAGAACTTTTTCCCTGGGGTATCGGCAAGATTGGATATAATGTTCCTGACAGTCTTGTAATTGAATCCATAGTCTTTTATAATCTCAAAAAGCACAGTATTAACCGGTTTCAATGCTTTCAATTTGTCAATGTCGATTAAAATCCTGTTTGATGACTGTTCAATTATTATGTCGGATTTTATGGCATTAATTGCATTGTCCAGTATTGTCTCAGCATCTCTCAGTCTTTCTATAGTCTCGATAATAGTCTTGTTAAAATCAGGGGTTATCTTGTTAAACCTGGGAATAATATTATGTCTTATCTTATTTCTTACATACAGAGTATCCAAATTTGAAGAATCTTCACGGAAATCCAGGTTTCTTTTCTCTGCATAGGCCAGAATTTCTTTTCTCGATGCAAAGAGTATGGGCCTGATAATGTCACCAAAGACAGGCTTTATACCTGTGAGTCCCCTTATTCCCGTACCCCTGTTAAGATTTATAAAAAAAGTCTCCACGACATCATCGAGGTTATGTCCTATTGCTATAAAATTGTATCCATATTTTGATCTTATTTCTTCAAACCACATGTAACGCAGCTCCCTTGCAGCCATTTGCACAGACATACTGTTTTTACGTGCATATTCCTTGGTATCAAATCTTGTGGTATAAAAGGGTATCTTTTTGCTCCTTGCCAGCTGCTCAACAAATTTCTGATCCTCTTCAGATTCTTCTGCGCGGATCTGGAAATTACAGTGAGCAATGCCTGTCCTGTATTTTTTCAGGATAAAGAGATCCGTCATAACAATCGAATCTGCTCCTCCACTCACTCCAAGCAATATTTTATCATTTGGTGAGCAGAGGTTATTGTCTCTTATATATTTTTCAAACCTGTCAAGCATTTATTATTTCCTTTATTGTGAGATTAAATACCTGATTAATAGCCTTAGCCTTAACAAGACATTCTTCATACTCCCTTTCAGGCACTGATTGCGCAGTAATGGCACTTCCAACCATATAGGACAAATAGCGTCTTGTATCATTGTACAGGATGCTTCTTATTACCACATTAAAATCAAAATCATTTTCAGGAGAAAAATATCCGACAGACCCTGAGTAAAGCCCTCTCCTTGTTATTTCGTATTTTTCTATCAGTTCCATAGCTTTAACCTTGGGAGCCCCGGTCATAGACCCCATAGGAAAGGCAAACTTAATAGCATCAACCAGGTCATCTTCGCTTCTCAATATGGCACTTATGGTAGAAACCATCTGATGAACATGCCTGAATGAATATATTCCGCATATCTCCTCCAGCTGTATACTTTTCATTGCCGCTGTCCTTGAAAGATCATTTCTGACAAGATCGACTATCATGATATTTTCCGCAATCTCTTTAGGGTCATTCCTTAATTTGCTTTTCAGGCTTTCATCTGCTGCAGGGTAATCACTTCTTTTTATAGTTCCTTTCATGGGCTGGGAAATAATTTTATTTCCGGTTTTCTTTAGAAATCTTTCCGGACTTGCAGAAATAAGATATTTGTCATGCAGTTTATAAAAGCACGAAAAGGGAGCCGGGGAAATTCTTTTAAGCGAATTATAGACTGATAATGGATTAATACTCCGGTTATCACAATAGTATTCATGACAATAATTCATTTCATAGATATCACCCCTGTATATATGAGTCTTTATATTGTTTATGGCCTCAATATATTCCTTTTTTGACATTCTTGCAGTAATATTTAAACTGAAGTCTTCATTGCAGCCGTTAACCTTTATACTATCAATATGATTAAACAATATGTCTATTTCATCCGTGGAGTGCTGGCCTTCAAAGTAATGAATTTCAAGTGTCTTTCCGTTTATTGTAAAAACCAGGCATGGCTGAAAAAAATGTATTACAGGGAATCCTGTTCCATCGTAATTTGCCGAGGACAGGTTCTCTATCTCATTCTTCAAATCATAGCCCAGGTATCCAAATAGCCAGTCTTCCTTTCTGCGGACGAAGTTCTTCAATTCAAAGAATGCATTAAGCTCATCCGGCTCAAGCATCTCAACGCAGCCTGCCCCTGCTATTGCATCATAGGTATGATACAAATACTCCGATTTACATGAATCATAGTAATTATTACTGTCCATGTAGCAGAATACAGGATAATTATTGCACCACTGTAATAATTTCAACCTGAAGCTTTCTGTTTCAGTCAGTTTATATATAGCTTTGGCTCGTTGCATTATGCAAAAATATAAAAAGCGTAGCAGAAGGAATGCTTTTTATTAATATTACTTTGCCGGGTATCAGAATTCAATAATCTTTGGCTCGGATATATAAAAATAGTCAGGCCTCAGCTTTGGTTCACCTGAAAGGTTAATATACTCCCTTTTGGCACCGGACGGGGAAGCAGGATAATAGGAAAGCTTAATCTGAAAAGTATTAAATACGAGCCTTTCATTTCTGAGCCTTACACCAACGCCGATTCCTGAATAAAGATTGTTCGATAATATCATTTTGTTGTCCGGACCGATAAGACCGAGATCCACGGAGCCAAAGAAGACAAATCTGAATCCGTAAAGATAATACGGAGTGAAGGCGTTCATCTCCATATTTACCGTAAGTTTCTGGGTTCCCTTCAATAAATCGCTCCTTAGACCAGGTATACCATTTTTATTTTCAATGTTTATGAATTCATCATCAAATCTTCTTATTCCAATTTTATAATTGATATTTGTAAAAAACCTGTACTTAAATCTGCCTGTGCTTATTATGTGAGTAAAATACTTGCTGGTAATGCCCAGCACGCCCTGCTCAAAAGCATTACTGAAATAAAACCCGCCGATTTCAATTCTGTTATAGAGATATCCCAGCTTCCATAGGTAGGTACCGTGAGATATCCGGGAGCCAAGGTACGGACGGTTGTGGAAGTCACCAAATTCCATCCCGGCAATTACCTGAAGCAGGAATCCGAATGGAATATCTTCTGTCCGCCCGAAGCTATAAATCAGGTTGCTTCTGAAGTAACCCTGCCTGGCAAGGGCAGCGGTCCCAAGGACTATTATCTTGTCGTGAAATTCATACAGGCTGCTTTCAGTTGTTGCCGGTTTTGTTGAGTAGGTCTTCCTGAGTATCTTTCCTGCCAGCATTATATTAGTCCTGCTGTTAGTCAGAAGATTCCTGGTATTGGGGATCAGAAATGCGCGGCCAAGCCATAAATCATACAAATTATATTGTACCGGCTGATCTTCCATAATAGTATCCAGGAGTTCTATGCTTGTCCTTGTGTCCTTGTATTCAACAATAACTCCCCCTGCATATTTGATATTGGGAGTAAAAAATTTCCTCTGAAGGCTAATTCTGTATGATTCGGTCACATCCTTCTTCATATACCTGAAATCAGCTGCTATAAAACTGCCTGAAATATTGCTGATTTTATATATTCCTTCATAGCCAAATAAAGGCTTCCCGTCGAAATTCCAGAATATATTATGCTGGTTCTCATGTCCGAATCCGAAAATACTTTTATTCCAAATTCCGAATTCACCTGAATTTACATCGCTTATACTGACCCCGAATCCGATTGGCCAGACATCTTTAACCACAAAAATGACATCCACGGTGTCGGCATTTGGGGTGTCGGGATACACAAGGATTCTCACATCTTGAATATATGGCAGCTCCCTGATAATCCTTTCGTTGTCCGCAAGAACAAGGGCATCCAGAGGTTCACCCGTTTTAATCAGCAGGTTGTTCATCAATATTCTTATGTTTGTATTAAAATGTAAATCGTTACCAAGCCGTTCCAGCCAGTTAGTGGCTGTACCCAGAGTATCTGTTACTGACTGCCCGAAGACATTAACCTGCTTAAACCTTATTGATTTTATTATACTGTTATTATACAGCAGAAAAGAAGATTCGGAAAGCTGTTTATCCTTATAACCCTTTTTATAGTGTGAATTGATAACCAGATTCTGGAGTTCCTTCATAAGGGGCTTTCTCGATTGCTTTGATGTATCTTCATGAAAATACACCGACCCGCTACGGAATTCGTTCTCTGTAAAAGGACCGGAACTGAATGAGTCTGCTTTCTGACCACTTGTCCCTATAAAGAAAGCAACCAGAATCAGAGTGTTTAAACTCCTGAAAATGATATTTATATTATGAAGTATCTTAATATTTTAAATAGATTTACACCCTTATACCCATTAATATGATATCTTTCAGCTTTTTGTCTGCCGAAGCCGCCTTATCAGCCAGTGCTTTAAAAAACATCTCCTGTTCTTTCATGTCCTTTTTCTTTTGCTCTGCAAGCATTTCAACCAGGTCCTTGCCCGCAGCCTTCCTGTAATCTTCTTTAAAATACTCAAGCAAATTATTTGAGAAAAAATAAAAGCTGTCATTCTTAGACAGGCTGACTTCTATATTCTGATAACCTGCCTGATTCCCTGCTTCACCGAATAAATTGTCAGGTTCAATTATTCTTGATCCTTTATCTGAAATTACAAATAAGGGTATATTGGAACCGGCGTATTGCAACCTGAGATTCTCTCTGTTAAGAATACATAATGCAATTTTCAAATCATCTACAGCATGAGATGTGTTGGTTCTCATATCATCAAGTATTCTTCCTGAGTTAAGGGTATCACTTTCCAATACTGTCTTATTAATATAAGTAATACCCAGTATATTTAACAATATGTCAGAAATGTCCTGTGATTTCATGCTGCAGAGCAGCAATATGATATTATTGTTCTTCTCGTATACCGAGTAAGTATTACTGCCTGGAGTTTCGGGAGCGCGCAATATAACGAAATGTTCAGGCAAGATCCTGCTCACATAATCAGCCGGCGGTATTAATGATTTCCGGATAAGCTTAGCATAATGCAGTTCTTCGGATTTGTCAGCTCTTTTTCCGGATGTTTCCGGCTTCAGCTGTTTCCCTAGTATCCTTTTATACCTGTCAAGTTGGGTTATGTTCTTGACTTTGGTCAGTACTTCAACCCTGTCAAAGGGTTTTGATATGTAATCGTCAGCACCCGAATCAAGTCCCTTGATCATAGAATCCCTGTCATCCAGTGCAGTAATCAGAATTATAGGAACATTTCCCAGTATCTCATTCTTTCTAAGTTTCCTGCAAACCTGGAATCCGTCCATTTCCGGCATCATCACATCCATTAAAATAAGGTCCGGTCTTATTTTCAGGGCCTTGCTAAGTGCCTCTGCTCCGCTTTCCGCATAATAAATATCAAAATTCTCAGGATAAAGAATTGCCTCAAGCAGCTGCCTGCCAACAGGCTCATCATCAACAACCAATATTTTGCTGGAACGGCTCATCAGGTTTATTTAAAAAGTCCAGAGATTTATTATCAACAATCTATTAGTAAAAATAAAATAATTTTTTTTAATTGGACATATGGTTACCGAATAAACACCGAAATGTAATCTGCCATGTTTATGTTAAGAAATTAAAAATAATATGCTTGTAATAAATACAGATATATAATACATTTGATTAGTGTGTTAACAGTATGACCGAAACAATATTAAAATCTTTATTGAGGCTGTTTGCAATTGTTGCCCAGTCACTGGACAAAGATAAAGTCAAAGCGGCAGAAGGTATAGTTGAGTCTTATTTGAGACAGCTCGTAAATCCTGACAAGATCAACCAGTACCTTATGATTTATGATTTTTATTACAAAGGTTTAAAAGAAAAAGTAAAAATTGAAGCCAGAAAAAGAGATTCCCTCTATTCCGTAAAGTCCGTCATTATATGCGAACATGTTAACAGGATACTTGAACAGAGACAGAAGGCACTGGTACTGCTGCAGATAATGGATATATTGAATCTTAAAGAGAAGCTTGAAGCAGCCGAGTCAGATTACATTAAGACACTGTCAGTCACACTCAGGGTTGATGAGGGAGAATACAACAACAGCAAGGCTTTTATTTTTGATTCTATTGATAAAGTACCTGACAGGGAAAATGTCCTGGTTATTGACAGCAACAGCTCTCCTGAATATACAAACCTTGGCCATATACAGAAGGACTATCTTAAAGGCAAAATTCTCTTCCTTTTTATGCCCCATACAAATATCTATGTATTCCGGTATGTTGAGGCCGGGGATCAATTATATCTGAACGGCAGAAAGATTGTCCCTGAACGGACATATATACTGGACAAAGGTGCTTCAA
This sequence comes from uncultured Bacteroidales bacterium, assembly GCA_964534745.1. Classification (GTDB taxonomy): domain Bacteria; phylum Bacteroidota; class Bacteroidia; order Bacteroidales; family UBA10428. The sequence goes on from CAZHQW010000010.1 coordinate 26,316, forward strand.
TCAGGAGTCCGATTTTAGGCTCTATATATTATAGCGAGATTTCCAATATATTCCTCAGAATAAAAACCGGGCTCAAGCTCCGTTTCACTGCAATAGATATTGAATTCAGGTTCAGAAACAGCGAGAATGGCATATACCCCTTCAGCTTTTCGGGGGAATCCGGACAAATGATCGGTATCATGGGGGGAAGCGGAGTAGGAAAGTCAACCCTTCTCAATTTACTGAACGGCAACCTTAAGCCGGCAAACGGTAAAGTCCTGATAAACGGCTATGATGTTAACAGTGACAAGCAAATACTTGAAGGGATTATTGGCTATATTCCTCAGGATGATTTGCTTATTGAAGAGCTTACTGTATTCCAGAACCTGTATTTTAATGCCAGATTATGTTTTAAGGATTTTACAGACGGGAAAATTATTGAACTTGTAAACAAGGTTCTCGCTGACCTGGACTTATTTGAAGTGAGGGATTTGAAAGTGGGCAATCCGCTTAAGAAATATATAAGCGGTGGACAGCGAAAAAGACTAAACATAGCTCTTGAAATGATAAGGGAGCCTTACATTCTTTTTGTGGACGAACCTACATCCGGACTTTCATCTACCGATTCTGAAATGGTAATGGACTTGCTGAAGAGGCAGGCGCGGAATGGCAAATTGCTTATAGTTAATATACACCAGCCTTCTTCTGATATTTTCAGGTTATTTGATAAACTCCTTGTAATGGATAAAGGAGGGAGAGTTGTATATTACGGTGATCCGCTGGATGCAATAGTCTACTTCAAAACTTCCAATCAGCTTATTAATGCAGAGGACAGCGAATGCCTGGTATGCGGAAATGTTAATCCGGAGCAGGTCCTGCAGATTATTGAAGCAAAAAAGGTCAATGTTTCAGGAGAATTTTCAAACGAAAGACTGGTGTCAGCTGAAGAATGGTACCAGCTGTACAAGAAAAAAATTGAACCCCGTTATAAAGACTATACCGACGTCCGGCTAAATATACCCAAAAGCTTTTTCAGCATACCAGGCAAATTAAAACAGTTCATAATATTCACTCTTCGAAATATTTATTCAAAAATAACTGACAGGCAGTATCTGGCAATAAATCTTCTGGAAGCCCCTGTCCTGGCATTTATTCTCGGTATCTTCACAAAGTACAATATCGGCACCTCCGAAAATCCCAAAGCCTATATTTTCAGTGAGAATCTGAACCTGCCCATCTTCCTTTTTATGGGCGTCATTGTGGCTCTCTTCCTGGGATTAATGGTAAGTGCAGAAGAAATAATAAGAGACCGCAAAATAATTCAGAGGGAATCATTCTTAAATCTCAGTAAATTCAGCTATTTCAATTCAAAAGTAATTTTGCTTGCCGCCCTTTCCGCAATACAGTCATTATCGTTCGTACTGGCAGGCAACGGGATACTGGATATTAATGACATGTTTATACCTTTATGGCTGATGCTTTTCTCTTTATCCTTTTTTTCAAATATGCTGGGTTTAAATATATCGGATACCATGAAATCGGTTGTGTCTATCTATATTCTCATTCCCTTGCTGCTGGTTCCGCAGATATTACTTGGCGGGGCAATGGTCAAATTTGACAAACTTAATAAAGGCATAACATCCCAATATTATGTGCCGTTTGTCGGAGATCTTATGGCATCACGATGGGCTTACGAGGCACTGCTGGTTTACCAGTTCAAAAATAACAAGTATCAGAAAAATCTTTACAGTATAGAAAATGAAGAAAGCCATACTTCATTTATGATGAACTATCTTGTTCCCGAGCTGCAGCTGAAATTAACACAGTGTGAGAAGAATCATAAATCAGGACAAAACCGGGAAAAGCTTGAAAATGACCTGGTACTGCTGAAAAATGAACTGCAAAAAATATCAGTAAATGATACAATACTCCTGTTTAAAAAAATTGAAAGTCTTGACATAAATGCATTTAATCTGAATATTGCTCATGATACAAGGCATTACCTGAATTTATTAGGGAAGCATTACTCAAGAGCTCTTACCGGGACAATCCAAAAAAAAGACGATAAAATTGAATATTTAAAGGAACAATATGGAGGAATAACAGGTTTATTAAAGTTGAAAAACGACAACTATAATGATCAGATAGCAGAGCTGGTTTTAAATAAAAGGGATAACATTAAAATAGTCGAGCACAGGAACAACCTTATACAGAGAGCAGAACCCGTTTATAAGGCACCGGAGTCAAATTATGGGAGATCACATTTTTTTGCACCTTTTAAGCGTTTGGGCAATCTAAGAATCGACACTTTCTGGTTTAACCTGATGGTCATATGGGCAATGATTTTAATCTTATATATCGTTCTAATTTTTGAGTTATTAAAAAAAATAACTAACTTTTCTGAAACAATAAGCATAAAAAACTTTATTAACCGATGATTCGAACATGGTATCTTATTTTACCGTTTGCCGTTATGGCAATGTATTGCTGCAAACCTGACCAGTCTTCAAGTAAAAAATCCGACCTCTATGAGGAGGACACTATCGGCCTGGCGCAGCTGGAAAGCAGAATCAAAAAGGTTTATTACCGCTTTCCCTCGCCTGATGAAATGTTTACTATTATTGACAGCGCCGGATTGCAGTTTGATAATACAATAATTCTGCCTGTAAAAAAGGCTGACCAGTATCTGGATTCAAAATCGCAGTCATTGATCCTGGGCGTATATGTTGCTGATCTTGCCTATATCACATTGTTTGAAAGATATAAGGAATCAATTGATTACCTTCAGGTTATTTACTCGCTGAGTGATAAAATAAGAATCTCTTCAGCCTTTGATAAAAACCTGGCTGACAGAATAGAAAAAAATATCAGAAATATAGACTCCCTGAGTGCCATTTCTGATGACGCACTGACAGACCTCACCTATTATCTTGTTCGCAATAATAAAGAAAACACTTTTTCTATTATATCCCTTGGTGGATTTGTTGAGTTCTTATATCTATCCGTTAATCTTGCAGGAGATTTTAATGAAGATAACCGTACAATACAGCACATAATTGACCAGAAACCGGCATTTGACAATATCATGAAATATTCTTATGAGTATTCCGATGATCCCAATGTTTCGGGTGTCCTGGAAATTGTCGGTCCCTTATATGAATTCTTTAAAAACATAACTGTTATAAAAACCAGGACTACCGTAACCGAGGACGAAGATGGTAGAATTGTGATCGGGGGAGGGGACAAGCTTAAAATCAACGAAACAGAATTCAATAAATTAAAACAAATAGTGATGGAAACACGTGACAAAATGATCCGGGTTTCTGAAAAATGATAATTCCGTAATACCAATATTTAAATACTTACTTACTATGAAGTTTATATTAATTCCCGTTTTATCTGCAATAATAACCATATGCTCAATTGCACAGGATTGCACAGGATACCACCAGTTTCATTGTCTTTATGGGGATTATACTTTCTTTTACAGCAGGCAGTCAAAAAGTGCCCTTTTCAAAAGAGGACAGACGTCGGAATTCAAGATAATAGCCTATGGTGAAGAAGACTACTATATTTCAGTATGTGCTCATAGAAAATTCGGTGATCTGCGTTTCAGGATCATTGAAGACAATGAGGACAGCACACTCATTTATGATAATGCAGAACACGAATACAGCAGTGATGTTATATTTACGAATAAATCCACACGCAATCTTATCATTGAAATATCCGTCCCACCGGGAAATGAAAGAGAAATGAATGAACGCAGATGTGTCGGCCTTGTTGTGCAGTTCCGCAAAACAAACCTGGAAGCAGCCAGCAAATCAAAAAAACCAGGTGTCTGACAATATTGTTAAAATATAAAATGTTTTTCTCGGTTTAAATTTCCATTTAATCACTAAATTTGCAACTTTTAAAAAAGTTATTCTAACAGCCGGATGAAGAAAATCTTTATAAACATAGTTAAGTTCATCACTTTTCTGGGTATTGGTGTTGTTCTTCTCTGGGGAATTTTTGGAGATCTTGGCTGGGATAACCTGAAAGACGCCCTCCGCGGTATAAATTATTTCTGGATTGGACTGTCAGTAGTTTTTAGCATATTATCACAGATAAGCAGGGCCGTCAGGTGGAATATGCTGATTGTCCAGCTTGGATACAAACCACGGCTTTTCAATACCTTTTTGTCTGTATTGTTTCTTTACCTTGTAAATCTCTTTCTGCCCAGGGCCGGAGAGGTAGGAAGGTGTAAACTGCTTTCCAAGTATGAAAAAATACCTTTTTCAAAACTCGCAGGTACCGTATTCGCTGAAAGATCTGCCGACTTCATCACACTTATAATTCTTACAATCATTATTATTTCCACCCAGATCAGCAGGATGAAGCAGCTTTTTGATATAAACAGAATAAATAATATAGTAAGGGCAATTAATGGAACAGGGCAATCAGGCAGTACCGAAATCCATGCAGGTTTTATATCACCGAAGAACATACTTATCACAATAGGAATAATTATTGCCATTGTCTTTGTCTTCATAGAAATCAGGGATTTTCTCAAAAGGCGCAAAGAGCACAAGGGAGTGACACTGAAACAAAAACTTATTGAATTTAAGAATAATCTTATTGAAGGTATCAAGACCATTCTCAGGCTTAAAAACAAATGGTATTTTATAGGACATACCCTTTTTATTTACCTGATGTGGCTCATGATGTTTTATGTTGTCTTTCTGGCATATGGACCTACAAGCAAACTTTCAATTTATATAGGCGCAACAACATTTATAATGGGAGGACTGGCAATGGTACTTCCGATCCCGGGAGGTATCGGACCCTGGCATTTTATGGTTATTCTGACATTATCGGTTTACGGGATTGACTATCATTACGGGAAAATATTTGCTCTTATAGCTCATAGCGCAACAAACCTGATATATATAATTCTCGGGCTGCTGGCTTATTTGTGGCTTATATCCTCAAAAGGTGCAATCCGTACATCAAAGATCTCCTGACAGAAATCCCGGTGAATAAAACAGACAACTATTTCATTAAATCATTCAACCTTAAACTGAAACCGGCCGCTTACCGGTATACCATCACTTCTCAAACCTTCAATCGTTCCTGCATAATCACCCCTGATATCAGAAGTATAGAAGCTGATTTCAGTAATTTCGCGCGGACTGACAGCAATATTACTGTCCCAGTATAAGGTTGTTCTCAGGTCTTCATTGATACCTGTTTCCTGCCCGTAATCAGGTGAGCTGAAATCGCCGTAATTATCCGGTTTCGCGGCTTCACTGTCCGCTCTGTTGCCTGAAGGCGGATTATATTCTCCTTTTTTGGTTGTAATTTCAATTACACCCTGGCTGTTTAATCCTGTATAGGAATGAATATCGACAATATTGGTCGATATGTTTATATTCTCTATATCACTCGTTGAAACAGACTCAAGTATGTTAACATCTGTACCCATCTGCATCCCGTCCAATACTATAAGAGCACCCTGCTGATTATAAACCGAATTAATACCTCCCTGAAATACAATCTGGTTGTTTATGAGCGTGAACTGCTTAATCTGGTTAATTATGTCGAGAACGCTGAGATAGGATGAATAGTTAATCATATTGTCCTTCTTCTTCTGCTCAATATAGATTTTGTTCTTCTTTGGCCTCCTGTATTTGCCCGTATAAAGGATGTCCGGATTACCATATGCTATCAGGTCAATTGTTTTTTGGGCCTCCCAGGTCTCATCAGTTACTGTAAAATGCTTCACTATCCTGTCCGGAAAATTATTGTCAACCATTATGCGTGTAACCTGACTGATAAGGTCGTCAGATACTGTCAGTGTCAACAAGTTTAAATCAATAGTCCTGTCACCGAATAAAACATTAAACAGTCCGTTTTCATCCGAAGCAGTCTCATAAGTTTGCATATCAGGATTATACACCACCTTTATTGCTGCTTTTCTCAGCGGATTGCCGTTCTTGTCAATGACGGCTCCTGACAGACCGTCGTGGTTATAATATGGCTGGCTTCTGAAAATGTCAGTGCCCAAAATATCAGAATAGCCGGGACCTTTTGTAGCCAGGCTCATCATCAGCAAATCAACATTATCCATAAGCTCTTCGTATCCAATCCTGGAGATAAAACTTATTGTTTCATCCGAAAGCCTGCAATTTATGAAATGAGGATTTAAAAGTGACTGATTCTTACAGGTGCTGCCGGACAGGTTTTTATTAACCACCGAAAGGGAAATGTCCGTTTTAACAGGATCATTGTCAGTCCCTTCTGTCATTAACCGGACTGTAACTTTCTCCCTGGTTCCGTATATTTTCTTATCAGTTGTGGCTTCTATTTTATTTCTATCTGTCTCCCCCGTATATATAAAACGCCTGGCAATATTCATCTTATCTTTGTCAAATACGCTAATCTGAACAATGCCGGGAGGAAAATTTATTAATGGTATTTCTACTGTCCTTGAGCCTTTTAGCCTGATGATTGTACCCCAGTAAATCTTGTTGTTCATACGTCCCACCCAGTATGTTTCAACGATTTCTTCACTGCCGGGGACTGCTGCTGTTAATATTATACTGCCATGGTCTATCCCTTCATAGGTTAATGCGAGTCCGCTCTCTTCTATCACCGGCAAGGGAAATTCACTGTTAATATAAAAGGGACTGTCAATCTTCATTTTATACTGTTCAGGGGAAGGATTCAGTCCGAACACTCCCATCCCTGTACTGTTGCTTTCTATATGTTTTACCGGATTATTACCCGCATCATACAGGGTACCTTTAATGCCAAGCGGGTAGCCGAGGGCGTCTGTTACCCTGAAGGCTATCCTGTTCTCCAGTCCGGCCACAATATTACCTCCTTCGGGGTAAAACTTTAAATCAATATTATCAGAGACAAGAGGAATATGTTTTAAAAAACTTTCTTTCTCACCCGAATATTTAACTTCTATATTTAAAGTGCCCGGTTTATCCCCTGCATAATCAGGTAAACTGAAACC
>CAZHQW010000010.1:33400-67906 GCA_964534745.1 uncultured Bacteroidales bacterium
AAAGCAGTCAGTATATATTTACCCTCTTCAACTGAATTCGGAATATCAATAACACCCGTTGCAGTATTATTTTCCACAGGATATCTTTTCCATGCCAGTTCGTTACCAAACACATCAAACACCTTAATAAACAGGTCACTGCTAAGTGAAGAGTAATTGTCAGGTAATGTCGAACTTATATATGCTTTGAACCAGATTGATTCGCCCGGCTTATAGAGCTGCTTATCAGTATGTACATATACTCTCTCCAGAGGATAGTCCTGGTTATAGCGTATCATTGTCCGCGCCAGGCCTATGATGAATCTTTCATCGCCTGCTATCCAGCCCGTTGATGCCAGGCTTAGCAATATAATTGCCAGGTATAGACCAATTCTTTTCATCTTTTTATTATATTTAGTTTGTTTAAAGCATATATGTATTAAATTAATGAGCTTATACAGCGCGTATTTGATTTGTTTTCTTGTCAAAAACACCGCTCTCACCCGCACCCAGCACTAACCGGTTACTGGTGTTTTCCGTTTCGCAAAAGTCAATAACTCCTGAAATAACCGTAACAACAATCTTTTCCCTGTCTTCCTTTATATTAAACTTTGTTCCCCTGACCATCACCGATGATCTGCCTGCAAAAACAACAAAGGCAAGCTCATTTTCATTTTCCACCTCGAAGTAAGCTTCTCCTTCAAGAATAAGCTCCCTGTGAGTCCTGTTAAAGCTATTTCTGTATATCAGTTTTGAATCCCTGTTAAGATGTACAATCGTCTTATCAGGAAGCTCAATGGATTTAATATTTCCTCCCGATTCTATTATATTAAAGTCATGTTCACCCCTTGCATTAAAGAAATATACCAGCCTTGCCAGTCCGTATACCAGAGCCCCGGCAAGCAGTATAATCAGTATGATCCTCGGGTAATACCTGAAAAAAGGTATTCTCTTATGCCTCATTTCAATACCCATACAGTATAATACTTAATTAACACAAATCAAATGAAAGTGTTAATTTAAAAAATCCTGATGTTTTATGTATTTTATTTCTTAAAACAATTTTGTTTATCAGGTGTTATTTTTTTAAATTACCTGATAAAATATAATCATGGCAAAAAAACCGGAATTTATAATTTCACGTCGCAGCTTTTTGCACACATCGGCATTGGCTTCGATCGGACTGTCATTTGCCCCTTACGTTAATTTCGGAAAAATAGGCCTACAAAAGCCTATGAAGCGCGCCTTCGGAAAGCTGGATTTTGAAGTGACAACGCTGGGGCTTGGTGGTCAGGCTTCAATTCAATGGACACCTGCAGATGTTGATCCTGTTAAGATCATACTTAAAGCATTCGATCTTGGCATAAACTATTATGATACTTCTAATGTATACGGGCCAAGCCAGATGAATTACGGAAAAGCTTTCCGGTATCTGAGCCTGGTGCCCGGAGAGGCAGGATATAATGAATCGCTCAGAAAATCCATATTCATAACCAGCAAGACCGGATTACGGTGGGCAAAGGGAGGATGGCAGGACGAAAAAATAAGGGTCTTCACCCAGGGGACTGAAGGTTCCAAAACTGCCGACGATATAAAAAGAACCCTTACCCAGCTTTTTGGCGATGGCAAAGGTTATTATCCCCGGGGAGCCTATATTGATATGGTACTTATTCATGCCCTGGATAATATAGAAGAGGTTGACGCACTGTATATGGGACTTGATGATCCTGATCCCAAGGACGAACACATAGGTGCCCTTGCCGCGCTGTTGGATTATCGCGACGGCACAAATTTCACCGGATTAAATCCAGGCGAGGAAAAGCTGATACGCCACATAGGCTTCTCAGGCCATTATTCTCCTGCAGTGATGATGGAAATGATCCAGAGGGATGAAAAGAATATTATCGATGCCATGCTCGTGGCAGTAAATCCGAATGACAGGCTGAACTTCAATATGCAGTATAATGTTATACCTGTTGCAGCAGCAAAAAATATGGGTATTATAGGTATGAAGGTATTTGCAGACGGAGCAATGTATTCAAAGCCTGCCGTATGGTCAAACAATCCCACCCATGTCGTACGCGATGTCGGCAGTACTGCTCTGCCCAGCCGTCCCCTTGTCCGGTATAATCTTACAACCCCCGGTATAAGTACTGCAATAATCGGAACAGGACATATTGACGACGACAATAATAAATGCCAGCTCTATCAGAACCTCTCGGCTGCACAGGTTGAAGTAAACGGACTGACAACAGGTGACAGGAGGGAAATTGAGAAAATGACAGAATCCGTTAAGGAGGGTAAAACAAACTATTTTCAGCTGCCTGCACAGGACCTGACAGCTCCGCGCGGACCGCTCCTTACCCAGGGAATGACTGATAATAAGCGTATAATAAAGCTTACATGGCACAGTCCCTATGCCGGCGATGAACCTTTAAAGCAATATGAAATATGGTGTGACAACCAGAAAGTGGGCTTTGTTGAACATACGCCGCAGACAACAAGGAAGCCTTTTGCATATGAATATAATTGCGGTGACAGCACATACCATGACTTCAGGATAGTGGCCGTAGACGGGGCCGGAAGGAAGGCAGAAACAGGTTTTCTTCAGGCCGAGGCGGTCAGTTAACATTAAAACAATAACAAAAATTTGTATTAATAATTGTTTTTTCAAAAGTTTGACTATTTTTGTACCGTTAAATAACTGGACAATGAGATATATTACAAACAAATCCGCTTTCTTCTTTTACTTTTATTTTTTAATAACGTGATGGGATTTGTTTGTTTATATAATAAGATATAACAGGAAGTCCCATAAATTTGGGACTTTTTTTTTATAATTAATATGTAAGAATATGGAACAGCCGGTAACAAAAGTCAAGAGGATAGCAATTCAGGGTGGCTATGGAGCATTTCACGAAATTGCTGCAATTAATTATTTTGAAAACGAAGATATTGAGATAGTACCAAATAATACATTTAAAGATCTGTTCACAGCACTTAAACAGGGACTGGTTGACTTTGGTATCACCGCCATTGAAAATTCACTTGCAGGGAGCATCTTACCCAATTACACACTGCTGCTTGAGTCAAATATGAAGATAATAGGGGAAATTTATCTTCGTATAAAACAGAATCTTGTAGCCCTTCCCGGACAGTCAATATATGACATCAAGGAGATCTATTCCCATCCTATGGCCCTGCTGCAGTGCCAGAAGTTCTTTGAGGAATATCCGCATATAAAACTGATTGACAGCATTGATACAGCACTCAGCGCCAAAGATATAAGGGACAAGAATCTGTCGGGTGTCGGTGCCATTTCAAGCACGCTCGCTGCCCATAAATATGATCTTGAGATTCTCGCTGCCAGCATAGAAACTAATAAAAAGAACTATACAAGGTTCCTGATCCTGGAGGGAAAAAACGGTGAAATCAAAGCTAATAATAAAGTAAATAAATCATCAATAACTTTTGCACTGGCACACAAGATAGGATGCCTTTCAAAGGTCCTGTCAATACTTTCTTACTATGAAATTAACCTGACAAAGGTTCAGTCTATGCCTATAATCGGCAAAGAGTGGGAATACCAGTTTTATGTCGATCTTGAAATAGAAGACTATTTGCTTTACAAACAGGCTGTTGAAGCTATCAAACCATTCACCAGTAACCTTCTGATACTGGGTGAATATATGAAAGGTAAATCAATAATGGAATAAACAATGGGAATAAATCTCGAATTGGAAGGACTGAGTTTTAACGGTATAAAATTTGACCGTCCGCTTATCATTTCAGGGCCTTGCAGCGCTGAAAACGAGGAACAGGTTATAGAGACTGCCCGGCAACTGCATAAAAACGGAATAAAGATTTTCAGGGCAGGCATATGGAAACCAAGAACCAGGCCCAATTCTTTTGAAGGAGTAGGTTCAAAGGGATTGATGTGGCTAAAAAGGGTAAAAGAGGAATTCGGCATGTTCACTTCAATTGAAGTGGCCAATGTAAAGCATGTCTATGAAGCCCTCAAGGCAGGTATTGATATACTGTGGATCGGTGCAAGGACAACTGTAAATCCGTTTTCTGTCCAGGAACTGGCCGATGCTCTTAAAGGTGTGGATATCCCGGTCATGGTTAAGAATCCTGTTAATCCGGATGCGGAGCTGTGGATAGGAGCCCTTGAAAGAATAAACAATGCAGGCATAAAAAGAATAGTTGCCATCCACAGGGGATTCTCGTCGTACAATAAAACACAATACCGCAATAATCCGCATTGGGAAATCCCTATTGAGCTTAGACGCAGGATACCCGAATTGCTCATATTAACGGATCCCAGCCATATTTGCGGCAGCAAGAAACTGCTTTTCGAAGTTTCACAGAAGGCTATGGACCTGAATTTTGACGGACTGATGATAGAAACTCATATAGATCCGGACAAAGCGCTGAGTGACGCCGAGCAGCAAATAACTCCGGCAGAGCTTAAGAAATTGCTTGGCAGGATTGTCCTGAGAAAATCGGATATAGAAAACGGTACCCTGCTTACCACTCTCGAGGAACTGAGGCAGGAAATAGATGAATATGACGAAAAACTGGTAGAACTACTGGACGGACGTATGTCCATTTCAAGAAAAATAGGTGAATACAAAAAGAAACACAATATCACAATATTGCAGACAGGCAGGTGGGATGAAATACTCAAAAACATGATAAGTCTTGCACGAAAGAAGGGACTGAGTGAGGAGTTTATTATGCAGATTTTCAGGGCTATTCATCAGGAATCCATTAATCATCAGACAAAAGTGATGAATAAATAAGACTATGAAAACCATAGAAATAAGAACAGATTCACGCATCTCCAGAATACTTGTCGGCGAGAAACTTCAGAACCTTGCAAAATACCTTCCTGACACAAAAACTGTCATTATCACGGACACCAACGTATCGCGCCTGTACAAAAAGTATTTTCCGCCCTGCCCGGTTATTGAAATCGGACTGGGAGAAAAAAATAAAACCATTGATACACTTAATTATATTTTCGGCAGGTTTGTTGAGCATGAAGTAGACCGCTCCTCGTTTGTTGTGGGTATCGGAGGAGGTATTGTCTGCGATGTGGCGGGCTTTGCAGCTTCGGTATTTATGCGCGGCCTGAAATTCGGATTCGTATCTACCACCCTCCTATCACAGGTTGATGCAAGCGTCGGCGGGAAAAACGGAGTCAATTTCGAGGGCTATAAAAACATGGTAGGCACCTTCAGCCAGCCCGAATTTGTAATTTGTGACAGCGAAATGCTGAAAACCCTTGAAAAAAGGCAATTTGTGGCAGGTTTTGCAGAAATTGCAAAGGCAGGTGCAATAAAGGATGAGGGTATTTTCGCATATCTCGAGAACAATTATGAGAAAGCCCTGAACATGGACAGCGATGTAATAAACAAGCTGGTATATGACTCCGTGTTAATTAAATCAGCGGTGGTGGAGGCTGATGAGAAGGAAAAAGGGGAAAGAAGAAAGCTGAATTTCGGACATACCTTTGCCCATTCATTTGAAAAGCTTACAGGAATGTTACATGGTGAAGCCGTGAGTGCGGGAATGGTGCTGGCATCAAGGCTGTCACAAAAGCTGGGGCTTATAGGGGAAACAGACTATAAGAGGATCAGAAGCCTTCTTGAAAACCTGGGGTTGCCAACAGCTGTAAGTTTTGACATATCAGAGATCTTTAATATTATGAAGCAGGATAAAAAGCGTGAAGGGGACACTATTCACCTTGTCCTGCTTAAAAGAATAGGAAATGCAATAACAAAAAAAGTATCATTAAAACAACTGGAGGAAATGATAAATGATTTGCGTAGCGATATCAGATAAAAACATAGAGAACTGCCTTGAAACATTAAAAAATGTTGATATGGGCGAAATAAGGCTGGACCTGACGGAATTTGGCGATACGAACATTAGGAAGATCTTTTCACAACCTAAAAAATTAATTGCTACCCTTCGGCCCGGCATTTGTGATGATGAAGAAAGGATGAGCAGGTTAAAAACCGCTATCAGGGCGGGTGCAAAATATGTTGATCTGGAATATGAGTCTGATGAAGAATACAGGAATAAATTAATAGACTTTGCGCACAGGAACAATTGCGATGTAATTATTTCCTACCACAATTTTAAAAATACTCCGCGTCTGAACGTACTTAACAGGATTGTAAAGAACTGCTTTGAATATGGCGCAGACATTGCCAAAGTAGTGACAACAGCCAAAACCAATATAGACAATTCAAGAATATTTGCACTATATAATTATCCAGGCAGGATTGTGGCATTCTGTATGGGCTGCCTGGGTAAGATAACACGTATTATTGCTCCTTTTATGGGGTCAGAATTTACTTATGCAGCAATGGACGAGGGCAAGGCAACCGCACCCGGCCAGATCAGATACTCCGACATGAAAGACATTATACATAAGCTGGAATCAATTCTTGATAAATGATAAATGAGGGACAGCGCCCATATTTCTGGAGCAGCGCCCATGTAAGGGTCCGGAACCTTTTAATCGCAATAATTCAGCAGGTATTCAACAGCTCTAACCTCCCCGAGTTTTTTCGCCTTATTCCAGTCCGCACACGCTCCCTCAGTATCACCGCTTTCATAAAGTGCAATACCCTTTAACAAATATGTTTCACCGTCAAGCGGATCTAAATCCAGTGCCATTGACAGGTCATTTATAGCAAACCTGTAAGTACCCGTTTTAAGATAGGCCTTGCCCCTGGACTTGAAATATTCAGGCTTTGATTTGTCCAGTGCCAGGTTCCTGTTATAATACTTAAGTGCTTCAATATAGTTTTCGCTCATGTAATAGAGATCACCGCACAAAGCGATTGCCTTCCGGTCATTTTCAAAATACCTGAGGTAGTTCTCAACATCCCTGATGGCCAGATTATATCTTTTGGATTGGGAGTATGCATTTGCTCTTTCAATATACAGTTCAAAGCTGGCAGGATCATTCCTCAGCACCCTTGTAAAATCATCGGCAGCATCATCATATTTTCCCAGCTTCATGTACACCTTTCCTCTTTCGATATAGTATTCCGGTCTTTCTCTTTCATCTTCAATGGCCTTATCCCAGTCCGATAACGCTCCCTTATAATTTTCAAGTTCTGCATACACTTTTGCCCGGCAGGCATATAAAATATGAGGATTTTCCGATTCAAGAATTTTCTCGCCTAGCAGGGTCAAAGCATCCATGTATTGTTCTTTGCGCATCATATAGTCTACATCGGCCTCTACCTCCTCTTCCCCTGAATACCTGTTCTCCTGCCAGAGAACATACCATCCCTCGGTATACTGCAATTTATCAAATGCACTGTCTTTTTTAATATCCTTTTCTTTCAAATGACGCCCTGAATTAAGGTGCTCCTTTAAGTAATACAAAGCTTTCTCATCATTGCCAGTCCTTGCATATGTTTTTGAAAGCCAAAGGTTTCCACTACCTTTATCCAGCTCATTTGTTTCCAGAAAGTCATTTAAGGCATCACCAAACAGTCCGGATTTATAGTATGCCTCACCTCTTTTCAAATATATAAGCGGATTATTGGGTTCCAGCTTCAGGGCCGAGGTAAGAAAATCAATAGCACCATTATAGTTGCCGGTCGTCAGATTTGCAACACCCCTGCAATACAGGTTATCCGCCTCCTGGGCATTCACTCCCATTAAAGCTGTAAAAATCAAGACTATAGCAGTTATTCTTCTCACTTGCATTTATTCGCTTGTTTCAACTTTTGATTTATCCGTAAAGACATGTACAAATCCGACAAGGCTTCTCACCTCCACACCTGTTATCCTTGGTTCATACACATCGCAAACGTAATAATATACGCCGGGAGGTACAATCTTCTTTGAATGCATATGGGTACCATCCCATTCAACAAGGGGATTATCATCTGACTCAAATACAAGCTGCCCCCACCTGTTGTATATTTTTATTGCTACTTTAAGGTTATCAGATATTCCTTCCGGAATTTTTGCCACAAACTTATCGTTAATATTGTCATTATTTGGTGAAAAGACATTTGGCAGCTCAAAATAAGGGCATGCATCAATACATACTCTGTTAGAAGGATGACTCTCATTCCTGAAGGAGTCAACAGCAGTAACATAATAACATCCTCCGAGCTGCATTACCTGCTCCAGCTGATGATGAAAAGTTGTGTCAACAGCTGAATACGTTGCTCCTATTGAATCTGAGACACCCTGTATTTCTTCCGAATAATATACTATATAACCGGTTACATCATCGGCGCAATAATTATTCGGATTTGTCCATGTCAAAATATTCTTCAGGCTGTCGCACATAGAAACTACAGATAGTACGGGCGGACATGAAGCTGTTGTATCCATGGGAATACCGCAATTTACGTGGGATAAATTCTCATTTTCATAAATCAGTCCGTTCACTGGGCGCCAGCCGATACTCCTGGCCTTATAGCAATACTCAGTTCTGTTTTGCAGTCCGTTATCAATATATTGAACCTCCTGGGACACCCCAATAGAGTCAAACTCTCCTGATATCCTGTTTTGCCTGTATATAACATAATCAGTGTTTACCCAGGGAACTTTTTTCCTTAAACTCAGAATTAACTTATTGTCATCAGGCACAATATTCATATAAAGTGTAGATGCAATTTCATTATCTTCCTCTTTGATCTCAAACCTGTTACCGATGGTATTGTTGAACAGTTTTACCGAATAATAATAAGGGAACCTGACAGTATTGAGCCTGTCGAGAAAAGTAGTATCGTTCAGATCCGCTGATATAACGGAGTCAACTAAAATAAAGCCGGTTTCTTCAAAGGTGTCGGCTCTAAAAACCTGGAAAACATAAGGTCCCGGTGCGGCAATTGTATCAACATCCGAAGGCTTCAGCCAGGCCACGAATACCTCTCCGTTTGTTTCATCAGTTGCAGTGACGCTGGTATTAATTATTGAAGGTGTTCCGGGCACAAGTGATGCGCATGCAGGGGCTGATGCGAAGCTTTCCGAACCGTCCTTGAAAAATGCAGTGACCATATAACAATAGACAATACCCTGTACCAGTCCCTCCCCGTTATTATCATCTGCATAATAAGTACTTGCTGCCCCGTTCACTACACCTATTTTTTCAAAGCCTGTATAAGAAGGCACTCCGTTTTCGCAACTGTCCGGCTCGAAATCATAACTTCCTTCACGCCTGTAAATATAATATCCGGTAACATTTTCACAGATGCTCTGATCCCATGAAATGTTAATCTGCAGGCTTGTTGAAGCAGCTGCCAGTCCGGTCGGTGCAGGACAAAGGACTTTAATGCTAAAATTGCTGATATCCACAAGTTTAATGTCATCATTATCATCCTCGCTCTTAAGGATAACCTGGTAGGGCTGCTTCCTGACATGCGAACAGGCTGTCAGCCATCTGAATGTTGATGTCGTATATCCCGGTCCGGAAGAATCAAGCTCAAACAAGGCTGAATCCTCCGCTACCTGGAACGGGCCTCCCCACATTGTCTGCTCTATAGGATCACCATCCGCATCCGTCGATGTAACCGTAAATTCAATAAAAGTACCTGCCTCAACACAGTAATTTGTCAGCTCTGGATTTTCGGGAGGATTATTGTCTGTTTCAAACACCTCAATTTGCATATCCCTGACAATATTACCTATGATAATCCCGTCTCTCCATTCCTGGATATTCATTGCCACATTATATTTTCCGGTATCCACGGGGGAATCCCAAATCAGGTCACCTGTAACCTCGTTGATATAAAAGGTATCACTGCTTTCAGGAAATGAATAATCAGTTATAGGCTTGCCATTCTGCCCCGTGCATATGGTTAATTTATATGCAAGGCTGTCACCGTCAGGATCATATGCAGCAGGATTATGAATAAAAATATGCCCGAGGGCAGCCCTGTCCTTCGGCGGGTTCAGCAGTTCCGGAGAACTGTTATCTCCTATAGTTGAATTTATTAAAAATGTCGTCTTAATGGAAAAAACAACATTAACAGAATTCGGGATGTTCTGCACCCCCAGATTCCTGTTAGGATCCTGGACAAGTATTTCATATATCCCGGGACCCGGAAAGGTATGTGAAGCAATATATACGTTATGGCGGTAATTATTTGCCAGGAATATCGGATATCCTTCAGCCATAGGGGCAACAGATGAAGTATTATCGCCCCATTCAAATGTCAGTTCATTACGGTTTGCATGGCTTAGCGTATATGTATATGTTGTTATGGTAAATTCATAGGTATAACCTGAGATATGTTTGAAAGTAATCTCTCCTGCCCTGTTGTGAGTTGCTGAAGAACTTAAAGTACTGACAACCGCGCAAATAATAAATGCTATTATCCCCCTCATGAATACAAAGTTAACATTTATTAAGTTCCCATTTATGATTATCTGTTAAATCGCAAATTCAATATTTACAGTTCTTTTTCTGTAACTAAAAGAATATCCTTTTTCTTCCCCGTCAACGTTTATTATAACCAGGTTTTTCTGATCTTCATACAGATCGAGCAGTAATTCATTAACAAGCGTGACATTTTCAATTCTTCCCGCAGGCAGCTGCCCCTTATAATAAAGCCATATCAATGCCTCATCATTTTTTTTATACTGAAAATCAAGATTTATCTTTTCGGATTCATTGAGCTTCATCTCAAATGCACTGAAAATATAATCATTGATTGTCTCAATATTCTGTGGAGTAAGCTCCTTATCTTGTTCCAGGTCAATTTCTGACTGCTTAAAAATTTGCAGTATCATTTTAAAATCATCGGCAAAAAACTGGTATGAAACAGTGGCAGTGTTTTCTCCGGAATTTATGTCAATATTGGTAATTGAAAAATGCAGCGGATGAAAAAACAACCGGGAAGCGGTCAGCAGTATAAATATAAAAGTATACATGTATAATAGCAGGTCTTAAATTATCAATAATTATATGCAAAAATCGTGCAATTGTTTTTAATAAAATGCACTATTTAAGCAAAGAATATAACTTTGAATTAATAAATAGAAATTCATCGATTATCATTAAAAAATACTAATACATCAAAAAGAAGATTATTATTATAAATATAAATTTATTATGTCTTAAATTTAAGATTTTAAATGAAAATATATTTTCAACACAAGTGTATTCAATTTACGTAATTTTTAATTGCAATTTGGGCAAAAAACCAGTTAAAAGATAAGCAAAATAATTGCTGCATAGTTAGTCAATTGAGATTTGCCGGAAATTTAATCTTATAACTGCATAGCACTATTTCAGTTCATCTTAACAAATACCGATCATTCCTATGAAAATTCTTATTACAGGCAGTGCAGGATTTATAGGTTTTCATCTTGTAAAAAAGCTGGCGGAGGAGGGACATGATATTGTCGGGCTGGATAATATAAACAATTATTATGATGTCAATTTGAAATACAGCCGCCTTGATAATTCAGGAATAAAAAAGGAAGAGATTCAGTATAACAGGCCCATCCCAAGTTCAGTATATCGCAGTTACAGATTCATCAGGCTTGATCTTGAAGATGATGACGGTATTCACGGGCTCTTTAAAAGGGAAAAATTCGATAAGGTTTGTCACCTTGCAGCACAGGCCGGTGTGAGATACAGCATTGAAAATCCGAGGACCTACATTGACTGTAATATAGTCGGATTTCTTAATATTCTTGAGGCTTGCAGACATAATAACGTGGCCCACCTTATATATGCAAGCAGTTCCAGTGTTTATGGTTTAAATGAGAAGATGCCTTTTTCAGTACAGGATAATGTTGATCACCCGGTAAGTCTTTATGCAGCGAGCAAAAAGAGTAATGAACTGATGGCGCATACATATAGCCATTTATACGGACTGCCGACTACGGGTCTGCGTTTTTTTACCGTTTACGGACCATGGGGAAGACCCGATATGGCATTATTTATGTTTACCAGAACAATACTGGAAAACAAACCTATTGATGTATACAATAACGGCCATATGGAAAGGGACTTCACCTATATAGACGATATAATTGAGGGTATTTCGAGGATCATCAAGGAAACGCCCCGGGGCAATAAGAACTGGAGCGGCAGAAAACCTGACCCCTCAAGTTCGATAGCACCCTACAGGATTTATAATATCGGGAATAACAAGCCTGTGAAATTACTTGATTTTATCGAATCCATAGAAAAAGCGACGGGTAAAAAAGCCAGGAAAAACATGCTCCCCCTCCAACCGGGGGATGTACCGAAAACATGGGCTGACGTCAGTTCCCTGGCAGAAGATTTTAATTATAAACCCAAGACAGCTATTGAAATAGGTGTCAAAAATTTCGTAAATTGGTATCGGGAATATTATTAAAAATCATTTATATGAGAATACAAAAAAGAATAAGAATAAAAACCAGCCATATATTACTCTTATTGATGGCTTTACTAAGTTATTCCTGCATTTCCCAGAGAAGACTTATATACCTTGAAAGAAAACCTGAACCAGATAGTCTGTACCATAAACCATATGGGCAAGAATACAGAGTTAAACAAGGAGATGAGCTGGTTATCAGAGTCTCCAGCTTGGATGATGTTGCATTTAATTTTTTCAGCGAACAGGCAGATAATCGCCTAATGAACTTCAGCAACGAAGTATCAGTTTCTTTAATAAGTTATATTGTAAATGATTCTGGTTACATTTACTTTCCAATACTGGAATATATATATGTAGAGAATCTGACTATTGAGGAAATTACCAGTAATTTAAAAACCCAGCTTGAAGATTACTTCAATCAGCCAACTGTACTAATAAAATTAGTTAATAAAGAAATCTCAATTATAGGTGAAGTACTAAGTCCTGGCAGATATTATTATACCGAAAAAAGACTAAATATATTTGAAGCTTTAAGTATGGCCGGAGATATTACTATTTATGGCAACAGGAAGAAAGTAAAACTGCTTAGGGAAGATAATAATAAAGTTACATATACCACAATAGATCTTACAAAAAGAGATTTACTTGATAAGGATGAATTCTATGTACAGAATAATGATGTGATTTATGTAATGCATTTAAGATCAAGACAATGGAGAGAAGTGTCAACACCATGGTCACTTACTATATCTGTTGTTACTACATTCGTTTTAATACTAAACTATATACGATTAAGTGAGTAAAAAATGCAAAAAAACAAGTCATATCAAAATATTCTAAATATAGAATATATTTTAAAAACATTTAAGAAAAGCTGGCTTATATATATTGTTTGCTTGCTTATTGCATTAGCAGTTGTATTCATTCATAGCAAATTTACCTTACCGGTTTATGAAATTGGCTCCTCAGTTTTGATTAATGCCGAGGAAAACGCTTTTACTGGTAATTCTGCACAGTTTATGGAAGGTTTCGGATTATTTAGCGGGGAGAAAAATTTTTATAATGAATTGCAATTATTGAAATCTATCAATTTAATTAGTACTGCAATAGACAATCTTAATTATGAAGTTTCATATTATGGATACGATAAATTTAGAGAAATTGAACTCTATAAATCTTCACCCTTTATAGTTGTCTTTAATCATTATCATCCTCAACCAATTAATGTACCAATTGAAATAAAAATAATTGACAATAATACCTTCAAGCTAAAAATAAATGAAGAAAACGTGTCAATTTACAATTATTCCTCAGGAAAGACTATTCAAACAGTCCCCCGAATGAAACTGAACGTTGCATGTGCATTTGGTTCGAGTTGTGTTTCTGATTTATATGACTTCAAAATAATATTTAACGATAATTATAATCCATTAGATTTTAAAAGGAATAAATATTCATTCATTATTCATAATAGAAACATGCTGGCAAAAGGATATCAAAGAAGGATAGAAGTTGAACCATATAGTATCGAATCCTCCATAGCTCAAATCAGTTTGAAATCCAAAGTTCCTCAAAAGGATATCGATTTTCTTGTCAGCCTCACAAATGAATATCTGAAAAGAGATATTGAAAAGAAAAATCATATAGCTGTTAAAACTATTGAATATATAGATAATCAGCTAAATGTTATTGTTGATTCTTTAAAAACTGCAGAAGAAAACCTTCAGCGCTTCAGAACAAGTCATGAAGTTATGGATATATCCTTAAAAACCGGAAGAATTTACGATCAGATGCAACAGATAGAAACAGAAAAAAGAGATCTGATGGTAAAATATAAATACTATCAATACATTGACAATTATTTTGAAGAAAGCGAAGAAATATCAGATCTTGTTGCTCCTTCTGCAATGGGATTGGAAGATCCTATGCTTAATAACATGATACAGGAATTAATAGGTTTGAATGCAGAAAAAGTTAGTTTAATTGAAAACAACCAAGAGAAGAGTCCGTACTTAAAAAAATTGAATATAAGAATTGAAAACTTAAAAAATACAATATCAGAAAATATAAAATATGTTTTAAAGACTGCTGAAATTGCTATTCAGGAAGTTAATTCAAAAATAAACAGGCTTAATGTAGAAATCAATAAACTGCCAAAAACTGAAAGAGAACTTTTTAGCATAGAAAGAGAGTTTAATCTTAATAATCAGATTTATACATATTTGCTAGAGAAGAGAGCTGAAGCTCAAATAGCCAAAGCTTCTAATCTTCCGAATGTTGAAATTATAGAACCTGCAGCGATAATTGGAAGCGGGCCCATTGCCCCCAAGAAAAAACTTAATTATGTTTTGGGTATAATACTGGGATTTATAATTCCATTTTCACTAATCAGGCTCAAGGATTTATTAAACAACAGAATTAAAGACAAGGATGAACTAACAAATTTAACTGATAAACCTTTACTAGGACAGGTTTACCGAAACAACAAGAAGGTGGAAAATGTGGTTCAGGCTTTCCCCAAGTCACATATTGCGGAATCTTTTCGTATGCTGCGAAACAGCCTTTATTATTTTCTTAATAATGAGGCAAACGCTGTTTTATTAGTTACCTCAACGTATGTCCAGGAGGGTAAATCATTTATATCCTTAAATTTAGCCTCTTCACTGGCAAGTACTGACAAAAAGACAATTATACTTGGATTTGACTTAAGAAAGCCGATATTATATGAAAGGCTAAAAGTCAATAATAATCTGGGCATTAGCTCATTCCTGAGTCATCAGGCTAATTATAGGAACATTATACAACATACTTCCATTGAAAATCTAGATATAATAACCTCAGGACCAATACCTCCCAATCCATCTGAGTTGATTTTATCTTCCCATACAAGTGAATTATTCAAATTATTGAAAAAAGACTATGAATATATTATAGTAGATACGCCACCTATAGGAATTTTGTCTGACACATACATTCTTATGGGTCAATCAGATCTTAACATATATGTTGTAAGACAAAATCATACTTCCAGAAAAGAGTTTATATCCTTAATTCAGGAATTAAATGAAAGAAATATAAAAAACATATGTCTGGTTTTAAATGAAATCCCTTATTTACAAAAGTCTAAGTACGGATATGATTATTATGACAATAAATAAGAATACTTCCTTATAATAAATAATTAACATATAAATAAATTATCAGTAAATCTGTATATCATTAGAATTTTGAAAATTTGAAGACAGAACTATGTCAACAGGCTTTAAAAATACTCCTTTATCAACTCTCTATAATTATTGTATTATTATTTCATTTGTTATAGCTCCTTTCTTAGGCTTTATTACCAGAGTAATATTTGACTTTTATTTTAATTATGTCATGATAATGCTTTGCTTCATATCTATATATTTTATAGTTATGAATAAAATAGAATTTAAAATTGCTTCTTATGTCCTATTTTTTATAATTTTTGTTATTTATACTTTTTTTTCAGATATAATAATTGTTGGCAGGAAAGTAGATTTTAAATACTTCTATAGTAACTTTCTTATAGGAAGTGTCTTAATTCTTTTAATAATTGAGAATACTATAATCTCAAAGAAATTTTTCAATCTGATATTTATCTTAAATCATGTTGTGCTGTTTATAGCCTTTATTGTTATAATTATTCAACAATTTGGTGACCGTTTGTTTTTTGTGAATCCGGAGTTTCATCAAATATTAACAGAGCGTTCCTATTCAAATACCAGACTCCCATCAATTTATTCCTGGATCGGTTCAACAAGTGCTCTGGGATTATGCTTTTTCCCTATCCTTGGATTAACAATTTCACATCACTTAAAAAATAAATATAAAGGTATTTTTTACCTGTATTTAATAGGTATAATAGTTGCTTTTATATCCAAGTCAAGATTTATTATGCTTAATTACATATTGCTCTTCGCACTAATCCCTATATACAGAGGGATTAATTTTAAACTTGTTCTCCGTTATTTAATGATATTTATTATATTCATATTAGTCTCCTATCATGGAAGTAAATTTATTGGACTTGATACAGATAAAATAATAAATGAAAGAGTATTAGAAACAAACAAAGGTGGTATATTATCAGGCACAGCAAGTACAAGACTGCTTGCATTTGAGATATTTAACAGGCTTTATTTTAAGACCCCGATATTTGGGAAAGGACGATTTCACAGTATCGGAGATGAAGGAATAAGGGATAATGAACTTATCAGGTTATTAAGAAGGAGGTCATCGCATATACATGTTGGCTATTTATCATTATTTTATTATTATGGTTTAATAGGAGGAATTATCTATCTACTATTTCTGTTCTTTATCACAAAAGAGACTTATAAAGGAGCCAGACTTACAAATTGCTGGGGACCGTTCTTTGCAATTTTACAATTTCTTATCACAAACCTTACCGGGACAGTTTTAAATGTATTTATTACGGGCATAATAATTGCCCTGGTCTACCATAAATACTATACACAGGATATTTCACTTGCATCAACCCAATCCACACAATAATTCCATTCCTTTATGAAATTAGATTTTATCAGAGATTATATTTTAAAAGGACATAGCAGATCCGTTAAAGCAAAAAAGAATATCATTTCTTCCTTCCTTATTAAAGGCTTTAGTATAGTAGTCGGATTCTTATATATCCGTATCGCATATCATTATATTGATGAAACACGCCTGGGGATTTGGTTCACAATCAGTTCCCTGCTAACCTGGTTTAGCTTTTTTGAAATAGGATTGGGTAAAGGTTTACGAAATAAGCTTGCTGAAGCTCTTGCCTTGAATGATAAAAAGCTTGCGAAAACCTATATTAGTACAACTTATGCTGTATTAACACTTATAATTGCAGGAGTAGCAATAGTATTCTTAAGTTTATCTCCATTTCTTAACTGGGCAAAGATCCTAAATACTGATGAATCCATGAGAAATGAGCTTTTCCTGTTGGCCAGCATAGTTTTCGGCAGTTTCTTTCTTCGTTTTATATTACAGCTGTTAACAAATGTATTATTTGCCGATCAGCGTCCGGCGTTTGCTAATGCTTTCGGACCTGCAAGTAATTTCTTATCTTTAATTACAATTTATATTCTTACTAAAACCACAAAAGGATCTTTACTCTATCTGGGTATTGCTATGAGTGCATCCCCCATTTTTATATTTTTTATTGTTTCATTATTCTTATATTTTGGTGAATATAAGGACATAAGACCTTCAATTAAGGCTGTAAAATTTAAATATGCAAGATCACTGGTAAATCTTGGAGTGAAATTTTTTATACTCTCAATCGGCCATATTATAAAATACCAGACTGCAAATATTATTATTGCTCAATATTTTGGTCCGGCTGAAGTTACCCCCTATAATATTGCCTATAAATATTTTCATATACTTGCAATGATTTTTACCATCTTTCTTTCCCCATTCTGGTCTGCTTTCACCGAGGCCTGGATCAAAAAAGATCTGAGATGGATTACGAATACCATAAAGAAAATACTCAAAATCTGGATAGGTTTATCTATACTTGGATTAATAATGCTTGCCGGGGCCAACTGGTTTTATGCATTTTGGGTGAGTGAAGATGTTAATATTCCATTCAGACTATCTGCTATTATGGCGTTATACTTCATTTTATATACATTTGGAGGCATATTTGTCCAGTTTGTTAATGGTGTAAGTAAAATAAAGATGCAACTTTATAGCTCGGTAATCGGTGCTATTATATTTTTCCCAATGGCACATTTTTTTATAAAAGTATTGCACATGAATGTTGAAGGATTAGTTCTTGCCACTTTGATAACCAACTGGTACGGACCTTTTTTGAGCCCTATACAGTACAGAAAAATAGTAACTAATAAAGCAAAAGGAATTTGGAACAAATGAAAATCCTCTGGTTTACTACATCACCCTCTTCAGCAGAAAAAAAGGAAGGTAAAAATCTTATTACTGGCGGATGGATTAAATCTCTGGAAAAGGCTCTAAAAAAGTTTCATCCCGAATTATTACTTGGGATTGCTTTTTTCTCGGATAAATACACAATGAATTTTGATATAGACGGAACACAATACTTTCCAATAAAAAGAAGAAAGAAAAACAGAATTCTAAAACACCTTTTCAGAACAAATATTAACAAAAATGAATTAAAGGATCAAATAAAGAAATTTTGTTTAATTATTAACAGTTTCAAACCAGATTTAATACACATACATGGGACTGAAAACACGTTTAGCTTAATCCCGGAAATTTTGGGTATTCCGGTTGTGCTTTCTATTCAAGGAATTATAACGGTATGTTTGCATAAATTTTTCAGTGGAATTTCCAGAAAAGAATTAAAACTTGGCATTTCATTATTTGGAAACAGATTCCTTTTTCTATTTAATGATTATAGATATTTATCCAAACTTGAGCAGGATTTACTTAAAAGAACCAGGTATATTTTTGGTAGAACCTATTGGGACAAGCAGGTCGCTACCATACTATCACCCGATGCTAAATATTTTCATATAGACAGGGTTCTGAGAGACAATTTCTATAATAATGAGTGGGCAAAAAAAAGAAATAACACTCATAATATAATAACCACAATAAGAAGCAATATATATAAAGGTCTGGAAACAGTAATAAAAGCCGCTTCATTATTAAATAAAACTGGAATAAATTATAAATGGCATATAGCAGGCTTAGAACCGGATGATTTATTGATTAAAATGATGAAAAAGAAAGTTAAAGAAGTATCTGGTCAAATCACTTTTATGGGTCGACTTACTGAAGAAGAAATAATTAATGAATTGCTAAATGCAGATATTTTTGTAAATGCTTCACATATTGAAAACAGTCCGAATGGAGTTGCTGAAGCATTGATACTTGGAATGCCTGTTATTGCGACGCATGCAGGGGGGACCAGTACGTATATCAACGATCACAAGGATGGTATTTTAATTCAGGACGGGGATCCATGGAGTATGGCAGGTGCTATTCTTGAATTATTGAAGAATGAAGAATTTGCATATAAACTGGGCAAAAATGCAAGGAAAGCAGCATTAAAAAGACATAATCCCGAAAGAATTTCAGATAGCATTGTAAAGGCTTATAAAACAATAATTGAAGAAAACTCTGGAGGTTAATAGTGACTAATTTCAAATGGGTAATAATAATTTAAGAATAGCATTTATTGGAGGAACAGGCTTCCCTCACAGAATAGGTGCAGGGACAACCCGTCTGTCTCTAATGGCTAAAGGTTTATCAGAGAATCAGTGTTACGTGTTGGTAATAAACCGGAGAGGTTACACTACAAATAGGAATATTCCGGTAACGGAAAGGATGGGTAAAGTTATATATACTAACTCATCAGGTATTTCACACAGGCCGAAAAGCTTAATGAAAAGAAACTGGTATAAGATTATTGGTGCTATAAATGAGATTTTACTATTAAAAAATAAAAAAATACAGGTTGTTATCATAAATACACGTAGTTACTGGCTTATTTTAAATTACCGTATATGGAGCAAAGTATTTAACTATAAATTGTTTCTTTCCTATGTAGAATATAATTCACATATTTCAAGAAGAAGAAATAAAGTATTGAAAAGAATAAATGATATTATTTTTGAAAAATATGTTTACAGACTACTGGATGGTGTTTTTCCTATCAGTGAATTCCTTAAAAATGCTGCTCTAAAACAAAATTCCGGACTACCATGTTTAAAAATACCTGTAATTACAGATTTTAATGAGTATAATTACAGGAAAGAATTAAATGATCCGTATTTCATATATTGTGGTCATGCAGCTTATGATTATCTCATTGAATTTATAATACATTCTTATGAATTAATTAAAGACAATACTATTGGATTAAAATTGGTAATTTATGGTAAGCCAGGGTACTTTAAAAATATAATATCTATGGTTAAAAGCTCACCAAAAAAAAATTTGACCGAAATACTGTCTGATCTGCCTTATAATAAATTAGCAAGATACTATATCAATGCACTGGGCCTTCTAATTCCTTTAAAGCCTTCCCTGAGAGATATTTCCAGGTTTCCTCATAAGATTGGCGAATACACTGCAGCTGGAAATCCTATAATTACTAATAACTACGGAGAGATTAAAAATTATTTTACTGATTTGCAAAATGCTTTAATTGCAGATAAATATGATCCCGAAACTTACGCCGATAAAATGAATTATGTAATAATAAATCCAGATAAGGCAAAAATAATTGGAACAAATGGAAAGCTAACCGGAATGAAATATTTTGACTACAGAAAGAATTGTAAAATGATGAGGAAATTTATAGAGGACACTATTAAATCAGCAGATAATCCTTATTAAGTTTACCGAGACTTAATTAAGTCATATACATATATATATTTATTTTATAATAATTGCATTAAAATAATTTCTCCTGTAATCGGGATTCTTCGTTATTTTGACTTGCAATTATATCGTCATACAGGAGTTCATATTCTTTTGCTATTTTTTCCCAGGAATAGTATTTCTTAACATAGGCAACTGTTCTTTCAGCCTTGTTTTTTGCTTCGTTATAATTGTCCAAAACATATTTGATCTTATCCGCTAGATCCGATGCATTTTTGTTTTTAAAAAATGTTATGTGTTCATTTGTAAAAACTTCCATATTCTCGGGAATATCACTTGCTATTATTGGGGTACAGGTTAGAGATGATTCCAGAAGCATTAAAGACATACCTTCAGTTATAGAAGGAAATACGAAAAGTTTTGCTTTTGAAATAATTCCTAAAAGCACATCCAAATCGGCAATATATCCTGAAAAGTATATATCAAGATGGTTATATTTTTGTTTTAATTCTTTAACATAACGGGGTGCGTGTGTCGTATCTCCTGCAATTACTATTTTCTTATTATAGTTAATCCTTGAAAGAGCTTCCAGTAAAACATGACATCCTTTTGTTTTCATGATCCTGCGACCTGCAAATACAATATAATCATTTTTTATGCCCAGATCCTCAAGCAAACAATCTGCCTTCCTGTAATTAATTTCCGGGTTTGTCTCAACTCCGTTAGGAATATATAAAACCTTCCGCTTGTATTTCATGCTATAATATTCTGATAGTGGTTTGGAAATCGAGGTCAATCTGGCCTTTGACCGTATAAAAAAATACTCCATAATACGAAAATAAATTTTTGCTATTAGCGACCATTTGTCACGAAGATAAGGAGACTCATGAGATGTGGCTATTACCTTGAAACGTTTTGTAAGTAATGGCAAAGCAAAAGAACAGTCTATCTTATGTGCATGCACAAGATCGAAATCCCCGTATTTAAAAAGATAGATGGCAGTGCGCAGAAAAAAAAGAAATACACCTATGCCTTTGATCTTATATTCCTGAAACTCTATGGCATTAACTCCATCAATATATTTTTTAGCAAGGATATTCTTATAGCATATGATTGATATATCATACTTATATTTCAGTTTCCTGATCAGATTCTCAACAACCCTGCTAGTCCCTCCTTTTGATGGATAATAGTTGACAGCGAAATATACGATTCTCTTCTTTGATTTCATATTTTTCTATAACGTATATATTCTTTATTAATTCACTAACTCGCGAATAAATTCATTATAACGTGATAAAAATACTTCATTGGAAAAGTTCTTTCTTAGAAAATCATTACCTCCCAATCCATAGCGCAATCTTAAATCATTATCTCTCAGCAATAAATTAAGATAATGTGCAACAGCTGAAGGCTGACCGGGTATACAAAGAAATCCTGTTTCCCTGTGTATGACCAGTTTATTATTGTCTCCGACATTAGTTGCAACAACAGGTAAGGAATAATTCATAGCTTCCATAATAGTATTGGATAATCCTTCAAATAAAGAAGTAGAAAGATAAATATCCGCATCAACATAATAATCTTCAATATTTCCGGGATTTAATACTATTTGAGTTATATTATTCATATTATGATGGTTGATAAATCTTCTTATTTTCGAATTGAATTTACCATAACCAATAATAATATATTTAAATTCAAGGGATGTTTGATTTATCTGCTTTACTAAGAGCCTGACTGATTCCAAAGCTGTAAAATAATCTTTTTGTCTGACAAACCGGCCAACACTGATTATCTTAATGAGCTTTCTGCTTTTTCTGTGGATTTTTGGAATAAAATTGTCAACAGTATTATGAATTACATGACATTTACTTGCTTTAAATCCTTTTTCTGTAAAATTTTGAAATCCCGAGTAGCTGTTAAATATAGTACGGTTTTGAATTAACCGGTGAAGAACCAATAAAAGAAAATACTTACCAGCTTGAATAGTACAATTTCTAATACCACCTATCACCTTAACCTTTGGAATAAACAATCCGGATAGTGAGGCAAGCAAATTATCACTTGTAAGATATGCAAATACAATATTTACAGTGTTGATCTTTATATAATGTATACAATAAATCAGCTTTTTCAAAAAGTTGCCTTTTAGTATAACCAGTTTGACAACAGATTGATCTATCATTTCATAGAACCTATTGTTAATTGGATCTTTATGCTGTACCATCAGAGTAACATTATAATCACCGGCTAACAAATTGGCAAGAATAATGCTTTGTTTTTGTGCTCCTCCAGCCGTTAAATCTCGAATAAGTAAGCAAATATTAGGATCCGGCACTTCCTTGTATTTATATTTCTTCATAATAAGTATATGGCTGTCAAATGAAAATCAGAAGCAGATAACACTTTTCTTCCTGATTATAAACCACTGAAAAGCTCAATGTTATTTTTTTCCTCCGGTTTTCCAATCTCTTTTAATCATTACTTTGCATGGATTCCCAAATGCAATTGAATTTGGAGGAATACTGTTTATAACAACACTATTAGCACCAATTACTGAATTTTCACCTATGTTTACACCTTTAAGTACTATACAATTGTATCCAAGGAATACATTATTCTCTATAATAACCGGCCTGGAAAGAATATCATAAGATTGTCTTTGATCCGGACTTGTATTATGCCAGTCCGTATCCATAATGAAAGAGTTGGCACCAAGCAATACATTATCACCCACGGTTATATTACTTGCAGCTGCTATTGTAACACTTGTACTTCCCACATTTTTGCCAATATTTATTTGAGAGTCCTTTCTCATCGTAACCAATGAACAAGGTTTGGTTAATCCTATTTTGACTGACCCCTTTGAAGAGTTAAACCTGCAATTATTATCTATATTGATTTTGGAATTAGGGAATCGGTGGATACGTGCAATACCTGAAAATTTAACGTTTTTACCAAGTCTTACTCCTTTAGTTGCACAAATAAATCTCATTATATATGTTGACAACTCTGAAAAAAAAATCGTCTTATATCTGTAAATATAATACCAGAAATACCCACGAAAATCTTTAAAAATGTGTTTCATAAAAGAATAGAAATAAATATTTTTCTATTATTACAAGGACGGACTAATCACAGCCTGCAGCATCTTTGTTATCAGCCGTATTATTTACTA
Source organism: uncultured Bacteroidales bacterium (assembly GCA_964534745.1). Taxonomy (GTDB): domain Bacteria; phylum Bacteroidota; class Bacteroidia; order Bacteroidales; family UBA10428. Next base: position 57,272 of record CAZHQW010000010.1, read on the forward strand.
CCTGAATTATTCTATTTGCAAACAATCTTGAAGCCTTACCTGAAAAAGCTCTACCAGGATGTGAATTATTTATTCCTGCAGAATATTCAGGTTTTAAGTAAAGACCTCCTTCTGTAGCTAATTTATAATAATCCCAGATAAATATATTGTCATTCTTTTCATCCCAGGTATTAATCATCCATTCGTAAAACTCCCTTGTTCTTTTTGCTTCGTCGAAATTTGTTTTGCTGGCAACTCTTGGCGGCGGTGTCCATATAATAAATTTTGTTGCAGGAAAAGAATGCATCTTTTTTTTCAATTCGTTGTACTGTAGTTTGTAATTACTTACTGTTTTTATTTCTGAATCAACATCAGGATTTTCCAAATCATCCAAAATATTAGAAACCGGATAGCAATGCTTAAATATTATAACATTATATTTTTTTGTTAAAATTTCTAAGGTGGATTCCTCCAAATATGGCTTATCTCCGGCATGTTTTATCCATATATTATAATAATCGTATGGATAATTTTTCCATCCATATGGTTCCTTTTTTGGAAAAGCCATCTGTTCAATATTAATTTTTACTTCATGTTTTCTGTTATATTTTTTAATCCGCCTTTCAACATCACCTGTTTTTGTAAGCTTGTATATAACCCTGTTGGGATTTCCTTTCCAGATACGGCCACCGGTACTGTGACGAAGAAATATAACATTAATGGATTTATTATTATCAGCTGAACAACACATAAAAAGACTAAATACTATTATTATGTTTATAATTAAATATTTCATTATCGCTAATATAAGAATTTAAATAAAAATAGAAATTATTTATTATGGATATAATTATTCGAATTTATTCTGTTTAATCTGAAGTTTATTTTTTATGTTTTTTGCTATCAGACTTCCAACATTGTCCCATGTATAACGCCTGTAAACAATTCTATGTCCTTGTTCGCCCATTTGTTTACATAAATCAGGTGAATTGAGCAACCTTATTAGAGTTTTCGTATATTCCTTTTTGCTGTTATTTAGGAGGAATCCGGTTACCCCATTTCTTATAAAATCAGATGTTGCTCCTATATTATTTGTAACAACAGGCAGTTTATTATACATAGCCTCCAGAAAAACCAGTCCGAAAGGTTCTCTTATTGTTGGTAAACAGAAAACAGTAGCCTTATTATAATAATTCTGTACCTGTTCTAAAGGAATTCGTCCGGCAATATGACAATTCTTAACTCTAACATCTGGCTTACACCCTACTATTGTTAATGTGGCATCGGGAATTATATTTAAAACTTCTTTAAAAACTTCAATTAATAACGGCCCACCTTTCCTTTTCCAATCTACTCCAACAAAAAGAATATTTTTATTCTTGTAATTCTTCGGAGCTACAAAAGAATTTTTTGGAATATTTATACCTGCCATTACTTGTTTGATATTGTCAGGTATTATATTGTATTGTATAATCAGCGACTGTGTAATGTTACTACTCATTGTAAATATTAAAGTGGCCTCATGATATGATTGTTTTTCAAGGGACAGCCATTTGTCTGTTCTGAGGTAATCAGCCTGCTTTATATGAGGATAACTTAAATTAGCCAGGTTAGTATGATCAGTATAAATAAAAAGAGGAACACCTTTAAGGTATGCATTACAAAGACCCTGAAACTGAAATATAAATTTGTAACTTTTGCCTCTCTGGTGAGATTTTATTATAGAATTAAATTTGTTAAAAATATAAGTGGTTCCGTAAAAATATTTTTTCAGTTTAAATATACTCTTTTGTCCTGCTAGAAATTCATTTAAATACTCTTTCAGCACATAATAAATATTAACGATAATAATTAGCTTCTTCTTTTTCAGGATTCTCAAAATATCAATTATCTCAAATTCATAATCCGGAAAATCTTTTATAATATGTTTAATAACATTTTCGTTTGTATATGAAAATCTCCCTATTTTAATGATTTGTATTCTTTTAACTGCCATTATAAAATCATATTCATTTTACTCTTTTAATCAATAGTGTAATAAGAAAATAATTCCGGTTTCATTCAGTTTTTAGTAATGCTTTCTTCTGCCAGAACTTCATTATATATTTTTATCGTAGATAATATCATTTTTTCAAAATTAAAGTTTCCTTTAATCCGTTGTCTGCCCTTTTCGCCCATCTCTTTTCTTAAATTGCTGTTATTAAGCAGGTATTCTATTTTCTCTGCAAATTCATCGACTGAAAATGGAGTGATTAAGAACCCTGTTTCGTTGTTAATAACAATTTCATTTGTGCCACCGCCTATGGTCGCTATAACGGGCTTTGCGCTCGCCATGTACTCCATAATTGTATTGGATATTCCTTCCAGATGATTTCTGGTATTGGTAAGCAATACACCAATGTCAAAAATATTTATTATTGACTCGACATCTTTTTGCCTGCCGGTAAATACAATTTTTGATTTATCTTCAGGTTTTATATCTTGCTTTATGTTATTAATATTTTCACCCTCGCCAACAATCAGAAATGTTATGTCTGATCTTTTTTTCAGGACCTCATGAGCACCTGAGACATAGGTCTTGTAATCTTTCCTGTAATCAATGGTACCAACCATACCAATGACATAATCAGTATTTAAATTTAATTGCTTACGGACTAATATTGCTTCCTTAATATTCTTAAGTCTATTAAAATCAAATCCATTATTTATTACACATGCCTTGGTTGCAGGAACTTTATATGCACTGATTCCTGCAGACGAATTTGATACTATTTTATCAGAAAAGGGGAAAGTTATCTTTGAACGAACCCATGCCTTACTATATCTTTTACATATTGCATTTGTTACCATGGCATTTACCAGTTTTACTCTAAAAAATAATTTAAAAGGCAAGACATAAATAGAAGTCATTGTACCCCAACTATGAATGATATCAGGTTTAAATTTTCTGTATAATCTGTATAATTTAAAGAATACCATAGGATCCTTTTTTATTCTTCTTTTAAATATATGTATTGGGACATTCAAGTGCTTCGCTTCTTCATATATGATTAGATCTTTAAGAATTACAAGCTCACAGATTATGTCGGGATATGCAAGAAGACCTTTAATTAATCCGAGTAATCTTCTCTCTTTGCCTCCTGTGTATAAATGATCAGTAATTAATAAAATTTTCATCATCATAAATTTATATCTGAAATATCATTCATTGCTTTTCAAACTCTTTGCAAATAACAGATAAAAATAAATGCTTTCATAAACTTCTGTAAAGTAATCATAAATTTTCATATCCACTATACCTGCTAAATTAAAATCCTTAATAGACTTAAAATTGAATTTTGAACATACAAAGACATTATTTTGCTAATACTTATTACTATAAATAATGACAAATCTTCATAGTTGTACCCTGTATGTTTCATATTTTTTTCATCTTTACATAATAATTGCATAAATTAAAAAATATTTGTCCTGAAATACCTGTTATTTATTATAAAATTTAATATATAAAGAACTTTATAAGTACTTGACGGCAATAATGAAATTAAGAAAATCTTTACCCCCAAATCGCAGTTTTGAACAAATTAAAAATCATTACTTAGTGGAGAAAGCTATTGCAAAGAAGCTCATGCAATCAAGTCGCGAAGAGAGAAAACTTATATATGCCACAATGTACAATGATTTATTTAGTAAAGTGCCTGATCATCCCAGACTAAGGAGAAGAGAGGATAAACAAAAAACTATTCAAGCTAACAGGAAAAAATTTGCTTTTATCAGTCGTTATTTAAATAAATCAGTTGTATTCATGGAATTTGCTCCTGGTGACTGCAAGTTTGCACTGGAAGTGGCCAGATATGTAAAGTTTGTTTACGCTGTAGATATCTCAGATCAGCGAAGTAAAGACGACAAAGCACCAGATAATTTTAAATTAATTATTTATGACGGTTACTCTCTTAATGAAATAGAAGCAAATTCAGTTGATATTATATTCAGTGATCAATTAATAGAACACTTTCATCCGGAAGATACTGAGCATCATTTCAGGCTGGCATACAATATTCTTAAAAAAGGTGGAAAATATGCATTTCTTACACCACATGGCTTTACAGGCCCGCATGACGTTTCGCAATATTTCAGTGATGTACCGGAGTGCTTCCATTTGAAAGAGTGGACATATACTGAGCTCAGAAAATTGCTTAAAGGAATAGGATATCTAAGGATAAATTCATACTGGTATGCAAAAAGAATAAAGATAAAAATGCCTTATCTTTATTTCATCATATTGGAAATGGTATTAGGATTATTTCCTAAGAAATATATAAGATTTTTTTGCCGGTATTTAATTCCATTAATTTATTGTGTGGTAATAAAATAAATAACCTTTTATATATGGTTTTTAATATACTTTATGGAAATGATTTTAATATTAAAAACTGTAATATGTAACTTTTGTCAAAAAAAAACGTTTATTCATCAAAAGATTTAGCTATTTAGTCAAATTTACTATTATGAAACCAAATGGGCTTTTAGGATTTTCAGTAGCCATCCTAATCACATTCTTATTACAGATCTCCGTTTCTTTTTCCCAGAAAGCATTTCCTGATGCAATAGGTTTTGGCGCAAAATGCAAGGGAGCTTACGCTGGGAGTTCGACTCCTGCTATTTTAATTGTTGATACTTTATGTTCTGCTTCTGTGGGAAGTGATCTCACAAAAAGAGGTTCTCTGAGATGGGCTCTTGGCAGAAATTATCCAAGAATTATAATTTTTGAAGTTTCAGGATATATTGACCTGGAATCAGCAATAACTATTAATAATCCTTATGTGACTATTGCAGGACAGACTGCACCAAGTCCCGGTATTACAATAAGGTATTATACTTTAAGAATAAATACTCACGATGCAATTGTTCAGCATTTAAGGTTCAGGCTTGGTAATAATACTATTGATAAGGGTTCATTTGATGCAATGGCTATTTATGGCGGTCCAAATACATATGTCGATCATTGTTCTTTCAGCTGGGGTGTGGATGAGAATTTTTCCTTAAGTTCTACCGATAACATTGGAAATGTAACAATTAGTAATTGTATTATCTCAGAAGCACTTTACGATAATCTCTATGATGATCATCCAAACGGATATGGAATGTTAATCAGAAACGGAGACAGTATTACCTTAGTAAATAACCTGTTTGCGCATTTAGCAGATCGTGCACCTCTGGTAGCTAATACGGCAAGGAATGTGGTTATTTCTAACAATTTATTATATAATACAGGAGCACCTTACTGTAATATATACCTTGGTGAAACCATTGAACCTTACGATTGTTCGGTTATAGGTAATTGTATGATTCCTGGTAATGATACAAAAATAAAACAAATAATAAGAGTTGTCGAAGAATTAAAGGCAGGTAGTCGGATATATCTTGAGGATAATGAAGGTCCGGGGCGAACAGAGGACCCGTGGTCTGTAGTTATTGGTAGTGACAAAGTTAGTTTTAGAGTTAATACACCTGCTATTTGGGATAATAGTTTCAATCCTCTGCCCAGCACTTCACTGGAAACCTATCTGCTGCCAAAGGTAGGTGCACGTCCACTTGACAGAGATGAAGTAGATCAGAGAATAATTAATGACGTAATCAACAGAACCGGAAACAGAATCGACAGCCAGGATGAGGTAGGAGGATTTCCCGAACTTGAGAAAAATAAAGTCAAATTGGATATCCCGGAAGATCCGCATAAAGATGATGATGCAAATGGATATACAAATATTGAGGAATGGATATATCAATATCATCTGAAATTAATTGATGAAAGTATATCACAGAACAATAAACCACAAATTGATAATCAAAGCTTCACAGTATCTGAAAATTGTACAAACGGACATTTTATCGGAGAAATTAAAGCTTCAGATCCAGATAGTACAAGCATTGGCAGCTTTCGAATAATTTCAGGTAATGAAACCGGAGTTTTTGAACTTGATGTTTCAACTGGCTCATTGTTCGTTAAAGACAATACTTATCTGGATTATGAAACAATGAAATCACACGATTTGCTGATCAGCGTTTTTGATATTGCCGATAATACATTGTATGATAATGCAACTATTACTATAAACGTGCTAAATGTTAATGAAAAACCGGTTGTTGAGGATCAGGTATTTAATACTGATGTTTTAGCTAATGGTAATATTGGAAAAGTTGTAGCAACCGATCCTGATAATAATCAACTTATATTTAGTATTAATGAAAATCTCAGCCAGGGTATGTTCTCGATTAATTCCGTCACCGGAGAAATATCCACTTATGGTTTAGGCCAGTTTGCCAGGGATACTGTTTTCCGTTTTACAGTCATTGTGAAGGATAATGGAGAGCCTGCTCTTGAAAACTCTGCAAAAATATCAATTTATTGTAAAGTCAGTGATATAATTTGCTACATCGATCCGGAAAATAAAAATGACCTTTTTGAAGATGGTTCTGTCTACCACCCTTATGATTCATGGGAAGACGTAAAATGGATAGATGGTGTTAAATATTTTCAAAGAGCAAATACTACTGCATTTGAAGAAAAAATAAATATTCTTGCCAGTAATGTTATGCTATCGAGCTATGGTGAAGGAGAACGGCCTATAATAATTAGCGACACCAAGGATTTTACGCTAAAAGTAATGGAAAAATCATGTGTAAAAATATCTAACCTGCATATCATTGCCAAAGAAGCAATAAGTTGTGCATATATTTTAGGTACTGATGTAGATAGTATCTATTTCGAAAATTGCATATTTGAAGGAGCTGGAAATGGTGTCAGGATGATTGGAGGTAAAAATCTGTTTATTAATTACTCCACATTTGTGAGTACCTCGGAGGCTATTTACTCATTTGCAGAAAACACTGAAATATATTATAACATCTTCAAGCATAATTATACCGGTATTGACATCAGCAGTTCGTTATCAACAGCCAGAATTTATAATAATGTTTTCTATGATAACCGAAGAGGAGTAGCTACATCTTACTCCGATTTAATAACATATAACAATATCTATCACCTTAATAATGCCGGAGATATTGCGATAAGCCATAAAATGGATAAATTGATTTCTGATAATAATATTTATTATCCCGAACAACCTGGTTTTATTGAATTAAATAATGTAAAAATATATTCGCTCGAAGAATTACAATCATCACATCAAATAGATAACCATTCCATTACGGAAGATCCACTGTTTGAGGATATCAATAATGAAATATTTAACCTTTCATACAAATCCCCGGGGATAGATGCTGGAAAAGATGTTGGTCTGCAATTCGATTTCTTCGGTTATAAGGTGCCCAATGGCAACGCCCCTGATATTGGTATATATGAAGCAATAGAAACAAATAACTATCCTGCCGGTTATATAGACACAATTGAGGAAGAATTTGCTATTTATCCAAATCCATCCAATGGTCACTTTAATATTAACTTAAATGCTGAATCATCTGATGATATCTATTATAGAATTATTGATACCTCAGGCAGGCTTGTCTTTGCAAATTATATTCAGTCAGATGGCAATTCAACATTTGAGCTGGATTTATCAGAATCGTTGAATAATGGATTTTATTACCTGTTGCTTCACGTCGGAAATAAAATTTATAGTGGTGTATTTGTTAAATACTAATTTTTAAAATCAGAATAATATTCCTTATTAATTCCCCTTAAAGAAACCAGCATCGTCGCCAAATAACTTATTCATTCGTATAATAATAAATGCCCTTAATGCAAATAGATCTAAATTAGCTGAAAACCTGAAAAAATTTTTTGACATTTTGATCCTAAGCGAATAGGGAATATATTTTTTAATTATTTCTTTTATACTCTCTTTTATTCCAATCATTCTCTGCTGTTTGTCTTTACACATATTTTTTACAAGATAATCAATTAACTTCCTGTCTAAAATAGATTCATTTCTGTAACTCATTAAGTATTCTCTTAAAAAAACTGCGTAACCTAAATCCTTAAAAATATAATTTTCACCAGGTGTGGATGCCCTTGTTGCAAATTCTATATCCGGTCCTATATCCATGCAGTAGTTAATAATAAAACTCTTGTCGGATATTGAAGCACAACTTAAAATAGCCTCAATAATTGATTTTGATAACATCGGGCAAAAAACATCAACGTATGGTATCTTTAAATCATTCAATGCATTCATAAAATAAGGAAACCGGAATTTCATTCTTAGTCGTAACTGCCATTCCTGCAAACTTTCATTTTTTCTCCTGTTAAAATGTTGCGGAAAAAATTGTTCAGGAATATTATAATATTTTAATTTTTCAAATTCCTTGTAGTCAGATAGCAATTTAAATGATATCCATCTGAAACTTTCATTATTTTGAAACAGGGTTGAATAATGAAAAAAACAATGATCTCCTCTGATGATTCCATGAATGTTATCTTCAAAAATTTGCTTCCACATTTTAAATCCGTCAATATATGCGACTATGGTATCTATTCTACCTTCGCCGATAAAAAGAAACCTGTCCAGCAATTCCTCTTTTGTTAAGTTATCCTGGTCCAGACTATAAAACTGGTTATGGACATTGAAATAATTTGCAACTTTGGCAGCAATGTATACATCACCTTGTTTGCATTCCTGTGTAAATTTTGTTCCCCATGTTATTGTTCTGAGCTCATCTTTATTATGAAGCAGTGATAAAATCAACCGGCTGTCTGCTCCGCCCGACAAAGGTAAAATCCATCTGTTATAATTCAGCTCTATATGGTTAAACAGATTTGCCAGGGACTTCCTTACATAGTATGTTGCATGTTTCCTTTCTATTTTTTCAACATTGAATCCATGATCTTTATAACTAATTTTCCATAGTTTTTTATTGAGAATAACAGAGGAATTGCCAGCTTGCTGCTTTATTCTCCTGTCCCATGAGTTATCAGGACCTAGTATTCCTGTTGAAAGCATCCACGGAATAACATTCTTATTAAATTCAAAAGACCCAAGGTAGTGAATGATTGCTCTTTGAGAATTGGAGGCAAGAAATACTTCTTTACTAAAGAAATACCATATAGTATATGAGCCAACAGCATCAGTTATTACTTCTGTTAGCTCATGATTGCATCTTACAATCGAAAAGGTACCTTCAGGAATATTACTGTTTGGAGAATTCCAATGCGTACCTGCATTAATTATGTGTCCGATGCAGGCACTGAAATCATTAATTAACACATTACTATTCGGATTTAAAATAATGATGCATTCCTGTCTCTTTAACAGCAGCTTTGATGGTTTTGGCCTGATATTTTCCGGTGACAGTCTTTTATTAAGGATTTCAGAGAAATACTTTATGGATTTTTCATCGAGTTGTTTATCTCTTGCATTAATATAAAGTATCCTGGACACGTATTTATTAAATTCCTGTTAGCATAATCAATTGTATTTGTTAACATCTGATTTGCAATACCAGATAAATTCAGAAGTATCTATTATCAAAAAATTTAATCCCCTGCAATTATACAACAATTATATTTATATTATCCTAAAAAAGTCATTTTATAATAAAAGTTCATTAATTTTAAATTTCAGTTTATAAATCAGGTTATTTATGAATAAAAGTGTATATCAGATTTTCAAGGACTATATAAAGACATTTGTTTATTATAAAAAGTATAAAAAACAAAAAAAACTTGGATACTATTTAATAGATATTTTTCTGGATTATATCCAGTCAATAAACGGAGCCCGATCTTCATTCTATCCTATTGTGAATAAATATGTATTGAGGAAAAGGAACTTATCCTTAATTAATAAATTATACGGTGATTTATTATGTATGTTTATACCTGACTATGAGAAAAATTTATACCAATATTACAAAGAACAGGAATATTTGATTTTGTTAACTTTTCTATCTTATCCCTTTCTGGGACCTTTGTCGTTGTATTCATATTTCCTGCCTTACAGAAAAGCTGCAAAAAAATTTGACAAGTTAAGAATTATCGACTATGGAGCTGGAATACCATATGGATTGATTGATTTATTAATGAATCAACCGGGGAAAATTGAAACCATAACTTTAATTGATCTCAATCTGATACATGTTGAGTTCCTTAAATTCCTAATAAACAGGATCTCCCCGGGACTGGAAATTAACTTCCTCACCTTAAACAACACTAATGAATTCACCGATATCCCTTTAAAAAATAATAATTTCTTCTTTGGAAAGAATGTTTTTGAGCATCTTCACCAACCGGAAGATAAACTGAAGAGACTTCTATCATATGCTGATGATGCCGAGTGCTTATGTTATTTTGACTTCAAAGACCATGGCGTCAGATATCAGCAGCATGTCACACCAGATATAACTTATTTGTCCCAGGTAATGATCGAATCAGGATTTAAGAAAACAGGTCTATTAAAAGGACTTTCCGAATATATTAAGTAGATAAATTATCATCCAGAATATATTTCTTATATCCGTTGCTGCACCATATATAAATATCTCTATAATAAAAATATAACTATTTATCATTACTATTTAAAAGTTACTCAAAATTTTAAATCTCTTATACGGATTCTCTACGATAGTGTATTATTTCTTCTTATTTTTAAGCGATATTATAATCAACGTGATACTCTTTTTAGATAAAAATAA
>CAZHQW010000011.1:0-63921 GCA_964534745.1 uncultured Bacteroidales bacterium
GCGCCGATGGTACTGCGAAAGCGGGAGAGTAGGTCGTCGCCGATCTTTAATCCCGGTCAGCACTTAACTGATCGGGATTTTTTTGTGCTATTAATAACTAATGAAAACCTGTGAATAACATTTTGTTAACGGGCATTTTCGCCTCTATTATTGTTCATATATTTGAATATGAAAAAAGGAATTACTATAACGGTATTCTTTTTAATCAGTACGAACATTTACATATTAAAAGCAGAAACCGATACATTGGCCGTAATGTCCTCCTGGACGTTAATAAAAAATTACTCACTTAAAAAAAATGCAGAAGTTGATACTCTCTTAGAGTCGTTCCAGAACCAAAATCCAATATTCAGACATTCAATATCGAACGCGTATCTCGGGAATTTAGGATCCCCCGCAATAAGTAATGTTTACACGGATAGAAAAGATATGAATAATTTTTTGCTGATAAATAATTTTAACCAGTACATGAGTACAGTGTCAGATACAAAATATTTCAATACACGCAAACAGTTTACATGCTTGTCATATACAAGCGGAGGTAGCGGATCGGTAAAGGAAGAAACACTGGAAGCCTTTCATACCCAGAATATTAGCAAATATTATAACTTCGGACTGAAATATAATCTTATATCTTCCAGGGGACAGTATAAATTTCAGAGAATAGTCAATAATGCCTTTAAATTATTTACCAGCTATGAAACCCGCAAGTATAACCTGTATGCAAATGTCAACCTTAATAAAATCAAAGCCGATGAAAACGGTGGCGTACTTAATGACTCATTGATCACCGATTCGACATTCCAGTCAACAACCGATATACCAACACTTTTCAGCGGCACCGAACAGGGAATAATGCATGATCCCGACGTACTGACCACAATTAAAAATATAAGCTTCCTGGTGGTCCAGGAACTTGATATAGCAGGCGAGGCAGCAAGTGATACCTTGTCCCCCGGGAAAAAGAAAAAATTTATCCCGGGAATATCACATATATTAAAATTTGACAGAAGTGCCAGAATACACAGGGACAGGGATCCGGATGCAGGATTGGACGGTGGCCTTTACACCCGGACATGGTTTAATCCGGTTTATACCCTTGATTCGGTATACTACAGACAATTATCAAATACTTTCAGGCTGAAGTTAAAAAATAATAATGCCGGAAGTAACATATCTGCAAATTTTGATCTGACTCACGAGCTTCTAAAATACAGCTTTTTTACGCCGTCAAACAACGAGGTAAACTATGCCGGAGATACATCTTCACTATACCGTTTTATCGGCCAGAAATTCTATCCCGATACCTTTAACAGGTCGCGTCCCCTGTCAAATACTTCTGCTTCAATTAATTTGTCTCTTGCAAAGAATGACAACTTTAAAAGCAGCATAATGACCGAATATTATCTGAGCGGCTATAAATCAGGCAGCTACAGCATAGAAGCTGAGGTTATATCATCACCCGGAAACGGACATAATAAATCATTCCTGGCGCTAACATTGGAATATAAAAATGAAACTCCTGACTTCCTGCTACAGAATTATTATTCGAATTATTATATCTGGGAAAATGACTTTAAACCGGTAAAAAGTGCAGAAATAGACCTGAAATATATCAATCCGCTGAAAAGAATTGAATTAGGGGTAAATTATTCAATATTAACCAATTATATTTATTTTGATACACTTGCCATACCCCGGCAGCTGGGCAGCGGATTATCGGTTTTTTCGATGCATGCGGACAAATTGCTGAAATTATGGAAATTCAGATCACTGAACAAACTTGTCCTTCAAATTGTTAATAAACCTGATTATATAAGTTTACCTGAATTTATGGCTTATAATTCGACATATATTGAGCATTATCTGAATTTTAAGCTTACTGGCGGAGGATTCCTGGCAATGCTGGGTTTTGATATTTATTATAATACCAGTTATTATGCTTATGCATATAACCCTGCACTGGGAGTATTCCATCAGCAGAATGAGAAAAAACTCGGTAACTATCCTTATCTGGATGTGTTTCTGAATATTAAACTTAAACGTACCAGGTTTTTCCTGAAATATGAACACCTAAACTCCGGCTGGATATATAAAGATTATTTTTCAGTCTTACACTATCCGAGGAATGAAGAGGCGTTCAAGGCAGGATTATCCTGGACTTTTTATGACTAAAACTAATTGTACCTGAAACTAATGAGTAGAACATACAAATACCTAAGCTATGAAAAACTCTGTTATTAAAGCGGCATTACTGATATTTTTATTTATATCATCTGGAATATATATTGATAAATCACATGATCCCGGGATTACCGTGGATGACCTTGATATTATAAGACAGAAAGGGAAAATAGTTGTTCTGACAGATTTCAATTCAACGAACTATTTTATTTATCGCGGACAGCCCATGGGCTACCAGTATGAGCTGTTGCAGAACCTGGCGGATTATCTCGGCGTCAAGGTGGAAGTGGTTGTTAGCAACGACCTGGAGCACAGTTTCAAAAGGCTGGAAAATGGGGATGTAGACCTGATAGCAGCTAACCTGACCGTAACAAAAAGGAGAAAAAAGTTTCTGGATTTTACGCTGCCACACAGTCAGACCAGGCAGGTACTGGTACAGCGAAAACCTGACAACTGGATGACTATCGATAAGAAATCTCTCGAAGACTCACTTATAAGGGAACAGCTTGACCTGGCCGGCAAGACCGTGTATGTCCAGACAAATTCTGCCCATGCTTCCAGGCTCCGTAACCTGTCAAACGAGATCGGCGAAGATATTAATATTGTCGAAGTGGATAAGGAGGCGGAACAGTTAATATCAATGGTGGCAAACGGTGCGATCGATTACACTATTAGTGATGAGAATGTTGCACAGGTTAACCAGTACTATTACCGGAACATAGATATTGAAACTCCTGTCAGCTTTTACCAGAACATGGCCTGGGCTGTCAGGAAGAATTCAGGCAAGCTTCTTACTGAAATAAATGACTGGATGTCATATTTCAGGAATACCGATGACTATAGGCTTATTTACGCAAAGTATTTCAAAAACCAGCGATCGGCACAGATTATTGAAAGTGACTACTATGCATTAACGTCAGGAAGAATATCTGCCTATGATGATATTATAAAAACCTACAGTGAGCAGATTGGGTGGGACTGGCGGCTGGTAGCATCACTTATTTACCAGGAGTCACGGTTTAAACCCGATGTTCGGTCATGGGCAGGGGCATTCGGACTGATGCAGCTTATGCCATCGACAGCCAGCAGGTTCGGCATTAATCACAACTCTTCACAGGAGCAACAGATACAGGCGGGGATAAAATTTCTGGAATGGCTTGATAAAAGATTTGAGAATATTGAAGACCAGGATGAGAAGATCAAGTTTACACTGGCCTCGTATAATGTCGGAATCGGACATATAGAGGATGCACGGAACCTGGCACAGAAGAACGGGTCTGACCCCAATGTCTGGGAAAACAGTGTGGATAAATACCTTTTATCAAAATCAGATCCTCTCTACTATAACGACCCTGTTGTTAAATACGGATACTGCAGGGGTACTGAAACATACAGGTATGTGAATGATATCATGGAGAGGTACGAGCATTATAAAAACCTGGTTAGTAACTAGCCGGGTTTTTACCTTATAAGCTTTACCAAATCCTGGTTCCCTGTCAGTATATCAAGGAATTCACTTAATATCATCGCAGTGGCTCCCCATATATGGTTGCCCCGCACATTATAGAAAGGAATGCTCAGTTTATTATCGCGGCTGACCAGGCTCTTGTTCTCAATAATACGCGGATCAAGCAGGTCCGTAAGCCTTGCCTCTATAAGATAGTCCACTTCCCTTGAACACGGATTAAACTGTGGCCTCTCATAAAAAAAGCCTATAAAAGGAGTAACCTCCATGTTACTCACATGGATCTGCAAAGCCGTAAGGCACCCTATAACTTCGATGCCTGAAGCTTTTATACCCAGTTCTTCTTCTGTCTCCCTCAAAGCTGTATCCTGGGGCGACGAATCTGCAGGCTCGGTACGTCCACCCGGAAAACTTATCTGTCCGCTATGAGGTGTGTTATCCTCCACCCTCTTCATAAATACAGTAGTCAATGCCCCGTTGTCAGGATATAACAAAATGAGCACGCCACCCTGCTGAAAGGGAGCGGATTCATCCTGAGGTTTCCTTGTTGACGGGAACATCTTTATGTGACTCTTCTCACCGGGCAGGGGCCTGGTTAGTTCGGCCCTTATTAAACCGGCAATATTTTTTACGTAGCTGCTGTGCATATTAGTTGAACCTTATTGTTTTCACCGGATTTATATTTGAAATTACTATTGACGGAAGGAGCAGGATTAACATGGTTACAGCCATTGTACCGGCATTTAAAATGATAATATGCAACAGATTTAAATTTACCGGCACGTAGTCAATGAAATAAGAAGATTGCTCCAGCTTTAGAACTCTGAAATAATGCTGAATCAGACAAATACCCAGTCCGATTACATTACCCCAGAATAATGCTTTAACCATGAGGAAAGCGGACTGGTAGAGGAAAATGCTCTTTATGCTGCTATTTTCCGTCCCCAGGGCTTTCAATATTCCTATCATGTTTGTACGGTCAAGAATCAATATCAGCAATCCCGATATCATATTGAAAACCGCGACAATTAACATCAGTCCCAATACTATCCAGACGTTCTTATCAACAAGATTAAGCCAGTCAAAAATCTGGGGGTACTTCTCCTTTATATTTATAACATCCAGCTTCCCCCCGCTCTCATCCAACCTTGTTCCCACAAGATCCCTGACCATGCGGGTGAAGTGATCTATATTCCTATACTTGCTATCGTCAATCAGTACTTCAAAGCCGCTTATCTGATCATCATCCCAGTTATTCAGTTTCTTTATGTGTCCTATATCCGCAAGGATAAACTGGCTGTCAAACTCCTCAAGTCCCGTCTCATAAATTCCTGAAACTGTAAAAGAACGGGGCCGCGGCCTGTTGTCAATAAAGTACATTATAAACCTGTCACCAACCTTTAATTTGAGCAATGACGACAGGTACTTTGAAATAATGACTTCGTTGGTTCTTGCCGAGTCAGTCACAGTGAAACCCTTCCCCTCCGCCATGTTTTCATTAAAAAAACTCCAGTCGAAATCGCTGCCTACACCTTTAACTATTGCACCCTGGATATCTTCTCCTGTTTTAATTATTCCGGGCTTGGTGGCAAAAACCTGTATATGCTTAATGCCGGGTATAGTATCCAGCGAAGGATAGAAAGGCTGGTTTTGAGAAATAGGTGATGTTTCAAACGACGTATTCAAATCCTGGTTTACAATTATTATATGCGAGCCGAAACCAATGATTTTCTTTCTTATCTCGCGCTTAAATCCAACAGCAACGGCAACTGCCACAATCATCACCGCCAGTCCCAGTGATATTCCGAATATGCATATTTTTATTATTGGTCTTGAGATAGACAGGCTGTCCCCTTTATCAAAGGTTATTCTTTTAGCTATAAAATACTCGGTATTCAATATTATCTTTAAAATTTAAAGTGCAAATGTACTAAATTAGTAGCATAAAAAAACAGCATATAAATGGCAATAAGGCTCGCTGCAATACTTATGATTTTCTTTCTGGCTTCCGGCAATAATAAATACCGTTACGCGGATAATCATAACATTATGCCCGGTGCCGGGAGAACAGCCATATATTTACCGCTGCTGGCCGGTAAAAAGGTAGGTATAGTAGCCAATAATACATCATTGATAAACAATACCCACCTGGTGGATTCCCTTCAAAAACTGGGAATTAATATTATCAGTATTTTTACTCCCGAACACGGGTTTGCAGGCAATGCCGATGCAGGCGAACCTGTATCGGATTCCTCTGTTTTTAATGACAATATCAAAATAATATCACTGTATAACGATAATAATAAACCCTCTGCCGAAGACCTCAAAAATATCGATATAATGGTGTTTGACATCCAGGATGTGGGCGTCAGATTCTACACTTATATTTCAACTTTACATTACGTCATGGAAGCATGCGCGCGGGCAAAGATGACCTTAGTTGTACTGGACAGGCCTGATCCTAACGGTTACTATGTGGACGGACCGGTATTGCAGGCGGAATTCATCTCGTTTGTAGGTATGCACCCTGTGCCTGTGGTATATGGAATGACCATCGGCGAGTACGCACAGATGATAAACGGGGAAAGGTGGCTGGGGGGAAGCCTGCAATGCCCGCTGGAGGTTGTATTATGCGCAAATTACAGGCATGATTATTATTACGAGCTGCCTGTCAGTCCCTCCCCTAATCTAAGAAACATGAGGGCCGTATACCTCTATCCCTCGCTATGCCTGTTTGAAGGTACGGTAATGAACGTTGGCAGGGGCACCGATTTCCCGTTCCAGGTATATGGACACCCTGCATACAGGGAAAAGGATTTTTTCTATATTCCGCAACGGACAGGCGGGGCGAAAAATCCGCGCCACAGGGATACAAAATGCTATGGCGTTGATCTCAGAAACAGGGATATTGAAAGCATACGCAATGAGAAACAAATAAACCTCTCATATATAATTGATGCATACCAAAAAATGAACAGGCCGAAAAACTTCTTTACCGACTATTTTAATTACCTGGCAGGAAATGACATTCTGAAAAAACAAATACTGGACGGATTTTCTGAAGAGCAAATAAGAAACTCATGGCAGGATGAACTGTCATATTTTAAAACAATAAGAAGAAAGTACCTGCTTTATCCTGATTTCGAATAAAGTAATTTATTCTTTACTACCTGCTGGCCCCTGCCTCACTGGTTTTGGGAAGTACATTGCCCTTTATTTTCAATACCACCGGCGAATTTACAGCATTTGAATAAACCGTTATGGATTTTGAAAAGCTGCCTGCCCTTGCTGTATTATATTTAACTTTAATACTGGATTCTCCACCTCCCTTGATAGGCTCCTTTGACCATTTTGGTACCGTACAACCGCATGAAGGCCTTACATTGCTGAGCACAAGAGGATTTTTGCCGGTATTTTTAAAAACAAATTCACACGTACCATCGTCTCCCTGTATGATATCACCGTAATCGTATTCAACATATTCAAACTTTATATACGGAACTTTTTTATCAACTTTTGTATCAGCTCTTGAACTCTGCGAACAACTGACCGATACAGTTAATATTGCAACTAATATTAATGCCAGTGCTTTTTTCATAGTTACTCACCTTTAAAATTAACAAAACGTAAAATTAATGTAATTGTTTTATTTATGCTTATTTTTTAATTAATTTACGCACCCATATTCAGAAATAACATAAGTTTAACCGGACTAAAAGTTATGATAGATATACCAAGCAAGTATAACCCGGCAGAGGTAGAAGACAAATGGTACAGCTTCTGGATGGAAAACGGACTGTTCAGGTCTGAACCTGATGAAAGGGAACCTTATACTATTGTTATCCCCCCTCCCAATGTCACAGGCGTACTGCATATGGGACATATGCTGAATAACACGATACAGGATATACTCATCAGAAGGGCGAAGATGCTTGGTAAAAATGCACTGTGGGTACCCGGAACAGACCACGCATCAATAGCAACTGAAGCACGGGTGGTGGCCAAGCTCAAAAGTGAGGGGATAGAAAAAAAAGACCTTACAAGGGAAGAATTCCTGAAACATGCATGGGACTGGAAGAACAAACATGGTGGTATTATCCTGGAGCAGCTGAAAAAGCTTGGTGCTGCATGTGACTGGGAACGGACAAGGTTTACTATGGATGATGTCCTGTCAGAAAGTGTAATTCATGTTTTTACCGATTTATATAACAAAGGTAGAATTTACCGGGGTGTGCGTATGGTTAACTGGGACCCCCAAGCAAAGACTGCAGTATCTGATGAAGAAGTGATATATAAGGAGTTGAAATCAAAATTATATTATGTAAACTACCGGATAGAGGATGATGACAGGTACATTACAATTGCCACCACACGCCCCGAGACAATACTGGGTGATACTGCCGTATGCGTCAATCCTGAAGATAAGCGTTACTGGCATCTGCGGGGGAAGAAAGTATATATACCGCTTGTAAACAGGTTAGCGCCCATAATAGAAGATGACTATGTGGATATGGAATTTGGTACGGGCTGCCTCAAAATCACTCCGGCCCATGATATTAATGACTATGAGATTGGAATAAGGCATAACCTGGAGTCGGTCGATATTTTTAACGATGACGGTACACTGAGCGAGAATGCACAGGTCTTTGTCGGCACCGACAGGTTTAAGGCAAGGGAGCTCGTTGTGGACAGGCTGAAGGAGGAGGGACTGCTGGCCAAGGTTGAAGATTATGTAAATAATGTAGGCTTTTCCGAAAGGACCGATGCCATCATAGAGCCGAGGCTTTCGATGCAGTGGTTTCTCAGGATGAAGGAGCTTGCCAGGCCGGCGCTTGAAAATGTACTGAATGGCAATATTAAGCTTGTTCCTCCAAAATTCAAGAATATATACCGGCACTGGATGGAGAATGTGAGGGACTGGTGCATATCAAGGCAGCTGTGGTGGGGTCATCGTATCCCTGCCTGGTATCTGCCCCGCAGCAATGAGTTCGTTGTTGCAAAAACTGCCGGAGAAGCACTGGAACTGGCAAGGGAAAAATCAGGTAACCCCCGCCTGAAAATGTCAGACCTGCGGCAGGACGAGGATGTTCTCGACACATGGTTCTCCTCGTGGCTATGGCCCATATCTGTGTTTGACGGGATCCGTGATCCGCATAACAGGGACGTCCAGTATTATTATCCGACAAACGACCTTGTCACTGCACCTGAAATATTATTCTTCTGGGTGGCACGCATGATAATTGCCGGATACGAATATATGGGCGAAAAACCTTTCAATAATGTATACCTCACAGGTATTGTACGCGATATAAAGAGGCAGAAGATGTCGAAATCCCTGGGTAACTCGCCCGAGCCCCTGGAGCTTATCAGGAAATACGGTGCTGACGGGGTAAGGGTTGGCATGCTTCTATGCAGTCCCGCCGGAAATGATCTGCTTTTTGAAGAAAGCCTGCCCGAGCAGGGCCGAAATTTTGCCAATAAGATATGGAATGCCTTCCGCCTTGTAAAATCATGGCAGGTGGACAAGGATGCACCGCAGCCCGAACACTCAAAGGCAGCAATAACCTGGTTTAATGAAAGACTTAACCAGTCGGTTTCCGAAATAGACTCCAATTTCAGGCAGTACAGGATCTCCGAAGCGCTGATGAACTTCTACAGGCTGTTCTGGGATGATTTCTGCTCATGGTACCTCGAGTCAGTCAAGCCCTCATATAAAAAACCGGCCGATGCAAAAACAGCAGAGGCAACGATAGACTTTTTCAACAGGCTGCTGAGGATGCTTCATCCTTTTATGCCTTTCATCACCGAAGAAATATGGCACCTGCTGGATGAGCGCGAAAATAAACCGAGTATAATGGTTGCCGATATGCCGCGCCCGAAGGCTTATAATAAGGAAATACTGCAGCTCTTCGAGAATACAAGGGAGGTGGTTGCCTTTATCAGGAACGCACGCGCCGGCAAACAGATACCCGCCAGGGAGAAACTGGTGCTTAACATCAGGGCCCCCGAATATAAAAAGGACTTTGTTCCGGTTCTTAAGAAGCTGGGCAACCTGTCGGATATAAGATTTATCGATGAGAAAATAAAAGGTAATGTCAGCTTTATTACCAAATACGGCGAATATTACCTTTCCCTGGGTGAGCTGGTTGACCACAGCGAAGAAATGCAGAAACTCAAAAAAGACCTCGAATACACCAGGAGCTTCCTCTCGTCAGTTATGAAGAAGCTGGGCAACAAACAGTTTATGGCAAATGCCCCGCAGAAAGTTATTGAAATGGAGAAGAAAAAGAAAACCGACGCCGAAAACAAAATCAAAGCCCTGGAAGAAAGATTAAAAAATATATAGGGACAGCGCCCATATTTTTATCATTAAAATATAGACGCTTCCCCTATACATTATCGTACTATAAGTGTAACACTTTAGTACATTAAGCGTCTAATATCTATACCTGTTTTTTGATAAAATATTGAATTCTAATATTATGCCTGTTCTGGCACAATAATTGGTATGTATTAAAAGTTTGTAAAGAAGACCTAATAAAACATGATTAAACTTAATAATGTCCACAAGACATACTATAACGGGAGTCCGCTCCACGTTCTCAAAGGCATAGATCTGAACATAGAAAAAGGGGAGTTTGTTTCCATCATGGGATCTTCGGGTTCCGGCAAATCCACACTCCTGAATATTATCGGGATCCTCGATAATTATGACGATGGCGGTTACTGGCTCGACGGAACGCATATCATGAACATGAGCGAAAAGAAGGCAGCCTATTACAGGAACCACATGATAGGATTCGTCTTTCAGTCTTTTAACCTTATCCCTTTTAAGAATGCTATGGAAAATGTTGCCCTCCCTCTCTATTACCAGAAAGTAAGCCGTAAAAAGAGAAACAGGATGGCCCTGGAATACCTTGACAGGCTCGGACTAAAGGAGTGGGCCGACCATACCCCGAACGAACTGTCGGGAGGCGAGAAGCAAAGAGTGGCCATAGCAAGGGCAATGATTTCAAATCCAAAAGTAATCCTTGCAGACGAACCTACAGGAGCACTTGACAGCGAGACTTCGTTTGAGGTAATGAAAATATTAAAAGATATAAACAAACAGGGTATCACTATCCTTATAGTCACACATGAAAGGGATATTTCACATATGACCGACAGGATCATCAAATTACGTGACGGTATTATAGAAAATAAAAAAAAGTAATACACAATGTTTGATATTGACAAGTGGCAGGAAATATTCGGTACGCTGCAGAAAAACAAGCTGCGTACCTTCCTTACAGCCTTCAGCGTTGCCTGGGGAATATTCATGCTGATAATACTTCTGGGTTCGGGGAACGGACTTGAAAACGCCATGAGAAAAGGCTTTAAAAGCTCAATGATAAACAGCATGTGGATATTCGGGAGGCAAACATCCCTGCCCTATAAAGGTCTGAAAGCAGGCAGGTACATCCAGCTAACAAACGAGGACTACGAAAGGGTAAAACAAAACATCAACGAAGTTGAACTGATATCGTCGCGCTACCATATGCCGGGGAACAATTATGTTGCATACAAGGATAAGTCGGTGAATTTCGAGATCAGAACAGTATATCCTGACTACCTGCCCATAGAGAATATCATTATGAAGGAAGGGCGCTTTATTAATAATATTGATATTGCAAAAAAAAGAAAGGTTGCCATTATATCTACCGATGTGCAAAAGGAATTGTTCAAGACCAACCATGCCATAGGTAAATATGTTATAGTTAACGGCTTCTCGGTGCAGGTGGTAGGCGTCTTCGAAGATATTGACGACTGGGATAATAACAGGTGCGTTTACTTGCCGGTAACCACGGCACAGCTGCTGTATGGAGGAAGCAATGACATCACCATGCTTTCCCTTACAGTCCCCGTTAGTTCCTCACTCAAGGAAGCAAAGCGGATAGAGGGAAAAATAAGGAACGAGCTCAGCAAAATACATCACTTCGACCCCAAGGATGAGCGCGCCGTGGGTGTAGGGAACTCGATTGAAGAAATGAACATGTTCATGAACCTGTTCACTTCGATTAGATTCTTCGTATGGATCATTGGCATCATGACAATTATAGCCGGTATTGTAGGTGTAAGCAACATAATGACAATAGTGGTAAAGGAACGCACCAAGGAGATAGGCATAAGAAAAGCTATAGGTGCCAGGCCCGGTTCGATAATAGGTATGATATTGCAGGAATCTGTTTTTATTACAGCCCTGGCCGGTTTTGTGGGACTACTATTGGGGGCGGGACTCCTGGAACTGATCAGGAGATATATACCGGAAAATGATTTCTTCTATAATCCGGAGGCAGATATAAGGATTGCCGTTGCTGCAACAATAGTGCTAATATTAGCCGGACTGCTGGCCGGCTTTTACCCGTCAAGGAGGGCAGCACGAATTAAACCGATTGTTGCACTGAGAGACGAATAAAATTAATAACCTAAATAAATACAGGCATGTTTGACCGCGACAGATGGCAGGAAATACTTTACGCACTCAGAAAAAATAAAGTCCGTACTTTTCTGACTGCCTTTGGTGTGTTCTGGGGCATCTTTATGCTAGTCGTTATGCTGGGTGCAGGTAAAGGACTCTATAACGGTGTCTTTTACGGCATGGGTGATTTTGCATTAAACACCCTCTTTATATGGACCGAACGTACGTCTATCCCTTACAAGGGACTTCCCAGGGACCGGTACTGGCATTTTACAAATGAAGATACCCAGGCCCTGCTCGATAATATAAAAGAGATTAAAGTACTCGCTCCCCGCATTGGTGTGCGGGAAGGACGCGTTGAAATATCACGTGACAAGAGAAGTGACTTCTTCCGTATTGTTGGTGACACCCCTGAATACTTTAAAATAGACCCGGTAAGGATGCACGAAGGGCGCTTTATCAATAGAAAAGACCTTAAAGAAAAACGGAAAGTGATTGTCATAGGCAAGAAAGCACGGGATGTATTATTTGAGCCCGAAGAAAATCCGATCGGAGAATACCTTAAGATCCAGGGAGTATATTTTGAGGTCGTGGGTGTATTCAGCTCAAAAAGGGCTCCGAACAGGGGTGGTGACTACCAGAATGAAATTATTTTTATGCCTTTTACAACCCTGCAGAAAACATATAACTTTGGCAATGTGGTTGGTTATTACTCTGTGTTATCGGACCGCGGAGTACCTGTCAGCAAGGTAGAAGAAAAAATGAGACAGTTCCTCGCCCGCCGGCACAAGGTGTCGCCCGATGATGAGCTTGCATTCGGCTCGGCAAATGTTGAAGAAAACATAAAAAACGTAAATAACCTGTTTACCGGAATTTCCATGCTGTCATGGTTTGTCGGCACACTGACACTGATAGCTGGCGTCATAGGGATTAGCAATATTATGCTCGTCATAGTAAAAGAACGAACAAAGGAAATAGGAATACAGAGAGCTATAGGTGCAACGCCAATGAAGATTATCAGCCAGATAGTGCTGGAATCGGTGTTCCTGACAACTATTGCCGGATATATCGGATTACTGATGGCTGCAGGTATCGTTGAAGCAGTAGGCTTTGTCTTGCGCAAAGCACAGGTTGAATCATTCTTCTTCAGGAATCCCGAGGTTGACTTTAAGGTGGCAACTCTGGCATTATTTATACTGATTGCTTCAGGTGCGCTGGCCGGATTAATACCTGCAATGCGCGCTGTTAAAATAAAACCTATAGATGCATTACGCTCCGAAATATAAATATGAAATATAAATTATCGACAAAATATAATGTAAAATGAAAAAAGTATTAAGAATATCAATTATTGTTATCCTGGTTGGCAGTGGAATAGCATTATTTGTGTATCTGGCAGGCAAAAGCAAGAAAGATCCCGTCATTTATGAAACGCAATCCCCTTTTGTTACTGATATTGTCAAGAAAACTGTTGCTACGGGCTCCATAGTGCCAAGGAAAGAGATAGAAATAAAATCACAGGTTCCCGGGATAATAGAAGATATATATGTCGAAGCCGGACAGATGGTCAACGAGGGAGACCTTGTTGCCAAGGTGCGCGTAATACCCGAGATGAGGGAACTTAACAGTGCCGAAGCAAGGCTTAAACAGGCAAAGATTAAATTTAACGATGCCAAAAAAGTATATGAAAGGCAGAAAAAACTGTTTGACGACGGCATAATTCCCGAGCTCGAATTCCAGCAGTATATAGTTGCATTCGATAATGCCAAGACCGAGCTCGAGGCGGCTGACAATAACCTTCAGATCATAAAAAAAGGAGTAACAAACAGCGTGGGAACAACAAATACACTGATACGTTCAACAATTAAAGGGATGATCCTTGATGTGCCGGTGGAGGTTGGAAATACGGTAATAAATACCAATGCCTTTAATCCGGGTACAACCATAGCATCAGTGGCAAACATGAACCACCTTATTTTCGAAGGCAACCTCGACGAATCGGAGGTGGGAAAGATAAAACTGGGGATGCAGCTGCTTATAACTGTCGGCGCAATAGAAAACGTAACATTTAATGCCACACTCGAGCATATATCCCCGAAGGGATTTGAAGAAAACGGGACAATACTTTTCCCTATAAAAGCAGACGTCGAGCTTATTGACACATTGTTTATCCGTTCCGGCTACAGCGCCAATGCCAGCATAGTGCTTGGAAAACGTGACAGTGTCCTGGCCATCAGCGAGAGCCTCCTGCAGTTTGACGGTGATAGTGAAGATTCCGTGTTCGTCGAGGTAGAAAACGGAACACAACAGTTTGAGAAAAGGTATATCAAAACGGGACTGTCAGACGGCATAAATATTGAAGTAGTAAACGGACTGACAAGCGAAGATAAAATTAAGGTACCCCAGGGAGGATAGGTTAACATGGCTTCATGACCCTGCCAATAAATATTATTGAATTTGTATCCTTCTCCTTTATCACAAAAAGAAATGGCCTGTTTACCGTAAAATATATAAGGTCCCCGGGCACAGCAGTTAGCTCCATCTCAACTACTGTGACAGCAGCAGATTCAGTACCCTCCTCATTCACGTCAATATAAGCCTGCTGCTTGACCATCGATATAAAAATCTGTTGAGTGGGATTTATTTTTGAGAAATCAGCTTCGTCGGGATCAAAAGCCACGCCCATACCCATGTCGGTAAGCGGTTTATTTAGCGAATCGCCAAACTCAAACTTGAACCTGGGCAGGCCTACCGACACCTTCGCCTCACTGAAGCCGGCAGTCCATTCATCCCACGTATCCACCGTGAATTCGTTTATAATATCATAAACTGTCTTGCCATTATTCGGAAGCAGTATTACCATGCTGTAGTTGCCGTCACCATAAAAAAGTTCGGCAGCTGAAAATAAATTATTCTCAGCATACATTATGTCAGCTGTGAGATGCATTGTGGGGACCTGTATGACACCGCCCCCTGAAAGATAAAAATCATTGTCCGACGTATAATCCTTATCAAACTCATATGTCCACGTTCCGTTAAAATATATGGCATTAATAAGAAACATAACCGTAGCAGGTGAAATCTCCTTGATGATATCCTTGATCTTGTCATTGGTCTTCTCTTCGACCCATTCGTTGATTATGTCCCTTGCCGAAGGATCGCCAAAATCAAGGTCCTGCACCTCAGCATCATAAAATTCCTGGTTTGTATTTATAAAATCCTGCTCCACAGCAAACGTATTCCTGTACCATATAGAATTAGCAATATTAAGTGTGACATCGGGATCAACGGATACAAGTGCAGCTATTAAATCCTTGTACATTTTATTTATTTCTTCGGTAGTGAATCCTTCTTTCCTGAGCGACAATTCCATTGCCGTTTTCGTGTCATTGTCGGCACCGTTATATGTCATAGCCAGCGCCAGCGCAGCACTTATCGGGGATATCATTACGTTGCTGTCAGGATCCTGGTAATCAATTATCTTTTTGAATAAATCAATGCCGAATTCATTGTCGTATTTAACTAATTCTTCAGTACTTTTGTCTACAGGTATCTTGTTGCCGCCAACATTGTCGGTACTCTTTTCACACGCTGCAACAGATAATATCGCTGCAACCGATACCATTATTTTAATTATTGTTTTCATCTTGATGACGGATTATAAATAAAACGACGCAACCATTTAATGCATTATTCATCTATCAGTTGTCGCCTGTTACAAGATAAATTTAGATATTTAATTTTTAGATTGTCGCAGTTTCATATAAAACTTTTTCATACAGGTTGGTTGATAAGCTAAATAAAATTATATATGGCTGCCAGGAAGGCGATCCGGGCGCTCAAAAAGAATTGTACGAACTGTTCAAAACAAAAATGTTCGGGATATGTCTCAGATATGCAAATGATTATGATGACGCACAGGATATTTTACAGGATGGTTTTCTGAAAGTATATGAAAAGGTCGGCCAGTATAAGTTTAAAGGTTCTTTTGAAGGATGGATAAGAAAAATAATGGTAAATACAGCACTGGAAAGGTTCAGGAAAAAGCATCATATGGTAGATATAAATGATAACATAAAAGAATTGGACAGGAAAGCAGGAGATGGTATCCTGCCGGATATATCAGCAAAGGAAATAATGAAATTTGTACAGGAGCTCTCACCCAGGTACAGGATGGTATTTAACCTGTATGCTATCGAAGGGTATTCACATAAAGAGATAAGCAGTATGCTTGGTATATCCGAAGGTACTTCCAAGTCAAACCTGTCACGGGCAAGATCAATTTTGCAGGAAAAGATAAATAAATTCTATAAAAAATTGATTCAAATAAATTGAATTTATGAAAGAAATGAATGAACATATTGACGGTTATTTCAAGCATAGGTTAGATTATTTTGAAGATACTCCGCCCCCCGCAGTATGGGATAATATTGCCGAGAAACTCGGGCATACCAGGAAAAGAAAACTGGTACTTTTTATGAGCCGTATTGCAGCAGGCATAATTGTGGTTGTGTCAATCGGAATCGGATATTATTTCCTGGCTAAAGATTCCTCGCATAAACTGGCTGAGTCGGCTGAAGAAGCTGCTGCACCAGCAGCAACAGAGGCTCCCGAAATTACAGCTGTACCCACAGAAACCGCAGCTCCGGATATTACAGGGTCTGCGGATATCGCAATGGAGCAATCTCTGGCAGAAACAGCTGCACCAACAGAATCAGATGCGCTGGCAGAAACAGCAGTACCATCAGAAACAGCTGCACCCTCTCAAACAACAGCTCCGGATATTACAGGGTCTGCGGATATCGCAATGGAGCAATCTCTGGCAGAAACCACGGTACCGGAAAAAGAGGAGGCAGCACCGGCAGCTGTGGAGGATGAAAAAATCGCGGAAAGGCTCGAAAGTATTACATTCGATAAAATCGATAATAAGATTGAAGAAAGCATTAATACTCCGGGAATAACCGCCCGCAAACCGGTGGAAGAACCTTCAGCATATACTGACTATATTGCCCGCGACATTATTCATGAAGAAGAAAAACAGCATGAGAACAGGTGGGCAGTGGGCGGACAGCTGGCACCGCTCTATTCATACAGGAACGTATCTTCCGACTATCTCGACAGTTATGTTAAGGATCAAATGAATTCAAAAGAAACGGGACTTATAACCTATGCTGCGGGGATAAACGTTGCCGTATCCCCGGGGAGGAGGCTGTCGATACAGTCAGGTTTGTATTACTCAAAATACGGGCAGCAGACCGATGCGGTAAATGTATTCACTTCAAATGCCGAGAGCCAGACATATGGCAGATGGGATAATAATCCGGAAGAAACCGGGGAGGAAACAACAAACATACTGATATCACAATCCATAGGTACCGTATCCAACAATGATGACCTGCTGAAATTTAACAGTTCAATTAATTCAGCCCAGGAAAACAGTGAAGAGCTCAGATATTTTAATGTCCCTGCCACCCCGGTCGAGGACAATCCGACTGCCACACAGTATTTTGAGTACCTCGAAATACCCCTGGTAATAAAATATAAGCTTATTGATAAAAAGATAGATTTTAATATCCTTAGCGGGATAAGTACCCATTTTCTCATAGGTAACAACCTTTACATTGAGTCTGATGACATAAACGGCAAATTTTCAGAGAATGTCACGGTAAACAACGTTAACTACAGCAGCTCGGTGGGCATAGGAATAGAATACCCGATACTGTCAAAGTTATTGCTTAACGTGGAGCCAAAGTTCAGATATTATATTAACCCGCTGGTTAAAAATCCGTCCTATAATATACATCCTTACTCCCTGGGAATTTTCACAGGCATAAGTTATATATTCTGATTGTTGAAAATCAACCATAAAAAATCCCTTTAATTTAACTAATTTTGCCCCTTAATAATTACTGACCGACCTATTATTATTGGAATGGTGAAAAAATATTTTGCTGCCTTCATGGCGGTGAGCGGACTGGTACTGGTCATTCAGAGCTTTACAGGTTCCGGTAACGGTGACCAGGGAACCCGTGATGATTGTTTTTACAGTGTCAGGGCGGTTAAAATTCCGCAAAACCTTGAGTTTGCCGGTGAAAAAGTGCCTGTCGAAAATTTTGATACCCGTGAAAGTCTCGATATGGAACTGCTGATCAATGCCTACTGGCATTCACAGACCTTCCTGCTTATAAAAAAGGCTAACAGGTACTTCCCGGCAATAGAAAAGATACTGAAAGAGTATAATGTCCCCGACGATTTTAAGTACCTGGCAATTGCAGAAAGCGGATTAACAAATGTTATCTCTCCGCGCAAGGCAGTGGGCTTCTGGCAACTACTGGAAGAAACAGCCAGGGATAACGGACTTGAAGTATCAAAAGAAGTGGATGAAAGGTACGATCCTGAAAAATCTACTCATGCAGCCTGCAGGTTCATACTCGAATCCTATGAGAAATATAAAAACTGGACCCTGGCAGCCGCATCCTTTAATGCCGGGGTAAGAGGCATAGACAGGCAAATAGACAGGCAGAAAGAAACAAGCTATTATGACCTGCTGCTGCCCGATGAGACAGCCAGGTATATCTTCAGGGCTGTGGCACTGAAGATTATAATGACAGATCCTGAAAAGTACGGATTCTATCTTGACAAGAGCGATCTTTATCCTGAAATACCATACCATACGGTTGAAGTGGATTCCTCCATAACTGATATGGCAGATTTTGCAAAAGCTCACTCAACGAATTACAAGTTGTTGAAATTCCTGAATCCCTGGCTCAGGGAAAGCTACCTGACAAATAAGAGCGGAAAAACATATATAATTAAAATTCCGGATGAGAATTCCAGGACCTTCTCCGGGTCAGAAAAAACAGAATAACCTGTAATATTATAATCTCAACATAAGCCCAGTAATTGAATATTGATAAAACATATAATGCCGTTGAATCGGAAGATCTTATTGATGTCACCGGTGCCCGTGTGCATAACCTTAAAAATATCAACGTTACAATACCAAGAAGAAAATTCACGGTAATAACGGGACTGAGTGGCAGCGGTAAATCTTCACTCGCCTTTGATACGATTTATGCTGAAGGGCAAAGACGGTTCTTTGAAACCCTCTCGGCATATGCCAGGCAGTTTCTCGGAAACATGGAACGGCCCGATGTCGACAAGATCACAGGTTTAAGTCCGGTTATATCCATAGAACAAAAGGCGACAAGCAAAAATCCCAGGTCCACCGTGGGCACAATTACCGAGATATACGACTACCTGCGGCTGCTCTATGCGAGAGTCGGCATAGCTTATTCGTGGATGACCGGCGAAAAGATGGTAAGGTATACCGATGAGCAGATAATAAATCTCATACTTGAGAAATTCGCGGACAGGAAGTTGGTGATCCTTGCTCCTGTCGTTAAGGGACGTAAAGGACATTACAAGGAGCTTTTTGAGCAGATTAGAAAGAAAGGATTCCTGAATGTAAGAATAGACAGTAAAATTACAGAACTTAAATACGGACTCAAAGTTGACCGCTATAAATCGCATGATATTGAGATAGTCGTCGACAGTCTCCTTATTTCGGCAGATGACAGTCCGCGCCTCAGGAACTCCGTTGCCACAGCTATGCACCATGGAAAAGGTATAATCATGATTCTCGACCCCGGCAGTAATGAAGTACGCTATCTCAGCAAAAAGCTCATGTGTCCGACAACAGGTATATCATATGACGAGCCTGCACCCCATACCTTCTCTTTCAATTCTCCACACGGAGCATGCACCAGATGCAACGGACTGGGAAAAATAAATGAGATTGACATAAACAAGATCATTCCCAATCCCGATTTGAGCATAAAAAAAGGAGGGATCCAGCCCCTGGGCACCTATAAGAACTCACTTATATTCTGGCAGATTGAAGCCATAGCAAAAAAATACAGGTTCTCCCTTAACACGCCTGTTAAAGACATACCTGAAGACGGACTCAATGTGCTGCTTTACGGATCGGAGGAGACATTCAAGCTTGAAAACACTCCCCTGGGCACATCATCCAACTATTTCCTCAGCTTTGAAGGTATAGTGAACTACATTGCAGGCTACAGGAACGGGAATAACGTAAAAAGCCAGAATTCATGGGCCCAGCAATTTATAAAGAGAATAACCTGTCCGGATTGTAAAGGGACAAGGCTCAGGAAAGAATCCCTTTATTTCAGGATCCATAACAAGAATATTGCCCAGCTGGCATCAATGGATATCAGTGAACTGGCCCACTGGCTCAATAATGTTGAAAAACATTTATCCGAAAAGCAGAAAAAGATAGCTGCTGAGATATTGAAAGAACTGCGCTCCCGGTTGAACTTCCTTATTGAGGTCGGACTGAATTACCTGTCGCTGGACCGAAGTGCCAGAAGCCTGTCTGGCGGCGAAAGCCAGAGGATAAGGCTGGCGACGCAGATTGGCTCCCAGCTGGTGAATGTGTTGTATATCCTTGATGAGCCCAGCATCGGACTGCACCAGCGCGATAACCGCAAACTGATTGCTGCCCTGAAAGAACTGAGGGACGCCAATAACTCCATAATAGTGGTTGAACATGATAAGGAGATGATACTGTCGGCAGACCATATCGTTGACCTCGGTCCCTTTGCAGGAAGGCACGGCGGCGAAGTCATTGCCTGCGGGTCCCCTGAAGAGCTTGTAAAGAGCAATACACTGACAGCCCTTTACCTTAAGAACGAAAAGAGAATACCTGTACCTGCGAACAGGCGCATCGGCAGAGGCAAGTCAATAATACTTAAAGGGGCATCGGGCAATAATTTAAAGAATATAAATGTTGAATTCCCCCTGGGTAAGTTCATCTGTGTAACGGGAGTATCAGGCAGCGGCAAATCGTCACTTATCAACGAGACCCTCTATCCTGTCCTGAGTAACTATTTTTACAGGTCAAACAAGGAGCCACTGCCACATAAGTCAGTTGAAAGCATAAAGAATATAGATAAAGTTATCGAAGTTAACCAGGCTCCCATAGGGAAAACCCCCAGATCAAATCCGGCAACTTATACCGGTGTTTTTTCAGATATAAGGAAACTCTTTGAACAGACACGGGAGTCAAGGATCAGGGGATATAAGGCAGGCCGCTTCTCATTCAATGTGAAGGGGGGGAGATGTGAAACATGCCAGGGAGCAGGCGTGCAGACCATTGAAATGAATTTTCTGCCCGATGTATATGTTGAATGCAATGATTGCAACGGCAAGCGATACAACCGTGAGACGCTTGAGATAAGATACAAGGGCATGTCAATAAGTGATGTGCTCGAAATGACAATAAATACGGCAGTTGAATTCTTTGAAAATATACCTTCCATTCTTAAGAAGCTGAAAACACTTAAGCAGGTGGGACTGGGTTACATAACCCTGGGCCAGTCCTCGACAACACTCTCTGGTGGTGAAGCGCAGCGTATAAAGCTGGCGGCCGAACTGTCAAAACGTGACACCGGCAATACGCTCTACATCCTGGATGAGCCGACAACCGGACTGCACTTTGACGACGTAAGGGTCCTGCTTGAAGTGCTGAACCGCCTTGTTGACAAGGGAAATACAATAATCGTCATCGAGCATAATATGGAGGTGATAAAGGTAGCAGACCATATTATTGATATGGGCAGGGAGGGCGGACTAAAAGGTGGTGAAATAATATGCTGCGGGACACCTGAAGAAATTTGCAATAACAAAGACAGCTATACTGCCACCTTTCTTAAGAAGGAACTGTATGCGTAATTACGTAAATATTTAATGTCTTTATCAACTTATGAAAACTTTTTTATGATTATTATCGTATTTTTAAACGGATTTATAACAATCAAATTGTCAGGCGATGAACAAAATACCGAAGCTCTCAAAAAACGAGGAAAAGATAAAGAGAGCATTTAAAAAGAAAAACTGGAATGAAATAAAAACATATGACAGCTGGAAAATCTTCAAGATAATGTCCGAATTTGTTGAAGGATTTGAAAAGCTGTCAAGGATAGGTCCCTGTGTCACAATCTTCGGCTCGGCGCGGACCCTTCCCCAGACCAAATTTTATATGCTTGCCGAAGAGATAGCTTTCAAGCTTACCCAGCAGGGCTACGGCGTAATAACAGGAGGCGGACCCGGCATCATGGAAGCTGCCAACCTCGGGGCAAAAAGGGGCAAAGGCAGGTCAGTGGGTATAAATATAGCACTACCCTATGAACAGGAGGCTAATCTTTTTATTGATACGGACAAGCTTATAACTTTTGACCACTTTTTTGTAAGAAAAGTGATGTTTATGAAATATTCACAGGGGTTTATTGTGCTTCCCGGCGGATTTGGTACGTTTGACGAGCTCTTTGAAGCTCTTACCCTCATACAGACCGAGAAAATCGGGAGGTTCCCGATAATTCTCGTGGGCAAAAAATACTGGGAGGGACTAATATACTGGCTGAAAAATGTGATGATGGTAGAAGAAAAAAATATCGCTCCCGAAGACCTGAATCTTTTTAAAGTGGTCAATACGGCCAATGAAGCTGTAAGACAGATTGATGCTTTCTACTCTAAATACTTGCTCAGTCCGAATTTCTGATATATTTTTTCTTGTAAAAAATTGTTAACAATTGGTTTTAAAAACCTATTGCTATTAATCCAGTAATTAACTAATTTTAACTCCCGACATAACAATAGTCTGATGTCTAGATTGCTTGTTACTTTTATGTATTTGCTGGTGGTCTTTTTTATAAATTTATTCCAGGCTGCCGATGTTAAGGTTAAGATTGACGCACCGGCGGAAGTCACGGCAGGCAGCGAATTTGAAGTCAGGGTTACCGTGGACAAGGGAGATATTGAAAGTTTTTCCCGCTTTCAACAGATGATACCGGCCGGACTTACGGCTGATTCATATATGTCATCAAATGCAGACTTTTCATTTCAGGATAAAAGGGTAAGAATGATATGGCTTAAGCTGCCCGACAATGATGAGTTTACATTCATCTATAAAATAAGGGTAGATGAAAGGCTTAAGGGTACATTTTCATTAGGTGGAAAATTCTCATATATTGAAAATAATGAACGTAAGTCAGTATCTCCTGCCTCAAGGCTTATTACTATAAATCCCTCCCCCGCTATCGATCCTGATCTTATAGTGGATATAAATGAATTCGAGGAAAAAGTTATCCAGTATATTCCAACTGTATCCGGTGTCTCAGAAAATATTGCATGCATAAGGCAAAAACCTTACCTTAACCAGGCAGGCGCCGAATATATAGTTAACCTGCTGGTAAATAAAGAAGACAAGAAGAAATTTGCAAAAATAGAAGAAATAGTACCTGCCGGTTTTACAGCTGTTGATATTGATAATAAGGATGGGATTTTCACTTTCAAAGACCAGAAAGTAAAGTTCCTGTGGATGAACCTGCCATCAGATTCTTATTATATGGTATCGTACAGGCTGATACCTAAAAATGATGTCATGCCGGGCCTTCCCTCTATCCAGGGCAAGTTCTCTTACCTTGTAGATGAAAAAACAATTAGCATCGATATTGTTGAAAAAGATATAGACCTGGCATCCATCACCACTCAGCAGCTGCAGGATATTATTAAAGAGCTGAAAACACAGCCGCCTGTATTGCTTGCCGAAGCCGGACAGAAAGATACGGAGGTAGTTACTGAGCCTGAGAAGGTTGTAAAACAGGAAGTAAAAGAACCGGTGGAAGAAATTAAACAGAAAGTAACAAAGCCGAAAGCCGCAAAAACCAGCGAATATAAATTCAAGCGTGACCTGGCATATGTGCTGGAGCCTGAAACCGGAGTATATTACCGGGTGCAGATTGCAGCAGGCCACAAGCCTGTGGATATTAAACGTTACTTCAGGCAGTACAAGCTTGAAAGGGAAGTGAGAAAGGAATATCATGAAGGCTGGCTCAAATATTCGGTTGGCTCATTCAGTGTATATAAAGAAGCAAGGGATTACAGGGTCAATATCTGGAATACTACTGATATTGATGATGCTTTTGTTTCAGCCTACAATAACGGGCAGAGAATAACTGTTCAGGAAGCACTGATGATTGCTAACCAGAAATGGTATAAATAGAAGAGATAAAAAACAAGACTGCTAATCTATGTTTCGCTTCAGATATATTCTGATAATCATATTATTCATTGCCGTCTGCCGGGTAAACGGACAGGAAGATGAGTTTGAAAAGATAATGAAGCAGACGGTTGAAAATATCAATCCGGTTTACAAACCGGTAGTCGGATTTGGAGCAGGCTTATTAAACTACTTCGGAGACATAAGGAACAACAACTTCTCGCCCGTGCTCGGTGAACTGGGTTACAAAGTTAATATAGCCACATACATTGACAATAGCCATTTCTACAAGGCAAACTTCTATTTCATGGGAGGCAAGATTACAGGAAATGAAAGAAACTATACCGAGCCCGCGCGTAATTTCAACTTCCAGTCAGATATCTACAGTTTCGGGGTTAACATCAATTATGACTTTGACCACTTTTACAAAAAGAAAGAGAGAGGCATCCATCCTTTTATTTCGCTGGGCTTCGAGACGGTGCTGTTTGATTCCAAGGCCGACAGCATAGGATATTATATATCACTTGAGAACGGGGATCCGATGGAAGTAAAAAGCAAGCTGTATTACTGGTCAGACGGGACGATAAGGAACCTCCCGGAGAATGCTGCCAACGAAAACATAAGCATACTGATGGAGAGGGACTATAAATATGAGACTCCCCTTAGGAAATATGACTGGGGCCTTGGCGATTACCCGCAGTACGCCTTTGCCGTCGTTTTAGACCTGGGGTTTGACTTCCATCTGTCGGACAGGCTTATGCTGCGCCTTGGCAATTCGGTGCACTACACTTTCTCCGACGTTATCGATCATGTGAGCAGTAAGAATGACCCTGCGTTAAGCGAATCGGTCATTGTGGGTAACAAAATAAGTGACTGGTTTAATTTCACCTATGTAACTTTCCACCTCGACCTGTTTTCAAGTCCGAAAACCCTGCAAGTCGAAAGGCTCATAGCAGATATTGACTATGACTACTCTATCTTCTATACCGATCTTGATAATGACGGCTGGTACGACGGATGGGACGACTGTCCCAACACACCTCCCGGGGTTAAAACCGATTCGTCAGGCTGTGCCATAGATTCCGATCATGACGGTGTGCCCGACTATATGGACGAGCAGCCCTCGACAAGAGCCGGGGCTTACGTAGATGACAGGGGCGTAGAGATCACGGAGGATGACCTTGTTGCTTTGCTTGACAAGTCAATGGCCGTGGGCCGTAATGAAATAAACCTCTATATAAGAACGCCTGAAAGCTACCAAGTGAGGCGTAAAACCAAGGCAGTAAAGATCCCTGATAAGTTCAAAGCAGTGGATGCCGACAATGACAACTATATATCATTTGATGAGATGCTCCATACCATAGACAATTTCTTTGACTTTGAAACTGATCTCAATGCGGATGATATTTACGAGCTTAATAACTTTTTCTTCTCACAATAGCTGAGGTTTTACCGCCCTTTCCTTTTTCTTACCCTCTCCAGCTGCCGGTCTGTATCGCGCTTCTTCATATCCTCCCTCTTGTCATATTCCTTCTTACCGCGTGCAAGCGCCACTTCAAGCTTTGCATAACCGCTGTCAGCAATAAACAACTGTAAGGCCACAATTGTACATCCCTTTTCCCTTACATTTTTTTCAAGCCTCTTTAATTCCCTCTTTGTCAGCAGCAGCTTCCTTATCCTTTTAGGATCATGGTTATAATGCGACCCCCAGCTGTATTCGGCAATATGCATTCCCTTGGCCCATAGCTCTCCCTTGTTGAAGAAGCAGTAAGAATCAACAAGACTGGCCTTGCCAAGCCTCAATGACTTGATCTCCGTTCCCGTAAGCTCGAGTCCGGCTGTAAACTTCTCAATAATTTCAAAGTTATGCCAGGCTTTTTTGTTTTTAATATTAATTTTATTTGCCATTAGTATATTTGCTGAGGGACAACAAAGGGACAACAAAATAAATTCATTTTTATTTAATGCACAAAATAAAATATGATTTGATAACAATTCTTGGTCCGACAGCCTGCGGCAAAACAAGATTTGCAGCCACCCTCTCTGCTCTCATTAGTGGTGAAATAATAAGTGCTGACTCGCGCCAGGTTTACAGGAGAATAAACCTGGGCACCGGAAAGGACTATGACGACTATATTGTCGATGGTAAAAAAATACCATTTCACCTTGTTGATATCCTGGAGCCGGGCGAAAGGTATAACGTATATGAGTTCCAGAAGCACTTTATTGAAGCATACAGGGATATCAGGACCCGGGGCAGCATACCTGTACTGTGCGGGGGCTCAGGGATGTATATTGATGCGGTTACCAGGGGATACAGGTTATTGTCCGTACCCCGCAACAATGAGCTCAGGAAGAGACTTCAGTCCAAATCACTTGGGGAGCTCTCGGAAATACTGTCGGCATACAAAAAGCTGCATAACATCACCGATACAGGCACAAGGCAAAGGGCAATAAGAGCAATTGAAATAGAAGATTACTATAAATCAAATCCTTTGCCGGAACATAAATACCCCGAAATAGACAACATCTTTATCGGGATAAAAGCAGATGTAAATACCAGGAGGGAAAGAATTAGCAAGCGCCTGCACGACCGCCTGAACAGAGGCATGGTCACGGAGGTGGAAAATCTTCTGAAAGAGGGACTGGCACCCGCGGACCTGGTTTATTACGGACTGGAATATAAATATATAACCCAACATATCACCGGCGAGCTTGATTATGATTCAATGGTTGAAAAGCTTAACACAGCCATCCGGCAGTTTGCGAAGAGGCAGATGACATGGTTCAGGAAGATGGAACGTGAAGGGGCACGGATACACTGGCTTGACGGCAGCATGCCCATGCAGGAAAAGATAAGCCGCTCCATGGAATTGCTGGGTGCCTGGTAGAGCTCGTGCCTTGAGCTGCTCTCCTTCCTTGTGCTGCTCCCTTGCCTCTATCGCTTTCTTTTCGCTCTCCGCACCGGACTGATAACGCTGAACAGCAACGTCACCGCGAGTGCTATAAAGAACGACGGTATAAGCTCATATATCAGATTATTCAATGCCGGGATGTTTTTCCATATAAACACCGATACCGTGCCTGCCAGCAGTCCTGCTATAACTCCGGTCCTGGAAGTCCTTTTCCAGAAAAGGGCCAGTATTGAGGTTGGCCCTATTGCCGCTCCCAGTCCCCCCCATGCAAAAAGCACAAACCATAGTATCTGGTCCTTTATAATGACGCCCAGCACTACTGCTATTACAACAAGCAGCAGCACCACCACCCTGCTCATCATTACAAGTTTTCTATGCGACAGTGTTCTGTCTTTAAAAAGCACCTTTTCATACAGGTCCCTCACGATGCTGGAAGCTGCGACCAGCAGCTGCGAATCGGCGGTAGACATTATTGCCGCAAATAAGGAGGCGAGGATAAATCCGACTACCAGCGGGTCCAGCAGCTTCCCTGATAAAAAAACATATATG
Source organism: uncultured Bacteroidales bacterium (assembly GCA_964534745.1). Classification (GTDB taxonomy): domain Bacteria; phylum Bacteroidota; class Bacteroidia; order Bacteroidales; family UBA10428. The sequence continues at coordinate 27,654 of CAZHQW010000011.1, forward strand.
TTTTCTTCGTCTGCACCGGGCAAAGCCGCCACCTCATGAAAATATGCCCTCCCCACGAGTCCGATCATTATTGCACCGGCCGCCATTACAGTGTTCCATGTAGTGCCGACAATTGCCGTCCATTTAAACTGGGCAGGGTCTTTTATTGACATATACCGTACCAGTATGTGCGGATTACCCGGAGAGCCGAGTCCAATTCCTATTAATCCGATTACCAGGGCAGCAGGCTGGGAGAAAAGGCTTAACAAGCTTCTGTCGATGCTTCCGAGTTCACTGAATACGGCATTCCACCCGCCCATACTGATTATTCCTGCAACCGGCAGCAATACCAGTGCCAGCAGCATAAATATGCCCTGGAAAACATCGGTCAGACTGACAGCCAGGAATCCGCCAAGAAGAGTATAAATAAGAATAATTGCAGCAGTGATCAGCAATCCCCCATCCATTGAAATCCTGAAATTGGCATTAAATGCCTTGCCTCCCCCCACAAACTGGGCAGCCACATAGGTAACCATAAATATTATAAATATCACCACAATAACAATACGAAGCATGTTATTCCTGTCATTGAAGCGTGCAGCAAAAAAGTCAGGTATGGTTATGCAGTCATGCTCCTCACTATATCTCCTTATTTTAGGGGCATAATATAAAAACAGGAAAAACTCGACAACAATATACCCTATTACTGCCCATACTGCTGTTAGTCCCTTCAGATAAGCCAGTCCCGATACCCCAAGCAGCAGCCACGCACTGCGTCCCGATACCACTGCCGAGAGAGCCACCACGAACCTGTGCATCTGCCTCCCTCCAATAAAGTATTCTTTTATGCCCCTGGAAGAAAACCTTGTGGCATAAATTCCAATACCTATTATTATCACATAATAAACCGAAAAAGACAGGAGAATCCTGAAATTGTCACTGTGTATAAATTCGATGATCCTGCTGACATCCATCTCTGCCAGGTACTTTTATGAATATGCAGATGAAACTTATGTAATATTTATCCCGTTTAAGAGAATAAATTAATTCATATTCTACTAATTTATCAAGTATTTAATTTCAAAACCGTTTTATCATGAAAAAAAATGGCAAAACTTTATTCTACCTGTTATTAGTATTATCTATGTTAACTGGTTGTGAAAAAACAGATAATGGTGACCTCGGCAACGGTGACATCACCGATTCCGGCATATATATAGCAGGCCATCTAAAGGCCAAAGAAAGTGTTTTAAGGTCTATACCGCAGCAATATATAAATGCTGCGCGCAGCAACCTTCATATTGCCTATCAGCACACCTCGCACGGCACACATGTGGCATACGGAGTATTCGGACTGCAGGATTACAAGGACGGGGATGATGTCCTCTTCGGAATAACCAATAACTCACCCGAGTCCGGTAAACTTGACTTCCGTGACTGTGCGATGGCAGACTATGCTGCTCCAGGCGTGGACGCAGCCGATCTTAGCAGGGATGAGACAGCATTTATCCAGGCCACGAGAAACTATCTTGATGACCCTGACAATGCCGCAATAAATGTTGTCATGTGGTCATGGTGCAATATTGCAGGCCATAATGTACCGGACAACTACCTGCCGGGAATGGATTCCCTGATTGACGAATACGGAGAGGGCGGCACTAAAATAGGAAGCGGGGAGGGACAGAGAGCCAATGCCGTGACCTTCATCTTCATGACCGGACATGCAAATTCAGGAAGTAATGTCGGAACAGGCCATCCTAAAGACCAGTCCGAACTGATAATCGACCACTGCAACACTGCAAAACAGTTCTGTCTCGATTATTACAGCATAGACACACATGACATGGATGACAACTACTGGGAAGATGCCGGCGATGACGGTAATTCAGCAGCATATGCCGCCGGCACAGGCAATGGCAGCCAGATGTTTTATACTGACTGGCAGGATGAGCATGTTCCGGGAACAGATTATTACGAAAACAAAGCCAATCCGGGTGGCGCAGCAACGTACGGCGCACACAATACACAACATATAACGGCAAACAGGAAAGCATATGCCATGTGGTGGATACTGGCGCGGATTGCAGGCTGGAGCGGAGAGTAAGGGGACAGGTCAGTCTATAAGTTTGAAACCCTTGCCGTGCACATTGATTATCTGCACTTTAGGGTCATCTTTCAGGTATTTTCTTAACTTGGCTATATAAACATCCATGCTCCTTGCATTAAAGTAGTTATCATCTATCCATATAGTCTTAAGGGCAAAGTTCCTCTCAAGGATAATGTTTTTGTTGGTGCATAATAGCTTCAGCAATTCAGACTCCTTGGTGGTAAGGCTCTGTTCTTTGTCACCCAGCCTGAGCACCTGCTTATGCGCATCAAAAATATAACTCCCAACCTTGAATTCTGCCTGCGAAATACTTTTGGCATCCTTTTTAGTCCTCCTTAATATTGCTTCAATTCTGAACAGCAGCTCTTCCATACTGAAAGGCTTGGTAATATAATCGTCAGCCCCGACCTTGAATCCTTCAATAACATCTTCCTTCAATGATTTGGCAGTAAGAAATATTATGGGAATTTCAGAATTGGTCATTCTTATTTCTTTGGCAAGAGTGAACCCGTCCTTCACAGGCATCATTATATCAAGTATGCAAAGGTCATAATGGTTTTTTATGAAGCTCTTATAAGCTTTCTCACCGTTTAAGAACCAGTCCGTATCGAATGACTTTGCATTCAGGTATTCCTTAAGCAAGGAACCCAGGTTCTCATCATCTTCGGTCAGCAGTATTTTCAATTTGTACATACATTTGTAAAATTAAAGTTTAGACAAATTTGCCGGCAGATAAATTCTGAAAGTCGTTCCTTCATAGAGCTCACTTTCAAGGTTTATATATCCCTTATGCTCCTCGACAATCTTTTTAACATAGCTCAGTCCGAGTCCGAATCCCTTAACGGGATGAACATTGCCGGTGGATACCCTGTAAAATTTGTCAAATATCCGCTTCTGGTCATTTTTGCCAATGCCAATACCATTATCACGTACGGATATTAAAAGGTATTCTTTGCGGTCCTGTGTTTCAACATATATCTCCGGGTCACGGGTGCAATATTTTATTGCATTGTCTATAAGGTTTGACAAAACATTTGTAATATGAACGACATCTATGTTTAATATTTTGTTCTCTGCATGCAGCGACGGTATTATAATACCATTCTTCTGCCTGACCTGTATTGAAAAATTGTTTATTACTCCCTGTATTAATTCGTGGATATCTGTTTCCTTCAGCTTTAACTTCAGTTTGCCTTCCTTAAATATTGCCGTCTGCAGCACTTTTTCCACCTGGTAGCCGAGCCTCCTGCTTTCTTCGATGATTACCGAAGAGAGGTTGTCAATATTCTTTGATGTGGCAGGAATAGTCTTATCACCAAGCATCTGGGAAGCGAGATATATTGTAGATATGGGTGTCTTTAATTCATGAGTCATATTGTTAACAAAGTCGGTGCGTATCTCGGAAAGCCTCTTTTGCCTGATAATGATATATATTGTAACGGCAAAACTTAAGACAATAATCACTGTCAGCAGTATGGAAGAAATAGCCATGTAGCCCAGCGACTTAAAAATAAAATTTCTTTTTGCCGGGAAATAAATTGTCAGATAATCTGAACTGGCAAACAAATCATCAGGTGTAAGTTGTACCCTGTAATAATCTGCATCTGTATCAGGCTTATAATTACCTGATTTAAATGCCAGCAGATTATTCGATTTGGTAACGGCATATTCAAAATCCATATCTATGCCCTTGTTTAAAAGTTCTTTCCTGATCAATGCCTTAAAATTTCCTGGATTAATAATATCTTCGATTTCAGGTTTGATGCTGAGCATTCTTGATAATACATTATTAACAAGGGTCCTCCTGTCAAGATTTCTCCTTCTTAATTCAGATGTCAGTTGATCTCCCGATGATTCGCTATAAAAATAAAATTCACTTTGAAAATGAAAGTCACTATCATAGACATCTGAAGAAGTATCAAGATAAAAAGGATTCAGTTCATCAATGATATGGCGTGCTGCCTGTTGTTTTTGAAATTCACCGGAAATATCGGACAGTGTTCTTGTAATAAGCTGGTCAAACTGCTCATCTTTAACATCTACAGCATTTTTAATCCACCAGGCCTGGACGAAAATAAGGCTTATCATTGCCAGGCCCATAAAAAATGCCAGTATCCATATCCATTTCCTGCTCATAGCAGTACAAAGATAGTCTCAGAAATAATTAATATATAACATTTTAACAATCTTTAACATTAATATATCAGCCTCTTGCCGGATTTTAGTATGGCCGGATCAATAACAAAGGCGCCCGTTACAATATTGATTTTTTTTAACTTTTCCAGCAGCCGGTCCTTAAAATCAGCGCTAATCTCTCCATAAATCTGAATAAAAAAATCCATGTTGCTCAGTTCAGGGATAAGGTATCCATTATCGCACTTGTTGGCAACAAGGTGATATTTAATCATGTTGTCCTCATCTTCAAACACAAACAAACTGAATTCCTGTTCGATTTTATATTTCTTATTAAAAACTACCAGGTTATTTGTTTTTACAAAGTTTGTTTCCAGTTGTTTGTTTATTGCCCAGCTAAGCCTGTAATCATTCTCATGGGAGGATATGGCAATAATTGCCGAGCTGTATTCGGCATTAATAGATAATTTATGTGTTTTCTTTTTCAAGTTAATTTAATAAGTATTGAATAGTAATAGAAAGGTTTTTTTATTTTTGCTGGATATTAATTTTTCACGAAAATATATATTTAAGTGTTAATACTCAAAGTTTTTATTCACTAAAAAAGGGGCTTCCCTGCCAGGATATTTTACTTTGTACATGAAGAACATAAAATGCATATGGTTTAAAGGTATTATTGCTATTTCACTGTTATTGCCACCGGAGATTTTTAATAACTGTATCGCGCAACAGATAAATGTTCTTGAAAAAAACAAAAACATAACCACTCTTGCAGGTAATGTAAGGGACTTGTTTTATTCTTCAAACTGCACCTATGGTCCGCTGGTGAACGGAAAGATTTACACTGACTATTATCCCGAATTGCTTGGTCATCAGTTCCTGGCTTTAAGTGGCTGGGAAAAGGGAACGGTATACTTCAGAAATGACGTGCAAAAGGAATTGCTTATTAATTATGATATTGTCAGTGACAAATTGGTAGCCAACGAATTTTATTCTGAAGGGCCACGCTTCATTGAATTAAACAGGAATGACGTTGATGGATTTTATATTGACGGACACAGGTTTATTAAGGCCTCAACAGGCAATGGCTTAAAAGACAAAAGCGGATACTATGAACTGCTTTATGATGGAGGAGCCACACTTCTGATGAGATGGGAAAAATATATAAGCAAGTCATCGGTCCTTGATAAAGATGTAGCCCGCATTGAAAATACAATATATATCCGGAAAAATGATAAAATATTTAGAATAAATAACAGGAAAACACTTATCAGCTGCTTATCCGATAAGGGTGAGGATATTGAGAATTATATAAGAAGCAGAAGATTCTTTGTAAGAACAGCCGAACCTGATGACTTTATTGAACTGCTGAAGTACTATGACAGATTATAAACAGGCCCGCATTCATATAGACATCCGGCATCCGCAGTAATATTAAATGAATGAATTGATTAACAGTACATGGGGAAGTATTTCATTTGTATCTTATTAGTGCTGCAGGCGGTAAAGGGACTGCCACAGGATATTGATATCCGTATTGAAAGGAATTTCCATGGCCGCCCTTTTGCCGACCTGGTAACATATGTTGAAGAAAACTATGAATATAAATTCTTTTTCAGGAATGAATGGACAGATAGTCTGAGGGTCAATCATCCCCCCGGTATAACCGGATTGCCTGACATATTATCAGCCACCTTTGTAAAGACCGGTATTTCATATTTCATAGTCAATAATAATATCATACTCACAAGGGATTATACAATAAAAACCGGTATAAAGGAAGTATATGACACGGCTGATATTTCAGCAACTATTGAGGGGAGTCCGGTTGAACCTGAAACTCCCTCTCCCGGCAGATCCGAACCGGTATCATCAGAGGCCATGCAGGACATTATCAAGATTGGCAGTCCCGCCCTTAACGGAAGCGGCAGGACGGCTACCATTTCGGGTTTTATAAAGGAAGTGTCAACAGGAGAACCTGTAATAGGATGTGTGGTATATATCGATGATTTGCAGCAGGGTGTGATAAGCGATGTCACCGGCCATTATATTATCAATATGCCCAGGGGCGAACACCGCATTACCCTGCATAGCCTCGGCAAGGAAGATATAACCAAAGAGATTATTGTTTACTCCGACGGCACCATGAACTTTCAGATGGAAGAGAAGCTTATACAGCTCAGCGGTGTCGTGGTGACAGCAAGTAAATTTCATAATGTGGCAGGTGTCCAGCTGGGCATGGATAAGCTTGAAATAAAGACCATAAAGCAGATACCTGCAACCCTGGGTGAGACAGATATTATAAAAACCGCCATACTGCTGCCCGGGGTGCAGACTGTGGGTGAAGGGGCTTCCGGATTTAATGTAAGGGGAGGCAATGCCGATCAGAACCTGGTGCTGCTTAACGGATCACCTGTTTTTAACACTTCCCACCTGTTCGGATTCTTTTCAGCTTTTAATCCGGATGTAGTAAAGGATTTTCAGCTTTATAAAAGCTGGATCCCTGCCAAATACGGAGGAAGGCTCTCATCTGTCTTTAACATTGACACAAAGAGCGGCAACAGGAAAAACCTCTCCGGCAGCCTCGGTATCAGTCCGGTTACAGGCAAGCTCACTATTGAAGGACCGATAATCAAGGACAAACTGTCTTTTATTGCCGGGGGGCGGACAACCTATTCCGACTGGATCCTGCGCCGTATAAAAAGAGCTGATATACGCGACAGCAAAGCTTCATTTTATGATCTTATAGGTAAGGTCGTATATGACCTTAATGATAAAAACACAGTGGATGTTTCAGCCTACATGAGCAGTGATTACTTCAAGTTCAGTACAAATACGGAGTACAATTATAAAAACAGGAACCTGTGCATGCAGCTTAAACATATATTTTCAAATAAGCTTATCCTTGACCTGTCAGGTACATACAGCCATTATTCATACAGCATCTACGAAAATTTGGAAAACGATGAGAGGACCAAACTTACATATGACATCAAATATTCCGAGCTAAAAACGGATTTCAACTACTTCCTTAATTCGTCGCACAAAATAAATTTCGGGCTGAACAGCGGCCTTTACAATTTAAATCCGGGTTCTTACAGGTCTGAGAACGAAGAATCCCTGATCATTCCTGTAGTTATGGAAACTGAGAAGGCTGTTGAATCGGCTCTTTACCTGAGCGATGAATATATTATAAGTTCAAGGATAACGGCCTATGCCGGACTAAGGTATTCATTGTTTAACCTGCTGGGGCCGAGGACGGTCTATGAATACAGGGAAGGCATACCGAGAAACACCTCCTACATTGAGGACACCGTATACTATCCGGGACAAAAGATAATCCAGACATATTCGGGGCCCGAATTACGACTGTCACTGCGCTACAAGCTTAATCCCAATAATTCGCTGAAGTTCGGATATAACCGGATGAGGCAGTACCTGCATATGTTATCCAATACTACGGCAATCTCACCAACTGATACCTGGAAACTTAGTGATAAATATATAAATCCTCAGATAGGGCATCAGTTTTCCCTGGGTTATTACAAAAACTTCCTTTCCGGAAATATTGAAACTTCGGCAGAGGTATATTACAAAAATATAGAAAACCTCATCGAGTACAAGGGAGGGGCGGAGCTCCTGCTAAACGAGACTATTGAAACCGACCTTATTGAGGCTTCGGGAAAAGCATACGGGGCAGAGCTACTGCTGAAAAAGAATACGGGCAGGTTCAATGGCTGGCTGAGCTATACCTATTCCAGGATATTATTAAAAGCCGACAGTCCCTTTGATGAAGCAAAGATTAATTCGGGCGAGTACTTCCCTGCCAACTTTGACAAACCTCATGACCTGACATGTGTTGCCAACTACAAATTTTCAAGGCGCCTGAATGTGTCGGGCAACTTCACTTACAGCACCGGCAGGCCTATTACATTCCCCGTCGCCGTCTACAATGTCAGGAATTACAAATTGTTATATTATACCGACAGAAATGAATACCGCATCCCTGATTATTTAAGGCTCGACTTCTCAGTAAATATAGAGGGTAACCTCAAATCCAAAAAAATTGCCCACAGCTCATTGTCATTTGCAGTATATAATGCTACCGGACGAAAAAATGTATATTCAATATATTTTGTGAGCAAGGCAGGAAAGGTAAACGGCTATAAATTATCGATCTTCGGACAGCCCATTTATACAGTTTCATACTCGATAAGATTTTAAATAATGATAAGGTTTATAAAAATATTGATATTCTCTGCCTGCATGCTGTTCATTGTGGCCAGGTGCATAGACCCCTTTTATCCCGATATTGAAGAATATGAGAATGTGCTGGTGGTAGACGGACTTATAACCGATGAGAATACAGTATACACGGTCAGGCTTTCACGGACACTGCACTTTGACGATATAGACAAGAAGCCTGTGTCCGGCGCGGTAGTGCAGGTAACAGATGATCTGGGAAATTTATATGCTTTTACTGAAGTATCACCGGGAACCTACCGGTCAGATCCCTCTCTGTTTACCGGACAGGCAGGAAGGAAATACAAGCTGCTGATAGAAACAACTGACGGCAGCAGGTATGAGTCTGACTTTGAAGAGATGAAGAAGGCCCCCGGGATTGACAGCATACATTGGCAGTACAAGGAAAGGCCGTCGCTCGATCCCGATAACCCTGTAAAGGGTATTGAGATACTTGTTGATACTCATGATCCTGAAAATAAAACAAGGTACTATAGCTGGAGCTGGTACGAGACATGGGAGTTCTTTACTCCCTACCATAAAGATACGCTGCCCTCCCACTGCTGGAAATATGACTCGTGCAGCGTCATACAGATAGGAAGCACCGACCACCTTACGGAAGATGTCCTGGAGAACTACCCCCTTTATTATATCTCAGGGAGCACAAACAGGCTTGCAGTAAGGTACAGTGTTCTTGTAAAGCAGTACTCCCTCACAAAGGAAGCTTTCAATTACTGGTCACGCATCAGGGAGACAAATGAAAATACCGGTACCCTTTTCGACCCCATACCAACGCAGGTGGCAGGAAATATAAAAGACACCGGCAATCCGGATAAACCTGTGCTGGGCTATTTCCAGGCATCAGCGGTAACAAGCAGCAGGATATTTATTGACAGGTCAGAGATTATGGTTCATAAGATTTTTGTGTCAGGCGGTTTTGAATACTGTAAATCGGAGATGTATACCGATTCTCTGGGTGACCCGAGGCCCTCTTATATTGGAAAGGTTGAAAACGAAGGATGGATAATTTATTTCCAGGAGACCAGCGGTTCGAATATTTACACATACCTGACAAACTCCGTAGCATGTTTTGACTGCTCTGTGAACGGGTCACCGGTCAGGCCCGACTTCTGGACAGATTAAAAAATTAATTAATGAATAAGCCTGTATTCAAATATTACCTCACTGCCCTGCTGGTCCTCTTACCGATCAGCAGCTGCAAAAATACATTTGCCGGCGTGCAGGCGGACAGGGAGAACTACATGAAAGAAAGGCTGCTGGTGATAACTGACAGGAATATTTATTTTACGGGAGAAAATATATGGTTAAAAATTATCTGCACTGAAAGCATATACGGTGTGCCTGTTGATCTTAGCAAGGTTGTGTACTATGAACTGCTGACCGCTGACAACAATCCGGTTTACCGGCATAAAAGCGCACTCAAAGGGGGATTTGGCAGCGGCTGCATTGTACTGCCCAAAGGCATTGCCCCGGGCAACTACAGGATAAGGGCATATACCAACTGGATGAAGAATTTCGGTTATGGCTCCTTTTTTGAAAAAAAGTTGATAATTATCAATCCCGATGCAGAGGTATTATTCAGGAAGCCCCCGGTTAAGGGACAGACAGCAATAACTGCCGGCTTTTTCCCCGAGTCAGGCAGGATAATCAGTAACCTCGACAACCATATTATAATGAGGGTAACGGACTGCTATAACGAAGGTGTTGACGGCAGGGGACTGTTATGTATAAATGATGATACACTTCAGAAATTTGATATAGTCAGGGGTATAGGGACATTCGACCTTAAGCCCCTTTATTCCGGCAAGTATCATGTCAGGGTGATAACGGATGATTCTGTGCAAGCCTCGTTCGCACTGCCCGAAGTGCATGAAGAAGGGACAGTTATGCACCTGTCCGCTTTCACCGATAAAACCGTTAGCTTCACTATCAGCAGCTCTTTATGCGATAGCACAGACGCAAACAGGTCTTTTAAAATAAATATCGAAAAGGACGGGTATGTGTTTTACTCTGAATCATTATCCTTATACAACAGCGTGCGGACAGTAAGGATCCCTGATATATATATTCCCGAAGGAATATATTTTGTCACCCTGCTTGATGATAAGGATGAGATAGTATGCAGGAGGCCGGCATATAAGAAGCCAAAGGACAGGCTGGATGTAAATATATCTGTTGATAAAGCTGTCTTCGGCACACGCGAAAAGGTAAACATTACAGTCAGAACTTCCGTTAATGGCAGTCCCGTTTCAGCCAACCTCTCGGTAAAAGTTAAAAAGTCCGGCGATCCTTTTGAAGGAGAGGAATCTGACATACAGAACCGGATGATGATGGATAATATACTGCTGGCAGATATCTTTGGCTATTCTGAGATCAACGATGCCCTTCCGGCCTCTATTGATTCTTCCGGTCCTTTGTCCGGTGATTTTAAAGTCAGCTTTCTCCCGGAGATACAGGGACAGATAATAAGCGGTAAAGTCATAGACAAGGTATCAAAGGAACCCGTATGGAACCTTGAGGTTTATCTGTCATATGTGGGTCCCCATGCACAAATATATACATGTAAAACAAACAGGGCTGGTGAATTCAGCTTCTCCCCCGGTGAGGAGTTCTCAAATAGCGAGCTGGTAATCCAGCTCGACGACAAGAATGGAAAATATATACTGCTTCTGAATGACAAGTTCTCAAACAGCTTTAAAGAACAGCATGCTCAACCTGCCCTGAAAAGTGAATATAAGGATTATATCCTCCGCAGCATGATTAACTGTCAGATTACCGCCGCGTATGAGAGGGACATGTATGAGAGGGACAGCGCCCATTTTTCTGGGGGGCTGTCCCCCTTTTATGGCTATCCTGATGAGTCAATAATGCTGAGTGATTATATTAAGCTTCCTGTAATGGAGGAAGTGCTTGTGGAAATTTTAAAAAGTGTTTATATCAGCGTCAGAAAAGGTGTTAAATATATACACATCATTGATAAGAACAGTAACGAGATAATCGGAAATTCGCCACTCTACCTGGTCGACGGGGTGCCCGTTTTTGATCCCTCAATAGTACTGAACCTCGAGCCCGCAGCAGTCAAAAAAATCAGTGTAGTTTCCTCAAAGTATTATTATGGGGATATGGTATTTGACGGCATACTTGATATTCAAACCCACAACAATAAATTTGAAAATGTGGCAAAACTTAAAACAGCCATCCGTCAAAATCCTGAAAATGGGGGCTGCTCCGAAGTGTTTACTTCGCCCCGCTATGACTCGGAAAAAACTGCAGGAAGCAGGATCCCTGACTACAGGAATACTGTTTACTGGAATCCCGAAATTATAACGGACAGCCAGGGCACAGCAGCATTTTCTTTTTATACTTCGGATGACACTGACTATTTTGATATTATTGTGGAGGGAATAACTTATGACGGACAGGCAGGCTGCGGCAAGTTTCAAATTGAGGTAAAGTAATGATTTGCCCGGGCATTAAACACTGCTTATATTTAATTTTTCCAGTCCCTGCCTTGCAGCATTTTGTTCAGCCTCCTTCTTGGAGTTACCTGTACCTCTGCCGATCAAATTATCTGCTATCACAAGGTGAGAAACAAAGTAGGTTGTATTTTTTTTGCTGTCAACTTCTTCAAAGCAGGCAAAGCTGACCTCTTTCCTGTTTTTCTGTCCCCATTCTATTATCCTGCTCTTAAAATCGACTTCAGTATCCTGAAGCGTATTTAAATTAATAAAGGGATAGATTATACGTTCAAGGACTATCTTCTCTGTTTTCTTAAATCCCTTGTCAAGAAAAAGTGCGCCGATCAGTGCCTCAAGGGCATCCCCATATAATGACTTATGATTCTCACTGCTTACCCTTGTAATAATCATATTTGAGATACCCAGCTTGACAGCAATATTATTGAGGTTATCACGGCTAACAATTTTCGAGCGCATCTGGGTTAAGAATCCCACATCTTTTTCCGGGAACTTCAGGAAAAGACGTTTGGCTACCAGTGCATCAAGAATGGCATCACCCAGAAATTCGAGCCTCTCGTTATTTATTTTAAGATCCTTGAAAACAACGAATGATGATGACTTATGTATGCAGGCAAGCTGATACAGTGTGCAGTTTCTGGGACTGAAACCGATAATCCTTTTAAGGTATTTTAAAAAATCTTTCTCAGGCTTAAAAAGGTACCGGCCTTGCGAGATTATGTTCGGCAAAATTATTTAGAAAACTTTTTAAATATCACTGATGAATTATGCCCTCCAAACCCAAAAGTATTGCTTATCGATATATCTACTTTTTTTTCCTGGGCTTTATTAAATGTAAAATTCAGCTTGTTGTCAATTTCAGGATCAGGAGTAGTGAAATTTATTGTTGGAGGAATAATATTATGCACAGTGGCCATGATTGCAGCAATAGACTCAACAGCACCTGCAGCGCCCAGCAAATGGCCGGTCATTGATTTTGTTGAACTGATATTCATCTTGTATGCATGTTCTTTAAATAATCTCACGATGGCTATTGCTTCGGCAATATCACCAAGAGGTGTAGCCGTACCATGCACATTAATATAATCAATAACATCATAATTTATTTCTGCATCCTCGAGCGCATTCCTCATAACATAAAAAGCACCAAGGCCTTCGGGATGGGGGGCGGTCAGATGATAGGCATCCGCTGACATGCCCGCTCCGATCAATTCGGCGTAAATTTTGGCACCCCGCTTTTTGGCATGCTCCAATTCTTCAACAACCAGAGTACCTGCTCCCTCTCCTATAACAAAACCATCCCTGGTTTTATCAAAGGGCCGGGAAGCTGTTTTATACTCGGCATTGTTTGTTGAGATAGCCTGCATAGCATTAAAGCCGCCAATCCCGACTTCATTTACCGATGCTTCTGATCCCCCCGTAACAAAGGCATCAGCCTTATCAAGCCTTATCAGGTTATAGGCGTCAATAATAGCATTGGTAGAGGTTGCGCATGCCGACACCGTTGCATAGTTAGGCCCCATATATCCGTATTTTATTGATATGTGGCCTGCCGCGATATCAGAAATAATCTTGGGAATAAAGAAAGGATTAAACCTGGGGGTTTCAGTAAATTTGACATATTCCGTTATTTCATGATGAAAGGTCCCAAAACCCCCGATACCAGAACCGTATATCACCCCGATCCTGGATTTGTCAGGTGAACTGTCTTCAATTCCGGAATCTTTAATAGCCTGATCAGATGCCACAATGGCAAACTGGGAAAATAAATCAAGTTTCCTTAATTCCTTTCTATCGAAGTAGTCACTGGGTTCAAAATTCCTTACTTCGCAGGCAAATCTTGTTTTGAATTTTTCCGGATTAAAACGGGTAATTATATCAGAACCGCTTACTCCATTTATCAGGTTTTCCCATAAGTCTTTAACAGAATTACCTAAAGGTGTAATCGCTCCTAGTCCCGTTACAACTACTCTTTTTAACTCCATAAGAAAGTAAAAATTTGGTGAATTTCCTTTTACTTGACATTGTCTTCAATGTACTTTATTGCTTCTCCAACGGTTTCGATGTTTTCAGCCTGATCATCCGGAATTCCTATATTGAATTCTTTTTCGAATTCCATAATTAATTCAACGGTATCAAGTGAATCGGCACCTAAATCATTTGTAAAACTTGCATTAGGTGTAACCTCGTTTTCATCAACTCCCAACTTGTCGACAATGATGGCTTTTACGCGTGACGCAATATCTGACATAATTATTAAATTTTAATTAATAATTGATTTGAAATAAAAATGCAAAGAAATGCAATAATTGAGAAAAAACAAACAAAAAAAATTATTTTTATTACTCCAAATATAAAATATTTATGCTTATATATCACAAATTGTGAAAACAATTATTTTTGGCCCTAAAACAGCATTAAAACGTTGAATATGAACAAAATTGCCATTTTCGCCTCGGGTTCAGGGACAAATGCCCAGAATATCATCGAGTACTTCAATTCCCGAAAGACAGCTGTTGTATCCTGTGTGCTCTCAAATAAAAGCGATGCCTATGTTTTAAAAAGAGCACAGAATTTAAATGTCCCGTCATTCATCTTTAACAGGCAGGAATTTTATGAAACAGGCAAAGTTCTGGATTATCTTGTTGAAAATGAGGTTAACTGGATTGTCCTGGCGGGTTTTCTATGGCTTGTTCCTGAGAATATAGTGGATTCTTTTCCTGACAGGATAGTAAATATCCATCCGGCGCTGCTTCCCAAATACGGGGGTAAGGGTATGTATGGCCTTAAAGTTCACAATGCAGTACTTGAAAATAAAGACCCTGAAACAGGGATAACAATACATTTTGTAAACAGGAAATACGATGAGGGCAATATAATTTTCCAGGCAAGATGCCGCGTAGAAAGCGGTGATACGGCTGAATCACTTGCCAAAAGGGTTCACCAGCTCGAATACAAATACTACCCTGTAATAATAGAACAGCTTATAAAAAATTCATCTGAAAAATAAAAAGGGTCTATTCATGCATCCCCTTACCGGATGGTGGCTGAAAGGCGGCGTATAGCAATAGCCTTGACAGAATCAAAGGCCTGCCTGTTTTCGTCCCTTATAGGCTCAACCGGCGGGGCTTCAACTTTTAATGGATTGATCGGCTGATTGTTCCTGTAAAATCTGAAATCCAGATGCGGTCCGGTTGACAGTCCGCTGCTCCCTACATAGCCGATAACATCCCCCTGTCTTACATGTGCGCCTTTCCTTATCCCTTTGGCATACCTGCTGAGATGCATGTATGATGTTGTATAAACGCTATTATGCCTTATTTTAAGCATGTATCCCCCGCCATCATCATACCCGGCCTTTATTACCTCTCCGTCTCCCACAGCATGGACAGGCGTGCCTATAGGTGCTGCATAGTCGATGCCATGATGGGGCCTGCGGATTTTGAGTATGGGATGCATCCTGCTATGTGAATACCTTGAGCTTATTCTCGAGTATCTCAGGGGAGCCTTTAAAAACACTTTTCTCAAGCTGTTACCATCAATATCATAAAAGCTCTCCACGCTATCCTGGACAAATGGAATAGCATAATAGTCATTTTGCATATGCCTGAAAAAAGCTGCGTGAATCCTGCCAATCCCTGTAAGAGCTGTATCAACATATTGTTCCTGGTAAATAACCCTGAAACTGTCACCCACCTGCAATTCAAAAAAATCTACTGTCCATGCAAATATCTCTGACAGCTGCAGGGCCAGCTCAGGCTCAAGGTTCTTTTCCATCATAACTTCCCACAGCGATGAGTTTATTGTTCCCTCTGCAATCCTGTCAACAGTGATCACTTCCTTTTGCCTTACCTCTACCGTCACACTGTCACTCAAATCAATAAAGACATAATCCACAGGAGTATGCTCATAGACAAAATATCTGACCTCATACAGGGTGTCAACAGTCAGGAACACAGTATACCTGTTGCCATGTTTTATCTTTCTCAGATCAAAAACTCCCTCTGATTTATTGAGGATCTGCTGAAAGCTGCCCTGAGGCAGGTTATATTTTGCCAGGATGGCTGACAGGTTCTGGTTCTTTCTTATCCTGCCGTGTTCAATATAGAATGAATCCACGGGTATGCCATACAGAGTATTTTCCGGTTCACTGATAAGGATTGTGTCCGGACTGGCAGAAATTTCAATATCACCTTTTAATATGTTTCTTACAAATATGAAATAATAAAGTACAGGTAACAGAAGTATCAATAATATTATGATTATAAGTATGCGGATCCTGTTTTTTTTCATTACTATGCGACTACTATATTTATAATTTTATTTTTTACTATAATAACTTTCTTCACCTGCCTGTTTTCTATCCATTTCCGGGCATTACCATGCCCGAGGACGGTTTTTTCTATATCTTCATTTTCCATATCCAGGGGCAGCTCTACCTTAAAGCGCAGCTTCCCGTTAAAGGAAACAGGGTATTCATATGTATCCTCAATAATATAATCCTTGTTGTATGAGGGAAACTGCTCTTTGCTTATACTTTCATCATACCCGTATTTTTGCCATAATTCTTCACATATATGGGGCGCAAAAGGTGACAGTATTTTAACGAATGATTCGGCCGTGGATTTATTCACCCTGCCCTTCTTAAGGCAGGTATTGGTAAAAATCATCATCTGTGAAATAGCTGTATTGAAGCGCAGGTTCTCAATATCCTGCTCTACTTTTTTTATTGACTGGTGCAGCACTTTAAGTATTTCAGGGTCCTCATCGCCGTCATGAATATTTTTGGGGTCAGCGAAAAACTTGTAAACCCTGTTCAGGAATCCGAATACTCCTTTTACACCCTGTTCTGACCAGGGCTTAACTTTATCGAGTGGTCCCATGAACATCTCGTACAGGCGCAGGCTGTCGGCTCCATAATCTTCGACTACCTTATCGGGATTTATAACATTTCCCCTGGACTTGCTCATCTTCTCCCCGTCCTCACCCAGTATCAATCCCTGGTTTATAAGCTTCTTAAATGGCTCCTTAGTAGAGACGTATCCCAGGTCATAGAGCACCTTATGCCAGAACCGTGCGTAGAGAAGGTGCAGGACCGCATGCTCGACTCCTCCCACATAAAGGTCAATGGGCATCCAGTATTTTTCAGCTTTCTCTGACCAGGGTTCCTTTTCATTGGAGGCATCGCAAAAACGCAAATAATACCAGCAGCTGCCCGCCCACTGGGGCATGGTATTTGTTTCCCTTTTTGCTTTTTTCCCTGTTTTGGGATCAGTGATATTGAGCCATGATTTAATGTTTGCCAGCGGTGACTCACCTGTACCTGAAGGTTCATATTTATCAACCTCTGGCAGGGCAACAGGCAGCTCATCCTCATCAAGGCAGCGCACCGTGCCGTCTTCATACTTCAACACAGGAAAGGGCTCTCCCCAGTACCGCTGGCGTGAAAATACCCAGTCCCTCAACTTGTAGTTAATCTCTTTCTTTCCCAGGTTCCTTTCTTCAAGCCAGGCTGTAATCTTTGCTATAGCATCCTCCTTGTTCAGTCCGTCTATAAATCCCGAATTGACATGTATGCCGTCGCCCTCAAATGCTTCTTTCTCAAGGTCGCCCCCTTTTAGTACCTCGACAATCTTCAGATCATATTTCTTTGCAAACTCCCAGTCACGCTGGTCATGGCCGGGCACAGCCATTATGGCACCCGTGCCATATGATATGAGCACATAATCTGCGACCCATACAGGTATCTCCTGGTTATTAACCGGATTCACCGCATATGTTCCAGTGAATACCCCTGTCTTCTCCTTGCTGAGGTCGGTCCTTTCAAGGTCCGACTTCCTTGATGCATTATCTATGTAGTTATTGACCGCTGATTTTTGTTCACCGGTTGCTATTTCCCTGGCCAGCCTGTGTTCCGGTGCCAGCACCATATATGTGGCACCGAATAATGTGTCGGGCCTTGTGGTGAATACCTCGATAGTCTCCTCAAAATCCGGTACCTTAAATATTACTGACGCCCCCTCCGACCTGCCTATCCAGTTCCTCTGCATCTCCTTGATATTGTCGGGCCAGTCCAGTTCATCAAGGTCTTCCAGGAGGCGCTGGGCATATTCTGTAATCTTCAGCATCCACTGCTTCATGGGCTTCCTGATAACAGGATAGCCACCCAGTTCCGACCTGCCGTTAACAACCTCCTCGTTTGCCAGCACGATCTTCAGTTCGGGGCACCAGTTGACATAAACCTCATCCTCATAAGCCAGTCCCTTGTTGTAAAGTTTTATGAATATCCACTGTGTCCATTTATAATAGTCAACATGGCTCGTCGCTATCTCGCGGTCCCAGTCATACGCAAATCCCAGTGATTTAAGCTGCTTTTTAAATATCTTAATATTTTTTTCAGTAATATCATGCGGATGGGTGCCTGTTTTGATCGCATAATTCTCGGCCGGCAGTCCGAAACTGTCCCATCCCATGGGATGAAGGACATTGAATCCTTTCATCTTCTTATAACGGCTTATAATGTCAGTGGCCGTGTAACCCTCGGGATGCCCAACATGCAGTCCGCTCCCCGAAGGATAGGGGAACATGTCAAGTACATAAAACTTGGGCTTTAAAGGATCTATATTAACTTTGAAGGTCTTCTTATCATCCCAGTACTTTTGCCACTTTTTCTCTATCTCTGTGAAACTGTATTTCATCAAATTGAAATTATAATCAGTGAATTAAGCAACAAAAGTAAAAAAATTGATTAATTAATGAAGGTTGCATAATTTTATTTGTAAAATAATAATACAACAGATAAATTTGTAATAAAGTATTTTATTTAAGGTCCCGTAGTTTAACAGGATAGAACGTGAGATTCCGGTTCTCATGGTGGGGGTTCGAGTCCTCTCGGGATCACAAAAATGGAAAAAGCCGCCACAAGGGCAGCTTTTTCCATTTTGATGCTGATGAGGCTGAGACGCACATCGGGGGTTCGGACTTAGTCCCGACATAGTCGGGATGATCTCATGAGCAGGATGTGGATAGGACATGTGGGAGCGAATAATCCTCTCGGGATCACAGAGGGACAGCGCCCATATTTCAGAGAGGGAAAATATGGGCGCTGTCCCTTAAAAATAATTAATTATGTCTGTTTTGAATGTTGCTGACCCTGGTCAGTTAAAAAGAATCGTCATTATAGGAGCTGGCTTTGCCGGCATTGAACTGGTAAAAGGCCTGAAAAATAGTAAGTACCAGGTAGTAATTATTGATCGAAACAATTATCATACTTTTCAACCACTATTATACCAGGTGGCAACGGGAGGTCTTGAATCTAACTCAATTGCTTACCCCATAAGACGAATCGTAAAAAACAAACAAAACCTGTTCTTTCGGATGGCTGAAGTCAGGTATATTAATCCGGAGCATAACGAAATTGAAACCACCAGGGGTAGTATTAATTATGATTACCTTGTATTAGCCAGTGGTAGTGAACCAAACTATTTTTCATTTGAGAAAGTTAAAGATGAGATGCTTGTATTAAAGACTATACCCCAGGCTCTTGATATGCGTAGTTATATACTTCAGAACTTTGAAAGTGCACTTATCTCATTACAGGGGGATGAGCGGGATGAACTTCTCAATATAGTAATAGTTGGAGGTGGACAGACAGGCGTTGAACTGGCAGGTGCACTTGCCGAGATGAAAATACATATACTTCCGACAGATTATCCTGAGCTTGATTTCTCAAGAATGAATGTCTATATCATTGAAGCTTATGATAAACTTATATCCAGTATGTCAGAGAGATCATCTGAACAATCATTAAAATATCTTAAACAGCTGGGGGTCAGCACACTTTTAAAAACCAGGGTAATCGACTATAACGGACAACAGGTGAAACTTGATAACGGCCATGTAATCTCATCAGATACTGTAATCTGGACTGCCGGGGTTAAAGGTTCTGTTATTAAAGGGCTCGATGAAAATGTGTACAAATCGAACAGGATAATAGTAGACAGGTACAGCAGGGTTATCAATTATAACAATATCTATGCCCTGGGAGATGTTGCAACCATGTCTACCGAAAAATACCCTAACGGGCATCCAATGCTGGCAATGGTTGCTATTCAACAGGCAAAACTGTTAGCCAAAAATTTTATCCGTATGCAAAAGGGCCGCCCGCTCAAAATTTATTTTTACAACAACAAAGGCATAATGGCTACCATAGGTAAAAATAAAGCAGTAGTTGATTTACCCTTTTTACATATATCAGGTATTTTTGCCTGGTTTATTTGGATGTTTATTCATCTTATAGCTTTGATAGGTTTCAGAAATCGTTTAGTCATTTTAACCGATTGGATCTGGAATTATTTAACCTATGACAAGGCACTTCGATTGATAATCAGGCCGTATAAAAGAAATTAGAGCAAAAATAAACATTGAAATCCAAAGTCAATCAAAGTCCGAAGTAACACAATTTTTTTTAACTTTGGAGCGGTACACTTTTAGATATCATTAACACGTAAAAGCCGATAATCATTTTTTAAAGTAAAATTATGCAAAGCAAACAAAACAAAGTATTAGTCATTGTTATAGCCGCCATTGCTGCTACTGGTGGTTTGTTATTTGGATTTGACACCGGTGTGATCTCCGGTGCAAAGCAGTTTTTTAAAGAACTTTGGTCATTAGATTTTAAACAAGTCGAATGGATTACTACTGCAGGTTTATTCGGTGCTATTATTGGTGCTGCTTTTAGTGGAAGAATAACAGATTATATTGGGAGAAAGCTGGTAATTCTGGCATCCGCAATTATATTTGGAATAGGTGCTTTATGGACAGGATTGGCTGGAAATCCAACAAGTTTATTTATAGGAAGGATTTTCCTTGGAATTGCTATCGGTATATCCTCTTATTCAGTTCCTCTTTATATAGCGGAACTATCACCATCAAAAAGAAGAGGAGCATTTGTCAGTGCATTCCAACTGCTTATTACAATTGGAATTCTTGTTTCATATCTTAGTGATAAAAGTTTTATTGTTGAAGGTGAAAAAGTAGGTGTATTAGCTAAGTTTTTTAATAATTCAGGTTTTGGATTACCCGCAACAGAAGAATGCTGGAGGCCAATGTTTCTAATTGGTATTATTCCTGCAATAATTTTACTAATTGGAATATTAGTACTCCCGGAAACTCCCCGATTCTTATTTAAGAAAGAGAAAGAAGCTAAGGCAAGGAAGATACTGGAAAAAATTGAAACCCCTGAATTAGTTGAAAGTTCAATAAGCAAAATAAAAGAAGAAATTAGACAGGATAAAGAAAATAAAGCTTCTTCAAAAGAGATTTTTAAACCATGGTTAAGAAATGCATTGATTATTGGTATTGGAATTATGTTTTTCCAACAATTGGTTGGTATAAATACAGTAATCTATTACAGCCCCGAGATTTTTGAAAAAGCTGGTTTTGTAACTGTTGATAGCCAGTTAACTGCTACTGTAATAGTTGGATCAGTAAATGTATTTTTTACTATAGTTTCTATGTTTATTATAGACAGGATTGGAAGAAGAAAACTATACTTTATTGGTTTAAGTGGAATGGTTGTTGCTCTTATTGCATTAGGAATATCTTTTGCATTCAAAGATACTTTAGGAGAGTCTATTAAATTAATAACTGTTATTTCAGTACTTGTTTATATATTATTCTTTGCCGTTAGTTTAGGACCTTTAGGCTGGTTAATTATTTCCGAGGTATTTCCCTTGCATGTAAGAGGTCTGGGCGCAAGTATTGGCGCACTATCTAATTGGACATTTAATGCACTTGTTTCATTTACATTTCTGTCATTACTAAATTTTTTGTCACCCGCAGGCGCATTCTGGCTTTACGCAGGAATAGGAATTTTAGGTATAATATGGGGTTACTGGTTTATTCCTGAAACAAAAGGTCACTCATTAGAAGAAATTGAAGAACATTGGCGACAAGGGAAAAAACCAAGAGAATTATAAAATATTTTTCATTAATGAGATTCTGAGAGTTTCTCAGATTTTTTTCCCTGACACAACATTATATTTACACCTTACAATATAGTCAAAAGTGTCCGGGAAGATATAAAGTATTTACAGCCATTTATGCGGTCGCCCAAAATTTACAAGACCTGACAACGACCGGCACAATCACTAATTGGGGAAAAATCGTGGATTTACAGAATCAATATCCCTTTCGATCAAGTTTAAACCTTTGAACCAATAACCAACATAATAAATACACTTATCACGACTATCCAGCAATGATTCAACAGGTCAGAGAAAGTATAAAATCAATTGTCACCCAACAGATGGATATCTTTCTATCTGCCTAAAAAAATGTCTGACATAAGAAGTATGAATAATCTATCACCACCATTAAAAACTTTTTGTATATTGAAAATTTTATATTTTTTATATGAGAAACATTATTAAAAATTTCTGTATATATAAATTTTTTTCTGATATAAGAAACATGTGGATGCTGTGTAATAGAAGTTAATATTAATGTTAACCTACTATTATATTAATTAATTCTTTTAATTTTAAAATTAATTTTTTTGCAAAACTTTTTTACATGCAAGATAGTTCAACAAAAAACGAGTCACTACTTGTACGTAATTTATCAAAAGGTAATCTCTTGGCATTTAATACCTTGTATAAAGAGTATAGTGGACGTCTGTATCGTTTTGCATTGGGTTATCTGAAATCCGAAGCTGAGGCTGAAGAATTGGTTCAGGAGGTTTTTACCATAATCTGGGAGAAACGTACAAATCTGAAATCGGAACTATCTTTTAAATCCTTCCTATTTACAATTGCCTTCAACATAATAAGAAAGCATTTCAGAAAAAAAGCTTATTTGTCTGAATATTTTAAGACCGGAATAAGTGCTGATCTTGATATACATACTTCTCAGAAAATTACATATAATTCGCTATATCAATATATATCAGAACTCTTAAATCAATTACCCAAGCGACGTAAAGAAATATTCATAAAAAGCCGGTTCGATGGGTTGAGTATTAAAGAAATTGCTGAAGAATTAAAGATCAACCACAAAACTGTGGAGAATCAATTGACAGATGCCTTGAAATTTTTAAGAACAAATCTTAACAAGAAAAATATACCTGTTATTTTATTTTTCATTCTTTTTTTATACTCATAATATCATTGCTTTTAATTGTATGGTGCAACTCGCCCCGATACATCCGGGCCCGGTTCATAATTAACCTGGCAACAATTGTTTATTGTTTTTTCAATTTGCTGATAGGTGTAAACGGGCATAAATGGATATATATATACGGTATATTATACTAACTATTTGGAATCTTAAATACAAACTTATTGATTTTTAATTGATCCGGGATATGTTTTTAATAATTACCAATTTTCATAATAATAATTTTATGTGGCAAAGTGATGTTAGTAGGTTGAGGTTAGATGTCAGTTGATTACACTAAAAAGCAGTTCTTCCTGGTTAGTTGAAGAGCTGCTTTTTTTGATTAGGGGCATTAAGGAAAGAATTGGATTTTAGCATATTTTGAATAATAACTAAATTTTAAAACGGAAATATTTTATGGCAACGATTGGCTTTGATAATGAAAAGATAAAACGTTACTTCAAAGGTGAGTTTTCCAAGGAGGATGAATCTTACATTTATGAAGTTTTTTGTGATGATAGTAAAGAAAAAGAGTTAAAGCATCTTTTATTAAGACAGTTCTACGAATTATTGGCTGAAGCTGATATAGATAAAAAGGATCTTGATCATATACTTTACAAAATTCATTACGAAATAAACACCAGGTTATCAGAACGAAATGCATGGTCAATGGACAATATAATAAAATGGGCATTACGAATAGCATGTATAATAATGCTTCCCCTTTTAATGTTTATTGGAATACATATGTGTAGAGAAACCAAATTAAAAAAAGAAACCTGGGTTGAAATTAAAGTTCCGGCATGGACGCGTACGCGGTTCAGTTTACCTGATGGTACTATTGGTTGGTTAAACAGTAATTCGAGTATAAAATACAATGGGAATTTTATTAATGATCGAAAGATAACTCTTTCAGGAGAAGCTTTTTTTGATGTGGCTAAAGATGCCCGCAGGCCATTTGTTGTTAACACAAATGAAGTTAATGTTACTGTATTGGGCACAAGGTTTAATATAGCATCATATAAAAATGAAAAAGATGTCGAAGTGGTTCTGGATGAAGGAAAACTGATATTTAATAATAAGGAAATGACTAAATCATACACGATGAAACCCAATGAACTCGTCGTTTATGATAAATGTATCAAGGAATTTTCGAATAAAGTTGTACAACCTTATAAATATTTGTCATGGATGGGAGGTAAGCTGGTATTCAGAAACGACCCGTTGGATGTAATTGCCAGGCGACTGGAAAGATGGTATAATATTGATGTTGAAGTTAATGTTAGTCCAACCGAAGACATCAGGTGGCGTGCGACCTTCATCGATGAGAGCCTTGAAGATATTTTAAGTTTAATGAAACTCAGTTTACCAATAGATTATAGAATTGAAACCCCGAGTCTCAAACCGGATTATACTTATACTAAAAAGAAGGTGATAATTACGCTTAGAACCAAATAATTCTATTATTAATTTATAAAAATTTGCCTATGGAACAATCTTTTCCCATGCTCTACTAGCAAAAACAGGAAAGCGAAGGAACCGCTTTCCTGTATATACTGCTAAGTTACTATTTAAAAATAATAACCTAACTAAAAACCATTCAAAGTTATGAAAAAAAATTATTATTCAGGGGTGTATTTACACCCAGCCCTAAAAAAACTAATCATGGAACTTAAAATTGCAATTCTTATTATAGTGGTTAGTGTTTCAAATGTCCTGGCTGTTTCTACCTATTCGCAGGTGGCAAAGGTTTCACTGGACATGAAGAACAGAAAACTTGAACAGGTTATAGATGAAATAGAAAGGCAGAGTGAATTTTATTTTATCTTTAACCAGAAACAGATTGATGTCAACAGAGTTGTTGATATTCAGGCTGACAATAAACTGATTATCGATATTCTTCCAGAATTATTTAATGGAACCGATATCAATTATGCAGTTTTCGACAGGAAGATCTTATTAACTACTGATCCTATCGGGAATGAATTATCGGCCCTGCGCTTAAATGCTGACCTTCAGCAACAAACAGGTGTCTCAGGAACAGTTACCGATGCCTCAACCGGGGAATCTTTGATTGGAGTAAATATCCAGGTAAAAGGAACAACTGTTGGTGCTGTTTCCGACGCAAGCGGAAAATACTCAATAACTTCCGCACTCGATGAGAATGCTGTTCTGATATTCTCGTATGTAGGATATGCCACACAGGAAATTGCTGTGGCAGGAAAAACAATAATTGATGTTGCACTTGCTGCCGAATTGACAGGCCTTGATGAGGTTATTGTTATCGGTTATGGAACTCAAAAGAAGGGAGATCTTACTACTGCGGTTTCCAACATTGAGATGGAAGATATAGAAAAGAAGAGTATGGCAAATTTATCGCAGGGACTTGAAGGAAAGGCAGCAGGAGTCCGTGTAATTCAGGCATCAGGTAAACCACAGGGAGATTTTGCAGTACAGGTCCGCGGAGCCACATCTATAACCGCTGGAAATGCACCATTATATGTGGTAGATGGCATCCCGACCAGTTCAATTAGTGAAATAAATCCTGTAGATATTCAATCAATGCAAATTCTGAAGGACGCTTCCTCATGTGCTATATATGGGGCCCGTGCAGCTAATGGTGTAGTGCTCATTAACACAAAGAGAGGCGAAACCAATAAACCGATCGTTTCGTTCAGATCAGTCTACAGTATAAACCAGGTATCAAAAAAACTTGACCTTTTGAATGCAAAGGAGTGTGCCCAGCTCTTAAATGAGGAAAAAATAAATGCAGGGCAACCTTCGATTATTGATCCGGATACGATTACTACTGATATTGACTGGCAGGATGAAATTTTTTCCAGGGGAAAAACAAGTAATATGCAGATTTCTTTTTCCGGAGGAAGCGAAAAGACCCGATTTTATTTATCATCATCACGCATAAAGAGCGAAGGAATTATAAAACCCTCTGATTATGAAAGGTATTCATTTAGAGTAAACCTTGACCATGAAATGTTTAAATGGCTGTCATTGGGTTCCAATATCAATTTAAGCAAATCAAAAAGTTCAGATATCGTGGATACGGATCCTGTACATGGTGAAGGTGTGATTTTAACAGCTCTTGTTTATACAACCCCCTATACACCAAAATATAAAGCAAATGGTGATTTTGGATCCAACCCGCACCAGGGAGGATGGGACAATCCGTATGCTGAAATGTATGGTTCCGATGCATCCACGCGAATTTCAAGTTTGCTTGGTAATGTATTTGCAAAAATTTCTATTGCCAAAGGTCTCAGTTTTAAAACTTCAATGGCCATTGATGCATATTATCGAAACTACGATCAGTTCGACCTTCAGGCACATAGTGAATACAATAGATCATTAGGTGGAAATGCCTTTGCAAATAGCGCACAACAACTGGTTTGGTTAAACGAAAATATATTGAATTATAATTACTCATCAGGAAAACATGCCTTTGCAGCTTTGGCAGGTATGACAAGCCAGCAATCAAAGTGGGAAAGTTCTACTACGCAGAAGCAAGGATTTCCTGATGATAAAGTTCAGACGCTTAACGCAGGTGCTACACTAATGAATGCTTCCACCGATAAATCGGAATGGACACTTCAGTCTTATTTATTGAGGGTAACTTACGCATTTGACAACAAATACCTCTTTTCTTCTAATTTTCGTGCAGATGGTTCATCAAAGTTCGGATCGAGCAATAAATTCGGATATTTCCCCTCAGCATCAGTGGGTTGGAGAATTTCCCAGGAAGAATTTATGTCTGATATCAGAGCTATTAATGACCTGAAAATAAGGGTCAGTTACGGATTAACGGGTAATCAGAACGGTATCGCAGATTATGGTCATTTGGGTTTAATTAGTTTAGGCGCTGTTTATCCTTTCAATGGTACCATTTATCCGGGAAGCTATCCAAGTACTATCGCCAATCCGGATCTTAAGTGGGAGTCAACAAAACAAACAGATATAGGGATTGATCTATCCATGTTTAGGTTCCGCGTAACACTAGCGGCTGATGTTTATTTTAAGAATACATCAGGCCTTCTCTTAAATGTTGATCTGCCTACATCAACGGGCTTTTCAAGTGGGATTCAAAACCTTGGTAAAATAAGCAATAAGGGACTGGAAATTGAGCTCACCACCCGCAATCTTACCGGGAGCCTTAAATGGAATACGAATTTGAACTTCTCCCTCAATAGAAACGAAGTTATTGATATTGGAGGAGAAGACAGAATGATATTTACTGCCGGCATAATCAGGGAAAGAGGAAATGTTACGATAATTGAGGAAGGCCAACCATTAAGTGTGTTCTATGGATATATTTCGGAAGGTGTTGATCCCCAGACAGGTTATATCATATACAAGAGGAACAGTAAAAGTAATGCCTATACGTTCAGTCCCGATTCTGATAGATTTGTAATTGGAGATCCGAATCCGAAATTCACATATGGAATGATCAATAGCTTTTCTTATAAAAATATTTCATTGTCAGTTTTTATTCAGGGAGTTTATGGGAATGATATATTTAATGGCACAAGATTGACTATGGAAGCTATGGAACAGGTGCAAAATCAAGCTGCATCCACTTTAGAAAGATGGAAAAATCCGGGAGATATTACGGATATGCCCGGGGCTATTTTTGGCAGCACCAATAATTCACAGATTTCATCAAGATTTGTTGAAAAGGGCACATACCTGAGGGTTAAAGATGTTACATTATCCTATGATTTTAATCCAAATTGGTTAAAAACAGTTTATATCAGCAGCCTTGATATTTTTGTATCTGCTCAAAACCTATTGACATTTACCAAGTATACTGGTTATGATCCTGAAGTTAGCTGGGCTGGAAATATTTATAACCCTGCAGATGCAGCTAACTGGTCTGACAATGTTAAGACACCAATTGACAACTCTGTTTCACTGGGTGTGGATTATGGAACATATCCAAATGTAAGGACCTTCAATGTTGGAATTAATGTAAATTTTTAACTTCGTGAGTAGTAATATCTTAACAATTAATATAATTAATTATGAAAAGATTTAATAAATATATTATACTGGCATCGATTGCCCTGGTGTTTAACCAATGTGGCGAGGATTTTCTTGATACTGTTCCCTTATCCAATATTAGTACTCAAAGCTATTTTAAAACCGCTACAGATGCCGACAATGCACTTGTAGGGTGCTATAATCAAATAGCCGGTCAGGTCTGGAATCTTTCAGTTATTTTGCAGGTGACCAGTGATAATAATTATGCAGGCGGAGACAATCCCGAGAATTTTAGATTTGATAATATGATCCGGCAGGCGCCCGGAGAGTATTGTACTAATGCATGGATTGCACTCTATGGAACAATTAACAGGTGCAACAACGTATTAAAATTTGTGCCTGACATAGACGATCCAATGTTAGATGAAGGTAGCCGAAGAGAGATTATTCAGGGTGAAGCTACTTTTCTCAGGGCACTTTCATATTTTAACCTGGTACGTATCTGGGGTGATGTTCCCCTTACGACAACCGCAACAGAGTCAATGGAACCTGAAGTAATTAACCTGTACAGATCTCCAGTGAATGATGTATATGCTCAAATAATCAGTGATCTGGAATATAGCATAAGTGTGTTACCCAAGGCAGATGTTCCGGCGCAGCAAGGTGGGCATGCAACCCAGGGGGCAGCTTATGCACTGCTTGCACAGGTTTATGCAACAAAAAGTCCTGCTGACTGGAATAAAGTAAAAGAATGTTGTGATGCGGTTATTTCTTCCAATGTTTATCAGCTTCTTGCTGATTATGATCAACTTTTTGACGGGGATCACTATAACAACGCGGAATCTATTTTTGAGTTTCAATATGTGGCACCCAATGCAGCCCAATTTGCATACCAGCTTTGGGCTTCTCCGTCACGGAGCGGCGATTCCTGGAGAAAATTTAATACTCCATCTGAAGATTTAATCCAGGCCTTTCGGGATGAAGGTGATTCAATCCGTTTGCATTCATCCATATATTGGGAAGATATCGGAGCATATTGGACTGATCCGGACTATGGGACAATTGTTCCTTTTATGAACAAATGGAGACATCCGTCAGGATGGTCAAGTGAAGACGATTTCTATGTTATCCGGCTGGCAGAAACCTATCTTCTGAGAGCCGAGGCCAAGAATGAACTCAACGACATTACTGGTGCATTGGCTGACCTACAGGAGGTTAGAGACCGCGTTAGTTTGCCAGCTAAAAGTCTGTCCACCAAAGCAGAAGTTAGTGAGGCAATTTTATTGGAAAGAAGACTTGAACTGGCATTTGAATTCTATCGCTGGTTTGATCTTTTGCGGGCCGGTATAGCAATAGAAACAATGCAGGCTTTGGGATATACGCATGCTGATGAATGTGATGTGTTATTTCCGATTCCGCAGGATGAAAGAAACAGAAATCCTAATCTGACACAAAATCCAATTGGTAATTGATATTGATGTTTTTTATTTTAAGTTCAGCTACAAAGAAAGGATCGGAGAACTCTGGTTTTTCCGGAATTCTCCATCCTTTCAGATATTAGATTTAATATCTGATTATTAATATCATTAGATATAAATAGAGTGGTTGAATTAATTCCGGTTCAAAAAAGTCAAATTAGATATTTATATTTATAAAATAATTAAATCTGCATTTTAAAGTAATTATTATGAAAACATTAAAAACACTCATTAATAATAAATTTTGGCATTTACTATTTATCGTAATCTTTTTATGGTTTTTTATTTCCCGGACTTATTGTCAACAAAAGGATTATAAAGAAGCTGAAGTGTACATTACTGCAAAATCTCCGCAACAGTTATTGGCTAAACGCGGTTTCAGGGCTTTTGAGCCCCTTGAACAACCCGATGAAAACTATCCGACTATCATGATTGATGTGGATAAAACCTTCCAGACCATCGAAGGCTTTGGCGGGGCTTTTACAGATGCGGCTGCGGTTACCTTTGGCAAGCTGCCAAAGGAGTCGCAGGAAAAAGTACTGAAAGCATGCTTTGATCCTGCGGAAGGTAATGGATACACATTGTGCCGTACCACAATTCATAGTTGCGACTTTTCAGATGAGATGTATACCTATGACGATGTGGCAGGCGATAAAGACCTTAAAAATTTTAGTATCGCACATGATGAAAAGGACCGAATTCCCTTTATCAAAGGGGCATTGGAAGTTGCAAAAGGGAACATTAAAATATTTGCTTCACCCTGGAGTCCTCCTGCCTGGATGAAGACGAACAATGATATGTTGCATGGCGGAAAACTTAAACCGGAGTATTTTCAAACATGGGCCGATTATTTTGTTAAATATATCAAAGCCTATCAGTCAGCTGGAATACCTATATGGGGTCTGACAGTCCAGAACGAAGCAATGGCAACCCAGGTATGGGAATCGTGCATTTTCACTGCTACAGAAGAAAAGGACTTTGTACGCGATTATCTGGGGCCAACACTGAAGAAAAACGGATTATCCGGCGTAAAAATCATGATCTGGGACCATAATCGCGGGATCATATACCAACGTGCTGAAGCAGCGTATGAAGATCCTGAAGCATCAAAATATATTTGGGGAACAGCTTTTCATTGGTATGTAGGTGACCATTTTGATAATGTCCGGATGGTCCATGACGCATATCCCGATAAAAAACTTCTATATACCGAGGCCGGAATGGGCGGCTCATGGTCTTCAGCAATCAATATAGCTAAAAACATGATCATCGATTTAAACAACTGGTGCAATGGATATGCTTTCTGGAACCTGCTTCTCGATCAAACCGGGGGGCCCAGGCATGCTGGCGGATTACCACCCGCCTCAACCCCCTCCCAATTCAGATCAAATATTATTACGGCTGATGTAAACACCGGAGAAGTTACATTTAATCCACCACATTATGCATTCGGTCAGTTTTCAAGATTTATAAAACCCGGGGCCAAAAGGATCGCATGCACTTCAAATAGTGATGATTTTATAGCTACCGCATTTGTCAATCCGGATGGTAAAATTGCCGTGGTTATTCTCAATCTGAAAGATACCGAACAATTACTTCAACTTTGGGTGGAAGGTAAAGCATTGAAACTTGAAAGTCCTGCTGAAGCAATTATAACAGTTATTTTATAAGGGAAATTTAATTACTAACAAAAAAACGAAACAATGGAAATAAGTAATGTTATCTTAACTTGGGTCACTAAAATAGCTATTACGGACTGTTTAATAATTTTAGTTACCCTGTCATCATGCTCAAATCTTAAAGAGCCGGAACCTCAGCATCCAATACCGAATCGAAGTAAGCAGGCCAATCATGATATGGTGGATCTATCAGAGTATTACACCGCTTCCCTCGATGATGACTGGCTTGGTAAGGAGGGATTAAATTTAGCTTCTTTGCCAAAAGGAGTCCATGCATTTGCCCAGGCAGCATTTGATGTTCGCGGACTCATTCAGCTTGGAAGCAGGACAGCCAAAAAGGAAACAGGATTAAACCTATCAAGGGATATAAAAGGCATAAAGATTCAATACAAAGGCTCAAAAATTCACTTTCTTCATGGAACATCAGGGAGTACCAGGGAAGACAAAAAAATTGGCATGTATGTTCTCAATTATAAGAACGGCCAAACCGTGAGCATTCCTATACTTTACCAACGAAACATAGAGGACTGGCAGGTGAAGCAGGGCGATCCGGTTCCTACTGATGCGGATATTGCATGGACCGGTGAGAGTACAGCATCTAAAGAACAGGGCTACAAAATACAGTTATATAAGTATACTGTAAATAATCCCTATCCCGATTTGGAAATACAGACGATGGACTTTATTTCGGAAATGACTGAATCAGCACCGTTCCTGGTTGCTATAACTATTGAACCAAACCAGCATGATTATGAATCGTTCCGTAATGTAAGAATTGATAATTCCATCATACCAAGGAGTCCGGAAGCAGGTCCGGATCTAGTGGATTTGTCTGAATATTTTAATACTTCTCCTGATGATGACTGGTTTAATCACGCGGGGCATGATCTGCAAGATTTACCTAAAGGTATTCAGGAACTTGGAGGTGTGAAATTTGATATACGAGGAATGATAGTGCTTGCAGGTACCCAGTCGATGGCTGTAACCGGAGTTGCATTCCCTGAAGCTGTAAATGGGATAAAAGTCAACCTTAAGGGAAGGAAACTGCATTTTCTGCAGGCCTGCGGCTGGAGTGCGGAAGCTGGCGCAAAGTTAGGGGAATATGTGATCCATTATTCGGATGGCCAGACAAAAAGCGCTCCCATTCTCTATCAAAACAACATCATGGATTGGTGGGTTCGTCCGGAGGATAATCCGCCTACAGAAGCAGAGGAGGTATGGCGAGGTCAGAATCCAAGCACCCGCAATGCAGGCTTTGAAACCCACTTAATTAATTATACATGGAAAAATCCATTGCCGGATGTTGAAATAACTGCGATCGATTTTGTCTCGGATGTAATTGCTGCAGCTCCATTTCTGCTTGCCATTACTGTTGAACAATAGAGAACGTCAACAGAGATATGCATAAGAATAATTGGTAAAAACCTATTGAATTTGTAATGTTGATAAAATAAACAACATATTTAAAGAAAAAATTCTGGTATCTATAAAATATATCAATGTACTGATCTAAGGGCACCTCTAAAAATTCATGCTGATATATTCGTCTCAAACTGAGGCATCGAAAAATGTAATTTTTAGAGGTGTCTTTTATCCGGCCGGTTACCAAACACTTTTATTTATGAAATTCGGAAACAGAACAATTTTTATTCAACAATTAATAAATTAAAATATGAAACCGAAATACTTTGTTATTATATCACTTTTACTGTTAAATATTTTTTCACTTACAGGACAAATTAAACCTATGCCTACGCTGAGATTAAATAAAATCCAGGAAAACAGAACTGAACCCAATTGCGAGGGAATTTCACAAAATATTTACGAATTGCTAGAGGAGGGTCGCCCTTTAATTATTATGTACGATGGATTCGATTGCGGCAATTGCAAAAAAATAGCGCCAAAGGTTGGGAAATTCATTGAATTTAACTTCAAAAGTATTTCTTTTTGGACACCACTAATGTACAGGGGTGATCAAATAACTTGCAACGAAATGAAAAAATGGGAAGAATGGTTCCCGGGGTATAAATACAGTTTCAGTTTCCCGGCAAGAAATTCCTACTATCATGATTATTATGGAACTTCGTTTAATTTGCCTTTTATTATCGTAATCGACCAGAAAACCAAAAAAGTTGTTTTTTCAGCCGGCAACGACAATTACGAGGGCGGAATCGAAGAAGCATTTGAAAATGCCTCTAATGTTGCCCTGAGCCTTGTAAAACCATCAGAAAAAATCAACCTGAACTTATTGCCCGAATATAAAATCATTAAACAGGAAATCGTAAAACCTGATTCCGGAATAGAAGCAACTATTGATATTATAAATCAAACAGACACTTCAAAATACTTTAAATGGCAAATTGACTATTCCGGTCAACCTTCGGCATGGCTAACAGTTTTGTGTGACCCGGCAGGATGCAAAGCTCCTGGTTTAACCGACGCAGGTTTCCGTATAAAACCCGGTGATAAATCGCATTTTCATTTTATTTTTTATACCAAGGGGACAACAGGCATTGGTGATATAAAACTTGAAGTTTTTCCTGCAGGTTCTCAACCACAAGCTAAAAAATCAATAGTGACTGTAATTTCTTACCCGGCCGGCAAACCGGACAGTTCCGATTACTTTAAATCGGTATTACGGACTGAAAATAAACTAAAAATCACCATCACTGATGAAAAAAATAATGAAATAGCAGTTTTGGCCGATGATATGTTACAGAATTATCCTGCTGAGATATTAGTAATTGAAAATGGGATACTGAAAGCAAACGGCACTGTTTTTAAGCACAATTTCAAAAGTGATATCAAGTATTTCATGAATTATTACATTAATAATTCTCTTGTAAAATCGGATGAATTACCGGTTCTGAAAAATAAAAATTGACGTGAATTCGATATAAAGTTAAAATTATGAAACCAACCTTAAAATTCCGTTCTGCAATACTTGTAGTGTTTATCCTTTTAATAGGATATAAAAATGAAGCACAATCGGAAATCAAACCTTTGGTGACTGATACTCCGCCAAAAAACATAAAAACCGATGTGGCTTTCTGGCTTACCAGTCCCGAATCAAAAATCTTGTTTCAACAACAGGATTTGAGTTTGCTCTTTAGTTCAGAAAACAATCAAAACCCGACCATTGAAGTTGATACTGCCAAAACCTATCAGACGATTGACGGGTTTGGGAATTGTCTCACTGGCGGCAGCGCCCTACTTATTCATAAAATGGATGCTGCCAGCAGGACTGCTTTGTTAAAAGAACTTTTCTC
Organism: uncultured Bacteroidales bacterium; assembly: GCA_964534745.1. Taxonomy (GTDB): domain Bacteria; phylum Bacteroidota; class Bacteroidia; order Bacteroidales; family UBA10428. The sequence goes on from CAZHQW010000011.1 coordinate 62,187, forward strand.
AACCGATGGCAATAGCATTGGTGTGAGTTATCTCAGGGTAAGTATTGGTGCATCTGACATGGATGAAAAAGTTTTTTCCTACGATGACCTCCCGGCAGGTGAAACAGATGTGGAAATGACCGGATTCGACCTGGGATACGATAAGCTTCACCTTATTCCTGTGTTAAAGGAAATTCTGGCTATTAACCCAAACATCAAAATTCTGGGTTCACCATGGAGTGCCCCCACCTGGATGAAAACCAACAACGATACTCGCGGAGGAAGCCTTAAACAGGAGTACTTTGATGCCTATGCGAAATATTTCGTGAAATATATTCTGGCAATGAAGGCTGAAGGTATCCGAATCGATGCTATCACCATTCAGAACGAACCTTTGCATCCGGGCAACAATCCCAGTATGTACATGACGGCAGAGGATCAGGCGTTGTTTATTAAGAAAAGTCTCGGTCCTGCCTTTGTTTCTGCCGGCATCGATACCAAAATTATCGTGTACGACCATAATGCTGACAGGCCCGATTATCCGCTTACCATTTTTAATGACCCTGAAGCAGCAAAATATGTTGATGGCTCAGCATTTCACTTGTATGGAGGAACTATTGATACCTTATCGGGAGTTCATAACGCTTTTCCGGACAAAAACCTCTACTTTACTGAACAGTGGGTGGGAGCCCCCGGTAATTTGAAGGAGGATATGGCATGGCACGTGCGTACACTCATTATTGGCGGTACGCGCAACTGGTGCCGCAATGTATTGGAATGGAACATGGCAACCGACCCGAACTACAACCCACATACCGACCGTGGTGGGTGCGACCGGTGCCTGGGTACCATTACCATCGATGGAAATAAAATAACCCGGAATCCGGCCTATTATATTCTTGCTCACGCTGCAAAGTTTGTACGTCCGGGCTCTGTAAGAATCGACTCTAATGTGCCGGCCAACTTGCCTAATGTGTCATTTAAAACACCTTCGGGGCAGAAAGTTTTGATTGTCCTCAATGATGCAAATACGCTTCAGAAGTTTAACATCCGTTTCAACGGAAAAAGTGTTTCAACTGCTTTGGAGAAAGGGGCTGTGGGTACATATATATGGTAGTCAGGTTACAAATGATTTTTTCGGATTTGTCATTTTTTTTTACTTTTATAGTATATAAATTATAAAATATTCTGAAAGGAGAATACAAAATGCAGAAAAGAAGTAATTTATTTTTGTTGGTCAGAAAAATAGCTATAATAAGCTTTTTGTTATTTTTGTTTTTACAAGCGACACCCCAGAACCCCATTCCAATGCGGAGTCTTCAGGCCATTCCGGATTTGATTGATTTGACAGATTACTACACCGCTTCTTTGGATGACGACTGGTTAGTGAAGCAAGGCGCCAACCTGTCGTCCTTACCCAAAGGTGTGCACTCTTTTGCCAAAGCAGCATTTGATGTTCGCGGACTCATTCAACTTGCAGGCATAACAGCCATTGAGGAAACAGGGATTAACTTTCCCAAAGAAGTGAAGGGTATAAAGATAAACTTCAAAGCTCGCAGATTGCATTTTTTGCAAAGCGCCGCCTGGAGCGTTAAGGATGATACAAGGATTGGAGAGTACGTCCTTCATTATGCAAATGGTCAAACCGTGAACATTCCAATTGTTTATCAACGGAATATCAGAGATTGGTTTATCCAGAAAGGCGATCAGATTCCGACCGATGCAGATATTGCCTGGACCGGTGAGAACGAGGCTT
>CAZHQW010000012.1:0-22143 GCA_964534745.1 uncultured Bacteroidales bacterium
AGGGCATATGCAACAAACAGCGAGGGTACCAGGTATGCGAACCAGGTGAGCTTCACTACGGTTACAGGCATGCCAAAGGTTACTACCTCGGCAATAAGTGGCTACGATGACGTCTCGGCAACAACAGGCGGCAATGTTACATATGCCGGAGGAGAGCCGGTAACTGCCAGGGGTGTTTGCTGGAGCACAGGCCATAATCCGGATATATACGATGACCATACCAGTGACGGAGCAGGAACAGGAATATTTGTCAGTTCGATAAGCGGACTTACTCCGGGAACCGAATACTTTGTCAGGGCTTATGCAACAAACAGTAATGGCACGTCATATGGCAGTGAACGCAGCTTTACAACTACTGCCACACTGGCAACAGTTACGACGGCAGCAATAACCGGTGAAACAGAAAATTCGGCTTCAGGCGGAGGTAACGTTACCGATATAGGGGGCTCTCCCGTTACTGCAAAAGGCGTTTGCTGGAGCACATCTGCCGGTCCGGATATATTGGATGACCATACTACTGACGGAACGGGACCCGGAATCTTTGTCAGTTCGATAAGCGGGTTAACACCGGGGACCGAATATTTCGTGAGGGCATACGCAACAAATAGCGCAGGCACTGCCTATGGTAACGAGGTAAGCTTTACCACACAAAACGAAACGGGCACGCTTGAGGATACACGTGACCTCCAGGTATATAATACCGTAAAGATAGGTGACCAGTGGTGGATGGCCGAGAATCTTAATTTCCGTCCGGATACAGGATCGTGGTATTATGACAATGATAGTACAACCTACGCAGAAACATACGGCAGGTTGTACAGGTGGGAGACGGCAATGGCAGGCGAATCCTCCAGCAGTTCAAATCCAAGCGGTGTCCAGGGTGTGTGTCCCTCGGGATGGCACCTGCCGAGTGATAATGAATGGACGGAGCTCATGGACGGATTGGAAGGACTATCTTTTGCCGGCGGAAAGATGAAGGAAGAAGATTTAGCACACTGGAACAGTCCCAATACCGGGGCAACAAATGAAAGCGGATTTACTGCCCTGCCGGCAGGGGAACGGACCGACGCAGAAATACATCAATACCTTGGAGAGCAGGCGTCATACTGGTCCGCCACTCAACAAAGCGGTGCTGTTGCAAGGTCACGCACATTGTATTATAATAGTGGTGCAGCAACAAGAGACAATATAGATAAAGAGTTCGCATCTTCAATACGATGCGTAAAAGATTAGAATTTTTAAAAGAGGCTGTTTAATATTTATATTCTTTTCATAGCAGGTGTTGTCAAACAACAAATAATCCTGATTATTAGCCCAAGTGCTTTGATACGCCTGCAGCAGGGACAACTGTTTTATGATTGGATTAACAGCCTCTTTTTTATTGTACCCCGCTTTTATTTTATTCGCATTATTACTTTTATTAAATTTATCGCCGGAATTTCATAAATTAAGCAGCATAAAAAATGTATCTATGAATTACTCCATTAACAATAATCATATCGAAACCTATGCTGAAGGAAAGATCGTAATCATCAGGTTCAGGCAAAATATATTCGAGTTTATTATTGATCTTGATGAAAGCAATACCCTGGTCGAATTTATCAGAAAGACTCAATATGATAACAACGTCAAGGCCCTGCTGTTTATAAATGAACCTGGCTGTATTAATGATGAGGAATATGACAGGTTCCTGAAGTCTGTTCTTTCAGAAGCGCAATGCACAGATGATGAGTTGCCAGGTATTCAGGAGAAGAATATAAGATTTAAGGAGATAAACATTCTGAATAAGATTGTTAAGGAAATAGTGAACTATAATAAGTTATGTTTTGTGGGGATAAGGGGCACTGTGGTTACTGCCTTTTTCGGAGCAGCGCTGGCAGCTGACATACGTTATGCTTCGGAAAATGCAGTTTTTTCCATGGCACATAATAAATACGGGCTGCATCCGAGCGGAGGATTGCCGTTTTTTCTTTCCCAGCATCTGGGACATCAAAAAGCAGTGGAAATTCTGCTTTCTGAAAGTATTACAGCGCGGGAAGCCTTTAAGCTGGGGATAGTAAACAAGCTGTTTCCTGATAAGAACTTTACTGAAAGCTGCATAAAAGAAATAGAAAAGTTTACAAAAATAAAAAGCTGCACCATACGCAATACAAAGAGGCTCACAAATTTTAACCGCTCCCTGATAGGTGACTATTTTGATTTTGAAGCCGGACTTTTAAACCTGTAAATATTGATCGTGTCAGGGGCTTACTCCAAGTAAATTCATTATTAATGATGCATTGGCCGGTGCATATCCTTCAAAGTCGTTATTGAAAAATATATAAATTTTTTGTACTCCCCTGCCTGCAAAATCTTTTGCCAGTGATGAAATCTCTTCAAGTTCCTTTTCCGAGTAATTGTAGGAATACCATTTTCCCCTGCCATGGAGCCTGAAGTATGCTATATCGGAAGTTACCCAGTCATTCAATGAACTTTTGGGAGAATCGACATTACAATATACGACTCCGTATTCTGACAGTAAACCGTGAACTTCATCACTAAGCCATACATCACTGCGGAACTCGACAGCAAGCTTCCGGGGATTGTCAAATGACTGTATTGTGCTCCTGAGCAAGTCAGGATTATACTTCGTGCGCGGTGCCAGCTGAAGAAGGATTAATCCCAGTCTGTTACCAAGCAGATATGCTGAGCGGACAAAGCTGCTAATATCTTCACAGGAGTCAACAAGATATTTGCGGTGTGTAATTATGCGGGGAGCCTTGAGAACATACCTGAAGCTTTCGCCAACATGGTTCTTCCACTTAGTATATGTCTGGTCTTTGAACTTTCTGTAAAATGTAGCATTTATTTCTACGGCATTAAAATGTTTAATGTAATGATGGAACCACTTTGACCTGGCAAGTCCGGTAGGATAAAACCTGCCCTTCCAGTGTTCGTAAGTCCACCCCGAAGTGCCTATATAATAAGTCTGTTCTATGCTCTTAAGTTTATATTTTCTTTATTTCCAGTTCTTCAATCCGTCCTTCAGCTATCCTTGCATAGGCGTATTTACCATACCATAGCGGGCCCGGATTGACTATCTTTGTTTTTCCAATGGTGTCTATGCCCATGCCCTCGTGTATATGCCCGGTAAAACAAGCCAGGGGCTGGTATTTTTCTATGAACGAACGTACTGCCCTGCTTCCAACATGCACTCCTTCACTGACCTGATCATTTAAAGTATTAACAGGCGGCTGGTGTGATACAAGAATAATGTTCGTCCGGTTATCTGTCAGGGAAATTGATTTCTCAAGTGCCGCTTCAAGTTCATCTTCGGTAAATTCATTGGGTGTTCTGCCCGGACAGGGAAGTGATCCCGCCAGACCGGTTAACAAAAAGCCGTTGACATATTTAATTGAGCCATTTATATTATAGCCATAGTCATCCAGAGCGGTTTCAACTCCGGGATAATCACAATTACCTGAAACAGCAAGAATATTTGAATTGTATCTTTTAATGTTTTCAAGTACTTTGATGGTTTCTTTTTCCCTGCCGAAATGTGTAATATCACCCGAAATAATTATTGCATCGGCCTCAGCCAGGGCAACCCGGATCCTGTCAATATTCTCATCCTTTCCATGAATGTCAGTTAGCGCGACAATTAACATTCTTATTATGTGAATTAATTATCAGGTTTTATATACCAACGTTTATTTACATAGCAATAAAATTAAGAAATAAATATTAAACTTTTTCGTTTACCTGATATACCATCTGATGCTCTGCACTATTTTGCTTATGTACTTGTCGAAGCACATAATAATCTTGATGGTTATTGCATTGAGCCTTACTGTTCCTGCCGGAGCACAATCATTCATTTACAAAAACTCAATAGGCATTAAGGTTTCGGGGGGGTATTATAATTCATTTCAACTGATGGACAAGTACAATTATCTGGATAAAGGCAAAGCGGCATTTTTCAGTCTGGACTATTCGAGGTTGATTAGTGAGCATTTTCAGTTTATTTCGGGGATCAGGATGATAAAATCCGTTGACAGGCTCAGGAGCGTTTGTCCGTATTGCAGTCTGCCCAACGAATATATAGACATAAGCTTAATCTCAATACCGCTTGTGATTAAATATCATATAGCCGGTGGTTTCTGCATATCTGCCGGATTTGACTGGCATTTTCCTTCCCATAGTATAAATATAATCATACACTCTGCGAACAAGTTGAGAAGCCTTGATTATTTCTTCCGCATGGGCTTTGATTTTTCAATCAGTAAAGAAATCAGGATAACAGATAAAATATTTATTTCTGTTGAGCCTCAGCTGATCCTCCTTACTCTGGTAGATTACCTGTATAAAGATTATTATCTTTATGAGGAGAATTATGCAGGATTGAACCTGTCATTACACAGGAAATTGAATTTCAGGAAGAATCCGGAATAAAACCTGCCTTTAAATGAAATAATTTGAGTGTTCCACGTCATAATAATCAGAAAACATAAAAATATTTGATTATGACGGTTAAAAGATTAATGTTTGGGACAGGAAGGGAGATAATCCCCGATATAGCTTTCTACGGGATGTCACTTTTCTTTAAGGTCTATTATTTTTTGAACCCGCAGGATAAGTATCTGGGCAGTTTCGGAATAAGGCCCGGTGATGTTGTAATAGACTACGGGTGCGGACCGGGAGACTATATAAAGTATGCCTCTGAAGCTGTTCGAGAACAGGGTAAGGTTTATGCAGTTGATATCCACAGGACAGCAATAAAACTCGTGAGCGGGATGATAAAAAGAAGGCAGGTTAAAAATGTTATTCCTGTCCTTGCAGACGGTTATTCAAGTAAGATTAAGGATAATACGGCTGATCTGATATACGCACTTGATATGTTTCATATGGTTGAAAATACGGGCGCTTTTCTGGATGAGCTTCACAGAATAATAAAGAAAGACGGGATATTAATACTGGAAGACGGCCATCAAAAAAGGGAGCTTGCAAGAGAAAAGGTCATTAATTCGGGGAGGTGGATAATTTCAGGTGAGACTGAAAGACATATGAAGTGCAAACCCCTAAAATAACCTATCTTTGCATATCCAACAAAAAATATGCAGTCATGGTTATAAAACATTTAAACGACGTGCCCTATGAAGATATGTCGGCTTTCAGGGGTATTAAGAAGCAAATCCTTGTGGGCCCCAAAGACGGATCAGATGAGATAGTGATGCGGTATTTCAGGGTTGAGCCCGGCGCAAATACGCCCTATCACACTCATGATTTCCCCCATGTAGTAAAAGTCGAGAAGGGCAGGGGTGCGCTGGTTGACAGGGACGGTAATGAACATCCGCTGGAATGCAGTCAGGTTGTTTATGTCCCCGATAATGAGATACATAGTTTCAAGAATACAGGAAGAGAATCGTTTGAATTTATTTGCATTGTTCCGCCCAGGGGGGAGAAATGAGGTATATTAACAGGTCATCTCACAGAGGATCAACATCAGCAACTATCTGAAGAGATCTGAATTCATCCTTCAGAAGAAGTTCATTAATAACATCCCTGGCAATTTTTTTTGATTGTTTAACAGATTTGTCTTTTTCCATTTTAAGCAATATCTTCTTCAGGTTCAAGTCTTTTATTTTATGGATAACCGGTGGTTCGGGACCTAATATCCTGTTACCGAATTTTTTTTTCAGGGCGCTGGCGAGGAGGGCTGAAGCTTCATTCAACACATGTTGTTTTTTATGTTTTAAGGTAAACTCAACCAGCCGGTAAAAAGGCGGATATTTGAATTTTCTGCGCTCTGCCAGCTGATCATCAAACATCGACCGGTAGTCATTTTTACGTACATTTTGTATTATGGTATTGTCGGGATCTGATGTTTGAATAATAACAAGGCCTCTTTCATTTTTCCTTCCTGCCCTGCCGCTAACCTGGGCCATAAGCTGGTAGCTTCTCTCGTAGGATCTGAAATCGGGATAATTCAGCATGCTGTCAGCATTAATTATACCTACTACTCTTACATTATTAAAATCCAGCCCTTTTGTGATCATCTGGGTTCCTATAAGGATGTCGATCTTACCGGCTTCAAAATCATGAATTATACGTTCATATGATTTTCTTGTCCTTGTACTGTCCAGGTCCATTCTTTTAATCCTTGTCCCCGGGAAAAAAACAGGGATTTCATCTTCTATTTTTTCGGTTCCGAATCCCTGGGTTGATATATAGCTGCTGCCACAAGCGGCACATGTTACGGGTATTTTAATCGTGTAGCCGCAGTAATGGCAGTTTATTCTGTTTATATGCTTATGGTATGTCATGCTGACATCACAATGTTTACAGAACGGTATCCATCCGCATGTATCACATTTAATATATGCTGCGAATCCGCGGCGGTTCTGGAAAAGGATCACCTGTTCCCTGTTTTCCAGTGCATTTTTGACAGAATCCAGCAATGCAGGTGAAAACATTGACTTCATCTCTTTTTTAAGGCGTGCCTTGCGAATATCCACTACCCTTATCTCAGGCATCTCAAGGTCGAGATAGCGTGTTTTAAGTTCAACAAGCCCGTACTTGCCGGTTTTTGCATTATAGTACGATTCAATTGACGGAGTGGCAGTGCCCATCAACACTTTGGAGCCATGAAATCCGGCCAGCATCACGGCAGCATCTCTTGCATGGTACCTGGGGGCGGAATCGGACTGCTTATATGTATTTTCATGTTCTTCATCAATAATAATAAGACCCAGGTTGTTAAAAGGAAGGAAAAGTGATGAACGGGTGCCTAGTATAATCCTGTACTGACCGTTTTGTTGAAGGGATTTTCCGGTTATGTTTTTCCATATCTCTACTCTCTCGTTATCACTTAGTTTTGAGTGGTATACTCCTACTTTTTCGCCAAAAACATTCTTCAGCCTGTTTATTATCTGTGCAGTGATAGCAATTTCAGGCAGAAGATAAAGCACCTGTTTGTCATGTTTTAACTGCTTATCTATCAAATGTATATATATTTCTGTTTTTCCGCTTGATGTGACACCATGAAATAAAGCAACATTTTTTTTTAAAAACGTATTTTCAATGGCGTGCAATGCTTTTTCCTGGTAATCATTTAAGGCTGACGGCTTGCTTTGCCTTCGCGTCGCCTCTGCCAGCCTGCTTACTTCTTTCCTGTGTGTTTCAAGCACTCCTTTTTTAACCAGTGATTTTAATATAGATTCCGAAGAGCCGGTGCTCCTGAGCAAAAGCGATTTATCTATTTCTTTTATCCCGTTTTTTGTATCGGTATCTGACAAATCAAGGTAGCCAAGAAGCAGCTTGTGTTGTCCAGGTGCCTTATGAAGCATTTCAATAATGTTATTAAGCTTTTTCTTGCCTGATATTGATGGACTCAGGGTAACATATGTCTTTAATTTTGGCCTGTATCTTTCCATCAATTGCTCTTCCAGAAATATCACTCCTTTATCATGCATTGACCTTATTAGAGGCATTACATCTTTTTTACCTGCCAGGAATTCAATTTCTTTAATGGTAGCCACATTTCTTTTCCTGAGTGCATCAAGGAGCAGCACTTCTTTTTCGGTTAAATTCATGTCCTGCCGGTAAACCGGAGAAATAATGACCTTTGTTTCACTTTCTGATTTCAGTCCGGATGGTAAAGCTGATTTGTAGACATCTCCCGGACTGCACATATAGTATTCGGCAATCCATTCCCAGAATTTGAGCTGCAGTTCATTTACCAGGGGAACATTATCAAGTATAGACAATATGTTTTTAATACGGTAGCCACCAGGCTTTATGTTATGAACCCTTCTGACAAGTGCCGTATAAATTTTGCGCTGGCCAAACTGAACCGTAACCCTGAATCCTGGTTTTATTTTTCCTGTCTGTTCATCACTGACTTTATAAGTATAAAGACTCTGAACCGGCAAAGGCAGTATTACATCTGCATATTCAGTAAGATTACCCATAAAGCTGTTTATTAATAAATATGTATTTAAACAGGTCTGCTCTCAATGCACCCTGGGCGTCAGAATTTTCTTTAGTACTATCGCACATCTGCTTGGAAGATACAGTTTCAGGTATTCGGGAGAAGACAGTTTGCTTGTTCTGACAGCAAAGTATGTTATTGATTCGTCAATATGTCCGAATCCGCCGTATTTCTCCGAATCGGTATTCAATATTATTTTATACTTTCCTCCGCCTGTGCTCAGGCCGTAATCAGTAAAGGACCTTGTCGGATTAAAGTTAAAGACGAACAGAAATCCTTTTCTCTCAAAGGCAAGGACCTGATCATTGCGGTTGTCGTGATACAACTGGCAGTAAGAATTGAAAATAATACCTTCATCCCTGAATAATCTTATCATGTCCTTATCAAAATCAGCAAGGTAATAATAGCGAAGGTTTTCATTATTAAGAAGGCTCCACTGTCTTTTTGCATACTTGTATGACCAGTTATTACCTTCCCTGGGAAAGTCTATCCATTCGGGATGGCCAAACTCGTTGCCCATAAAGTTAAGATAGCCTCCTCCTGAAGTTGCAATAGTAAGGAGACGAATCATTTTATGCAAAGCCATACCTCTGTCTATCATAATATTTTGAGAGTCTTTGTTCATGAACCAGTACATTTCTTTATCAGCCAGTCTGAACATGATTGTCTTATCACCGACAAGGGCCTGGTCATGGGATTCTGCATATGACACAGTCTTCTCGTCTTTCCTCTTTTTAGTAAGCTCATAGAACATTTCAGTCACATTCCATTTTTCATCAGGTAATTCCTTGATGATCTTTATCCAGTAGTCCGGTATGCCCATGGCCAGCCTGTAATCAAATCCGAAACCCCCGTGCTCTACCGGCTCAGCAAGTCCGGGCATGCCGCTCATTTCTTCTGCAATTGTTATGGCTCCCGGATTAACAAGATGTATTAGCTTATTGGCAAGTTTAACGTATGTTATTGCATCTTCATCCTGGTTATTATCGAAGTACATATCATAGTTAGTAAAATTTCTGGAGAGGCCATGATCGTAATATAGCATGCTTGTCACCCCATCAAAGCGGAATCCGTCGATATTATATTCATTAATCCAGTATTTGCAGTTGGACAGAAGAAAATGTATAACATTGTTTTTACCATAATCAAAACAAAGGGAATCCCATGCTATATGTTCTCTTCTTGGCCCTTTATGAAAGTAAAGGAATGGATTGCCATCAAAGTTACCTAGTCCTTCAAGTTCATTCTTTGCCGAGTGTGAATGCACAAGGTCCATTACAATAGCAATTCCTGCAGCATGGGCTTCATCAATCAACATCTTAAGATCTTCAGGTGTGCCGAATCTGGATGAGGCTGCAAAGAAGTTTGTCACATGATAGCCGAAAGAACCGTAATAGGGATGTTCCTGTATAGCCATTAACTGAATGATATTATAATTGGCTTTAATAATAAGCGGAAGGACTTTTTCCCTGAATTCATTATAGGTTCCGGTTTTTTCTTCTTCTGTTGCCATACCTATATGGGCTTCATAAATAATCGGGGTCCGTGAGGAACATTCTACTTTACCATGCTTCCATTTAAAAGGTTCTTGGGGATCCCAAACCTGGGCATTAAATATTTTGGTTCTTTCGTCCTGAACTACTCTTGTCACATATGAAGGAATACGAAAGCCGTGTCCGCCCTTCCAGTGTACCGATAATTTATACAAATCTTTATGATGCATTGCATTCCGCTGAAGAACAACCTCCCAGTTTTCACCTGTCGTCTTTTTAAGTTCATATTCAGGCAGTTCCTTCCAGTTATTGAATTCACCGACAATAAATATTTTTGAGGCATTTGGTGCTGATTCCCTGAATACCCAGCTATTGTCTTCCTTATGTAAGCCATAATATAAATGTCCGCATGCAAACTCCGATAAATCGTTGATCCCGCTTATAAGCTCCTTTTCCTTTTCCAGTACTCTCTGATGCCTGAACCATATTTTATCTTTGTATGGTTCAAGCCACGGATCATTTTTAATAACAGCCAGCAGGTTTTTGTTCATAGATCAGGTCAATATATTTTTGTTAAAGATAAGAAACTAAAGTATTTAATTATTTATAATTTTGCACCTTCAAAAGCAATTATCAGATTCAATTTGAAGATTTTTACTGATATTGAGAATTTTTATGCAAGGAATCCGGTTGTGTCAATAGGTATCTTTGATGGTGTACATGTCGGACACATGAAAATTATTGACCGTCTGAAGGAGCTGGCAGTGCATTATGACGGAGATTCTGTCCTTGTTACATTGTGGCCTCATCCAAGGGAAATTCTCGGACAGGGGAAAAGCAACTCACTGCTGCTCACTACCAAAAAGGAAAAGGAGTTTCTGCTTGAAAAATCGGGGATAGCCAATTTGATAGTCCTTCCGTTTACAAGGAAGTTTTCACAAATGACTTTCCGTGAGTTTGCCAGGTATTATCTGATTGATAAAATAAAGGTAAAACATATGGTTATAGGGCATAACCATCATTTTGGGAAGGACAGGAAAGGCAGCTTTAAATACTTAAAAAACATTTCAAACGAATACGGGTTTACTGTTGAACAGGTAAGCCCTGTGATTATTCAAAAATCAATAGTAAGCTCATCCGTTATACGTAAGAAACTCGAGAACGGGAATATTGAATCAGCAAATAAATTTCTGGGATATAACTATTTTATTAACGGCAGGATAAAGGCAGGGGAAAAGATTGGGAGAAGACTGGGATTCCCGACTGCCAACATTGGGCTGGACGATTCACATAAATTGCTGCCAAAAAATGGAGTATATGCAGTGAAAGCAAGGCTGGATAAATTGGAATATAAAGGAATGTTATATATTGGAACCAGTCCGACTATTAAAACAAATTATTATAATAAAAAAGTGGAAGTCCATTTACTGGATTTTCAGGGTGAAATTTACAGTAAGGGAATCTGCGTCGATTTTATTGCAAGGATAAGAAACGAAATAAAATTTAAGAATGAAGAAGAATTGATAAGCCAGATAAATTCCGATAAGCATAATATATTGAGTATTTTATCAAAATAAACACCTGTTTGGTAAAAAAACATTTAATTCACAACTTTTTAAGTTAATTTTGTATTCTCATTTTAAATAATATAATATGAAAGAAGGGACATTAACAGAAACACAATACAAGGTAAGAGATATTGAACTTGCTGATTTCGGGCGTAAAGAGATAGAAATAGCTGAAAAAGAAATGCCCGGACTTATGGCAATAAGGGGGAAATATAAAGGGCTTAAGCCGCTGGCAGGGGCCAGGATATCAGGTTCACTGCATATGACAATTCAGACCGCTGTATTGATAGAAACCCTTGTTGAACTTGGTGCACAGGTGAGGTGGGCAAGCTGCAATATTTTTTCCACCCAGGACCATGCTGCAGCAGCCATAGCAAAGGCAGGTATACCGGTATTTGCATGGAAGGGAGAAACACTTGAAGAATACTGGTGGTGCACCGATAAGGCACTTACCTTTCCGGGGGGCAAAGGGCCAAACCTTGTTGTTGACGACGGCGGAGATGCAACTCTACTTATACATAAAGGGTACCAGGCTGAAAATAATCCGTCGCTGTTAGAAGTAAACCCATCAAACAATGAAGAAAAGGTAATACTTAACCAGCTGAGAAAAACCCTTAAGGAAGATCCCGGGAAATGGCACCGTATAGCACAGGACTGGAAAGGCGTGTCTGAAGAGACGACTACCGGTGTTCACAGATTATACCAGATGCAGGAAAGGGGAGAACTCCTGGTGCCTGCCATAAATGTTAATGATTCGGTTACAAAGTCTAAGTTCGATAATTTGTACGGGTGCAGGGAATCTCTTGCTGACGGCATAAAAAGAGCTACCGATGTTATGATTGCAGGCAAGATAGTTGTGGTATTGGGTTATGGGGATGTCGGAAAGGGATGTGCAAGGTCAATGCGGGCTTATGGAGCGAGGGTGCTGGTCACTGAAATTGATCCTATATGTGCTTTGCAGGCTGCAATGGAGGGATTTAAAGTGACAACAATGGAAGATGGCGTCAAGGAGGGAAATATTTTTGTTACCGCAACAGGAAACAAAGATGTAATCACTGTCCACCATATAAGCCAAATGAAAGACCAGGCAATAATCTGCAATATAGGACATTTTGATAATGAAATACAGGTAGACAAGCTGAATGAATTTTCAGGAATAAAAAAGATAAATATAAAACCACAGGTAGATAAATATAGTTTCCCTGACGGACATTCGGTTTTCCTTCTCGCCGAAGGAAGACTCGTAAACCTGGGATGTGCCACCGGGCACCCTTCATTTGTGATGAGTAATTCTTTTTCCAATCAGGTCCTTGCACAGATTGACCTTTGGCAGAATGATTATGCTGTTGGTGTATACAGGCTGCCAAAGAAGCTTGACGAGGAAGTAGCGAAGCTGCATCTCGGGCAACTTGGCGTCAAGCTCACAAAATTAACGAAGGAGCAGGCCGATTATATCGGGGTTCCTATTGAAGGGCCCTATAAATCTGATCATTACAGGTATTGATTATCCGTTGAATTAATCAGAAAAATAACTTTTTCTGCTACTACTGCAGATTAATTCTAATTATAAATATAGAGAATATCGGTATTAGGATTAAATGCAGTTTTATATTGCTTGAGCGGACACTTGGAAACGCTTTCATCTGAGGGAAATCCGGAATACCATAACAGATATTTGGAGCTGCAAACAGGACATACCGCATACATAAAATTGCCGGGGATATCAACAGGGACACTCTCATCTATATCATAGGCACATGTTCTGTCATATGCAAAATATTCATCATTACTATTACAATATATTATTATTCCATTATTATCATAACCTAGTGAACTTACACCGGCAACAGTATTATTAATTACCATTGATTGTGTCGGAGCAAGGTTGAAAAGTATCATATTCAATGAAAGATTAATATATGTATCAGGAATAACATCACAGCTTTCCTTTTCGCAACTAACAGGCAGCAGATTTAGAAGTACTATTAGAAAAATTTTTTTTAACTTTGAATATGTAATGAAAAATTTCAATGATTCCCTGATTTAAGTTAAATTTATGTGAACGTTAAACGTGTCATATTATTACTGGTAATTGCAAAATTAACAATTCTTGGTTTGCAGGCACAATCCCGAAAGGTTAAAATGGCTCAAAAAGATGCTGAAAAAATCGAGCAATTACAAAGAAAGTTTTACCAGAAGGCGCGCAAGGAAGTAATTAAAAGAAAAAGAAAGATGCAGCACGAGGCAACACAGAAGATGATGAAGGAAGCGGACAACAGGGCACGCAGGTTTAACAGGAGTCATAAAGATATATTCATTATTAAATTCATTAAGAAAAGAAAAAGTAAGAAATAAATTATGGAAGATTTTGTCGGCATAATAATATATTTGCTACTTGCTGTAATTGGAATACTGGCCAGTGTATACAGGCAGAAAAACAGGCGGAAAGCTATAAAACCCCCTCCTGTCCCCACTGCCCCTGTAAATACGGAAGTGACTGAAAGCTATGAGACAGAGTATGATCCTTTTGCAGGTTTTTTTGAAGAAAAGCCGGCTGTGCCGGAACAGGAATATGTGACTGCAGAAGAGGAAAGCGAAGTCCAGGAAATGACAGCTGAAGAGAAGGCTGAAAGCAAAAACCATGATGAGGGTGAAGCAGTTTTTGAAGAGACAAAAGAGACTTTTATTTCGGATGATATTCATTATGAATCGCCCGATGTATTTGCAGAGGTTGAATATGGAGAGGAATCTCCCAATTTACTGGAAGATGAGGACCTGACAAAGGATCATCCCAAACCTCCGGAAGAGAAGGAGGAATTTGATTTAAAGAAAGCAATTATTTATTCGGAAATTCTCAAGAGGGGAGAAAACTGGTAGCACTATGTACAAATTTTATTTTTTTTAAATTTATACTGACCGCTCAATTTTTTAAGTTAAATATTTTTCATTAATTTTGTGTCAGTTAAAGAGTTCTGAGTTTTCGGGATTCTTTTTTGTTTTTTTAATAATTTCAATTAAACAGGGTCTCTAGTATGGCAAACTTCTCATATGTTACCGAAGAAGGATTAAAGAAGCTGAAAGAAGAATTGGATTATCTAATGAATGTTGAACGCCCGGCTATGTCAAAACTTATTGCCGAAGCACGGGATAAGGGTGATCTGGCAGAAAATGCGGAATATATTGCTGCCAAAGAAGCCCAGGGAATGCTTGAAATGAAAATATCCAAACTTCAGGATATGCTGGTAAATACCAGGATTATTGATGAGTCAAAAATAGACACTTCAAAAATACAGATACTTAATAAAGTGAAGATTAAGAATAAGCTTAATAATAAGATAATGGAATATACCATAGTATCTGAAAGTGAAGCTAACCTGAAAAAAAACAAAATATCCTTCAATACACCTATAGCCAAAGGACTAATAGGAAAGAAAGTCGGTGACATTGTTGAGATAAATGTTCCTTCGGGAGTTATTCCTTATGAAATAATTGAGATCTCAAGATAGGTATTTAAGTTATTAACCTGCTATATAAATGGCCAGTATTTTTACAAGAATAATTAAAGGAGAAATTCCATGTTACAGGATAGCTGAAGACGAGGATTTTATAGCTTTTCTGGATGTTAATCCTATTGCCAGGGGGCATACTCTTGTTGTACCAAAGGTGGAAATAGACAACCTCTTTGATTTGGACGACAGGCTGATGGCAGGCATCGGTGTATTTTCAAAAAAGGTAGCTAGAGCAATTGATAAAGTCATTGATTGTAAGAGGGTTGGGATAGCAGTGCTCGGACTGGAAGTGCCCCATGCACATATCCACCTTATACCCATAAACAGCTTGTACGATATTGATTTTTCAAAACCCAAGCTTAAATTAAGTGATGCCGAATTCAATGAGATAGCCCGCAGGATTAAAGACGCCCTGTAATTTAGTTTTTATTATTCCTGTTTTAGCCTTCCCGGATTCTTCCTGATAAATTCGTTCCAGCTTTTGTATGAGGCCGGCTGGTCTGATAACTTATTCTGATAGTAGTGGCACAGAGCTACTGCCAGTCCGTCAGTGGCATCAAGATTTTTTGGGATCCTGTCTATTTTTAGTATGCTCTGTAACATCGATGCAACCTGTTCCTTTGACGCATTGCCATGACCTGTTATTGAAAGCTTAATTTTTCGGGGCGAATATTCGAATACGGGAATTTCCCTGCTCAGTGCCGCTGAAATTGCAATACCCTGAGCCCTTCCCAGCAGTAACATCGACTGAACATTTTTACCGTAAAAGGGAGCTTCTATAGCAAGTTCGTCAGGGCAATAATGATCGATTAGCTGTATAGTTCTTTCAAATAATACTTTAAGTCTGACATAGTGATCTTTGAATTTTTTTAATTCAATAATGTCCAGATTAACAGGCAAAGGCCGGGATCTGACGATTTTAATTATCCCGTAGCCCATTATATTGGTTCCGGGGTCTATTCCTAATATTATTCTTTCGTTTTCCAATTCACGGGTATTAGATCAGTATGCTTTAAGAAACTGGTTAAGCGGACTCCTGTCAAGCAGTATGTAGGTTCTTCCCGTTGTTTTGAGATGGAAGACAGAAGGAGTTCCCGTTTCAATATAATTCAGGGTTGCCTCAAGACATTTTTCTTCGGGATCGCCGAAGTCTTTTGTTAAATCGTCATCTGCGTATGAGTCAGGAACAAGACCGTCATAAAAATCACCTTCATCGTTGGCATTTGTAAATCTGAAGCATACGGGCAGGACAACATAATCATAATTAATAAAAGGCAGTGCCAGCATGCCCACAGGCTTACCATATGTATTATCACCTATCAGGGAAACGTCCATCAGGGGATCCAGTCCGTTAATCAGCAATTCACTTGCAGAAGCAGTTGAATTTGTGCCGATAAAAAAGATTCTTTCCAGGTCAAATCCATTTTCCTTATAGGGGACATTAACTATTGTATCCAGTTCAGGATGCTTATTATTATAAAGCAGCTTTATAAATGCCTTATCAGAATTGGTAGTTCCTGCTATCCAGCCTGCAATATATTCAGCTACCGACAGGCTGCCACCTCCATTGTACCTGAGATCTATAATCAGCTCATCTATATTGCTGTTCATAAATTCTGTAAAGGCATCTTCGATTTCCGGCAATGCCGCATCAATAAAGTCCTGAAACACCATGTAACCGATAAGCTTATTATTAACACTTAATATCTCCTGATGCAATACCGGTGTTATGTCAAGTATCTCCTTTGTAAGGTTAAGAGTCACCGGTTCTCCCTTAGCATTTATGAAAGAGAATTTATTTCTTATGCCTGCTTCCTTAGGACCTATAAGTTCGCTATAATTATCACGGGTAACTGCAACATCATTTATTGCTTCGACGATCCAGCTTCTCCTTACCCCTTCTTCAAAAGCCTGAGTGGACCTGTAAACAAAACAGATCCTAATCCTGCCGGTGCTGTCTTCTCCCAGAAGCATCCCGTGGCCAATCATTTCCCCTTCTTCAAAGTACTGGTTAAATTCTTCTTTATCCATTACCGAACTCCACCGGTCCAGTGGTTTATACCTCAAATAATCCATAAATTCGTAGGGATCATCAAAATTGCCCGGATCAACATCAGGCAGATATTCATACCACAGATATAAACTCTTCATCAGTTTATAAATTTCCCTGTTTACCAGGTCGATTTCATTAAAATCATCCTTTGTACATGCCTGGGAGAAAATAATTATAACTGCAGGCACTAATAAGATTTTTATTATGCTACGGTATATTTTACTGGGTCCCATAATATCACGGCTCCTTATCATTATAATCATTAACTAATATAACTGCCTAAATCGCTGAATTATTATTCCCAAAACTATTAAAATTAATCCAATAATGGATGTAATAAATATTTCTTCCTTTAGGACAAAGTGAATAAATACAAGTGATAAAAAAGGAGTTATGTAAATAAGATTTGCTGTTTTGGCAGTTGACTTTGACAGCTGCAATGCCTTAATCCATATTATAAATGTAATACCCATCTCAAAAAGTCCTGCATAAATTGCAGCATAAAATCCTTTTGTCAGCATAAGATTAAAATCTGACAATACAATGCATGTAATTATGATATAAATTCCTGAACACAGGAAGTTGAGGAAAATTTTAACCTCTTCATCCCTTTTATCTTTAACGCTGAAAATCCAGTAGAATGACCATATAAATGCTGATATCAGTGCCAGAAGTATGCCTGAGGGATTATTAATCTTAATGATTGTCAGGTTACCCTGTGAAGAAATAAATATAACGCCTGCAAAGCTAATCATTATTCCTGCGATGTTCCTGGCCGATACTCTTTGTCCCATCAGGAAAACTGACAAGACAGTTAATACAACAGGCCAGGTAAAGTTTAAGGGCTGTGCAATCTGGGCGGGGAGCAATGAATATGCTTTGAATAACACCAGATAATAAACATAGGGATTCAGAAATCCAAGAAAAAGTGAACGGCTGTGATACATGATGCTGTGATTAAATATATTGAGGAATTTGCCGCTAATAACAAGGATAGCAAGGGTAGATATTATAGCAGTTAAATTGGCAATTAGCAGTAGATGCAGGATATCTAAATCATTTAAAGCTATTTTAAAGGCCGTTGCTACTGTAGACCATAAAATAACTGTAAACAGGGCATAATAATAGGATCTTCGATTATTATCAGCTTCACTCATAAATTATTTGTTAATAATCACAGTGAATTATTATCATTTTAAATTAATTTTATAACAAAATTGCGTAATATACCAAAAATTATAAATATCAGATTTTGTTATTTATTTTTATTAACTTAACTTCAGTTATTGGCTAAAGTCCGGTCTTTAAATACAATTAGTATTTAGTATTATTATAAAACATTAACATAAATGAAACTTAAATCGATTAGCATGAATAAAACAGTTAAAATACTGTTTTTGCTCCTTATTTCATGTTTTATGCTGATTGTTGCACTTTCAGCCCAGGAGCATTTACAGCATGTCAAAAAGGTATATATATCACCAACAGGAAGAGTATATATACAAAAATCATTACCTGTATATCTGCGAATATCAACCTCTCCGGATGAGGATGCCGAAAGCTATCTTTTAAAGAGCGAAGTGACGGCCAGATATTCAAATCCCATGTATTTTGATACAGAAGGTTATAATACAATACGTTCTCCATGGAGAGTTGACACCGTTACCAAGACTGTAGTATATCCTTTGCAGGACATCATATTTGAGGTCTATGCAGATAGTTATCCCCCTCACTCCAAAGTGAAATTTGATGGGGCTAGTATATATATGAGGGATGGCAAAAAATATTTTGGGAAGGGCATAGAAATTATTATTACATCAATTGATGCATTATCGGGAGTGGACAAAATATATTATTCAATTAACAATGAAGCTTTCAAGCCATATTCAGGCAGTATTTCATTAAATAATGAGGGGGAATATGTTCTTAAGTATTATTCAGTAGATAATGTTGGCAATGTTGAAGAAGTAAAAACCGAGTCATGTATTATAGATATGACCCATCCTCAGACCGATTATGAAATTGACGGAATAATAAACAACTTTTATATATCACCCGATGCGAGTATTATTTTAAAGAGCAAAGATATGTTGTCAGGTGTAAAGGCTACCTACTATCAGATAAACAACGGTAGCTTTTTGAAATACAGTACGCCTATACCTGTTAAGATACTTGGTTCTGAAGCGGGAACCATTACTTATTATTCCATCGATAATTTAGGGAACGAGGAAAAGAAAAAAGTAATCGGAGGCATGTCTCCAAAAGCCGGTGCTGGTGAAAATGGAGATAAAGATGACATTGTTTTTGAGTTTTACGTGGACAACAGTCCGCCTGAGGTTACGTTAGCTGTCGAGGGGGCTAAATACCAGGGAAATTATCTTTTTATATCACCTGCCACAGAGATTAATCTTTCTGCCAAGGATGACAAATCAGGGGTTGATAAAATTAAGTATGGCATTAACACATCACTTATTTTAAATGAATATAATAAACCTGTCAGTATAGTTAATCCCGGACTGAACACTATTTATTATACTGCAATTGATTATGTAGGTAACTGGGCAGAACTTGCTACCCGCAAGGTATATGTCGATGCCAGGGCACCGGAAACAGACATTGGCTTCTCGGGGTTGTTTTTTTTTAACCGCGACACACTGTATATTACAAAAGACACAAAAATCCAGATAGAATATTCTGATAATGAATCGGGAATAAACAAGATTTTTTTTAAGATTGACAACAGTGAGTTCAATGAATATTCTTCCTCTATTCAATTAAGTGAGGAAGGATTTCATAATATCACATTTTATGGCATGGATAACGTAAATAATGAAGCAAAAAAAAAGACAAAGGGAGTCTTTGTTGATCAGACACCTCCTATAATTCATTATCAGTTCAGCGTACCGCCCATTGGTTCCAAGATAATCAGGGATGAGGAATATGTGGTATATCCGTCAAATGCAATCATTTATCTGGGTTCAACTGATTATGCCTCAGGCGGTAAAAAGCTTGAGTATACTATTAATAATAATCCCGTAAAAACGGAATTACCGATTAAGAACTTTAAACCCGGCAATTATTACATTGATATTATTGCATACGATGAGCTAAATAACAGGCAGGTTAGCAAACTGAAGTTCTCAATCGAAAATTAAGAAGGATGAACAGGAATACAATTTTCTGGGCCTTGTTATTTATGCTATTTATGGCAGGTAACCTTAAAGCCCAGGAAGAAAAGTACATAAGTCTGTTTCTTTATAACTTCACAAAGCACTTTGCATGGCCTGATGAATACAAATCAGGTGATTTTGTAATTGATATTATTGGGCATGAATCGGTATTTGCAAAATTAAAAGAACTCACCGCCACAAAGAAAGTTGGGGAACAGAATATTGTTATCAGGCATTATACAGATGCATCGGTAATAGGGAAATGTCATATATTATTTGTAGGTCACTGGCACAGCAGGTTTTTACCGCAAATACTTGAAATGGTGCAGAACAGATCAACCCTTATTGTCACAGAGAAAGAGGGACTTATCAATGAAGGGGCGGCCATAAACTTCGTTATAAGGGATGGGACAATACAATTTGAATTTAAAAAAAGTAATGCTTTAAAGTACGGTCTCAGGTTTGATCCTCAGATTGTGCAGATGGCCGATGTGGTATATGAATAGATCACGGCATTAAGTCAAATCCGGTATAGTCTTTTAGTATTTCAGGAATCCTGATTCCTTTTTCAGTTTGATTGTTTTCCAGAAGTGCTGCAACAATTCTTGGAAGTGCCAGGGCACTGCCATTAAGTGTATGTGCAAGAATTGTCCGTTTCGAACCGGGTTCCCTTATTCTAAGTTTAAGCCGGTTTGCCTGATAAGATTCAAAGTTGGATACAGAACTCACTTCAAGCCACTTTTCCTGCGCGGCGGCAAAGACTTCGAAATCATAGGTCAGAGCGGAAGAGAATCCCATATCTCCCCCGCATAGCCGTACAATGCGGTATGGGAGTTCCAGCTTTTTAACAAGTGTTTCAACGTGATTAACCATCTCCTCCAGCGTCTCATAAGATCTATCAGCGTGCTGTATCTGGACTATCTCTACTTTGTCAAACTGGTGAACACGGTTTAATCCCCTTACATCTTTACCGTAAGAGCCCGCCTCACGCCTGAAACAAGGGGTATAGGAAGTATTCTTAACAGGTAAGTCTTCAGAATCCAGTATCATGTCGCGATATAAATTTGTAACAGGAACTTCAGCCGTAGGTATAAGATAAAAGTTATCCGAAGGGACATGATACATCAGTCCTTCCTTATCAGGTAACTGTCCGGTCCCGAATCCCGATGCTTCATTAACCATCAGAGGCGGCAGGTATTCAAGATAACCTGCCTTCTGGTTTTCATCGAGGAAGAAGCTGATTAATGCTCTTTGCAGCTTTGCTCCTTTCCCCTTGTAAACAGGGAAGCCGGCACCTGTTATCTTATTTCCCAGTTCGAAATCAATTAAATCATACTTTTTTGCCAGATCCCAATGTGCCAGAGCTTTGATTTTGAATATGGGTATATTACCTCCTGAGCGAATAATCTCATTGTTTTCTGGTCCGCTCCCGGCCTGTACTGATTTATGCGGTATATTTGGTATTTGTTTAAGCAGATCTTTAAGCTCAGACTGGGCGTTTGTAAATTCCAGGTTTAATTCCTTTATCTCTTCCTTTAATTTTAATGTCTTTTCTCGTATTAGCTGGGCCTGTTTTTCATTTTTATTTCTGATTAATATTCCTATTTCTTTTGAAAGGGCATTTAGTTCAGCTTGTTTCGAATCCTGGTTTTTCTGAATGGCCCTTCTGCGATCATCAGCTTCAATTACGTTATCAATAAAATTTACGGCAGTAAATCCCCTTATTCGGAGCCTCTTAATTGTCTCTTCCCTGTTTTCCCTGATATGATTAACAGTCAGCATAATTATCCCTGAAGAAAAATTTTACTACATTATTAAATAAAAAATCTCCTGTTTATTTGCGAATATAAAAGAAATAAACAGGAGATCTCTGATATTTACTATAATATTTAATTTGTTCCAGGTACTATCGATACGAAAGATTTATTGTCTTTCTTTTTCTTAAACTCAACTGTACCATCAATAAGGGCAAATAATGTGTGATCTTTTCCTATTCCTACATTATTGCCCGGAAGATGCTTTGTTCCTCTCTGACGCACTATAATATTGCCAGCTTTGGCAAATTGACCGCCAAAAAGTTTGATGCCCAATCGTTTACTTTCCGATTCTCTTCCGTTTCGTGAACTACCCGCACCTTTTTTATGAGCCATTTTCTATTGATTTATAATTAGTTATTTTTTTGCATTTGTGGATTTTGACTGCTTACCGCCTCCTGTCTTTTTTGCCGGAGCCGACTTCTTTTTTGCAGTAGCGGTTTTTGTCTTTTCTTTTTTCTCTGCTTCAGCTTTAGGCGCACCGCCTTTCTTTGCCGCAGGCCTGGCCGTTTTTTCTTTTTTTACGGCAGCTTCCTTCTTTGGAGCTGCTGATTTTGCTTTCACCTG
>CAZHQW010000012.1:22243-60759 GCA_964534745.1 uncultured Bacteroidales bacterium
TTCTTTTTTTACGGCAGCTTCCTTCTTTGGAGCTGCTGATTTTGCTTTCACCTGCTTTTCTGATGGTTGCGTTTCAGCCTTTGCCTCCCTGGAGGTTCTTTTTTCAGAAATATCTTCAATAAGTATCTCAGTCAGAAATTGCCTGTGCCCGTTTAAGACCTTATAACCTTTTCTTCTTTTCTTTTTAAATACCCTTATTTTTTTATCTTTAAAGTGTGATAATATTTTACCTGTTATAACGGCATCTTTTAAGTATGGAGTACCGATCTTTACATTTCCTTCATTATAAATAAATAGAACTTTATCAAGGTCGACCTTGGATCCTACTTCTCCTTTTATTCTGTTTATGCAGACTTTATCTTCTTTTTCAACTTTAAATTGCTGTCCGCCTATATCAACTATCGCATACATTTATATAATATATCAAGAGGGTTATAACTTGGGTGTGCAAAATTATAAAAGTTTAGGTGAACTGCAAACAAATGCGATTATTTATTTTATAAATCGCTGATAATTCCAGCATTGTGCAAGACATGCCATGTTGTTATTGCATGCCGGGCTACGCTTATGCCATATTATATTGAAGCTAATCTGCAAATAAATAAGTATTTAATTATATTTGTAGATAATTTAAAGAAATAGATAAATATTATCAGAACCTGTGTAACGAATGAGCAAGATTAAACTAAATGTACTGGGGATATCTTACAGTCAGACTCAAACCGGTGCATATGCTTTGGTATTGGCAGAGGAAAACGGGAAAAGGAGAATTCCTATTATTGTTGGTGGTTTTGAAGCCCAGGCTATTGCCATTCAGCTGGAAGGATTAAAACCACCAAGGCCATTAACACATGATCTGTTTCTTAATTTTGCCAGAACGTTTAAAATCAATTTATTAGAGGTTACAGTATATAAACTTGAAGAAGGTGTATTTTATTCAAAGCTAACTTGTGACAACGGGCGACAAATAATTGAGATTGATGCCAGAACATCAGACGCAATAGCACTGGCCTTACGTTTTAAATGTCCGATTTATACAACCGAAGAAATAATGCGTAAATCGGGGATTATTCTTGATTTTGAAAAAGAAGCACAGCCACGATCTAAATCAGAGCCTAGAGCCAAGAAAATGAAAGTAGAGGATGATATACCAAATGAGGAGCTAAGTAAGATAAGTTCACAGGAGTTAAAAACGCTTCTGGATGAGGCAATAAAAGAAGAGAATTATGAAAGGGCTTCTCTGATAAGAGACGAAATAAACCGGAGAAAAAGCAAATAGAACAGTCTTTAAAAGCCTTATTATACTATTATCAGTGAAAAACATGCAGATAATGAGCCTGTTTATCTGCTTTACATAACTTAACTTCAGAATTTCTGTCACAGAAAAGGCTGTCTTTTCCTATCAAAAAGGGGAGTAACTTTTTAATTATTTATACGTTTATATAAATCACTATAATATAGTTAGTTAATAAATTATCAGTTGCATAGGATGCACAATATTTAGATAAAATTGTTTTAAGAAATAACTATATTTACTTATGATTTACATACTGGTCCTATCTAATGGCTAATAAAAATAAATATCAGGATATTGAAAAGGAAATAAAGAAACTGGAAAGGGAGAAGGCATTGTATTTGACTGATATTGAGAAATACAGGTTCTTAATTGATAACTCGCCCCTGGGTATGTTTCAGGCAACAATTGAAGGACAGTATATTGAAATTAATAATGCTTTTTCAGGCATGCTGGGATATGATAATCCTGATGACACCATTAATTCTGTAAAAGATATATCGTCACAGATATATGCTAACTCAGGTGAAAGAGAAATTCTGATCAGGCAACTGATTAAAAACAGTAATATTGAAAGTTATGAGACACTTTTCAGAAAGAAAGACAATTCAGTATTTCCTGTAAGCCTGAACCTGAAACTTATCTGTGATGAACAGGATAAGCCATTATATATTGCAGGTACAGTTGAAGATATATCCGGGAGAAAGAAAACGGAAGAATCGTTGCTGCAGGACAGAAACCAATTGAGGATATTAATAGACAATATTCCTTATATGGCATGGCTGAAAGATAATGAAGGCAGATACATATCGGTTAATGAATCTTATGCATTGTATCATAATTTAAATGCATCAGAGATAATTGGAAAAACCGATTATGATCTGTATCCCAAAAAGCTGGCAGATAAGTACCTCAATAGTGACCTTCAGGTTATGCAAAGCAGCAAAAGGGAGCTGGTTGAAGAGGTTAAAAGCACACGAAAAGGAAAGCAGTGGATTGAAACATTTAAAACGCCGATTTTTGATGAGCAGGGTAAACTGATAGGTATAACAGGCATATCATGGGATATCACTAGCCGTAAAAAAATGGAGGGGACAATAAAGAAGAATGAGGAGCACTTCCGCGCGTTACTTCAAAATTCTTCCGATGCCATATCCATACTTGACAAAAAAGGCAAGATTATCTTCGAAAGTGCATTAAGAAATAGAATTTTTGATTTTTCAATAAAAGAGCTGATAAACAAGCCTATTTTCGATATTGTCCACCCTGACGATACCGAATATTTCAGGGAATTTTTCAATGAAGTACTTAAGAGTCCGCGCAAGCAAATAAAAAGAGAGTACCGGTGTCTTCATAAAAATAAAAAGTGGATTTATGTAGAGAGTATTTTTTCCAATCAGCTTGACAATCCTTCAATAAACGGGATAATAATCAATTCAAGGGATATATCAGAAAGAAAGATGGGGGAATTGAAGGAGAGGGTATACCATGATAATTTGATATTTCTGAGTAATTCGGCTCTTGACCTTTTAGGGATCTCTTCAAAAGACGATATTTACAAATATATTTCCGAAAAGCTTTGTAATTTCCTTGAAAATGCTGTAGTTGTTGTAACATCATACATGGAAAAGGACGAGAAATTTTGCATTGAATACCTATCGGGATTAAGGGACAACAAACAAAGAATAGCTGATGTTCTGGGAAGGAATCCTGAAGGTATGGTATTCTCGATAAGTAAGGATATAGCAAATATCAATAATGCCGGCACGGTTATTACCCTTAAAGATGAAATCCTGTTTAAGAATATGAGTAATGATAACATTGAAAAGCTGGAGGCTATCAAAGAGGCTTTAAAACTGCATAAGATATATAATATAACACTGGCCAGGCATAACAAGCTATTGGGAAATATTACCATTCTAACACTGAACAAGAGCATTATTAAATTTAAGCATATTATTGAAACGTTTGTTCACCAGGTATCCGTAGCATTGCACAGAAGCCAGCTGGAATATGAACTTGTTATGGCCAAGGAAAAAGCAGAAGAATCAGATAAACTCAAGACAGCTTTTCTGGCAAATATGTCACATGAGATAAGGACACCTATGAATGGTATACTTGGTTTTGCAGAAATGCTGAATGATGACAACCTAAGCATGGTGGACAGAAAGAAGTATCTCGACATTATCAATAATAACGGTAAGATGCTGATAAGCCTTATTGATGATATAATTGATTTTGCCAAGATTGAAGCAGGCCAGATAAAGGTTGTGCATGGTGACTTTTCTCTAAATTCACTATTAATGCAGGTGCATTCATCATTCCTGTCAGAAAGCCTTAAAAAGGAAAAATCCAATGTGAGGCTGGTATTAAAAAAAGCATTTGATAATGACAATTGTTATATAAAATCTGACCCGAACCGCATAAGGCAGATATTAACCAATCTTATTAGTAACGCTTTTAAATTCACTAATGACGGATATATTGAATTTGGATATAAGGTTGCCAGTAAGAACAAGTTGATGTTTTATGTCAAGGATACGGGAATAGGGATCCCGCCCAGGAAGCTAAAGGTGATTTTTGAAAGATTCATGCAGGCCGATAGTTCGCCAACACGCAAATACGGGGGTTCAGGATTGGGACTGGCAATATCCCGGGGACTGGTTGATCTTCTGGGTGGAAGAATGTGGGCAGAATCTGAAGTGGGGAAGGGTTCAACATTTTATTTTTCAATTCCATATGTTGCAACCAAAAAGGTAGTTGAAGAAGTGCACAAGGAAAAGAAGAGAACAGACTATAAATGGGAAGGCAGGTTATTTCTTATTGCTGAAGATGATAAGTTCAGCTACAAGTTCCTGGAAGGATTTTTAAAGCAAACCAAAGCTGAAATACTTCATGCTGTTGATGGGCGCCAGGCTGTTGAGCTGTGCATGAAAAACAAAAAAATTGACCTTGTATTAATGGATATTCAAATGCCTGAAATGAACGGACTGGAAGCTACTGAAGAAATAAAGAAATTCAATAAACGAATTCCGATTATAGCGCAGACAGCAAATGCCATAACTGAAGAAAGGCAAAAGTGCCTGAATGCCGGTTGTGATGATTTTGTAACCAAGCCCGTTAATATTAATGAGCTTTATTCCAAAATAGACAGGTGGCTAACGGCAAAAGGCTAAAACTGACTTCCGGTTACCTTTAATATTCTTATATGTACATACTCTGGATAATATCCCTGATAATATTACTTCTATATTCCTTCAGGGTATTTCGCTATCTGGCAGGGTGGAGGAAGACAGTTGAATTTTTACCACCGAAATATTCAATCAATGTAAATGTTAGCATTATTGTTCCCTTTAGAAATGAGGAAGATAACATCCTTGATTTATTAAATGATTTGGCAAACCAGGACTATTCTGTTGAGTTATTTGAAGTTCTTTTAATAGATGATCATTCCGAAGATTCAACTGCACGTATAGTCAAAGACTATTGCAGAGATAAGAGTAATTTTAAACTTATACAATTGCCGGATAATATTTTAGGTAAAAAGGCAGCTATTAAATCAGGAATAGAAAATTCGACTGGAGATCTTATTATCACTACTGATGCTGACTGCAGGACTGGCAGGAACTGGATTTATACAGTCACCTCGTTTTATATACATAGTAACAGACCTAAAATGATTATCGGATTAGTGGATCTGTTGCCGGAAGCTTCTTTCTTCAAGGTATTCCAGCAGCTTGAATTTTTAAGTCTTATCGGGGCCGGGGCAGGGGCGGCAGGTATATCGCGCCCTATTTACTGCAACGGTGCAAATCTTATTTATGAAAAAGCACTATATAATAAATATAAAGATCCTTTGAGCGATGCTTATATATCAGGAGATGATACATTGTTTATGCTTAAGGCAAAAAAAGAACATATCAATGATATTAAACTGCTAAAGTCAAGGGATGCTATAGTATATACAAGAGCGCAAAACACTTTTCGTGACTTGATAAAGCAAAGAATTAGGTGGACATCAAAAGCCAAACACTACAAGGATTATGATATTATTTACACATCCATAGCGGTGTTTGCCATAAATGTGTCAGTAAGCATATCACTGGTTCTAATGTTTGCCGGGCATCACTGGCTGATTTATCCCTTCCTGTTTACCGGTAAGACCATTGTCGATTTTATGCTTCTTAACAGCATACTCAAGTTTTTCAATAAGAAAAACCTGTTAAAGTACTTGATTATTTGTCAGCTTATTTATCCTGTATATATATTGATTACAGGTATAGCGGGTAATATTTCCGGGTATAGATGGAAAAACAGAAAATATGCTAGTTCCCCATTTCCGATAAAAACTTAATTCGCATCAGTCTTATATCTTCCTCGGTAAATTCTTCTTCCCCGAGTTCCTGAAGGGCTTTCTCCACCGATTCACTTTCTGCCACCTCTTTGAAGTAATTAAATATCTCATTCTGATGCTCTTTATCTATCACATAATCAATGTAGTAGTCGATGTTTATCTTTGTGCCTGAATTAACTATAGATTCTATTTCGTCCAGCAGGTCGTTCATATTCAGGTTCTTTGCCTCTGCAATATCCTCAAGAGAAATCTTTCTGTCAATACTCTGAATAATATATACTTTAAGTCCGGATTTATTTACCACTGATTTTACGACCATATCCTGGGGGCGGATAATTTCTTTCTCCTCCACATATTTTTTTATAAGTTCAACGAATTCTTTGCCGTATTTTTTAGCTTTTCCTGTCCCCACGCCTGTGACATTCTGTAATTCTTCTATATTGACCGGATACTGGATAGCCATATCCTCGAGTGAAGGATCCTGAAATATGACAAAGGGCGGCAGTTTAAGAACGTGTGATGTTTTTTTCCGAAGATCCTTCAGAATACTTAACAGTTCATCATCAACGGTTCCGCTTTTCGCAGCAAGAGTAATAAAATCATCCTCGGTATCAGTATCTGTATATTCATGATCTTCAGATAGCATGAATGGTAATGGATTCCTGAGAAATTCATGTCCCTTTTCCGTAAGCTTCAGTAATCCGTAATTTTCAATTTCCTTTTCCACCAGGCGCGCTACCATTGCCTGCCGTATGACGGCACCCCAGAATTTGGTGTCTTTATCGCTGCCAACTCCAAAGAGCTCAATTTTGTGGTGCTTATATGATCTGATAGCACTGTTTTTTATGCCTGAAAGTATATTTGCAATATGGTCTGCCTTAAATTTCTCTTTTACGGCAAGTATGACATTTAATACTTTAACAATATATTCCTGTCCTTCAAATTGATGTTTGGGATGCAGGCAGTTATCGCAGTTATTGCAATTCTCTTTCATTTCTTCTCCAAAATAGCTCAGCAGCTGCCTTACCCTGCAGAGGGAGGATTCGGCGTAGGATACAGTTTCCAGCAACAATTGCTTGCCAATCTCCTGTTCAGCAACCGGCTTACCCTGCATGAATTTTTCAAGTTTCTGTATGTCCTTGTAACTGTAAAAAGCGATACATCTACCCTCGCCACCGTCCCTGCCTGCACGTCCTGTTTCCTGGTAGTAGCCCTCAAGGCTTTTTGGGATGTCATAGTGAATAACGAACCGGACATCAGGCTTATCTATGCCCATACCAAAGGCTATAGTGGCAACAATTACGTCTGCATCTTCCATAAGGAACTTATCCTGGTTCTCGGTTCTCGTGACAGAGTCCATGCCTGCATGATATGGCAATGCTTTAATGCCGTTTACCTTTAAGGTTTCTGTCAGTTCTTCCACTTTTTTTCTGCTCAGGCAGTAAATAATCCCTGATTTCCCGTGGTTGTTTTTAATGTACTTTATTATTTCCTTGGTTGCATTTTTCTTCGGCCTGATCTCGTAATACAGGTTGGGCCTCCTGAAGGATGATTTGAATATGCTGGCATCAAGCATTGCCAGGTTTTTTTGTATGTCGTGCTGTACTTTCGGAGTAGCAGTGGCAGTGAGGGCTATTAGCGGGGTCGGACCTATTTTATTAATGATAGGCCTTATTCTTCTGTATTCAGGGCGGAAGTCATGACCCCATTCTGAAATGCAATGAGCTTCATCTATTGCATAAAAGGAGATTTTAACATTCTTTAGGAAGTTGATATTTTCCTCTTTGGTCAGAGATTCCGGGGCAACATAAAGCAGCCTGGTTTTCTGGTTTAGTACATCCTGCTTGACTTTTTCAATCTGGAGCTTTGTCAGTGAAGAATTTAAAAAATGGGCTATTCCGTACTCTTCGCTAAAACTGCGCATTGAATCAACCTGGTTTTTCATCAGCGCAATAAGCGGTGAAATGACAATTGCGGTACCATCCATCAAGAGGGAAGGCAACTGGTAGCATAATGATTTGCCCCCGCCGGTGGGCATCAATACAAATGTATCTCTACCAGCCAGGACATTTCTTATTATAAGCTCCTGATTTCCCTTAAAGCGTGTAAATCCAAAATACTTCTTGAGGACTTCAGATAATGAAATTTCTGTACCAACACTCATATCCACCTAAAATTATTTCTTTGATTATTTCATGTGGTTTTTAGTTCCAGTCAATTTATATTATTATAAGGAATGATATCCTGTCTTTTCAGAGGAATTGCATTCTTTATACGATGATTATGAATAAATGTTTTATTTATGAATTATATGTATAATAACAGACTTAAAAGTACCGTTCAATCTTAATAATTAAGAAATATCAATACATTTGTAATATTAAATTTATGATTTTTTTTTCAATTTTACTATATTCTGTTTTGTTAAATTTCCTTAATGATATATCTGAATGGCAAAGCAAAAAAAGGGTGAGATGACGTTTCTTGAACATCTTGAGGAATTGAGGTGGCATTTCATACGTTCTATTATTGCGGTTGTTGTAGCAGCAATAGTGGCATTCATTTTTAAGGATATTGTATTTGACAGAATAATATTCGGACCGAGAACACCGGAATTCCTGACTAACAGGTTATTGTGCAAGCTGGGTAAGCTGGTGAATAGTGAGCGATTATGTATAAATGCCAATCCGAACCAGCTGCAAAATATTCATATGACCGGCCAGTTTATGACGCATATAAAGATATCACTGATAGCAGGCCTTCTGGTAGCATTTCCATATGTATTCTATGAGTTCTGGAGGTTTGTCAATCCGGCCCTGTATGAAAATGAGAGAAGCAGCAGCAGGGGAGCTGTATTTTATAGCTCTCTGCTTTTTATTATGGGAGTGCTTTTCGGATATTATGTTATTGCTCCTTTATCAATAAACTTCCTTGAGAATTACCATGTAAGTAATAAGGTAATAAATGAAATTAATCTGACCTCTTATATATCAATTATAGCAACAATTATCCTGGCAAGCGGAGTCTTGTTTGAACTGCCGGTTGTCATATATTTCCTCAGCAAGGTAGGTATAGTTACTCCGGAATTCCTTAAGAAGTACCGCAAACATTCAATAATTGTAATCCTTGCCATTGCGGCCATTATAACTCCTCCTGACGTGTTTAGCCAGATTCTGGTGTCTTTCCCGTTAATAGCATTATATGAGCTAAGCATAACTATATCACGAAGAATTATCAGAAAGGAGCAAGAGAAGCTGTCAGGTTAATTGATTAAATAAAACAAAAATGAAACTACGTACTGAAAATTTAGTGAAAAGATACAGATCCCGGACTGTTGTTAAATATGTGTCCTTTGATGTTGAACAGGGAGAGATCGTGGGACTGCTGGGGCCTAACGGGGCAGGTAAGACAACATCATTTTATATGATAGTCGGACTTATCCCACCCAATGAAGGGAAGATATACCTTGATAATGAAGATATTACCAATGAACCCGTATATAAAAGAGCAAGAAAAGGCATTGGTTATTTGTCACAGGAAGCTTCGGTTTTCAGGAGGCTTTCCGTTGAGGATAACATGAGAGCTATACTTGAGATGACGCATTTATCAAAAGAAGAGCAGAAAGAAAGAACCGAATCGCTGCTTAATGAATTCGGACTTAACAAGATAAGGAAAAATCTTGGCATTCAGCTGTCAGGTGGAGAAAGGAGGAGAACAGAAATTGCCAGGGCCCTTGCACTAAATCCGAAGTTCATTCTCCTGGATGAACCGTTTGCGGGTGTCGACCCGATTGCAGTTGAAGATATTCAGGAGATAGTGGCAAAACTGAAGACCAAAAATATCGGTATACTGATTACTGACCATAATGTACATGAAACACTCTCAATAACTGACAGGGCATATTTGCTTTTTGAAGGAGAAATATTAAAATCAGGTACATCTGAAGAACTGGCACAGGATGAACAGGTTAGGAGAGTTTACCTGGGTAAGAACTTTGAATTGAGGTAGTTCACGGGAATTGTTAAGTTCAAAGAATCATTTTATCGGGAAAAAGTGGTAACTTTGCATCCTGAAATAATGCGGATGTGGCGTAATTGGTAGCCGCGCTAGACTTAGGATCTAGTGCCTTCGGGCGTGGGGGTTCGAGTCCCTTCATCCGCACTTTTCGGAAAACCGCCTGATAACCGGTAAGTGGCCGGGAGCCAGAGCGGTTTTTTAGAACAGAATGTTAATTAAAATTGATTTTTTTATGAATATTAGCAGGGATAATACGGATGAACTTAATGCAGTTCTCAGGATAAAGATTGAGAAAGAAGATTATGAAGAAAGGGTACATAATGTACTGGGGGATTACCGAAGAAAGGCCAGAATTGACGGATTCAGGCCCGGCAAGGTCCCGTTCGGATTGATAAGTAAAATGTACAGGAGGCCCGTACTTGTTGAGGAGATAAATAAAATCCTCTCGGAGGCGATTACAAAATATCTTATTGATGAGAAGCTTAATATCCTGGGAGAGCCGTTGCCGAATGAAAAGGAGCAGAGCCGGATAGACTGGGACAACCAGACGGAGTTTAACTTCGTGTTCGATATAGGGCTTGCTCCGGAACTGGATATCAGTGTTTCGGTAAAAGATAAAATTCCTTATTACACAATAAGAACTGATGATCAGATAAGAGCAAGGTATATTGAGAACTATCAGTCACGCCTCGGTTCACTCAAAAATGTCGATGTGTCAGAGGAAAAGTCAATAATCAAGGCAGATTTACATCAGGTGGATAATGACGGCAATCCGGTTGAGAATGGAATAAAAGCCGAAGACGTATCAATTTCCATAGAAATGATTAAGGATGATAAAATAAAGACCGGACTGCTGGGAAGGATAAAGAATGATACGCTGACAATCGATTTAAAGAAGGCATATCCGAATAGTGTTGATCTGGCAGCTTTGCTCAAGATCAGTAAAGAGACCGTAGAGCTTATTAAAGGGGAATTCAGGCTGACAATAAAGGATATATCCAGGTTTGAGAAAGCTGAGGTAAACCAGGACTTTTTTGACAGAGTTTATGGGAAGGGCAATGTAAAATCGGAAGATGAGTTCAGAAATAAACTGGATGAAGACATCAAGGCAAACCTAAGCAGGGACTCTGAATATAAATTCAGGCTGGATGTGAGAAATTATTTCCTGGGCAAATTTAAGAAAGACCTTCCCGAAGAGTTTCTCAAGAGATGGTTGCTGGCAATTAATAAGGACAAATATACGGAGGAACAAATAAGCAAGGATTTTGACCACTTCAAAGAAGATCTTAAATGGCAGCTGATAAAGAATAAAATAATTAAAGAGAGCAATATAAAAGTTTCTGAAGAAGAGATACTTCAATACGTCAAACAATACGCAAGAATGCAGTTCATTCAATATTACGGTATAACAAATGTTTCGGAGGAAGATTTGAATAAATATGCCAATGAATTGCTGAAAAAAGACAATGAAAAGAAACAATTTTATGAAAGGAAATACGAGGATAAAGTAATAGAGTTTGTTAGAAATACGGTAAAAATTGAAAATAAATTGGTATCATTAGAGAAATTTAACAAATTACTGGAAAAATAAGTACCAAACAAATAATGTTATTTAAAATAAAATTATGGAAACAAACAAAGATTTCAGGAAATATGCAACAGGGCATTTAGGCATAAGCAGCTTAAAGCTTGACAGGTACACATCCATTTACAATAACTATATTTCTCCTACAATAATTGAGGAGCGTCAGCTTAACATAGCACAGATGGATGTGTTTTCAAGGTTAATGATGGACAGGATTATCTTTCTGGGATTGCCGATAGATGATTATGTGGCAAACATAATTGAAGCGCAGTTGCTTTATCTTGACTCATCTGATCCCGGTAAGGATATACAGATCTATTTTAATACGCCCGGAGGGGCAGTACATGCGGGCCTTGGTATATATGATACAATGCAGTATGTAAATTGCGATGTTGCGACTATATGTACGGGGATGGCGGCGTCGATGGGTGCAGTTTTGCTTTGCGCAGGGACTAAAGGAAAGAGGTCGGCATTAAAGCACTCCCGTGTAATGATCCACCAGCCTATGGGCGGAGCACAGGGCCCGGCCTCGGACATAGAAATAACAGCAAGGGAGATACTTAAGCTGCGTAGTGAACTGTATAATATCATTGCGGAACATTCCGGCAATCCGGTTAAGAAGGTGGAAAAAGATGCTGACAGGGACTACTGGATGACAGCTGAAGAAGCCCTGAAATACGGAATGATTGACGACGTTCTCGTCAGAAGTGTTAAGAAAAAGTCATGATTGTTACATATAAATTGGTAATAATCAAGATTATTTGATAACAATTATTAATTTTGCAGCTTCATATACTTAAGTCCATTTACTTATAGAACAACTATTAATAAAACACGGTGATGGATAAGTGTTCTTTCTGCGGACGGGAAAAAAGGGATACTAACCTGCTTATAGCCGGCATATCCGGACATATATGCGATAGTTGTATTGAGCAGGCTTATGATATAGTCCAGGAAGAGCTCAAAAAGCATAATGAGTTCGATGTTAAATCAATAAAATTATTAAAACCTGCTGAAATAAAGAAGTTTCTTGATCTTTATGTTATCGGACAGGAAGAGGCCAAAAAATTTATATCTGTTGCCGTATATAATCATTATAAGCGGCTGATGCAGTCGAACCAGAAAGAAACTGAAGATGTAGAAATAGAAAAATCCAATATTATATTGGTCGGAGAAACAGGTACAGGTAAGACATTGCTGGCACGGACCATTGCAAAAATGCTACATGTACCTTTTACCATTGTTGATGCTACAATACTTACTGAAGCAGGTTATGTTGGTGAAGATATTGAAAGTATACTAACCCGGTTGCTCCAGGTAGCCGATTATAATGTTGAAGCAGCCGAAAAAGGCATTGTATTTATTGATGAGATAGATAAAATTGCCAGAAAGAGTGATAATCCTTCAATTACCAGGGATGTTTCGGGAGAAGGGGTACAGCAGGGACTGCTTAAGCTGCTTGAAGGTTCAATAGTCAATGTCCCTCCCCAGGGAGGGAGAAAACATCCTGATCAGAAGATGATCCCAGTTAATACAAAGAATATTCTGTTCATTTGCGGAGGTGCCTTCGATGGCATTGAAAAGAAAATCGGACAGCGTTTGAATACCAAGATAGTCGGATATAATGCAAGCCGAAATGCAGACCGGATAGAAAAGGACAACCTCCTGCAATATATTGCACCCCAGGATCTGAAGTCTTTCGGATTAATACCTGAAATAATAGGCAGGCTTCCTGTATTGAGCTATTTACACCCGTTAGATACTGCGGCATTGAGAAGGATTTTAACAGAGCCAAAAAATGCAATAATCAAACAATATATTAAGCTTTTTGAAATAGACGGGATTGACCTGTCCTTTGAAGAGGAAGTACTTGATTACATCGTCAGAAAGGCAATTGAGTTCAAACTGGGTGCAAGGGGACTGCGTTCAATATGTGAACATATCATGATTGATGCTATGTTTGAACTGCCTTCAACAAATACTAACAAGATCGTTATTACACAAAAGTATGCTGAGGAAAAGCTGGAAAAAGTCAATATGAAAAAGCTGAAGGTGGCCTGATAATTTGGTAATAAATTTAAAACTATTATATTTGCAAAAAATTTAAGTAGTGAATAGAGTTATATATACAATATGGTGGTGGTATTCTAATTCGCGTCAACCGTGAGTATGACCACTTAGTTGTATATAATGATAATATAAAGCGGCCTATCGTTCTCACGGTAGGCCGCTTTTAATTTGTAATCCTTAATAATAATTTTTATGACCAGGTTTAAAATAAGATCGAATGTAAAGGAAATCCTTGCAGATACAATTACTCCTGTAAGTATATATATGAAGGTGCGTGATGTATATCCGAATTCACTTTTGCTGGAAAGTTCCGATTACCGTGGCAATGAGAACAGTTATTCCTTTATCTGCCTGAATCCCCTGGCAAGCTTTGTCGCTGACAAAGGCAGGGCTGTGCAGTACTATCCCGACGGGTCACAGGTTTCGGCGGATTTGAAAAGTATTCATTCCTTTAGCAAGTGTTTTAATGACTTTTTATCTGCTTTTGAACAGACAGAGGAGAGCAAATCATTGCCTGTTAACGGATTATTCGGGTATACTTCATATGATGCAGTGCAATATTTTGAAACCCTTAAACTTAAAGCCCCGGCCAGAAAAGAATATGAAATTCCTGATGTCAGGTACAGCTTTTATAAATATATCATTTCAATAAACCATTTTAAGAATATGCTTCATATAATTGAAAACCAGCTGGATGGAGAAGAAAGCCAGATAAATAAAATAGAGTCTCTCTTATATGGCAAGATAATCGCTTCCAGCAGATTCCAGGCCGAAGAAAAGGAAATATCAAATCTCACAGATGATCAGTATATGAATATGGTTACAAAAGGCAAAAAACACTGTTACAGGGGTGACGTGTTCCAGATAGTACTGTCAAGGCAATTTTCACAGAGATTTTCAGGTAACGATTTCAATGTATACAGAGCATTACGTTCAATAAATCCCTCTCCCTACCTTTTTTATTTTGATTATGGTGATTATAAGATCTTCGGTTCATCACCTGAAGCACAGCTGAAGATACAAAACGGTAAAGCATATATTAATCCGATTGCAGGGACATTTAAAAGAACAGGTGATGATGAAAAGGATAAAAAGCTGGCACATGAACTGGCAAATGATGCCAAAGAGAATGCCGAGCATATTATGCTTGTTGACCTGGCCCGGAATGATTTAAGCAGGCATGCCACAGGTGTTAAAGTGGAGAACTACCGTGAAATACAGTATTATTCCCACGTACTGCACATGGTTTCTACCGTGTCTGGAGTGCTTAATAAGGATTCGAATGCAATAGATATGATGACAGCGACATTCCCCGCAGGTACTCTCTCAGGTGCACCCAAATACAAGGCAATGGAATTAATTGACAGATATGAAAACCAGAGCCGTGGCTATTATGGCGGGGCAATCGGATTTATGGACTTTAAAGGAAATCTGAACCACGCCATTATGATAAGGACCTTTTTATGCAAGAACAACACGTTATTCTATCAGGCAGGAGCAGGGATAGTCTCAGAGTCGGTTGAGGAAAGTGAGCTACAGGAGGTTAATAATAAGCTGGGAGCCTTAAAGAAGGCTATAATCATGGCAGAAAGCATAAACTAATAATATTAAAGTAATATGAGCAATATACTGGTAATAGATAATTATGATTCTTTTACATATAACCTTGTACATTACATAGAAAAGCTAACCGGCAAGTCAACAGACGTATACAGGAACGATGAGATTAGCCTTGATGAGGTTGACAGGTATGACAAAATTCTGTTGTCACCGGGACCCGGAATCCCGGTTGAAGCAGGAATATGCATTGATTTGATAATGCGGTATAAAGCATCAAAGAGCATTCTTGGAGTGTGCCTGGGCCACCAGGCAATCGGACAGGCATTTGGAGCGGGATTAATAAATCTTGATAAAGTATATCACGGGGTGTCAAGTATTATATCTGTTTTGGCACCAGGGGATCCCCTGTATAAAGGTTTACCGCAGAGGCTGGAAGTGGGAAGATACCATTCCTGGATACTTTCAAGGGATAGTTTTCCGGACTGCTTCACTATAACGTGTGAAGATCAGCAGGGGCTAATAATGGGGATAAGCCATAAACATTACAACCTTAAAGGTGTGCAATACCACCCTGAATCTGTATTAACTGAGCACGGACTTAAAATAATTGAAAACTGGCTTAAATTATAATTACCTAAAAACTATACTGATGAAAGAAACACTTAATTACCTTTTCAGTCACAAAACCCTTAGCAGACAGGAAGCTAAGGAGATCCTGATAAGGATTGGCAAGGGGCAGTATTCCGAACCGGAAATTTCTTCGTTCCTGACAGTTTATTTAATGAGAAAGATTACACCTCATGAACTGGCAGGATTCAGAGATGCACTTCTTGAACTGTGTATTCCGGTCAGTCTGCCTGAGTATAAAACTATTGATGTTTGCGGAACGGGCGGAGATGAGAAGAACACTTTCAATATATCAACTTTAACTGCCTTTGTCCTTGCAGGCGCAGGTATAAAGGTTGTTAAGCACGGTAACTATGCTGTATCTTCAGCAAGCGGCTCTTCAAATATACTCGAGCATTACGGGTATAGATTTAGTAACGACGCTAATAAACTGAGGAATGAAATTGAAAAGGCAAATATCTGTTATTTGCATGCGCCCTTGTTTCATCCTGCAATGAAGAGCGTTGCACCTGTAAGGAAAAGCCTGAAAGTAAAAACCTTTTTTAATATCCTGGGTCCTATGGTAAATCCCTGCCGCCCGAAAAACCAGCTTATTGGAGTCTTCAGCGAGGAGGTAATGAATTTATATAATAATGTTTATAAGGATACAGACATAAACTATTGCATTATATACTGCCTTAATGGTTATGATGAGATTTCATTAACGGGTAAATTCAGGGCTGTATCAAATTTTTCGGATGATATTTTTTCCCCTGAGGACCTGAATTTAAAAATAACAGTGCATAATGATCTTTATGCAGGAAAAACTGTTGAAGAGGCGGTTGAGATATTTGACAATATAATAAATGGCTATGGGACGGAGTCACAAAATAGCGTGGTTATTGCCAATGCTGCCATGGGACTTAAATGTATCAATGTTGAAAGACCCATCGAAGAATGTGTTCAGCAGGCACAGGAATCATTGCTGGAAAAGAAGGCACTCGGGGCATTAAAAAAATTAATTGATTTAGAGAAATGACAATACTGGAAGAGATTGCAGCATATAAAAGAAAAGAGGTTGAAGCAAGAAGGCTTCGGAATGACTTCGGTAAGCTTGAGAAAAGCAAATATTTCAGAAGAGTATCCCCTGGTCTCACCGATGCCCTTCTTAACAGCAGTAGTTCGGGAATTATAGCAGAGTATAAAAGAAAATCCCCTTCTTCAGGGATAATTAATGATAAAGCAAGGATCGAGGATGTGACAACCGGCTATGCAAGTGCAGGGGCAGCAGCACTGTCGATATTAACTGACAGCAAATATTTCGGGGGGGATAATAGTGATTTGATAAAAACCCGTGAATTAAATTCGTTGCCCTTGTTAAGGAAAGATTTCACGGTTGATGAATACCAGGTGGTTGAAGCCAAATCAATTGGCGCAGACGTTATTCTGCTGATAGCTGCTATTCTGGATATAAGGACCGCCAGGATGATGGCTCAATTGGCAGCGTCACTCAACATGCAGGTGATCCTTGAAATCCACAAAGAAAAGGAACTTGATTTTGTAAATGAACATATTAATATAGTCGGAGTAAATAACAGGAACCTGGAAGATTTTTCCGTAGATATAGATGCTTCACTTGAACTGGCGGAAAAGATACCTTCAGAATTATTAAAAATATCAGAAAGCGGCATAACTTCGCTTTATGATATAAAAAATCTGAGGGATCACGGGTATAACGGATTTCTGATCGGCGAGAGATTTATGAAGGATGATGATCCGGTAAAGTCATTTGAGAGGTTTGTAAGGGAATTAAAATAAAATGAAAGGAAAGCCTAT
Organism: uncultured Bacteroidales bacterium; assembly: GCA_964534745.1. Taxonomy (GTDB): domain Bacteria; phylum Bacteroidota; class Bacteroidia; order Bacteroidales; family UBA10428. The sequence continues at coordinate 39,566 of CAZHQW010000012.1, forward strand.
AAAAGTTAAGGTTTGCGGCATGAGGGATGAATCGAACATCCGCGAGCTGGTCCGATTGCATCCGGATTACATGGGATTTATTTTTTATGGCCCTTCACCGAGGTTTGTCGGAGAGGACTTAAATCCCTCTGTACTGGATTATATACCTGAAAGCATAGGCAGAGTCGGTGTTTTTGTTGATGCGGACAAGGAATATATTCTGCAAAAAATAAACATGTACGCCTTGAAATATATACAGCTTCATGGAGGAGAACCTCCGGCATTCTGCAGGGAAATGTCAGATAAAGGAATTTCAGTAATAAAAGCATTCCATGTTGGAGCGGAATTCGATTTTAACATTGTTAATCCCTTTAGGCCCTGGTGCAAATACTTCCTTTTTGACACAAAATGCAGCTCCTTTGGAGGCAGCGGCCTCAAATTTCAATGGGACATATTTGAAAAATACGATAATGAAATACCTGTATTCCTGAGCGGGGGCATAGGCGCTGATGATAACGGACTGATAAGGGAACTTGACTGTCTGAATCTGCATGCTGTTGATATAAACAGCAGATTTGAAAAGTCACCGGGTATTAAAAACATTCAAGAAATCAGAAAATTTATAAGAGAATTAAAATCCTAATTATTATGAAATTCGATGTTGACGAAAAAGGTTATTATGGTGAGTTTGGCGGTGCCTATATTCCTGAGATGATGTACAGGAATATTGAAGAACTGAGGCTCAACTATCTCAGGTTTATTAATGATCCTTCATTTCAGCAGGAGTTCAGGCAGCTTCTTAAAGATTTTGCAGGAAGGCCCACACCGCTTTATTTTGCAGCAGGTTTATCCGAATGCTATAAAACAAATATATACCTTAAAAGGGAGGATTTGGCACATACCGGTGCCCATAAGATAAATAATACTATCGGACAGGTACTTATTGCCAGGAGGCTTGGAAAGACCAGGATTATTGCTGAAACAGGGGCAGGACAGCATGGTGTTGCCACAGCAACGGTATGTGCATTAATGAACCTCAAATGTATTGTATATATGGGGAAGCTTGATGTTGAAAGGCAGGCACCCAACGTCTTGCGCATGAAAATGCTTGGTGCGGAGGTCGTGCCAGTATATAGCGGGAACCAGACGCTGAAAGATGCCACAAATGAAGCAATAAGGGACTGGATAAACAATCCTTCCGACACGCACTATATAATAGGATCGGTTGTTGGTCCCCACCCTTACCCGGACATGGTAACAAGACTGCAGTCAGTTATTAGCGAGGAGATGAAATGGCAGCTTAAAGAAAAAACGGGCAGGGATTATCCCGATTACGTTATTGCCTGCGTGGGAGGTGGCAGCAACGCTGCCGGGTCATATTATCATTATCTTGATAATGAGAAAGTGAAGCTTATAGCTGTTGAAGCCAGTGGAAAAGGTATTGACTCGGGATACAGTGCTGCAACTATGGTGCTGGGCAGGCCGGGCATTTTACACGGCAGCAGAAGCATGGTCATGCAAAATGAGGACGGACAGATAACGGAACCTTATTCAATATCTGCCGGACTTGATTATCCGGGAGTCGGACCCATACATTCCCACCTGAATAAAACAGGAAGGGCAATTTTCAAACACGCAACAGATGAGGAAGCCCTGGAGGCTGCATTCCAGCTCACAAAAACGGAGGGTATTATACCCGCACTTGAAACGGCACATGCCCTGGCAATACTAAAGAGAATAAAATTCAATCGTGATGATATAGTTGCGATCTGCCTTTCAGGCAGGGGGGATAAGGATCTTGATACCTATATCAGGTATATGGATGAAAAGTAATATATTATAAACTGCAAGAGGATGAACAGACTAAAAAGATTATTTGAGAATAAGGCAAAGAGTATTTTGTCGGTATATTTTACGGCAGGCTATCCTTCACTGCATGATACAAGGACAATAATAAAGGCACTGGCAGATAACGGAGCCGACATAATTGAGATAGGGATGCCATTTTCTGATCCGCTGGCGGACGGACCGGTAATACAGAAAAGCAATGATGTAGCATTAAAAAACGGGATGAACCTGAGACAATTGTTTGACCAGCTCTCGGATATAAGAAAGGAGACCGACATACCCCTTCTTCTTATGGGATACCTTAATCCTGTTTTACAGTATGGCCTGGGGAAGTTATGCAGTATGTGCGGAAAAACGGGGATTGACGGACTGATATTACCTGACCTGCCAATGTATATTTATCTTAATGAATACAGGGAACTGTTTGAAAAACATGGTCTGTCCGCTGTCTTTCTTGTTGCCCCTGAAACAAGTGATGAAAGGATAAGGGAGATTGACAGGATAAGCACCGGTTTTATTTATGTGGTATCAAGCTCATCAACAACAGGAGCGAAAGAAGATATAGAAAGAAAGCAGATTGAATATTTCAGGCATATTAGAAGCCTCGGTCTAAAAAATCCAAGTCTTATAGGATTTGGGATATCAAGTAACCGGACTTTCAGGAGGGCATGTGAATTTGGCAACGGGGCAATAATTGGCAGTGCTTTTATTAAGGCACTTGAAAATAAGGAACTGGACCTGGAAGAAAGAGTAAAAGCCTTTATTTATAAAATAAAGCATCAGAATTAAAAAACCCCACTGCAGTAGCGGGGCTTTACTGTAATTTTATCCCAGATAGGCTTTTAGGAGCCTGTTTTTTGTTTTCTGCCGCAGATGCTTTATTGCCTTTTCTTTTATTTGCCTCGTTCTCTCCCTTGATATTCCTATTGATTCACCTATTTCTTCGAGTGACATCTGTTTTTTCCCTATACCGTAAAACGACCTGATGACATTGCTTTCCTTTTCGGGCAATGTATTTAATGTTCTTTCTATTTCCTGGCTCAGCGATTCGTTCATAAGGTTACCGTCAGTATCGGGTGAATCATGGTTTTGAAGAACATCGAGTAAGCTGTTTTCTTCACCGTCCTGAAAAGGAGCGTCAACAGACAAATGGCGACCGGACAGCTCAAGGGTGCTGGCAACTTTATCTTCGGGCAGGTCCAGCGTATTTGCAACCTCATCGGGTGAAGGTTCCCTCTCATGCTCCTGTTCCAACTGAGAAAAAGCTTTATTAATCTTGTTTAAGGCACCTATCTTATTTAAAGGCAGGCGCACAATCCTCGATTGCTCTGCAAGTGCCTGCAATATGCACTGCCTTATCCACCAGACTGCATAGGAAATGAATTTGAATCCCTTTGTCTCATCGAACTTTTTAGCTGCCTTTATTAATCCCAGGTTACCTTCATTTATCAGGTCAGGCAAGCTCAAACCCTGGTGCTGATATTGTTTGGCCACTGAAACAACAAACCTCAGGTTTGCCTTTGTCAGTTTCTCAAGTGCTTCCTGATCGCCTTTCTTAATGCGTTTGGCCAATTCAACTTCTTCTTCAGGAGTTATTAATTCTTCTTTACCAATATCGTGTAAATATTTTTCAAGAGAATCACTATTTCTATTCGTAATCGACTTGGTTATCTTTAACTGCCTCATATTTCCAGCTTGTTTAAAAATTCACATAAATTTCCGTCATAAATTAAACACAAAATTGAAGAAATTGTTGTAAAACATTTCTTAAAAATTGTTAATTATGACAATATTACAATCATTTATAATAGATTCAAATTACGGAATTTTTACAAAAATTCAAAATTTAGTTTTGAAGAGTTAATCTTATTATTTGAGCTCCGGCAGGACAATAAACGGATTAAATTGTTGAAATATATATCAGGGTACCATTACTTTCAGGGATGCCGGCAGCATTTTAACAGCAATCTTTTTACCTGCCTTACATGGTTCGCCGTCATAATGAAATTTAATATTCTTTTTCCGTTTTAAAATTACTTCTTTGCACTTTATTACTTCGAGGTATTTACTCTTATTAAGGGTTTTACTTACTAACCTCAGTCCTATTGGCACCATAAAAGATTTCGGGAAAGGCTTTAAAATACATAAATCCAGTAGTCCGTCATCAATTCTGGCATCAGGTGATATATACACATTATTACCATATTGACCGGCGTTTGCGAAGGTAATTAGTAAAGACCTGATCTTTTTTCTGTTATTGTCTATTCTTAATTTATATTTTTTTGGTTTATATGTCAGAAATTCGGAGACAGTGGCCTTAAAATAGTTTATGGAACCCCGCTTTTTGTTTTTATCGAATATTATGCCCACCCTCGCATCCAGTCCGACCCCAGCCGTGCAGAAGAAGTATTTATCATTTATCGTTGCGGCATCTATAATTCTTGCCTTACCGTCATTTATTATTTTTAGCGCTTTTCTGGCATTCAGTGGTATTGACAAACACCTTGACAGTCCGTTTCCCGAGCCCCTCGGCATAATACCCAAAGAAATACCGGTATTGATAATTGCTGCTCCTATTTCATTTATAGTCCCGTCTCCGCCAACAGCAACAATATTTTTTATTCCCTTTTCTTTATAGTGTTCTGCAATTTTGGAAGCATGACCTTTATAACCGGTTATTTCAATAAGTATATTATATTTATTTTGATCAACATGTTCATAAATCTTGCTTATTGAATATTTGTAACTGCCCTTACCCGCTGCCGGATTTACAATGAATAATATATCTTCCTTTGAGAGAGGCATAATTACTTTTTTTAAAAATTCTTATATCAATATAATACAAATATTGGAATTATTGAAACAAGGCGTGAGATTTGTGTAATATAGACTATATTTGTCCGTTAATAATAATTATGAGAGGGACAGCGCCCATATTTTGTAAATGCGTTCTGGTGCTTTGTGCAGGGCTTATATTATTTAGCGGTCTCGATGCACAACCGGGAGGAAAAGCATTTCAATTTCTGGAAGTTACTAATTCGGCACGTGTAGCTGCTCTTGGAGGTAAAGCGGTCGCCATATCAGATAATGATTTAAACCTGCCGTTTCATAATCCTTCATTACTTACATCAAATATGCATAATAACCTTGTACTGAATTATGTTGATTATTTTGCAGGCATTAATTATGGGTATGTATCCTATTCCAGATCTTATAAGAACATCGGAAATTTTGCTGCCGGGATACATTATTTAAATTACGGTAACTTTACCGGGGCAGATGAGATAGGCGTAAAGACAGGAGAGTTCAGGGCTGCAGATTATGCAGTTAATCTGATTTATTCAAGGCAACTCGACAGCCTTTTTACTGTTGGAGTAAATCTTAAGCCTATTTATTCAAATCTTGAAACTTACAGTTCTTTTGCTTTGGCTTTAGATGCAGGTATTACTTACTATAATCCTGATAATTTGTTTACGGCTTCATTTGTTATAAAAAACTTTGGAACTCAAGTAACTACATATTATCCAAATGGAGATCGTGAACCATTGCCTTTTGAAATACAGCTGGGCATATCAAAAAAATTGAAATTTGCTCCCTTCACTTTTTATTTTGTAGCAGAACATCTTGAAAAGCTTGATCTTACATACAAGACAGAAGAGGAAAAAAAGAAAGAAATTGATCCCTTTACCGGTGAGCCTGTTCAGGAGGACAAGCTTAATACTTACCTTGATAAGGCAATGCGCCATATAATCATTGGTACCCAGCTCAATATTACTGAAAATTTTGTACTTCGGTTCGGATACAATTACCGCAGGCGCCAGGAAATGAAAATAGAGTCAAAATTGGGCACTGTTGGTTTTTCCTGGGGTGTGGGCATTAAAATATATAAGTTCCATTTGAGCTATGCAAGATCGGCTTTCCATCAGGCCGGATCCCCAAACTATTTTTCTCTGAATATGAATCTTTCGGAGTTTTATAAAAAGTTTTAGATGGCGATGCTGAAGGGGAGTAATAAGAGAATTATCATTGCCGTTGACGGATATTCTTCATGTGGCAAAAGTACATTTGCTAAAGCGATTGCACAAGAGCTTAATTATCTATATGTTGACAGCGGCGCAATGTACAGGGCAGTAGCCCTGTATTGTCTGAGAAACGGAATAATTATTAACGGCAGGCCAGATCATGAGGCGCTAATTAAAGCATTATCACTGATAAATATTGAATTCAGATTTAACAAGCAGATTCAGAGATGCGAGACATTCCTTAATAACAATAATGTTGAAAAAGATATAAGAAGTGTGGAGGTCTCTGAAGTAGTCAGCTTAATTAGCAAGATAAGACAGGTAAGGGAAAAGATACTTTTGCTTCAGAAGAGGATGGGAGAAAATAAAGGAATAGTGATGGATGGAAGAGATATCGGGACTGTTGTTTTTCCTGATGCCGAGGTAAAAATATTTATGACAGCTGATGTTGATGTAAGGGCAAAAAGAAGATACGATGAACTAAGAGATAAAGGTATGGATGTCAACTTAGTTGAAATAAAGAAAAATATACAGCAAAGGGATGAACTGGATGTCAACCGCAAGATAAGCCCGCTTTTAAAGGCAAAAGATGCAATTGAATTGGACAACAGCAATATGACTCCGGAAGAGCAAATGCAGTGGTTCAGGTCAATAATAAGTGAAATTTAAAGAAAGAGCCTGATTTGATTTTTTTTGTTTAATTTTTTATCATTTCTGTAAATATTTGAATATTTGTATTCTAATACTAATTCAGCAATTATGGAAGAAATTAAAAGAATAGGAGTGCTTACATCAGGAGGTGATGCCCCGGGGATGAATGCTGCTATTAGGGCAGTGACCCGTGCCGGCATCCGTAATAATCTTGAAGTTTTTGGTATTCGCAGGGGTTACCAGGGAATGATTGACGGTGATATATTCAAGCTCAAATCTAACTCAGTAAGCGGCATTATTCAGCAGGGAGGTACAATATTGCAAACTGCACGGTGTAAGGATTTTTATACCGAAGAAGGCAGAAAAAAGGCATATAAGCAGTTGAAGGAACATCAGATAGACGCGGTTATTGTGATAGGAGGGGACGGCTCATTTACAGGAGCGACTATCATGTCTAAAGAGTATGATATTCCTTTTGTGGGAATACCGGGCACGATTGACAATGATCTTTATGGGACAGATTATACAATAGGTTATGATACAGCTTTAAATACTGTTGTCAGTGCTGTTGATAAGATAAGGGATACTGCTAGCTCTCATAACAGGATCTTCTTTGTAGAAGTAATGGGAAAGGAAGCTGGTTTTGTAGCTTTGCGCAGTGGCATTGCAAGTGGAGCTGAAGGCATACTTATTCCGGAAGTTAAGGGTCAGTTTGACAAGTTAAGGCAGTTGCTTGCAGAGAGGGGCAATAAGAATAAATCAAGTATTATTCTGGTAGCTGAAGGTGATGACGAGGGCAGGGCAATAGATATAGCAGCAATGACACAGAAAGAGTTTCCGCAATTTGATATAAGAACTACAATTCTTGGCCATGTTCAAAGGGGAGGATCCCCTTCTGCATTTGACAGGGTGACGGCAAGCAGGTTGGGTGTTGCTGCTGTTGAAGCACTCCTTGATGATCAGAAAAGTATTATGGTTGGATTAGCAAATAATGAGGTTGTACATGTTCCATTAAACAAGACTGTTAAGCTGCATAAGGATGTAAACAGAGAATTGCTGGAACTCGCGGATTTTCTTATTTAAGCCGGTATTTTTATACAGACAGTACTACTCGCATTTTGATGAGCCGCAGGATGTGCAAATTAAGCATCCTTCCTGGTATATTAGGTTTTTAGAGCCGCATTCAGGACATGATTTACCCTTCTTGACTTTTGTCCCGTCAGGTATATATTTTTTCAGGGCTCTTTCCACGCCATTTTTCCATGTGTTTATGGTATGATTGTCAAGCCTTAACGAGGAAACAAGGTTTACAACGTCGGGTATAGGCATGCCATGGCGCAGGACACTGGAGATTAATTTGGCATAATTCCAGAATTCTTTGTTAAACATATGGGAAAGGCCTCCCAGTGTATTCTTGTATCCAAACTTGTCAACGTATTGAAAATCATATCGTGATATGCCGTTTTCATCACGGTTCTTTATGATTTTTCCTTTTGTTATTGATTTGGGAATAGGAAACATTTCCTCATCAGCCATACCGGTAAATATTTCATAAGGCTTGTTGTCCTTTAGTCCCACAAAAGCTATCCATTTTTCCTCATTATTATTGAATCTAATGATTTCGGCATCAAGTATTTTCGGGCGTTTATATTTTTTTGCTTCTTCTTCATCACTAACGTCGTTTGTTAGCAGTACACCCGATCTTGACCCTTCGCGGTAAACTGTAACTCCCTTGCATCCGCTTTCCCAGGCAGTGATATATAATTCGCCTACCAGCTCTTCAGTTGCTTCTTTGGGCAGGTTTATAGTAACACTTATGGAATGATCTACCCACTTTTGTATTTCACCCTGCATTTTAACTTTACTAACCCAGTCAACATCGCTGGAGGTAGCTTTATAATAAGGAGATTTTTTTATCAGTTCCTTTAGCTTGTTATCATCATATTTTTTCACTTCTTCAGGATCATAGCCATAAGTTCTTAGCCAGGCAGCAAATTTATGGTGAAAGACATTGTATTCTTCCCAAGCATCACCAACATCATCAACAAAACTGACATTTACACTTGCATCATTCGGATTAACCTTTCTCCTGCGTTTATATACAGGCATAAACACCGGTTCAATACCTGAGGTTGTCTGTGTCATCAGGCTTGTTGTTCCTGTCGGGGCAATGGTCAGGAGAGCGATGTTTCTTCTTCCGTATTTCAGCATGTCATGGTAAAGCTGTTCATCTTCATTCTTCAGACGCTGAATAAAAGGATTATCCTTTTCAAGGTGAGAATCATAAATAGAGAAAGATCCTCTTTCCCTTGCAAGGTATACGGAAGATCTGTAGGCTTCGATGGCCAGTGTTTTGTGTATCTCAATTGAAAAATCAATAGCATTTTCACTTCCATACCTCAAACCAAGTGCGGCAAGCATGTCACCTTCAGCAGTAATTCCTATTCCTGTCCTTCTGCCCTCCTCAGCCTTAATACGTATATTTTCCCATAGTCTTTTCTCAACTCTTTTAATTTCCTGTTCTTCAGGGTCTTTCTCAATTTTATCAATAATGGAGCCAATCTTTTCCAGCTCAAGGTCAATAATATCATCCATTATTCTCTGTGCATAATGAACGTGCTCCTTAAACATATCAAAATTAAAAATGGCCTTATCTGTAAACGGATTTTCAACATATCCGTAAAGGTTTATGGCAAGAAGCCTGCATGAATCATAAGGACATAAAGGTATTTCTCCGCAGGGATTTGTAGAAATTGTCTTATAACCCAGGTCGGCATAACAGTCAGGGACAGATTCCTTGATAATTGTATCCCAGAATAATATTCCCGGTTCGGCTGATTTCCATGCGTTGTGTATTATTTTATTCCATAATTTAATCGCATCTATTTCTTTTTTAACAACCGGGTTTTCGGAATATAAAGGGAATTGCTGTATATATTTATTGTTGTTTATAACTGCTTCCATGAAATCATTATCGATTTTAACCGAAACGTTAGCACCTGTTACTTTTCCCTTTTCCATTTTTATATCGATAAACTCTTCGGCATCAGGATGTTTTATTGAAAGGCTCAGCATTAATGCCCCCCTTCTTCCGTCCTGGGCCACTTCACGTGTTGAATTTGAGTACCTCTCCATAAAGGGAATAATTCCTGTGGATGTCAGGGCACTGTTCAGAACCGGACTACCTTTCGGGCGTACATGCGATAAATCATGCCCAACACCTCCGCGGCGTTTCATTAACTGGACCTGCTCCTGGTCGATTTTCAATATCCCTCCATAGGAATCGGCGGGTTTATCATTTCCGATAACAAAACAATTGGAAAGTGAGGCAATCTGGTAATTATTTCCTATGCCTGTCATTGGGCCACCCTGGGGCACTATATATTTGAAGTTTTTGAGTAATCCGAATATCTCATCCTCGCTCATCGGGTTGGGGTACTTCTTCTCAACTCTCGCTATTTCCCGTGCTATTCTTCGATGCATATCATCCGGATTCTTCTCGTATAATTTCCCTGAGGAGTCCTTCAGGGCATACTTGTTTATCCATACTGTAGCCGCCAGTTCATCGCCCTTGAAGTACTTAAGGGTACTATTCAACGCCTCTTCATAACTATAAGTTTTTTTCACGGTAGCGTTCAGAATTTTTCTGTTTTCTTCTATCTTTTTAAGCTTCTCGGAAGTAGTTTTTCTCGTTTTCAGTTCTTCAGTATGCATCGACTAGTTGTTTAAGAAGTTGGAAATATTTACGATAGTTTTTTTAGAAATAATGAAAGCAGGTCATGCAATTTAAAAATAGAATCAAATTTCTGCAATGTAAGAATATTTGTATTTATCAACATTTCGGACTATTTATTAACGCAGCATTTTAAGCAACTGATAAACTGATAATTGAATTAAAAGCCTCAAGTTTTATTACAAATCATATTAAAAAAATACAACAATTATGTATTTTTTTTATTAATAAAATACAAACATAAACTCTATATATCAAAGTTACTAATACTGACATTAATATTATAATAAAGCTATTTAATTTTAATATTAATTACTTAAGTATTATTATTTAAACATATCAGCTTAATTTATTAATTTTATGGCCTGGATGCCGAAGTGGCGGAATTGGTAGACGCGCATGACTCAAAATCATGTCTCTGCAAGGAGGTGCGGGTTCGATTCCCGCCTTCGGTACATTTAAAGAGGGACAGCGCCCTTTTTGTTCAGGGTGGTGTCCCTGGTATTAATGAAAAGTAATAAAATATGGGCGCTGTCCCTTCCCAAAATGAATAAGCACAATCCTATACATCCTTATGGAAAAAGGCAGAAACAGTTTGATAAACGCTACCTTGAAATGGCAAAGACCTGGGCACTGAATTCCTATTGCAAAAGAAGGCAGGTAGGCGCACTGATTGTTAAAGAAAAGATGATAATTTCTGATGGTTATAACGGTACTCCGGCTGGCTTTGAAAATCTATGCGAGGACAGTGAAAACAGGACCAAGCCTTATGTTTTGCATGCCGAGGCAAATGCGATAACAAAGGTAGCAAAATCAAATAATAGCAGTGAAGGTGCAACTCTATACATAACCTCGGCACCATGCATGGAATGTGCAAAACTTATTATCCAGTCAGGAATAAAAAGAGTGGTTTTCTGCGATAATTACCGTACGGACGATGGTATAAAGCTGCTTAAGCGAGCTGGCATTGAAGTTGTAAATCTGGAGGTATAAACTAAAACTTAGATGAAATATAAAAATACGCGCACTGCAATATATTATCCTATTATTCTGGCTTTTGCAATTGCAGTCGGGATACTTATCGGGAGATATTACAGAAGTAATTTTTCCGAGAAACGCTTTTATATATACCCGCGAGCTGACAAGCTAAACAGTATATTGAACTATATTGAAAAAGAATACGTTGATAAGATATCAAAAAAAGATTTAGTCGAAAAAACCATACCCAGGTTGCTTGAAGAGCTGGATCCTCATTCGCTGTATATTCCTGCAAAGGATTTGCAGAAGGTTAATGAGCCCCTCGAAGGTAATTTCACAGGCATAGGTATACAGTTTAATGTTCTGAATGACACCCTTGTTGTGATAAGTACAATAGCCAATGGGCCATCTGAAAAAGTTGGGATCCTGGCAGGGGACCGTATTATTAAGGTAAATGATGAAATAGTTGCCGGTGTGCAAATGCCAAGTGATTCAATTGTCAAAAGACTGAGGGGTCCGAAAGGTTCAAAGGTCAGTGTTGAGGTATTACGGAGGAATGTTGACGATTTGCTTCCTTTCAATATTATTCGGGATAATATTCCATTGTATAGCGTGGATGTCGGATATATGATTGAAAAGGATATAGGCTATATCAAGATAAATAATTTCTCTACTGCAACTGACCAGGAATTTATTACCACATTCAATGATCTAAGGTCACAGGGCCTGGAGAAGCTCATTCTGGATCTGAGAAACAATGGGGGAGGTTATATGGATGCCGCAGTAAATATTGCCGATCAATTTCTGGGAGATAAGGAGTTAATAGTATATACTGAGGGAAATGCCAGGGGAAGGCAGGATTATCATTCAAATCCGGGAGGTTTGTGTAAAGATATTGAGTTAGTTATTTTAATTGATGAGGGTTCTGCCTCGGCCAGCGAGATTCTTGCAGGGGCTATTCAGGATAATGACAGGGGACTTATTATTGGAAGACGTTCTTTTGGCAAAGGATTGGTACAGGAACAGAAACTAATGTCTGACAGCTCCGCAATAAGGCTGACAATAGCCAGGTATTATACGCCGACAGGAAGATGCATACAGAAACCATATGATAACGGACTATCAGAGTATATTAATGATTTGAATAACAGATATATAAGGGGTGAATTTTCAGTTGAAGACAGCATTCATTTAAATGATTCCCTGAAGTATATCACCCCTAAGGGTAAAACTGTATTTGGAGGAGGAGGTATAATGCCTGATATTTTTGTCCCTTTAGATACAACAGGAGTAACAGATTATTTGGTGGATGTCAGAAACAGGGGATTGCTATATAGCTTTGCCTTGCAATATGCTGATGACAACAGGTCTGACCTGGAGAAACTCGGAAGTCCGGAAAAATTTGTAAAATTCCTGAATAAAAGAAGTGTGCTTGATATTTTTATAAAATATGCGGCCAATAAAGGAGTGCCGCCAGTACCTTCCGAGATAAGAACTTCAGAGGAAATATTAAAAACACAGCTGTATGCCTATATTGCGCGCAATATAATTGATAACAAGGGATTTTATATGATAATTAAAGATATAGATAATACCTTGCAGGAGGCAATTAAAGTATTGGAGGACCCCCCAGATTAGCTATTATATATTTTATCTGCAGCAGATGTCTATTTCCTGTATCCGTAAACCGCCGTATCGCCAAGCTCTTCTTCTATTCTAAGCAATTGGTTGTATTTTGCCATTCTGTCAGAGCGGCTCAGTGAACCGGTTTTAATCTGTCCGGAATTTGTAGCTACTGAAATATCGGCGATCGTGGAGTCTTCAGTCTCACCTGAGCGGTGCGATGTAACAGTAGTATATCCTGCCCTGTGTGCCATTTCTATTGTATTGAGGGTTTCGGTTAATGTACCAATCTGGTTAACTTTAATCAGGATAGAATTGGCACAACCCATATCTATGCCCTTTTTAAGGAATTCGACGTTTGTGACGAAGTTATCATCACCAACAAGCTGGCATTTACTGCCCAGTTTATCTGTTAGGATTTTCCAGCCTTCCCAGTCATCCTCTGCCATTCCGTCTTCAATGGAATCGATTGGATATTTGCTAAAAAGTACGGCCAGGTAATCAGCCTGTTCCTCAGAGGTTCTTACAGCACCCTTTTCGCCTTCGAATTTTTTATAATTGTATTTGCCATTTTCATAAAACTCCGATGCGGCACAATCCAGAGCAATTGAAAGATCTCCGCCATCTTCTTTTTTCCCGGCTTTATAACCTGCCGCATTTATCGCTTTAAGAATAGAATCGAGTGCATCCTCAGTACCTGTCAGCTCCGGAGCAAATCCGCCTTCATCACCAACTGCCGTGCTTAGATTTCGTTCCTTTAATACTTTCTTTAATGAATGAAATACTTCTGATCCCATTCTCAAAGCTTCCTTAAAGCTAGGTGCTCCCACAGGGTGGATCATAAATTCCTGAAAGGCGATGGGTGCATCCGAGTGCGCACCGCCATTGATAATATTCATCATCGGTACAGGTAGTGTAACGGCATTGGTGCCGCCTATATACCTGTATAGGGGCATGTCATGGTACATAGCTGCAACCTTTGCGACAGCCAGTGATACACCAAGTATAGCATTTGCCCCCAGTTTACTTTTTGTTTTTGTGCCATCGAGAGCGATCATTTTTTTGTCAATGGCAACCTGGTCAAGCGCATTCATGCCAATAATTTCTTTGGCAATAATCCTGTTGACATTATCAACTGCCTTGAGTACTCCTTTTCCCATGTATCTATTCTTGTCTCCGTCCCTTAGTTCAAGGGCTTCATTTTCACCTGTAGATGCTCCTGAAGGAACTGCTGCTCGTGCAATGAATCCGCTTGCAAGAGAGACTTCCACTTCAATAGTAGGATTTCCACGTGAATCCAATATTTCTCGTGCATGTATGTTAGTTATTTGTCCCATAATTTGTATTAATTTTTGTGTTTTATCGAAGGTTCATTATTCTTTGTTTTTAGATTCTTCGGGTCCCTGTTTTTTTGTCTCCTCATTTTCTTCCCTGGTTTCTTCCTGACTCTCTTTTCCGGTGATATCTTCAGGCTCCTTTTCTTCTCCTGCCTCTCCGGTGTCGGTGAGGCTTCCGGTTTTTTCTTCGGCCTTTGCTTCACCTGAAGGTTCTTCCTTAAGATCTTCAACAGGTTCTTCCTTAAGATCTTCAACAGGTTCTTCCTTAAGATCTTCGGGAGATACTTTTTGCTTGTCTTCCTCTTTTTCAGCAACAGTTCCCTTTTCATCAGTGGCTGCGGTTTCTTCAGCTTCTCCCGTTATGCCAGTTTCTGGCTTTTCAGGTACCTGCAATTCATCTGCAGCTTTTTTCCTGAAACCTCTGCGTCTGCGTTTTCCTGTTTTTATAGCAGCTTCGGATTTTGCAGTCAGCAGATTTTCATTATAATCTACAAGTTCAATAACGCACATATCTGCGTTGTCACCGAGCCTGAATCCTGTTTTTAGTATTCTGGTATATCCCCCGGGTCGATCGGCAATTTTGGGAGATATTTCCCGGAAAAGTTCAGTAACGGCTTCTTTACTTTGAAGATGACTGAATACTACCCTTCTTGAATGGGTTGAGTCATTTTTCGACTTTGTAATTAATGGCTCGACAAATGTCCTTAATGCTTTGGCTTTTGCTGTTGTTGTTTTAATTCTTTTATGCAAAATCAAAGATGCAGCCATGTTAGCAAGCATTGCTTTTCTGTGACCTTTCTTTCTACTTAAGTGGTTAAAACTTTTTCTATGTCGCATCTCAATGTTCTAAACAAATTAATTAATACTATTCTTTATCCAGTTTATATTTCGAGGTATCCATCCCGAATGTGAGATTCATGCTTTCAAGCAATTCATCCAATTCTGTGAGTGATTTCTTACCAAAGTTTCTGAATTTCAATAAATCATTTTTGTTAAACTTAACCAGATCGCCAAGTGTATCAACTTCTGCTGCTTTCAGGCAGTTTAATGCCCTTACTGAAAGATCCAGATCAATAAGTTTTGTTTTAAGCAGTTGTCTCATATGCAGCACTTCTTCATCAAATTCCTCCTGGGCAGATTTTTCATCAGATTCAAGAGTGATTTTTTCATCGGAGAACAACATAAAATGATAAATCAATATTTTAGCAGCTTCTTTTAATGCATCCTTGGGGTGTATTGATCCGTCTGTTTGTATTTCAAATACCAGCTTTTCGTAGTCTGTTTTCTGTTCCACCCTGTAATTTTCTATTGCATATTTTACATTACGTATAGGAGTGAATATAGAATCAATTGGAATTATTCCAAATTCTGCATCAAGAGGTTTATTTTCTTCTGAGGGTACGTAGCCTCTGCCTTTATTTATGGTAATTTCCATCTGCAGTTCAACATCTGGTTCCATATGACATATAACGTTGTCCGGATTAAGTATTTCAAAGCTGTTGAGAAAACGGTTCAGGTCACCGGCTTTGAATGTTTCCTGCCCTGTAATTGTCACAATGATTTTTTCATTATTAACGTCTTCAATAAGTTTTTTAAACCGGATTTGTTTCAGGTTCAGAATTATTTCAGTCATATCTTCAATAACACCTGTGATAGAAGAAAATTCGTGTTCTATTCCTTCCACCTTTATAGTAGTTATTGCATATCCCTCTAAAGATGAAAGCAGAATTCTTCTCAGGGCATTACCAATAGTAATGCCATATCCAGGTTCCAGCGGACGAAATTCGAATTTGCCGAATTTGTCGTCGGAATCAATCATTATTACCTTATCGGGTTTTTGAAATGCTAGTATTGCCATAAAAATGAATTATTATATAGATTATTTAGAATACAATTCAACTATCAATTGTTCTTTTATATTTTCCGGTATTTCTTCTCTTTCTGGCCTGTTGAGAAATTTACCAGCCATAAGGTCTTTATCCCATTCGAGCCATGAGTATGTACTTCTGTTGCCTGAAAGGGACTCTCTGATAGGCTGCATTTCTTTTGATTTTTCTCGTACTCCAATTATATCTCCGGATTTCAATATAAAAGAGGGGATATTAACGATCTCGCCATTAACAGTAATATGCCTGTGTGATACGAGCTGTCTGGCCCCTCTCCTCGTGGGCGCTATACCCAGCCGGTAGACCACATTGTCGAGGCGGGATTCGAGCAGCTGAAGCAATACTTCGCCAGTTATCCCTTTGCTTCTTGAAGCTTTTTCAAACAGGTTTAAAAATTGCCTTTCCAGTATGCCATAGGTATATTTTGCTTTTTGTTTCTCCTTCAGCTGTGTCCCGTATTCGGAGAGTTTTTTCCTTTTTCTGTTAATACCATGCATTCCGGGCGGATAGTTCTTTTTTTCAAAGCTCTTGTCCGCCCCGAATATTAAGTCTCCGAATTTTCTTGCTATTTTGGTTTTTGGACCTGTATATCTAGCCATTTAGAATATATTGTTAAGTTTTATAATTTATTGTTAAACACGTCTTCTGTTTGGTGGCCTGCATCCGTTATGGGGAAGGGGTGTTACGTCAACAATTTCAATAACCTCAATGCCTGAAGTATGGATAGTCCTTATTGCAGACTCTCTTCCGGCACCCGGGCCTTTTACAAATACTTTGACCTTTCTTAGTCCCATTTCATAAGCTGCTTTTGCACAGTCACCGGCAGCCATTTGAGCTGCATAGGGAGTATTCTTTTTTGAACCCTTGAATCCCATTTTGCCTGCTGATGCCCAGGAAATAACCTGACCCTGGTTATTTGTCAGTGATATAATTATATTATTAAATGAAGCATGAATATGAGCCTGTCCTACAGGTTCAATTTTTACAGCTTTTCTTCTTGATGTTCCTGTTTTCTTTGCCATATTAAAAGATTATTTGGTAGCTTTCTTTTTGTTTGCAACTGTTCTTCTCCTGCCTTTTCTCGTGCGTGCGTTATTCTTTGTGCTTTGTCCCCTTACAGGGAGGCCTATACGGTGCCTGATTCCCCTGTAGCATCCAATATCCATCAGGCGTTTTATATTCATCTGGACTGAAGACCGGAGCTCACCTTCAACCTTATACTTTTCATTCACTACTTTTCTGATATTACTTATTTGCTCATCTGTCCAGTCTTTCACTTTAATGTCTTTATCTACGCCTGCCTCCTGCAAGATTTTATTAGCGACACTACGTCCTATTCCATAGATATAGGTTAATCCTATTTCTCCTCTTTTATTTTTGGGTAAATCGACTCCAACTATTCTTGCCATGATTTAATATTTAATATTTTAGTTTATTAACATAATTATTAACCCTGACGTTGCTTGTACTTGGGGTTCTTCTTGTTTATGACATATATGCGTCCCTTCCTTCTTACTATTTTACAGTCGGTACTTCGCTTTTTTACTGATGCTCTAACCTTCATTTTTTTATCTGTTTATTATTTATATCTGAAAGTAATTCTGCCTTTAGTCAGATCATAGGGTGACATTTCGATTTTCACCTTATCGCCGGGCAGTATTTTTATATAATGCATTCTCATCTTTCCTGAGATATGCGCGGTTATAATATGACCGTTTTCCAGTTCAACTCTGAACATAGCATTTGACAATGCTTCCTTAATAATGCCATCTTGTTCAATTGAAGGTTGTTTAGTCATTATATTTAATTTATTAATAATTAGTTAATGTTTAATACATCTTCAATATATTCGAAAGTTGACAATTTTTCTGCTTTGTCTTTTTTGACAGCAACTGCCAGTTCATAATGAGCGGATGGTTTATTATCCGCAGTTCGTATTGTCCAGCCGTCTTTTTCCTGGACGATTTCTTTTTTGCCCATGTTGATCATCGGCTCAATACAAATAACCATTCCTGATTTCAGTTTTATTCCTTTACCTCTCCTTCCAAAATTGGGCACTTCCGGAGCTTCATGCAAATTTTTCCCCAGTCCGTGACCAACCATTTCCCTGACAACTGAAAATCCTGCAAGCTCGCAATGAGTTTGAATTGCATAGCCTATATCTCCTATTCTCTTTCCCTCAATAGCGACCTCAATGCCTTTAAACAGTGCTTCCTTTGTAGTTTTCATAAGCTTTTCAACATCATCACCGGTTTCGCCCAGTGAAAATGTGTATGCAGAGTCGCCATAGTATCCGTTTAATATAACCCCGCAATCAATAGAAACAATATCGCCTTCTTTAAGTTCATAATCAGAAGGTATGCCGTGAACTACCTGGCTGTTAACAGAGGCACAAAGTGTTTTGGGATAATTATTATAGCCCAGGAAACCGGGTATTCCACCGTTATCCCTGATAAACTCTTCAGCAACCTGGTCAAGCTTTAGTGTTGTCACTCCCGGCTTAATTAATTTTGCTACCTCAGCGAGGGTTCTGGCAACCATCTGGTTACTTTTTTTCAGCAGTTCTATTTCCTTTTCGGTCTTATAGAATATCATCAAAGAACGCTAAATTATTTAAATGGAAGAAGCTATACCTCCCGCTCTTCCTTTAATTCTTCCCGATTTCATTAGTCCGTCATAATGACGCATAAGCAAGTGACTTTCTATCTGCTGCAGTGTATCCAGCACCACTCCCACCATAATGAGCAGGGATGTGCCGCCATAAAAATAGGCAAATCCTCTTGTTATACCGGCCATCATTGCAAATGCTGGCAGTATGGCAACAAATGCCAGGAATATGGATCCGGGCAATGTTATTCTTGACATGATAGAGTCAAGGAACTCGGCTGTTTTCCTTCCGGGCTTTACACCTGGTATAAAACCGCCGTGTTTCTTCATATCTTCCGCCATTTGGGTCGGATTAATAGTAATAGCAGTATAAAAATAGGTAAACAGCACTATCAGCAGGGCATTTGTCAGGTTATACAGAAATCCGACCGGATTGGCAAATGCTGCAATAAATCCAGTCATCCTCTCACCTCCATATCTGGCAAATGATAAAGGCAGCATTACAATTGCCTGTGCGAAAATGATGGGCATAACACCTGCTGCATTAACTTTCAGAGGGATATACTGCCTTACTCCGCCATATTGTTTGTTGCCTATTATTCTTTTTGCATATTGCACAGGTATTCTTCGTGTCCCCTGCACAAGCAGGATACTGATTACAAAAACAAGGAAAAGGAATACGATTTCTACCAGGAAGGCTATTAATCCGCCGCCCTGCCTTTCGAGTCTTGCCACGAGCTCACTTGAAATGGCAAAAGGAAACCGTGCAACTATACCTATCATAATAATCAGGGATATGCCGTTGCCAATTCCTTTATCTGTAATTCTTTCTCCCAGCCACATAATGAACATTGTTCCCGTTGTAAGGATTAGCACTGAAAATGGAACAAATAACCTTTGAATAACTCGGGCTTCTGCAGGGATTTGTGTGAGATATGCCGGTGCCTGGATTAATAAAATGCCCACAGTAAGGTACCTTGTTATCTGGTTAATTTTTCTGCGGCCGCTTTCCCCTTCTTTTTGCAGTCTCTGGAAATAGGGAACTGCTATTCCCAGCAACTGAATAACAATAGAAGCAGATATATATGGCATAATACCCAGTGCAAATATTGATGCATTGGCAAAAGCGCCGCCAGAAAACATATTTAACAGACCCAGCACACCCTGGGATGCCCTGTCTTGCAAAGCTTGCAACTGTGACGGATCAACTCCCGGCAATACAATTTTTGCACCTAACCTGTATATTAAAAGTATCCCGAGAGTATATAATATCCTTGTCCTTAGATCCTCAATACGGTAAATGTTTTTTATTGTATCAATAAATGCTTTCATTTACTTATATTTTTACTGCAGTACCGTTTATTGACTCAATGGCCTGCCTGGCTGATTTTGAAAATGCATGGGCTATAACTTCAAGCTTGGATGTAAGCTTACCATTCCCAAGGATTTTTATCAGATCCTTTTTTGAAGCAAACCCCTCATCAATTAATATCTGCACATCAATCGACGTTAAATTTTTCTTATCGGCTATAGTTTGTAAAGTACTTATATTAATACCTTTATATTCTTTTTTATTAATACTGGTAAATCCGTATTTGGGGACTCTTCTCTGCAAAGGCATCTGTCCCCCTTCGTAGCCTTTTTTCCTTTTATAGCCGGCCCGTGCTTTAGCACCTTTATGGCCCTTTGTTGAGGTTCCTCCTTTTCCGGAGCCCTGTCCTTTTCCAAGCCTTACCTTGCTTTTTCTGATCGAATTTTTCGCTGGTCTGAGATTACTTAAGTCCATTTTTTTGAAATATCTTTAATTAAACTTGTTCTTCAATTGTCACCAGGTGTCTGACTTTATTAACCATACCCATTATTTGAGGTGTTGCCTCTTTCTCGACGGTACTACTTACCTTTTTTAATCCAAGGGCGTCAAGCGTTCTCTTTTGTCTCTTTGAACTTCCTATTCTGCTTTTTATCTGTGTAATTTTAATCTTTGCCATTTTATGGATTTATTATCAAGCTATTATCCGTTAAAAACTCTATCAAGGTTAATACCCCTTTGCTGGGCAACAGTATATGGATCCCTAAGCTGCAGCAGTGCGGCAAATGTTGCCTTAACAAGATTATGGGGATTTGAGGATCCTTTTGATTTGGCCAGTACGTCAGTTATACCAACACTTTCAAGTACTGCGCGCATGGCACCGCCAGCTTTAACGCCCGTGCCGCCTGATGCGGGTTTAATGAATATTTTGGCACCTCCGTATTTTGCGAACTGCTCATGAGGGATCGTCCCGTTTAAAACAGGCACTTTTATTAAGTTTTTCTTTGCATCTTCTATACCCTTTGCTATGGCAGTAGTTACTTCATTAGCCTTTCCCAGTCCATAACCTACGATACCGTCTTCATTTCCAACGACGACGACTGCGGAAAAACTGAATGTGCGTCCACCTTTGGTAACTTTTGTTACCCTTTGTATACTTACCAGCCTGTCTTTTAAGTCCAGGTCAGTTGTTCTGACTCTTCTAATAATAGTTGTTGACAT
>CAZHQW010000013.1:0-58342 GCA_964534745.1 uncultured Bacteroidales bacterium
AGGAGCAGTAATCTCATAATTACCATCCACATCGGTAACAGTACCTGTAAATGTACCTTTAACAACTACATTAACTCCCGTTAAAGGCGTGTCATCCAGAGCTGACCTTACGGTCCCGCTTACCATAATTTCCTGAGACCAAAGTGCAAAATTGCACATACTGAAAAAAAGTACTGCAAAAATGCCCTTCCATAGTAAGTGGCACAACCACATTCGGTTAAAGTTTTTCATAAGCTAATAATTTTATAAGAGTTTAGGTTTGTTAATATTTTAAAAATGTAGATATATAGTGCAGAATATGCATGACTGAAAGTCACAATTTTCAAAACATATAAATATAATGATATTTTTTATAAATAAGGACAGCGCCCATATTTTATTAAATCTTCCCCTGCAGCTTAATATTATTTTAAAGTTCAATGAATATCAGCACGATTTTATTACTAATATTGCTCCATAATTATCACACGCAGACATATCTTAATCTTATCATTAATGCAAAGCATAACAACTCAATGGCATATCTTTATGGTATTAGTTTTCCTGGCCGCATCATGCCATAATAGAGAAAATGCTCTTTTACAGAAGCATAAAGATAATATATCCCCTGTTCAACATCTTGTAACTATTGAAGGCAGTAATGACTTTTACGCTTTTACCATGCCTGAACAACACAGGACTAATCTACCCTTGTTCGTGCTGATAGACCCGCACGGTAATGGCAGGCTGGCCATAGATAAATTCAGAACCGCACTTCAGGATTACCGGTTTGTAGCAATCGGACTAAATAATGTACGCAACAATACTCCTCACTACGATATACTGATTAAGAAAGCAGTATCCAAAGCAATAAATGAATTACCGGCCGATAAAGCATGTATTTTTTACTGCGGTTTCTCGGGGGGTGCACGTATGGCTTTTCAGTATGCACTGACCAATGACTGTAAGGGGGTAATAATGTGCGGTGCGGGACCTCAAAAAAATACTGCCGAACAAATTAAATTTCCCATGGTTAATGTGTCGGGATATAGAGACTTTAATTTTATAGAGCAATACTATTCACCTGACAGCTATCTGGCTATGAGACCAGATTTTATCTCTTTATATTTCGACGGAAAACATGAATGGCCGCCTACTGACATTATAAAGGAAAGCATTTCATTTTTAATGCTGAAGTCCGGACTACAGAAAAATATTACTGAAAAGCCTGAAAATAATATAAAAACCATACTGGATAAAATAGACAGCCTGCTCTCAGCACGTGATTATATGCAGGCATTTAAAATACTTGAAAAATCATATAAAACGTGTAATGACAACAATCAGGAAATTCTCATGTCTGAATTAAGAAAGATGAAAAATGACAAGGATTTTAAAACCTATTTCCTTTCTTTTGAGAATATTTTAAGAGACGAGATTACACGCAGTCAGGACTATTACAGGTGCCTGTTTACTGAATCCACAAACTGGTGGATTACTGAGATTGCTGAAATTGATGGAAAATCTGAAGATTCGGCAGATCCTTTGCTCGCATGCTCTTACGCACGTACAAGAGCTTACCTTGGAGTATTACTGTACTCGGTTACAAGTTCTTTTGTTAATAATCAAAGAGATGAAAAACTAACTGAAAAACTTATGGCAATTTATGAAAATCTGGAACCTGAAAATCCTGATGTATACTATTTGAAATCATTAAATGCACTCCGCCAGAGCGATACTGCCTCATGTCTGGACTACCTGGAAAAATCAAAAAAGCTGGGATTTTCTGATTTTTCACTTTTGAAAAAAAATTATCCTGAAAAGGTATATAGAAAAGTTTTTATCACTGAATAACTCCGACTGACTGGGCAACAATTATTTCCTGATCTTCCCTCAGATTTAATTTGTTTGCAAGAAGATCCTTATCCATATAACCTCTTACAACACATCCCAATCCCTGCGAAGCACAATACAAATAAACATTCTGTGCAATGAACCCTGTATTTATATGGGATGTTTTGGATCTGCCCACAGGATCTTCACTTTTGGATTTTGAATGATCGGCAACATAAACAAGGTTTACTGCGGCTTTCCCGACAAAGTCCTGTTTGCCTGTATATTTACGCAAATCCTCATCTGTTATTCTTATTAATGAATGAATCCGTGCATTATATATAAATACCCCTCCTTCTGTAAAAACATAAATATCAATCTCCTGCTGGTTGCTCGATGAGGGGGCTGTCCGCTTACCCTCCTCCGGCCTGTTTATTCCAAAAGCAGCCCATAATAAATCTGAAAACTGCTGGTCTGCAAGTTTCTTTTCTGAAAAACTTCGCGTTGACTTTCTATTTTGCAGGGCCTCCATAAGTGACATCCCTCCTTCACTAGATGGCGACAATAAATGAATTGTGTCCTGGACAATGACTGATTTACAAAAAAAACTTATAAAAATTCCAGCAATTAAAACAACTACCTTTTTCATAGAAGATCCTCATCAGATTGATTTAAGCCTAACCTTGCCTTATGGAGGATTGCCACCTTACACACCTCACATTTAAAATCGGCCTTGCATTATCCCTTTTATTTAATTGGCAACATCACTGCGGATAATATACGCATTGTTTGTCAATATATTAAGAAAATAATCACCCGCTTCTTCTGCAATTATTCTGTACGAACCAGGCCTGCAGCACTGTATGTATTTCAGGTGACAACCTCCATTGTCCGTTTCCGGCCATAAGGCAAGTATTGACTTATATATTTATAATTAAACAAGTTTTTTCCCAATTTATACTAACTTATTCTGACTTTTTTTTAACAAATCTAATTAATTTAATTTATTCTCCGATAGAAAAAACGTAGGAGTATTACAATAAATTAGAAAGCTTATTAAATTTTGTTATATTTAAGCGGATTAATAGCCAGATCCAGTATATGTAAAAAGAATAATATGACTAATACGACTCATAAAACCAGTAATTACAGGTGGCGGATTTTGGCGATGCTTTTTGTGGCAACCACTATCAACTATATGGACAGAACAATAATAGGTGTTCTTGCCCCTACGCTGCAATATAAAATATTCAACTGGTCAGATGCTGATTATGCCAGTATTAGCATAGCCTTTAAAATTGCATATGCCCTGGGTATGCTGACTATGGGAGGTATCATTGACCGGTTCGGAACACGAATAGGCTATACAATTTCAATTGCCATATGGAGCATATTTGGGATGCTTCATGCAGTGATACGTCCTGCATTCGGCTTTATCGGATTTGTTGTAGCGCGGTTCGGACTGGGTTTTGGAGAGTCAGGTAACTTCCCGGCAGCTGTCAAGACAGTCGCAGAATGGTTTCCCAAAAAAGAACGTGCCTTTGCTAACGGGATATTCAATGCAGGTACAAATATCGGTGCAATACTCGCTCCCCTCATTATACCATTAGTTGTTGTCGCATCAACAGGCAGGAACTGGCAGTTTGCTTTTCTGACTACCGGAATTTTCAGTGCCATTTGGGTCATACTATGGCTGTCAATATACCATAAACCTGAAAACCATCCCAAAATATCCAAACAGGAACTGGCTTATATTAACAGTGATTCCCAGAAGGAATCAGCCGAAAAAGTTCCGTGGTTAAAGCTCCTGCCGATAAGGCAAACATGGGCCTTCCCCATAGTTAAACTGACAGATGCCGTATGGTGGTTCTACCTGTTTTGGGCAGGCAAATTCCTGTTTGATATGTTCGGACTTAACATACACTCCATAGCGTTACCCCTGATAGTTATATACCTTGTTGCCGACGGCGGCAGTATAACCGGAGGCTGGTTTTCTTCCTATCTTATAAGAAAAGGCTGGAGCATAAACAGGGCAAGAAAGTTTACACTTCTGATGTGCGCACTTATTATTATGCCCGTCGTGTTTGTTACAAAAATAAGGACCGGCTTTGAAGTCACTCCTGAAAGGATTGAGCTCCTTGCAGCAACCAAAATAAAAATTGAAGGAGCGCTGGTGCCCGTCCCGCTGAATGTTATTGAGGATGTCAGGAAATTTGAAGGCCGGGGGTTCAAGGCAGCTCGCGATTTTGAAGATACCCTGGCTGCAGTATATGGAAAAACGGCCACAAGGGATTATATCATGCTTATAACCGAAGCTTCCCTCACAGATAAGGGTACCTTCATGGTCAATGACAAAACAATAAGTACAGCCGAGAGCCAGGGTATGCCCGATGAGCTGCTTTTCAGCCTGAAAAGAATAAACAGCAAAAAGCCGGAAAAAAAGGAGAAGGAAACAATTACTGAATTCCAGTCATTTATTGAAAAAGAAACAGGGAAAATTACAATAGGCACTTATGAATCTGCAATTTTCAATTCGATGCGCACAAATAAGTTGTACTGGATTGCCATTTTGTTAATTGCACTTGCTGCAGGTGGCCACCAGGCATGGGCAGCAAATATTTTCACCCTGGTCTCAGACGTGTTCCCTAAAAAAGCAACGGCCTCGGTTGTTGGCATTGGAGGGATGGTAGGGGCCATAGCAGGCATTGCTGCAGACAGGATACTGGGAACGCTGCTTTCAGCAAGCGGACCCTCGGGTTATTTTTTCGCTTTCCTCGGGGCAGGACTAATTTACCTTGTTACATTAGGCATTGTTCATTTATTAATGCCCAATATGAATCCGCTGGGAGACGATTTAAAACCTTTAAAAAAATAGGTGTTATAATTATGAAAATGGGTTTACACAGATTACTGCCGTTAACTATATGCCTGCTTGTACTTATGATTTCATCTGACAGCTGCAGGCTCTCCAAGCATCAGAAAGTGCTTAAACTGGCGCATATTCTCGACCCCACACACTCGGTGCATAAAGCAATGCTCTACATGGCCGGGCAGGTTGAAAAAAAGTCAGGTGGCAAACTAATAATTCAGATTTATCCGAGCGGACAGCTGGGAAAAGAAAGGGAATGCCTCGAATTGCTGCAGATAGGAAGTCTTGCCATTACAAAAGTGTCTGCTGCCGTAATGGAAGGATTTGTGGAAGACTATAAGGTACTGGGTATGCCATACCTTTTTGAAAACAAGGAACATATATTTAAAGTACTGGACAGCGAGATTGGAAAAAGACTGCTCCTTTCTGGCGAAAATATATGGCTGCGCGGACTCTGCTTTTATGATGCGGGCTCAAGAAGCTTTTACACCAAGAATCAGCCTATAAATACACCCGATGATCTTAAGGGCATGGATATAAGAGTGATGGAAAGTATTACGGCAGACAATATGGTAAAAGCTATGGGAGGAAATCCTACAAGAGTTGACTTTGGCGAGTTATATACGGCACTCCAGACTGGAGTGGTGGACGGAGCCGAAAATAATCCCCCGAGCTTTTACCTGTCACGCCACTATGAGGTATGTAAATATTATTCCCTGGACGAACACACATCAATTCCCGATGTTGTTTTAATAAGCAGGATAATATGGAATAAACTAACCGATCAGGAAAAGAGATGGGTCCAGGAAGCGGCCGATGAATCAGTGATATACCAGAGAAAACTATGGTACGACTCGGAACAGGAAGCCCTGGAAGGTGTTAAAAAGGCAGGAGTTCAAATTATAATCCCCGACAAAAAGCCGTTTGCCGAAAAGGTTCAGCCCTTATATGAAGAAATGAAATCTAATAGAAAACTTTATAATCTTATAGAGGAAATAAGAGCGGCAGCTCCAAAATCTGTTGATGATGAAAATAAAAACATTAATTGATAAAATACTTGAAAAGATCCTTGTAGTGCTTATGGTAGTGCTTGTTCTGGATGTCTTATGGCAGATAACAAGCCGCTATGTCAATAACTTGTTAATCAATAATTTCAATGTCCAGATCCCTATACAGCTTTATGCTTTTACCAGTGAACTGGCAGGCTTTCTGCTCATATGGGTAGCCCTTGCTGGCGCTGCTTATGCAACAGGAAAAAAACAACACCTGTCAATAGACCTGCTTGCCACCAAACTAGGTGAAAAAGGTAATGCTTATTTATCCATAATTATCAATATGCTTATTCTGATCTTTGCCTTTGCGGTACTTATTGCAGGAGGCACATGGCTTGTCTATACCAGGCTTTACCTGGGACAGATTTCCGCATCAATGGAAATACCTATCGGAATAGTATATCTTATATTGCCTTTGTCAGGATTATTAATAAGCTACTATGCAATAATTGATATTATTACAATTAAGAGTTCAATAAAAAAATAACATTTGTAATATGGACTGGACAGGCATTTTCATACTGGTATCGACTTTTGTATTTCTGCTCGCTCTTGGAGTTCCCATTGCCTATAGTATAGGAATATCAGGTATACTGACGATGCTCGTGACTATCGATCTGCTGCCTGCCGTGACTACTATGGCGCAACGCATGGCAACCGGACTTGACAGTTTCACACTTCTTGCCATACCATTCTTTATATTTGCCGGACAGCTTATGAACCGCGGAGGCATTGCCATTCGTTTGATTGCTTTTGCCAAGGTGCTCGTGGGCAGACTGCCGGGGGGACTTGCATTTGTCAATGTATTAGCAAATATGTTGTTCGGAGCAATATCAGGATCGGCAACAGCCTCAGCCTCAGCGATAGGTACTATATTACACCCCCGGATGAAAGCCGAAGGCTATGATGAAAACTTCAGTGCGGCAATAAATTCAAGTTCTGCAACAACCGGACTTATAATACCCCCCAGCAATATCCTTATTGTATATTCACTTGCCAGCGGAGGTGTTTCGATATCGGCATTGTTTATTGCAGGCTATATACCCGGAATAATCATGGGCCTGTTCTTAATGGCTGTCGGAGCAGTGTATGCCTACAGAAAAAAATACCCGATCGATGAAAAAATTCCATTTAAACAGGCCATGGTAAAACTATGGGATGCCATACCCAGCTTATTGCTTCTTCTTATAGTTATAGGAGGATTAATTGCCGGCTATTTTACTGCAACTGAAGCTTCAGCAATTGCCGTACTTTATTGCCTTATACTTGCATTTATTTACAAGGAATTAAAATTGAAAGACCTGCCAGATGTCATATTAAAAACTATATCAACAACAGCTATAGTAATGTTTCTGATAGCTACATCAATAGGACTGTCATGGATAATGTCATATGAAAATATTCCCCAGACAGTTTCCGAAGGATTGCTGAATGTAAGCAATAATCCGGTAATTATCCTGTTAGTCATTAACTTAATACTGCTGTTTGTCGGCACATTCATGGATATGACACCTGCTGTTCTGATCTTTACCCCTATCTTTCTTCCGGTAGTTACACAGCAGCTGGGCATGAATCCTATACATTTCGGAATAATATTGATTATGAACCTCTGCGTGGGGCTTATTACTCCACCCGTAGGCACGGTTCTGTTCGTTGGTTGCAGTGTAGCTAATGTTAAAATTCAATCGGTTATAAAACCTTTAATACCAATGTTTGTTGCTATGATAGTGAGCCTCTTCCTGGTAACCTATATACCAAAACTCAGTTTATGGCTTCCGGGATTATTTGGCTTCTTAAATAATTAAATAAAGAATTATGAAAAACATTAAGTTTCAAATTCGCTATGCTTCACATCTTAATGATGCCAAATCATACGATACTCAAAGGCTGAGGGAAGAATTTCTTGTGAACAATATTTTTGCTGAAAACATGATATCGCTGGTTTACTCGGATTATGACAGGTATATCGTTGGCGGTATATTTCCCTCTGGTGATACACTGAAACTCGATACAATAGATCCTCTTAAATCGGAATATTTCCTGCAAAGACGTGAAGCAGGGATCATCAATGTCGGGGGTATAGGGATAGTTACAGTAGACGGAGCAAAAACAGAACTTAATTACAAGGAGGCCATATACCTGGGAATGGGAGCAAAAGATATAACTTTTGCAAGTGCAGACATAGGCAGTCCCGCAAAATTCTACATTAACTCCGCCCCGGCCCACAAGCAATGCCCTGTAAAAAAAGTAACACTTGCCAATGCCATAGTGCAGAAAATGGGCAGTGTGGAATCGTCAAACCAGCGTAAAATAATGAAACTGCTTGTTAACGGTGTTGTTGAAACAAACCAGCTGCAAATGGGCATGACCGAGCTGCTTCCGGGAAGTGTATGGAATACTATGCCCCCTCATACCCATTCGCGAAGAATGGAAGCCTATTTTTATTTTGAAATTCCTGAGGGACAGGCTGTATGTCACTTTATGGGGCAGCCACAGGAGACAAGGCACATATGGCTTCAGAATGAGCAGGCCGTTATATCACCAACCTGGTCGATACATGCGGGTGTCGGCACAGCCGGCTATACCTTCATCTGGGGAATGGCAGGTGAAAACCTTGATTACGGCGATATGGATATTGTAGCTCCCTCTGAAATAAGATAATTAACCTTTAAACCTAAATAGCTATGTCACTTGACTTATTTGACCTCAGCGGAAAAACAGCCCTGGTAACAGGTGCCACACACGGACTTGGCATGGCCATGGCTATCGGACTGGCAAGGGCAGGAGCGCAGATAGTGGTAAATGATATTTCGCATGATAAAATTGAAAATGCACGTGAAGAATACCAGGCGCAAGGCATCAATGTTATTACTTACCTTTTTGATGTGACAGATGAAAAGCAGGTTATTGAATACATAGCAAAGATTGAAAATGAAGTCGCCCCTATTGATATCCTTGTTAATAACGCAGGCATAATTAAAAGGATCAACATGCTTGAGATGGGAGTCAGTGAATTTCGCGAGGTGCTGGAGGTTGACCTTGTTGCCCCCTTTATCATGGCCAGGCATGTTGTAAAAAGTATGATTTCGCGCAAGTCAGGAGGTAAGATAATTAATATCTGTTCAATGATGAGCGAGCTGGGGCGTGACACCGTTGCAGCATATGCATCGGCAAAAGGAGGACTCAAAATGCTCACCAGGAGCATGGCTACTGAATGGGCAAGATACGGCATACAGGCAAATGCAATCGGACCGGGATATTATGCCACGAGTCAGACAGAACCCATCAGGAAGAAGGGGCACCCTATGAACGAATTTATTATAAACCGCACTCCTGCAGGAAGATGGGGAAATCCCGAAGAATTACAGGGTGCCGTTATATTCCTTGCATCCCGGGCTTCAAATTTTGTTAACGGCCATGTGCTTTACGTCGACGGAGGTATACTGGCTACCATAGGCAAACCTGCAAATGAGTAAGAAACATTAAATATACATTATCCGGGAAGTAAAGGAAAACCTATGCATATAGAAAAGCATTCATTCGGATTAGGTGACCGCTTTGGAAAAGAAGGAGCTGTCCAGCTTGAAGCAGTCCAGGAAATTAATAGCCTGGGAATAGCGGTGGTGCCCGTTTGGAACAAGTCACACCGCGAACATTCAATTGTAAAGACAACCCAGGCATCAGTAGCAAAAGAAGCAGCAGATGCCGTTGCAACAAAAGGATGGAAAGGGAGCTACTATGTTGATGCCGACCATATCGGACTTTCAACAGTAGACGGATTTATGGAATACAGTAACTTTTTTACCATTGATGTTGCCCATTTCATTAACCAGCCTGTAGCCGACGATATTAAAGCTTCATTTGTACGCCGTTATAAGCATTATACCTGCAAATTTACCATTCCCGGAATACAGCAGAAAATGGAGGTCACGTCAGGTTTCTTTGAGAGCTTTGCGGATAAATACCTGCTGGCAATAAGCGAAGTAAAAAAAATATATGACTATATAGAAAAGAAAAAGGGCAAAGACAATTTTATCCCAGAGGTATCTATGGATGAATGTGAGGTTGCACAAACACCTCTTGAATTGTTTTTTATTCTTGCAGAGCTTAAAAGCCAGGGAGTTGAAGTGCAGACTATCGCTCCGAAATTCACCGGACTGTTTGCCAAAGGGATTGATTATGTTGGCGACACAGAAGTGTTTGCCCGCGAATTTGACCAGGATGTTGCAGTTGTAAAATATGCGGCCGGGGAATTCGGACTACCCCGGAATCTTAAGTTGAGCGTCCATAGCGGAAGTGATAAATTTTCAATATATAACGCAATTAAAACCTCTCTTAAAAAATATGATGTAGGCATTCATATAAAAACGGCAGGTACAACATGGCTTGAGGAGGTAAACGGACTGGCACAGGCAGGAGTGGAGGGACTTGCAATTGCAAAGAAGATATATAAAAACTCACTTACCAGGTACGATGAACTTACAAAACCTTATGCCACGGTATTGGATATTGATAAGTCTCAGTTACCTTCAGCTGAAGTAATAAGCATATGGTCCGGTGCCCGCTTTTCAGATGCCCTCACCCATAACCAGGTTTGTTCCTATTATAATCCGTCTTTCAGACAGCTTGTGCATGTAGGATATAAAATCGCTGCTGAACTGGGAACCGAATTTACAGATGCCCTGATAAAATACAGGGATATAATCTCGGGCAACGTAAAATACAATATCCTGGAAAAGCACCTCAAACCATTATTTCTGTGAGGGACAGCGCCTGTTACTATTTTAATATCAGCTTGATCACTATCATTCCTATTACCAGCAAAATCAGGAATAGCATCATTGGGACCAATCCATGAAATCTGGGTGCTTTAGTCTGCGTTTTTAGAGCTTTTGCTGC
This sequence comes from uncultured Bacteroidales bacterium, assembly GCA_964534745.1. Taxonomy (GTDB): domain Bacteria; phylum Bacteroidota; class Bacteroidia; order Bacteroidales; family UBA10428. The sequence continues at coordinate 10,633 of CAZHQW010000013.1, forward strand.
TGCCATATTATTTGTATTTATCACAAATCGTGATTCTTTATAATCTTCGCTATGTTACCCTGGGCGTCAAAACTTACTATCAATGATTCACTATTGGTTTCAACATTTACCCTGTAATATTTATCACCTTTGATTTTTTCAACCCTTTCGGAATAAATTATAATTGATCCCGGATACTTAGCGGTCAGCTCCTGCTTGATTTTTACAGGCAGCTCATTATCGGCAATTACTACTCCTGTCTCGATCCAGTTACCCTCCTCATCGAAGAGCGATGTATACAGATCCCCAAACTGGTAAAACTCTATGCTATAAAAAATGCTATCCTTTGTCCAGTTTACATCACGTGCTTTCGGATACTTTTTAAGAAAAGCATCATTAATATTTTGGGGTAAAATATCTGTCTGTGCATTTACATAAAGTGCAAAAAACAGAATTAGGATAATACTAATATTCTTCATATACTTTTTAATTTGATATTTCTTTATTAGGACGGGATTCTGTAATTTAGTAACAGCTATATTCATTTTCTAAATATGAAATATGATACATTAAAATCTGCCAGGGATGAAGAAATAGTTGCAAAGATCATTACCGAAAGTCAGGCCGATTATTTTGAAATTATATATAACCGGTATTACCGGAAAGTACTGGATAAATGTTACAGCCTTTTAAAAAATCATCAGCTGGCAAAAGATTTTACGGAAGATATCTTCTCCAAGACCTATGAAAAACTGAAAACGTTCAGGAATATTTCTTCTTTCTCTTCCTGGTTATATTCAATTACATATAATCATTGTATTGACTATTTAAGGCATAAAAAGAAGCTCAACTATCCCGAATGGAACAGGGAAAATGAAATCCCTGAAATAATGGACGAAACAGAAGATCATCTTACAGCAATTAATTACGATGACCTGCTTGTTATCCTGGATATGATTCATCCTGAGGAAAAGGCGCTTCTGGTTATGAAATACCAGGATAATATTTCATTGAAACATATTAGCGAATCTCTCAGAATAAGCGAGGATGCCACCAAGATGCGCTTAAAAAGGGCAAGAACACGAGTCCTTTATTTATACAAAGAGAAATTCCTGAATAAATGAGAACAGAACGGGTGTTACTATTTCTATAATCTTCGTCTTCATTATGTAAAATTAAAAAATGATGGAACAGTTATTCAATAAACTATTTGCAGGTGACACCGTTAATCCCCCCGGGCACATTAAACAGACAATATATGACAGGTTTAGAAATCCTGTTAATATTGACTGGTATCTGAAAAATGATATATATGAAGCAATATTTTATGAAAACAACAGGGAAAATATTGCAAGAATTGATGAGCACGGGACACTTCTTGATTACAAGATAAACCTCCCCCTGGATGCCGTTCCTGAAAGAATAAAAAAAATTGCCGAATCAAAGGGAGAGATTATGAATGTAGTATCTATTCACAACGATAATAATATTGGTTATGAAATAATTATAAGAGATGCTGAATTGAAACGTTATATTGTTAAAATAAACAGCGAAGGTAAAATTACTGAAGAAAAGCTTCTGTAGAAATATGGGCGCTGTCCCTCCAAACAAAAATATAATGAAATTACTAATAGTCGAAGATGAACCCAAAGTTGTTGATTTTCTGAAAAAAGGTCTTGAGGAGCATGGATATGAAATAGATGTGGCTTATGACGGACAGATGGGCGAAAAACTTGCTCTGAGAAATAATTATGCCGTTATAATTATTGATGTTGTCCTTCCCTTTGTTAACGGATATGAACTATGCAGGCGAATAAGAGAAAACAAACAACAGATTCCAATTCTGATGTTAACAGCACTGGGCACTACGGAGGATAAGGTTACGGGATTCGACGCAGGAGCAGACGATTACCTTGTTAAACCATTTGAATTTCAAGAACTTCTGGCAAGAATTAAATCATTAACCAAGAGATCATCAGGAATAATTCAAACTTCCAACTTGATAAAGTTTGCCGATCTGGTCCTTGATATTGACAAAAAGGTCGCTATAAGAGGTGACAAAAAGATTGAACTGACCGCAAAAGAATTTGCCCTTCTTGAATATCTCATAAAAAACAAGGGCAGGGTTGTCTCGCGTACTGATATTGCTGAAAAAGTCTGGGACATTACTTTTGATACAGGTACCAATATTGTGGATGTATATATCAATATTTTAAGAAAAAAAATTGATAAAGATTTCGAAAAAAAGCTAATTCATACAAGAATAGGACTCGGCTATAGCCTTGACGAGAAATAATGGAAATACAAAAAAAACTGACTTACCAGTTTATTGCTATTGTCGCATTAATACTGATCGTTTCATTACTGGCGATCTACATATCATTCTCCCAGTCAAGGAAGGAGGAGTTCTATGACAGGCTTGGAAGCAAAGCAAAGCTGGTGGCGCAGATGCTACTTGATATTGATGAAATTGATACCGAACTGCTAAAAAAAATTGAAAAAAATAATCCTCTGAGCCTTCCAAACGAAAAAATTATTATTTATGATTATAACAATAATATAATATACAGCAGTGATGATAATGGTGATATCAAAATTACCGAAGAACAGATAAATGAAGCAAGATTGGAAGAGGAGATTAAAATAAGGCAAAAACCCTATGAGATACTTGCCCACTTTTATACCGGACAGTATGACAGAATCATAGTATTTACTGCTGCCACTGATATATTTGGACTTAATAAATTAAAAAACTTACGTATCATCCTGTTGATTGTCTTTGTGCTAAGCCTGGGTATTGTTTATGGTGCAGGAAAGATATTTGCCACAAGAGCTCTGAGTCCCATATCTAAAATTATAACCCAGGTCGATGGTATAAGTGTATCTAGCCTAAATGAAAGGGTTGATGAAGGTAACGGGAAAGATGAAATCGCACGACTTGCAAAAACATTCAATAAGATGCTGCAGCGCCTTGAATCGTCCTTTAAAATACAGAAGAATTTTATTGCCAATGCATCTCATGAGCTTCGTACTCCTCTCACAGTGTTAACCGGACAGCTTGAGGTGGTATTGATGAAAGCAAGAAACAATTCCGAATACAGGCAAACACTGGTATCGGTGCTCGAAGACATTAAAAATTTAAACCTTATATCCAACAGGCTCTTAATACTGGCACAGGCAAGTTCAGAATCAGATGAGGTTGACTTTTCTGTTATACGGATTGATGATGTGTTATGGCAGGCAAGAAATGAAATAATCAAACGAAATAAAAACTACACGGTAAACATATACTTTAATGAAAGTATTGATGCAGAAGAAAAGCTGATAGTATACGGTAATGGTTTACTTATGAAAACAGCCATCAATAACCTGATGGACAATGCATGCAAATATTCTGCAAATAATCAGGTTGACGTCTTTCTTGATTGTAATGAAACCATACTTGAAATGCAGTTTATTGATAGTGGCATCGGCATAGCAAAAGAAGAATTAAAAATGATATTCCAGCCATTTTACAGATCCAATAATGTAATGAATATTAAAGGACACGGAATAGGCCTGTCAATTGTTGAAAAAATTGCGCTCCTTCATAAAGGTAAAATTGAGGTCAGTTCAGAACAAGGAAAAGGTTCTGTATTTTCTCTGTCCATACCAGTTTATAAAAAATCCTGATTCTTATCTTGCTTTTTAACTTGCCCCTGGCAGATTAATTACCTCCGCCCCCCCTACAATTGCATTCATAAATGTCTACTTAATTTTAATCCTTTTTTAATTCCTTCTTAATTCCACCTTAATTCAGCTAAAATATTTTTGGCACAAAGTCTTAATGTTTAACCATTAAATTATTAAATAATGGAAAATAATAATAAAAAAACAAGTATTGTGCTTATTGGAGCACTTGCAGCACTATTCATTCTCTCGGCATCGTTCTTTATGATCAATGCTTCCCTTAAGAAGCAGCTAGGAGACCAAAAGATTAAATCCGAAAAATTACTATCAGAAAAGCTCAAGCTTGACCAATCAATTAAAGAACTTAAAGTTAATATGTCGGCCCTGACAGGGAAAAATGCCAGGCTTGATATACTATTGGGGGAAGCTAACAGGAAGCTGCAAAAGAAAGAAGCTGAAATAAAAAGGTTAGTTGCCGAAAATGCCACGATCGGCGAACTAAGGGCTCAAGTCAGGGAACTTGAATTATTAAGGGAACAGCTAACCAGAGATATTGCCAATTTAAACATCAATTTAGCACAGCTAGGTGATGATAATGCACGCCTGAATGAACTTCTTACGCGAACTAAAAATGAAAACGAATTATTAGTCTTTGATAATACAATATTAAAAGCTATGGTTGCGGATAATTACAGGATTGAAGCACTAAAAGGGAAACATGAAAAGCTCACTGTCAATGCCCGGAAAACAGATAAGCTGCTTGTAAGCTTCGATCTGCCCTCGGACGTTGGCAGGAATCTGTACTTTAAAGTGAATACCCCCCAGGGTGAGGAATTTTCAAGTAAAACTGATTTGTCCGCCATAATCAATATCGTTGAAAATAATGACCGCCTGCTTGCCAGCGCTAATTCTGATGCAGGTAGTAGCATTGGCTCAAAACGGGTAGAAATGATATACAAGCCAAATAAGAAGCTGATGAAAGGAGTTTACAGGTTCAATGTGTACAATGATAACAGCTATCTCGGAAGTACACAATTAAGATTGAAGTAGTGAATTATAATAATCCACAGCAAGGTTAGTTGTGTTTTTAATAAATATCCCCCGTTTATTATAAATAAACGGGGGATATACGGACAGACTGAGCAACAACTATTTCCTGGTTTTCTTTCAGGTTTAATGCAGATACTCATCCATTATTCTTATTGGCAGATAAGTGTAATATATGTGCACCAGCTAAGATATCCACTCAAGAGGCAGATACCACACTCCGGGCATACTCCCTGACAGATCTCAATTTTATCGGATAATTTGCCAGTATTTCCTGCATATCGATGGGATCTCCGTGTGCGACACACAGCATCAAACCAGAGAATGATTTTTGCATAGGATCAGTGGCTGTATCTAACTGTGATTGTAATGCCTCTTCCGGCGTATGCTGTATGTCAAATTTTTTACCGCTGGCATCTTCAAATATCTTAACTGCATCCAGTTGCGAAAGCTTCTCTGGCCCTCCCAATTCGAGTATTGCATTCCTGGCCGCCTGATTTTCTAAACTTTCAACTGCAAACCTGGCTACATTTAAATATGAAATGTAACTGACAGGCTTTGTACCGTCACCACACAGTTGTACTTTGGCATTAGCAGTATCAAAACCTACAGCTGCAGATAACCATACTTCCGTAAAACAGCTTGGCCGTAAAATAGTATAAGTCATCCCACTTTTCTGAAGATGTTTCTCTACAGCGCGCTTAGCATTTCTGAGCGGAAAATCCATGTCGATTTGTCCGGAAAAAGATGTGTAAATAAAATGTTTTACCCCGGCTTTTTTTGCGCTATTGATAAGACTTGTCATCCCATCAAGATCTACATTTCGAATGTCATTTTCACCGGGCACATAAGAAAATGGCATAGCAGAAACCGTTGTGATTACTGCTGAGACTCCCTGCAAAGCACCTGCGAAAGTTGAACTGTCTCTCAGGTCTCCTTTTACAATTTCAACACCAAGTTCTTTCAGTTTATTCACTTTGACCGGGTCAGATGTTTCTCTGACCATTGCCCTTACGGATTTACTGTCAACCGTAAGAAGTCGGCAAATTTCACTGCCAACCATACCTGTTGCACCAATAATTAAATTCATAGCTTTTACCTCCTGTTTTTAATTATTATTACTAATAACTATTATTTATAATACATATGCTATAAGCAAATACATTCTTTTAATATTTAAATCGCTGGAACAAATATAAATTAAGGAAAGTCTTTATTCTAACACGAATGTAACAAAGGATAATACTGTTGTATCCATTGGTATCTATAATTGCCATTAAGCAAATTCCGAAGGTAAAACTCCAAACTTTTCTTTAAAGCACTTTGCGAAATATGAAAGGTTGTTAAATCCAACTTCATATGTTATCTCAGCAATGTTTCCGAATTTTTGTTTCATTAATTGTGTTGCCCGTTTTAATCTCATATTCCGGATAAGCTCACTTGGTGTCTGGCTAACCAGCGCCTTAAGCTTTCTGAATAGCTGCATTCTGCTCATGTTCATCTCGGGATAAAAGTTGTTCACATCAAATTCACAATCGCCCATATTTTTCTCAATTACCTCAAGGGCACGTTTAAGAAAACGCTCATCTGCAGATTCTACATCTATTTCACCAGGTTCCAAATCTATCTGATGTATATATTTTTCACGCAGCTTCTTCCTTTGTTCAATTAAGTTTTTCGATCTTGATAACAACTCCTTAATATTAAAAGGCTTTGTGATGTAATCATCAGCCCCTGTTTCCAGTCCTTCTATTTTATCCTCAACATCAGCCCTGGCAGTGAGCAAAATTACCGGTATATGACTCGTACGCTCATCTGTTTTAAGTTTTTTACATAATTCCACGCCGTCCATTTCCGGCATCATCACATCAGACATAATAAGATCAGGGACAAGAGCAACTGCCTTTTCCCAGCCTTCCTTTCCGTTTTTTGCCTGTTTTATCAGGTATTCTTTTTCAAAATTTTCATATATATGTTGTCGAACATCAGCATTATCTTCAACAATCAATAACACAGGCTGGTCAACCTGCTCGGAAATAAAATTCTCGTTCTTCCCGCCGGTGGTTTCAAAGTCATGTATCCGACACTTTATTATCAGCACATCGTCCTTTACTTCCTCTAATTTCTTTACTTCAAACTCATGTTCTTTCAGATGATCCTTTCCTAACGGAAGTTTTATGATAAACCGGCTTCCTTCATTGGGTTTACTTTCAACCACTATCTTTCCATGCTGAAGTGTAATTAATTCCTTTGTGAGTGAAAGACCTATCCCTGTACCGCTGATTCCATTTTTCCAGGTATCTGCTATCTGGTAAAATCTGTCAAAAATTTTTTCCAGTTGTTCTGCCGGTATGCCTCGTCCGGAATCCTGCACAATAATCTCCAGGGAGTTTTTAATCATACCTTCTTTCTTATTATCAAATCTAATTTTACAGGATACTTTTCCTTCTTCAGGTGTGAATTTGAAAGCATTGGTTAAAAGGTTAGTAATGATTTTTTCAAGTTTATCACGGTCAAAATAGGTTATAAGTTCTCCATCCGGAATTTCTACACGATAGTCTATCTTCTTTCTTTCTGCCAGCGGAGTAAAACTCCTTGCAATCATACGTAATACCTTATAAATATCATACTCAATTAATTCAACTTTAAGTCTGCCTGCATCTATTTTTGACAGATCAAGTAATTGATTAATAAGCCCCAGCAAACGAACTGCATTCCTGTACATCATCTCAAGGTTGTCCCGGTCATTTTCTTCCAGATTTTCCTTCATCAACATACTTTCCAGGGGACTTAATATTAATGTCAGGGGAGTACGAAACTCATGGGAGACATTTGTAAAAAACCTGGTTTTCATCTGATCCATTTCCATAATCTGGTAATTCTTTCTCTCAAGCTCTGCTGTTCGTTCTCTAACTTTAACTTCCAGGTTTTGCCTAAGGTTTTCCAGATGAATCATGGAATCGTAGGTCCGTAAACTTGCCAGTGTTACTGTAAAAAGCTTGAATGTCGTCAGTTCGGTTTTTGTTTTATAGTCATTGATCTCATATTCAACTATTACTTCTCTTTCTGGGGCCTGTCCCGGATATCCTGTTCTTAACACAATCTGGGTAAGATGATTATTCAATTTGTTGCGTATATGTTTTACGAGGGCAAGGCCGGCATTGTTTGTTTCCATTACCACATCCAGAAATATCAGGGAAATATCAGGGTTCCCCGATAGGATTTTTTTTGTTTCTTTTGCAGAGTATGTATGCAGGAATTGAATCTCTTTATCTTTAAAAGTGAATCCTTTTAAGGCCATTCGGGTAACACTGTGAATATCCTCCTCATCATCCACTACCAGGACTTTCCAATAATCTTCAGGCTCATCCGGTTTAACCTGTTTTGAAGATTCTTTTATGTTCTCTTGCCCCGGTTCATCGGAAAAGAGTTTTTGATCTTTATCATCAGAACTTAATTCTGATTCAAATAAGTTGTCTGTATGTTCTATTTCCATTGCATTATTTATTTTAACGGTATTTGCATTTTAAATAAAACTCCTTCACCCGGATTGCTGCTGCATTCAATATTTCCTTTCAACCTCTGTGTCACTAAATTATATACAATATGCATCCCTAATCCTGTTCCTACTTTTTTGTTGGTTGTAAAAAACGGATTAAAGATCTTTTTCTGATTTTCCTTTGAAATCCCTTTGCCATTATCCTTATATTCTATCATAAGCTCACCATTTCTACTAATAGCTTTCAGTTCAATCCTTCCTTCATGCTTTTCATCAAATCCATGAGTAATACTGTTTAAAACCAGGTTGGTGATGATCTGGGAATAGGCCCCGGGATAACTGTCAATTTCCAGTTCTTCATCAATATCAAGATTAATATGAATTTTCCTGTTCTTAAGTTTCGGGTACAGACTTCGGATAACGTCTTCAGTGTATGATTTCAGTTTAAAGTTACGCTTGTTTTCAGTGGACTGGTCAACTGAAACCTGCTTAAAACTCTGGATCATGGTTGCTGTTCTTTCCATATTGGAAAGAATTAACTTTACTGACTGATTTGCAGTATTCAGGTAATCCTTAAATTCTGCCCTGCTGATTTTATTCTCCTTGTAAAGGTCAGCCATCTTTTTTGTTTCTTCTATCAAGCCTGAAGCTGCGGTGATGGTTATTCCAACAGGTGTATTAATCTCATGTGCAACTCCGGCAACCAAGCCTCCCAGGGCTGCCATTTTCTTCGATTCAATAAGTTGTTCCTGAGTTTGCTGCAAATTCTCCAATGTTGTCTGAAGTTCTTCTTTTTGCTCTTCAAGAATTGCATTTGCCTTATGCAGTTCTGTAGTACGTTCTTTAACCATTTTTTCAAGAACTTCCTTATCTCTGATATGCTTTATTTCCCTTCTCTTAATAAAAGCATAAAAGCTACCAGCGAATACGATAAAATACAGGACATATGCCAGCTTAGTTTTCCACCAGGGTGGATGTATAATAATTTTAACGGATGCCCCAACTTCATTCCATACGCCATCATTATTTGAGCCAATAACCTTAAATGTATATTTACCATGTTTCAAATTCGGATAATCAGCAAACCTTCTTGTACCTGCATCTACCCAGCTTTTATCAATGCCTTCCATCATATATTTGTACTGGTTTTTACTTGTATTGACATAATTTAAAGCAGCAAATTCAAATCCCAGGTAATTTTTATTGTAAGGCAGTTCTATTTTTTTTGTATAGGTAACTGGTTTCTTTAAAGGTGAATTTTCTCCCACGGGAACGGATTTATTGAAAAGCTTGAAATCCGTAATAACAACGGGTGGTATATCAGGATTGTTTCTTATACTATCAGGGTAAAAAGCTATTATACCATTCCCTGTTGGGAAGAATATTTTTCCCTCTTTGTTCTGATATGATTCAAAACAGCAAAACTGGTTAGTCGGCAGTCCGTCTCTTACATCATAATTTTTAAATGTTTCTGTTTCCGGATTAAATTTTGTCAGCCCGTTATTCGTACTAATCCACAGGTACCCATGCTTGTCTTCAGATATTCCAAATACTATGTCGCTGGGCAAACCATCGGCTTCCCTGTAATGTTTAAACTGAACAATAAGTTTATCCGTACCTTTTTCTTTTTTCTTTATCATCTTGTGTAAACCTCCTCCGTATGTACCCAGCCAAAGTGTTCCCGGCTGATATTTCCGGCTATACCACATACAGTTAACCCAATTATGACTTAAGCTATGTGGATCATCAGGATCATTTTTATATAAAATTACTTTCCTGGCGCGTACAAAATGTTCGGGAGTTCCCGTAAATGGCGGTATAATCCTGTGTAATCCGTACCAGCTACCAAACCATAATTCTCCCGGAACTTCCCGGTAAATTTCTTCATTATTTATACAATCCGGTTGCAATAATCCATTTTCGAGATGAATAAATGAATTACTTTTTCTAATATATTTATCAAGGAATGAGCCATCTGTTAACCAGAAGTTATCGTCTTTTTTATCTTCCAGTATCCACCAGACATTATTATTGGCTATACTGGCAGGATTTGCCGGATCATGAAAATAGTGTACGAATTTTATATCATTATTTTTATTTACCTCTACTTTGTTTAATCCATTAGTAGTGCCGATCCATAATGTTCCTGATTTATCCTGGTAAATTCTCATAATTGCATTAGTACTTATACTATTGGGATCATCGGGATTATGCTTAAAAAAAACAAATTCTTTCTTTACAGGATCGTACCTTTTCAGTCCATCTCCAGGGGAACCTATCCAGATATATCCCTCTAAATCTTCATATGCCCCCATGGTACGATTAAAAATTAGTCTGTTGGGATCGTCTGTTTCCAGTTTAATACATTCAAAATTTTTTCTTTTAACGGTTAGTATATTAATTCCTTCTCCGGGGTATCCAAACCAGATTATATCCTCACTTTCAATGTATAATGCATTTGCCAACTCCCACCACACTTCCTGCGGATATTCAGAATGTATATAAATTCTGAATTTCTTTTCATTGGGATTATAATTGTATAATCCATCTGTAGTCCTGAACCATAATTTTCCTGAATTATCTTCCTTTATACTGCATATTACTGTCTTTTTTAAATTTAATGCTGCCCGGGTTTCCGGGAACCGCAGTATAAATTTTTGTTTCCTTTTATCAAAGTTATATAACCCGTTGCCTGTGCCTACCCATAAAGTACCTGAGCGATCTACATGAACGGAGGCAATACTGTTACTCCAGTTTTCAATATCATCGGGGTCGGGTCTGTAGCTATAAAAAATTTCTTTTTCACTATCGAACTTATTCAATCCTACGGTCGTCCCAATCCATAAAATTCCTTCTTTGTCTTCGGTTATTGAACAAACATAACCGGCAACATTGTTATCCGGTATTCCTTTAATATAGCTGGAAATGTTACCATCGATATTACCCGGAACATCAGTATTGACTTTATAATATCTGAATTTTTCAGTATCCCTGTCAAATGAAAATACGCCATGCGAACCAGCTCCAATCCATAAATTACCATTGCTATCCTCGAAAATAGCGCTGACAATATTATCACCTCTGATAATAGTCGGTGAATATCTGTAACACTTGAATCTCAGTCCGTTTTCTTCAGGGTAATACTTATTAAGTCCATCCCATGTACCAATCCATAAAATACCATTTTTGTCTTCATATATTGTGCATATTTCACTTGATGATATCGAATTCGGATCATTTGGATTATGCTTGTAACCAACAAAAGAATATCCATCGTACCTGTTCAGCCCACCCCAGCAGGTTCCCACCCAGATAAATCCTTTGCTGTCCTTTATAATAGAAGATACATAGTTTTGCGAAAGTCCGTCAGCCACCCTTAGCTTACTGAGTTCCATGGTACTGTACTGGGAAAATATAGAAGGAGAGATGAAGACAAGAAATAAATGGAGGCACAGTATTTTTTTCATATAAATATGAATTTGTTAAAATTATTATCCAGCCAATGTTTATAAGCTATCTGGATGATAAATATGTAAATCTATGAAAATTTGGTACCTGAAATCAAATAGTAATGTAACATAATTTAACACAAATGTAACATTGTAATATGATACAATCTGCTGAAAAGAGGACAACGCCAAAAAAGAGCGCTGTCTCAATACTTAGTGTTCATGAACTGCTCCCTTTTTCCACTCTTTTGTTATTTATTTGCTACCATTCTTATAACAGACTGAAACTGGTTTAAATCCAACATCCAGTCTTCTACCTCCTGTTCTTCCTCGGCAACATAATAATTATCATACAAGATTTCATTGTGGAAGTTGAGCATCCACGGTTCCAGTTCTAATTCCGGCTCACTATCTTCCCTAACAACCAGGCTGTAATATTTTTTTTCAATTTCTTTTGAAACGTTTTGCCAATAAGCAGGATCTATCATCCAATCCTCTATTTCCATTTCAGGTTCATCTGCATCCTGAGCGCGGGCTGAATTAAAAATTCCTAAAACAGCTGCCAGCAAAATACTTATGATTATATTTCTGTTAACGATTTGTTGTCTGCTGCATTTTCTGGTTGTTTTCATTTTTAAGTCCTCCTGATTGTATTTTTGGTTTTTTATTTCAATTGATTAAAATTTCTACAACAAATATACGATGCAGGAAAGCCTTAAATCTAACCGAATTGTAACTAAGAATACCGGAAATGTAACATTTGGCAAAACCGAAAAGATCTTTAAATATAATTATTATGCAACTTTTGGAAATGAGCCTGCAATCTCGTAAATTGTATCATTTCAAAACGTTATGTAAAACTAAACCTAACTAAAATGAACCTACAAGAATGTATCAAATTTGCAAATGAAAATCCTGTATGCTTTCTGGCTACAACCGATGGCGACCAGCCAAGAGTTAGAGGCCTTTTAATGTGGTTTGCCGACGAGAAAGGTTTCTATTTTGCTATACTGTCTACAAAAAATATGAGCAAACAACTGCATAAGAATCCCAAGGTGGAAATTTGTTTTTATAATAATCCCCCGGAATTGGCAAATGCAAAATCAATGCGGCTCACCGGAAATATTGAATTTATTGATGACCTGGCTATTAAGAAAAAAGCTTATGAGGATAGAAAATATCTGGATGATATTGTTGGTAAATCAATAGAGTCTTATCTGGAAATCATCCGGCTGCGTGCGGGAGATGCTCATTTCTGGACTATGGCTGATGTGATGAGAGAACATGAACTGGAACATTTAAAGTTTTAAATCCGAAAATACTTTTCATGTCAACTCAATTACATAATGAAGATTTTTACCGGTTTAAAACCGGTAACTTTGAGTGTATTTCCGTTAGTGATGGCAGCTATGATTATGATCCGTTCCATCTCTTTACTAACATAACAAAGAATCAAAATATAGAAATCCTTCGTAAATACAATTTACCTACGGATAAGATTAACTCACCATATACATTTCTTTTTGTTAACACTGGCCAGCATAAGGTGCTTGCAGATATGGGGGCAGGTAATTTAGGCCCCAGGACAGGAAAGTTGATTAAAAATTTGATATCGTCAGGCATTAAACCGGAAGATATTGATACGGTATTTATCACCCATGCGCATCCGGATCATATAGGAGGTACACTGGATAATGAAGGCAAGCCCAACTTCCCCAATGCACGTTATTATATAAGCAAGGACGAGTGGGATTTCTGGTTCTCTGAAGAAGCATTCAGAAAAGTTACCGAGCATTTAGCCCAGATACTTCATCCTGAGATTTTTATGAAAGTAGCACGAGGACAACTCGGCCCTATAAAAGACCGCATTGAACTCTTAACTGAGGAATCCGAAATTCTGCCTGGTATTTTTGTGCACCTGGCACGCGGTCATACTCCCGGCCATATGGTTGTTTCTTTTTCTTCCGAAGGGGAGGAATTATTTTTTACGAGCGATACAGTGCTTTTTCCCTTTTTACTGGAAGAGATTGATTTAGTTCCTGTCTTTGACATTATACCTGATATGGCTAATAAAAGTAAGCACCGGATTTTTAATCTTGTAGCTGAAAGGAAAGCCCTGGTACTTGCTCAGCATTTTGCACCTTTTCCTAGTTTGGGCCATGTTGTAAAGAAAGGTAAGGGATGGCTTTGGCAACCTGTTGAAATCAGGTAAAGAAAGATTAGTTTTTGTTGCGATTCTTAAATACAGTCCGCCCGGACTAACATGAGTTCGGACGGGCCTGACTTACTGGTAGAAGTTTGGAAGTCAAACATGTAAATATGACTCCCGGTTTATTAGTAAGTTGGCAGAATTATTTTTTAGCAAAATTTATATGTTGAATAAACCCGTCAATATCCAGCATCCAGTCCTCAATTTCCATTTCAGGTTCAGGTTCTTCCTGAAGAGCTATTGATATTCTGTGCTCTGACAAATTACTACCGGAGACAGCATCAGGTTTAGCATTATCATTCTTTACAACAACAGACTTATCTTTAATTAATTTATTCCAATATGACAGATCAAGCATCCAGTCCTCAATTTCCATTTCTGGTTCAGGTTCTTCTTCTAAAGCTAATTGCAACCTGTATTTAAGTAAGTCAAATCTAAAATTAACCGTGATTCCCTTGATTTCAGGATCTCCGGCCTTAAGACTATTGAGAGTGGCAACTCCTGATAAGACTAACAGGACAAATATCCTTATAATTGAATTAGACCTGACATTCTCATTTTTAGTGTATTTATTAGTTTTCATTTTAAAGCCCTCCCATATTTTATTTTTGGATATTAATTTCTAAGACAAATGTACAATATGGAACAGGCTGAATGCTAACAGGTTTGTAACAAAGAATAATACTCTTGTATCAAAAAAGGGATGAAAATGGGACAGCGCCCATAGGGGACTGTACCCTTACGGGGGCTGTCCCCAAAATATGGGCGCTGTCCCTCTCTTATCTTAATGTTTCCGAATATTCTTTGAAAGTGAAATTGAACCTGGGCAATAATTCCTCAAAAATCTCACCTGATTCCTGCATCTCATCATCACCCTCCTCGAACATCCACTTTATATTGACTACCTTATTATTCTGGTTCGCATCAATAGTCCTGAAAAAATCCAGGAGTTGCTTTGAAACGCTGGTATTGAAATATTCCAGATTTACTTCTATATTTATCTCATCAGCACTAAACTCTTTTACCCAGGCTATAAGAGGCTGGAAAAACTTAAAAGCATCTTCAACCAGGGCCCTTCCTTCAAGTTTAATCTCTCCATTTGTCCTAAAAGATATTGTAGGAATTGAATCTGTCCCTTTAATAAAGAGGTCCTCCATGTTCGTATTTAATAATTATTCCGGGTTTGATCCAATAAAATTACTCCAATACTTATTAAAATTCAGATCTTATTGACAAACGCTCTGATTTGTTTGACTAATTTTAGCAAATGTAAGACTAAATAAAAATTATTTAAGTCCCTTATTATTAACAATTTTAAATATTTTTAAACTAATCTGCTCAATATTTCAATTGCTTCTTCCACACTATCAGCTATATACACTTTTTCATTTCCCATGTTTCTGAATAACTCCCTTGCTCCTTTACTGCTGTTGAGAAGTATCACATCTTTACCGGACTTGATGGCCAGTGATATCTCTGATGTGGTGCCGGGACCGGTACCAATGGCTACAATTACATTACTGGTAAGTACATTAATATTATTCCTGGCATTCCCCATTCCGGTCAGAACAGGAATATCGACGTACTCAGATAATGCTTTATAGTCTTCTCCCGGCAGTATGCCCATTGTCAGTCCGCCATTGTCCCTGGCCCCCCTGCTGGCCGAATGCATGACACCCTTATTGCGGCCCCCGGACAATAGTATCCATTTTTGTCCGCCAATGAATTTCCCCAGTAAATAGGCTTTTTTTATGTCATCATCTGTTGCCTCCTCACCAGGCCCCATTACGCCAATAATTACTTTCATTTGTAATAAACGATTCGGTTAAATGAAGAATAAATCGAATATAAGAACCGATTTAAGTCTAAAGATAATGGTATGTTGTATAATCCTAAATAAGATTTCGTATCTCTGCCGCCTTTAAAATAACACTTACTATTTCATCTATCGACAAAGTCATGCAGTTAAAGGTAAGATCAAACCGCGTGTAATCCGTGTTTTTGCCTTCAAAGTAATCCCTGAATTGCTTTCTTTTCTTGTCGATATCAAGAGTATACTTTTCAGCCTGCTCAAGACTCATGTTAAACTTTGCACTTGTACGCAAAACCCTCCATTCCAGGGGAGCCTCCAGATTAACATGCAGTGATTTGGGTATATCCCTGGTTATTGCTACTCCTCCCCTGCCTACAATTACTACATTACCTTCGATGCCCATATTTCTGACAACCCTCCCTATAGTGTTTCGTATCCTCCTGTCGCTTTTATAATACTTGGTGGATTGTGCTGATATAATATCGTCTATAAGACCTTTCTGTTCATATTGAAAAACATACTGAATTTTTGAGGGATGCAGTTCAAGCTCCTTTGCAGATTCAGCCATAATTTCCTTGGTAACATACTTCCATTCAATGTCTTTACCCTTTACAAACATTTTCCTTGTTAAATGCTCTATAAGCTTTTGAGCTATCCTTCTTCCCGGGCACCCGTATTCCCTGGAAAGTGTAATCACCGGTCCGGGTTCTTTTTCCTTAATATCATCCTCCTTCAACCGCTCAGACATATATTTAATAAGTTCAATTTTCATATAACCAAATATTTTAAAGTGAATCCTTATAAAGTTAATATTTTAATAATAACAATTCAAGTATTTTTAAATATTGACACATAATAAAGGGTGATAAATTTTTCTCTGCCTCTTTTAATACTGACGATAGCTGATAAAGAAAATTGCGGGTCACCGGACAAAAAAATTGATTTACTTATTATTTGCTATATTTATCAAAAACAAAAAAATGAATGAATTAAATAAATTAAAGCTGCTGGAAGAATCTATAAGAAATATACCTGATTTTCCAAAAAAAGGAGTACAATTCAAGGATATAACTACTGCTCTCAAAGTACCGGAATTATTAAAATTTACGGTTAACTATATAACCGATTATTACAAAACAAAAGGCATCACCAAAGTTGCAGCAATAGAATCAAGGGGCTTCATTATTGGCGGGGCAGTGGCATCGGCACTTGGATCGGGTTTTGTGCCAATACGCAAAAAGGGTAAATTGCCTGCGGAAACATACTCAGTAACTTATGCTCTCGAATATGGAGAAGACACTCTTGAGGTTCACACAGATGCCCTCACTAAGGATGATATTGTCCTGCTGCATGACGACCTTCTGGCAACAGGTGGGACAATCCTTGCTTCAATAGACCTGATAAACAAATTCCGGGTGAAGAAGATATATTTAAATTTTATTGTCGAACTCGACTTCCTTAACGGCAGAACCAAAATAGGGAAAGGATTTGATATTTTTTCACTTGTACATTTTTAAGATGCAGGTCCGCCCCTCAGAATAATAATTGGTTATCTAACCTATAAGACACTTACCTTCCATTTCCTGCGGGATCTTTATCCCCATAATAGTTAAAAGTGTAGGTGCTACATCGGCCAGAATACCGTCCTTTATTTTATCATATTCATCACTTACCAGGACACAGGGCACCGGATTCAGGGAATGTGCCGTATTGGGTGAGCCATCCTCATTAAGGGCATTATCAGCATTTCCATGGTCAGCAATAATAAGTGGTGTATATCCGTTTTGCCTTGCAGTCCTGATAACTTCGCCAAGACACGCATCAACAGTCTCCACAGCCTTCAATATAGCATCATAAATTCCCGTATGGCCCACCATATCACAGTTTGCAAAATTAAGACATACAAAATCGTACTTCTTTTTATTAAGTTCGATAACAACTGCATCTTTTACTTCAGGTGCACTCATTTCGGGCTTCAGATCATATGTGGCAACCTTTGGTGAAGGAATCAATACCCTGTCTTCATTTTCGAACTTTTCCTCCCTGCCCCCGGAAAAGAAAAAAGTAACATGGGCATATTTTTCAGTCTCTGCAATGCGCAACTGTTTCATTCCTTCCATTGAAATCAGTTCCCCCATTGACATCCGTACATTCTCTTTATCAAATATTATTTCAACTCCCTTAAAAGAATCATCATACCTCGTCATTGTCAGGTAATGCAAATTCATTGTCTTCATTCCAAAGTCCGGAAAATTTTCCTGTGTCAATGCCCTGGTAATTTGCCTCAACCTGTCGGTTCTGAAATTGAAACAAAGCACCACATCACCTTCTTTAATAGTACCCAGAGGTTTATCGTTTTCATCAACAATCACGATCGGCTTTATAAATTCGTCAGTAATACCTTCATCATACGATTCCTTTATCGCCTGAATGACATCTGTCGATCTTTTACCTGTGCCATAAACCATCAGGTCATAGCCCTGTTTGATCCTTTCCCATCTCTTGTCACGGTCCATGGTGTAATAGCGTCCTGTTAAAGTAGCAATAACACCGTTTGAATGTTTTAAATGTTCCTGCAGCTCACGCACAAATCCAAGTCCGCTCCGGGGATCCGTGTCCCTCCCGTCAGTAAGTGCATGGATATATACATTTTTAAGTCCGTATTCCATTGTAATATCACAAAGTTTATAAAGGTGCCTGCTCAGGGAATGGACACCTCCGTGTCCGACCAGTCCGATAAAATGGACACTTTTATTGTTATCCCTGGCATAAGTGAAAGCCTCAACAAGCTGTGGATTAGCTGCTATACTATCATTATCACATGCCCTGTTTATCCTTACAAGGTCCTGGTAAACAATCCTTCCGGCACCAATATTCAGATGGCCGACCTCAGAATTACCCATTTGCCCTTCAGGTAATCCCACATTTTCTCCATCTGTAAGTAACTGTGAATGCGGATAATTCTTCACGAAGCTATCCATGTTGGGCGTATTTGCCTGATTAATAACATCCCCTTTTGATTTGTTACCGATCCCCCATCCGTCAAGGATAATAAGCATTGATCTTTTAGCCATTTTATAAGGTAATATTAAATAAATGCAAGCTCTATAATAATAAGCCCCATAATAAAACAAGCAAAGCTGCAAATATAGTCCAAATAATTATTCTTTGTCTTTCTTCAGGCAAGGAGGTATTAATTATATGATTTGCAGCTAACCGGAAAAGCCCGAAGCTATTTTATTGTGCCAATCATATTCTTATTATCGCAGCTGTTAAATTCGCACTGGATAGTAACATGGCTTATGTGAAATTTACTTATAAGAATATCGTGAATCTTATTTCTAATCTTTTCGGTCTCACTGATTTTAAAATCCTTTACCAGGTCAAGATGGCACTCGAAGTGAACTTCCCTGTCATTCAGGCTCCATGCATGTATATGATGTATATTGTCAACTTCAGGAAGCTTTTCAATAGTAACCTTGATTTCCGTGAGGTCGAGTCCCCCGGGTGCACCCTGCATTAATATATCAACTGTGCGCCTGAGTATGAAATATGTGCCCCTCAGCAAATAAATGCCTACCGCTATAGTTATTAAGGGATCAATCCAGTAAATGCGGAAGAAATAAATAAAGATTGCTCCTGTAATCACAGCTATTGATGAGAAAGTGTCTCCCAGCAGATGAAGGTATGCAGCCCTTACATTTATGCTTTTTAGCGATTCTTTTCTTAAAAGCATAACACTGCATAAATTTGCCAATAACCCGATTAAAGCTACCACCAACATCACCAGTCCTTTTATTGGTTCCGGATTCTTAAGCCTTTTAGCTGCTTCAAAAAAAAGATATGCTATTATTACCAGAAGTATAACTGCGTTAAATAATGCAGCAATAATTTCTATACGCTTATACCCGAAAGTCTTCCTGTCGGTGTATTCGCGCCTGCTTATAATGTGAGCAATGTAAGCAATAAAAATAGCAGATGTATCCCCGAGGTTATGAAGTGCATCGGAAAGTAACGCCAGGCTGTTGGATATGAGACCCCCAATAGTCTCTGCCACGGTTATTGCAAAATTAAGCAGTGTAGCCAGCAGCAGCTTACCTGAACTTAAATTACTGCCGCTTCCATCAGAATTATGCTTAATTAAATTTATGTTTCTGATTTCCTGGCCCTTTTAATAATAATAAATATAATTCCAAGAATGATAAAGGGTATACTGAGAATCTGGCCCATATTTATGGGAAGGGTACTTTCAAATTTTACCTGATCTGCCTTAATGAATTCAATTATGAACCGCGCAACAAATATTGTGCACATAAACATTCCGAAAATGAATCCGTCTTTAAATTTCAGCCTCTTGCTCTGATAAAGAAACATAAGAAGCAGAAAAATAAGAAAATATGATCCTGCCTCGTATATTTGGCTAGGATAGCGCGGCACTCCATATATGGTGGCTACCAGGTGATACTTCCTCCTTTTTTTCTCTATCTCGTACTTGAGATTATCAATATCAGGATGCACAACATTATTCTGGTATTTTATTCTCATCAGCGCATCCCTTAATACAATTCCGGCAAAGCTCCTGACATAATCCTCACTTTTAACCTTACCGGAAAACTCTATATCCAGCTTTATCGGCACAATACCGTTTCTTCTGACTGTATCTTTTGCATCATCATAGTATTTAATATGCTTAATCCGGTCATCCTCTGACCTCAGCAATATATTCGTAAAATCTCTTACGAAGACAAATCCGGCATTACTATTTGAAGGATTTCCGTAAACCTCCGAATTCATAAGATTGCCTGTTCTTATGAAGAATCCTGCCAGCGCTACCATTATTGCAACTTTGTCCAGTGTCCACATGTATGGTTTTTTGGATTTTCTTGAAAATAAATAAAGCCCTATAAGTATGCCTATTGCCGCACCATGACTTGCAAGCCCCTGGTATCCGGTAAACTGGAAATCCTCTCCAATCTTTCCCCTCCAGGGAAGTATCATTTCCAGGGGATGCTGGATATAATAATCAAACTCATAAAAAAGACAGTGTCCCAGCCTCGCTCCTATAATCGTGCTGATAACAACATAAATAGTCAGCCTGTCAAGAAGACTAGCAGGCAGCCCCTCCTTTCTGAACATTTTTCCCAGGATTATATACCCCAAAATAAATGCTATAACAAATAATAAACTGTAGTACCTTATTTGAAATGTTTCAAAGTCTATAAGTTGGGGTTTGACATTCCAGATTACAAAATTTGTGATCATCATATGAAGGTTATATCACTACAAAACTAATAAACAAAATAGAATAGAAAAACTTATATTTCCATTAACTCAATATTTTAATAATTTTAAAGTTTGTATGTTTGTGGTATTATGCATTAATAAACATTTAAATTGAAAAAGCCAGTCCTTTTATATATTACAGCAGTTTTGTCTGTGGTCTATGGCTGTGCCAAGGTAGGTTCACCAACAGGGGGGCGCAAAGACGAAACCCCGCCTAAAATAGTCGAAAGCAAACCCGTCAACTACTCAACAGGTTTTAACAGCAAAAGAATAGAAATAACTTTTGATGAATATATACAGCTTAAAAATATTCAGCAGGAGTTACTGGTATCACCCCCGCTGAAAGAAAGATCCGAGAGCAGGCTCAGGGGTAAAAGCCTTATTGTTGACTTGAATAATGAATTAAAAGAAAATACTACCTATACACTTAATTTTGGAAATGCCATTGCCGATAACAACGAAGGAAATGTCCTTGCTAACTATGAATTTGTTTTTTCAACCGGAGATCATGTTGATTCTATGTCAGTTACAGGTAAGCTGGTAAATGCCTTTAATTTAAAACCCGAAGAGGATCCTGTATTTATCATGCTTTATGAGAACCTTGCAGATTCGGCTCCCTATATTGATATTCCCTCCTTTATTGGAAAAACCAATAAAGACGGCTCATTTGCAGTAAACAACATAAAAGCAGATACCCTGAGGATTTTTGCATTAAAGGATGCTAACTTAAACCTGTTGTTCGATGCCAGTAATGAAAAAATTGCATTTATCGATTCATCCTTTATAATTAGCCCCGAACTGATTGAGACCACTCTTTACTACCTCGCCGATTCCCTTCTGCCTGCCGACAGTATTGACGAAGGCCTCAAATTAAGAGGATTTGTGATTGATTCAATTAGCGGTGACACGATAAAGGTCGAGGAGAAATTGAAATATGCGCTATATGTAAACCTCTATCTTTTCCAGGAAGAGAATATCTACCAGTATCTCATTACAAAAGAAAGGGAAACCAGGGAAAAGCTGGTTTTCGAATTTAAACGTCCGCTATATGACAGCCTGGAAATAGTCCCTCTGAATTTTGTCCGGGACAATGAATGGTTCATAAAAGAAAAATCTTCGGCCAATGATACTATAATATACTGGATAAAGGATTCTCTGATAATTAATATTGACACTCTGTCGTTACAGCTGAAATATACAGTAATTGATACACTTAATAATTTTGTTACCCAGGTCGATACTATTAATTTAAGATACAGGGAGCAGAGGCAAAAAAAGCCTGCTTCGAGAAAAAGCAAGGAGGATGAGGAAGCAGGTGATAAAGACAGTTACCTTGAACTGTCTCTTAATATTGCCCCCAGAGCTACGGTTGATTTAAACAAAACTGTATGGATAAGCACGGGAAAGCCTGTTGCATCCTTTGACCCGTCACTTATAAAACTTTATAAGCTTGAAGATACCCTTGAAATAAATCAGCCTTTTACTTTTATTAAGGATTCCGTGAGACTGAGGAAATTTAAAATGACAACCATCTGGGAAGAAAGGATGAATTATAAACTGTTGATAGAACCCGGGGCATTTACTGATATCTATGGTCTGTCCAACGATACGGTATTATTTAAATTTTCCACCCAGAAGTCCGATTACTACGGAGCCCTGATATTAACAGCCGAAGATGTTGTATCTCCACTTATCATTCAGCTGCTTAACGAGAATGAAAGTCTTGTCAGGGAAAAATATATTTCACAAAACAGTATTACCAGGTTTGATTATCTTGAGCCAAAAAAATACATACTTAAAATAATTTTCGATGACAATGATAACCGCAAATGGGATACGGGTAACTACCTGAAAAAAATACAGCCTGAGAAAGTTAAATATTACTCAGGGGAAATCAATGTGCGGTCAAACTGGGATGTCGAAATAGTATGGAAATTAGGTGGTTAGCCATATTTTGCAAATGCCAGTACAGCAATACTCACTCTTGAATTCTTTATTTTTAGTATTTCAGAAGCACAGGCTTCGATCGTAGAACCTGTAGTTATAACATCATCGACCAGCAATATATGCCTGTTCTCGGCTTTACCAATATTCGAGACCCTAAACACACCTTCAATGTTCTCCCACCGGTCATACCTGTTTTTCACAGTCTGTGTTTCAGCGGCTTTGACCCTGTAAAGTATATCGGTTATTACTGGCTTATTTATGCTTTCCGATATTCCCCTTGCAATAATTTCACTCTGGTTATAGCCCCTTATTTTCAATTTCCTGTAATGCAAAGGCACGGGATGAATGATATCAATATCCGTTGATGATGTATCTTTGATGTACTTCCCGAAGAGTTTGCCCATATCATATCCCACATGTTTCTGCCCATTGTATTTTAGGCGATGAATAATGTTCTGAAACTTGCTGCCCTTATAATAGTAGTAATATGATGTCGCTGCCTCAAGCTTCACCCTCCCCCATAAAAGGCGGGCTATCTCGTTATCATTGTCAAGACGGAAGTTTGTCCGGGGAAGCTCATACAGGCACTTCGTACAAACAGAATTCTCCTGCATATACAGATTATTGCCACAGGCTGCGCAGACACGGGGAAAAACCAAATAAAAAAAGTTGCTTATTATATTTAAGAAGATCACATAATTTTAATTTCGTAAGTCAGTTTCATAGCCTTCCTGTATGATACAGTGACACCGCAGTACCTGTTCTGTGACAGCTCGACAGCCCTTTCCAGCTTGTCCGGAGGTAAATCCTTACCCTTGAATTCGTAAATGATGTGCATTCCTGTAAAATGCTTTGGATGCTCTTCGGTAATATCTCCTTCAATCTTAACATTAAACTCGTCAACCTCAACTCTCATTTTTTTCAGCAGCGAAGCCACATCAATTCCTGTGCAACCAGCCAGCGCAAGCATCATCAGCGGCTTGGGAGGAGGACCTTTATCTGATCCTCCTACTTCGGGTTTTGCATCAACAATAATCTTATGCCCGTCAATAGCTGCCTCAAACGCCAGGTTTTCAATCCATTTTAAGTTTAAAGTATCTTTCATTTTAATATTTTTATAGCTTAAACAAACATAATTAATATAAGTTAATATTGAGCCGGACTAAAGTATCCAAAGCCATGCAAATTTACAAAAGTTGGCAAATGCATAACCGGCAATTATAAAAAATGATAGTGAACGGACCTGCAATTTTGTTGCCGGCTTATTGATTTTATTTAAATCTGATAACTATTGTTTAACAACTTTTTATTATTTTCATTTTAAATAATAGCAGGTTAAATGAGTCCCAGGATTAAGGAAATTAAAAGAGCGTCACTTATAGCTATCACCGGCAATGCTTTGCTGGCAGTAATAAAAATTGTAATCGGACTGCTGGCAGGGAGCCTTGCTGTTGTTGCAGATGGTATAGACTCCCTGGAAGACATCATTACTTCAATAATTACCCTGGTAACAGCAAATATATTATCGAAACCACCAAATAAAAAATATCCATACGGTTACGGGAGAGCAGAGACCATAGCAACGAGACTGCTATCTCTCGTAATTTTCGCTGCAGGTATCCAGCTTGCAATAATATCAGTACAAAAGATAATTAAAGGCTCCTATACGGGTATGCCCCTGAAAATTGCAATATACATTACAGTGATATCAATAATAGGGAAGTTACTTTTATCTTTTCACCAGTTTAAGGTCGGCAACCGGATAAACAGTGAAATGCTAAAGGCTAATGCAAAGAATATGCAGAATGATGTTTTCATATCTTTGTCGGTACTGGTGGGACTGGTATCCACCCGTCTGCTGAAAATGCCGTTTATCGATTCTATTGCGGCCCTGCTTGTCAGCCTATGGATAATAAAAGTTGCCGTCCAGATATTTCTCAGAACAAACGTCGAATTAATGGACGGCGTAAAAGACAAAAAGATATATGATATTATATTTAAAGCAATTGACTCGGTCCAGGGAGTCAAAAATCCCCATCGCATAGTAGTGAGAAATGTCGGTCATAAATTAAAGATTGGTGCCGACATAGAGGTTGACGGCACCCTAAGCCTGCAAAAGGCCCACGAGCTGGCTCATAAGGTTGAGCAAAGTATAAGATCAAAAATTGATAACCTGTTTGATGTTAATATACACGTTGAACCCATAGGGGACAAAACTGCCGAAACCAAATATGGCATTTCAAGAGAAAATTTATAATTATGTATAAAAATCTCACTCCTCCTCTTTCTTCCTCACATATTCATTAAATGCCGTTTCTCCCTCTTCTTCCCAGTAATCCCCATAATATTTCCATTTCCTGTCAAAGGGATGATTTTTAATGACTCTTCTCCTGGACGAAGATTTTTCTCTTTTGTGATCATGTCCGGTATGCTTGAATCCTCCGAATATTATACGCGCCAGGATGATCAATCCAACTGCCTGCCAGAAAGTTATTAATTTCAATCCGAACAGCTCAGGCATCAGCCAGTTCCACAACCATACAACTACGTAACCAAACAGGAAAGCCAGTGCTGTAGCCCCCATCAGGCCAAGAATTCCAAAACCAATTATCTTTAGAACATAGATAATTCTTGATTCACCGTTTCTACGAAAAAAATGTGCTACCATTTTATTAAATATTAAGAGTTATAATTATGTCTTTCATCTTTCAACATATTCTGCAGTTTGCTCAGGGCTCTGTGTTTTCGGGCCAACAAAGTGCCTACAGGAATGTTCCATTCACCTGAAATATCATTGAAGGATCTTCCTTTAAATTCAGTTTCAATAATAATATCCCTGTCCTTTGGCTTTAATTGCCCTAAAGCATCGTACATTCTTTCATATATATATTCATCCTTATAAAAGTTATCTTCATCTTCTTCTGATATTGTTTCTACTATTGATTTTTCATTTATTGAACCTTCCATATATTCTATCCTTGTGTTTTTCATGTTTTTCCTTCTTATATCTATAATCTT
Source organism: uncultured Bacteroidales bacterium (assembly GCA_964534745.1). Taxonomy (GTDB): domain Bacteria; phylum Bacteroidota; class Bacteroidia; order Bacteroidales; family UBA10428. Next base: position 36,546 of record CAZHQW010000013.1, read on the forward strand.
GTTCTTAATGGACCTGTAAATATAGGCTCCCAGATTTTCAACAGGTTCGCTAATACTAACCCTGGAATAAATATTAAGTGCCACATCCTGAATAATGTCTTCTGCATCAACCGAATAAGAAATATAATCAAGGTAACCGTGTACATAATTAACAAGTTTATTGTATTCGGCTGTAAAAAACTCTTTAATCGCAGCCCGTATATTTTTTCCCTCTTTCATATACTATTGACGCAAAAATTATTTTTTATTGCATTTTGTTTATTGTAACTAAAATATTTATTAAATTGAATTTTTTAAATCTTTACTGGTAACTGGTAATATATAGTCTTGTCATCAGTCTAAACTAATCATAAGGTTATGAAAAAACAAGTTCTTTCACTTATTTTCCTGTCGTTTACGGTATTTAATGGCAGTTATGCTACCAGACATTATGTTAACTGGATTGCTCCGGGTAACAATGACGGGTCAAGCTGGTTTGACGCTTTTACCAGCATAAAAGATGCAATAAATACTGCTTCGGCGGGAGACACAATATTCGTAGCCGGCGGACTTTACCCTGCATCGTCAGGCGATAAGAATCAATATATCGAACTTAAACAGGGTGTCGTTATTTTCGGGAGTTTCGCTGGTAATGAAGATCCTATTACCCAGGACGTCATCGACGCCAGGGATTATGAAAGCAATGCTGCCCTGCTGCTGGGAGATTTATATCTGAATGATGCCGGGGGAGGTTCCACTGAAGAGAACACATATCATGTAGTTGTTGCAAAAGGTACGGGTTCAGCACCCATAGATTCCACAACTGTTCTTGACGGATTTTTTATATATGGAGGAAACGCAACAGGTGATTCTGACAGCACATCGGCCGGCGGAGCGGTATATCTGTCAGCCATCGATGGAGGACAATGTAATCCGACATTAAGGTGGCTTGTCATTTTTGGAAATTACGCAAAAGAAGGAGGGGGAATGATGTTATATGCGGCAACAGCCAGTGAATGCAGTCCCTCCCTTTACAGTGTCCTGTTAAGGGGTAATTATGCCGATGGCGGGGGCGGATTGTATTGCAAGGCCCTGGGCGGCACATGCAATCCGAAACTCCACATTGTAGATTTCAACTATAACAGCCTGTCCGGTGTTTATCCGGGCAAAGGTGCTGCAATGTTCAATTATGCCGAAAACACTACATCAGCAGCTGAATGCAGTCCCGTTATCAACACTTCAGAAATATCACATAATGAATGTACAGTTGACGGTGGTGCTGTTTACAACCTGGCTGGCGGCATAAGTCCGGGTGCCTGTAATCCTGCATTTATTAATATGAGCTTTTATAAAAACGGTTCTTACGGAATTATTAACAAGATTAATAAAGGTACATGCATCCCTGAATTAACAAATGTGATATTATGGAATGAAACAATCAATAATATTGGCAGCGTGTCCCCCTTAATTGACCATTGTATAATTGAAGGATCTAATGGTTCGGGACCGGGATGGAATGCTATTCTGGGAACTGACGGGGGAGGTAATATTGATGCTGACCCACTGTGGACCGATCCTGATGGAAGAATGTTCAGCCTTCTGGCAGGGTCACCGGCACTGGGCACAGGCGACGGCATTGAAGGTGTCAATATAGGAAGTTACCAGGGAGCAGCAGCAGGTGAACCATCAAAAATTATAATTATCGGGGCACCCGGATATTTTGGGAATGTGGCACTGGGACAGGTTTCGGCTGAACAAAGCTATGCGGTGAAAGGCACTAACCTTACCGGAGACATTTACATCCAGGCTCCCGACGGTTTTGCCATCACTACAACAAGCGGAGATTACAGTGGCGACACAACATCAGTCACATTAGCCCAAAGCGGGGGAACAGTGGATTCAACACAGATTTACGTACGTTTCTCGCCGACAATAGAAAAATCCTACTTTAACGTGCTTATGCACACAAGTGCAGGTGTAGCTAATAAGTTCATTGTAGTAGAAGGTAACTGTTACGACGGCCCCGAAATATCAGTTACCGGCATTATTGAAAATTTTGATTCGGTACTTGTTTATGAATATTCATCTGAACAGAGCTTTACCGTTGAAGGCTTTGACCTGACTTCTGACATCTCCGTCGGTGCTCCCGGGGGCTTTGAAATAAGCCTCACCAGCGGCGACTATTCAGGAGATACTGAAATGATCAACCTTGAACCTGCAGGCGGTATCGTAGCTCCCACCACAGTTTATGTAAGGTTTGCCCCTGATAAGGTCATACATTATGCTGATAATATCCTTATACGTAGCACCGATGCCGATGCCAGGCAGGTTTATGTCCAGGGATCAGGCTATGAGCTGGCAAATATTATTGTGACAGGTACACTTACCGATTTCGGTCCGGTTCTTACAGGCCAGTATTCAGGGGAGCAGAGCTTCAGTGTCGAAGGTAAAGACCTCGTGGATGACATATTAATCAAATCACCTGAAGGCTTCCAGATCACTCTAACAAGCGGTGACTATTCGGGAATCTCCGATTCTCTTTCACTCCCTATTGTAGTTGACTCTGTTGCACCTACTGAAGTATTTGTAAGGTTCGCACCCGAAGATCCGGCACCATATTCTGGAAGCATACAGATATATACTGTTACGGCAGAAGCAAAATCACTGGACGTATCTGGTGAAGGTGCATCAAAGCCGGCTTTATCATCAATTGATAATGCAGCAGCATGTGAAGGTGAAAATGTCGATGATTTACAGGTTACTATCACTGATATTGACGTTAACTCCGTAACCCTCGAAGCCCTGTCAGACAATACGGACTTAATCCCTGCCGGCTCCGTTGCATTAACAGGTACCGGTGCCACAAGAACAATAGGATTGGATCCAAACGAAGGGCAAACAGGAAATGCCGGGATTACCATAATTGCAACAAACAGCTTTTTATTCACGGATAGCACTACATTTATATTAACTGTGAATCCCAATCCTGTTATAGTAGATTTTGCTGTTACGGACGAATCTGCAGGTAATGACGGAGAGATCTCCATCACAGCCACTTCAGCAGCCGGAGGATTACAGTATTCGCTGGATGAAGGAGACTACCAGCCCGCTTCAACATTCACCGGACTGTCAGAGGGTACTTATCTGATAACAGTTTCTGATGCCAACGGCTGCGAAACAAGTGATAATGCATTAGTTGGCAAGATCTCCGGTATCTATGATCTGGTTGATGCAAAAATAAATATTTATCCTGTGCCTTCCGGTGGCGTACTTTATATAAAGGGACTGAACAAGCTTGCCGGCAGCTGTAAAATTGCAATATATAACAACAGCGGTGAACTTGTATACCTGACAGGCAACAAGGATATTAAATATATCGACCTTGCCGGATTTTCAAAGGGACTATATATACTTAAGCTATATAACGGCAATAAGCTATATATAGAAAAATTCGCAATAGAATAATATAGGGACAGCGCCCATAGTCCCCTATGGGCGCTGTCCTTTTTTTTGGCATCAAATTTGTATATAACTTAATAACAGTTCTTCAACGCTTATAATATACCTGAAAATACTTCAGGCAAGTCCCGCCAAACAACGGGACTTTTTATTTTATTAATCCTACAAGAGCTCTCACATCCCTGATCGTTTTTTCAGCAATGGAACTCGCTTTTTCAGAAAGCTGTACTGCCAGCTTCTCGATATATGAGATGTCCCCTGATATTTCATCCCTTCTCTTTATAAATCCCTTTGTCAGCTCAACTATACCGTCAGCCGCCACATCCTTCAGATCCTTATATTTCAGTGTGCCCGATTTATACTGCCCCAGCAATTCCTTATGTTCCTCTTCCCTGTCACACGCTTTAATCAGGTTAAATAGATTCTCAACTCCCGGACTCATAATATCTCCCTGCTGTTCACCGGTATCGGTTACAGCTGACCTCACCTTTTTCCTTATAGAACTCTCTTCTTCAAAAAGGCCTATATAGTGCTTTTTATCAAGGCTCTTGCTCATCTTTTTTGTAGGGTCAGCCAGTGAAACAAGCTTTGGAATATCGGTCAGCAGCGGCATAGGTTCAGGAAAATACTGTCCGTACTGGCTATTAAACCTTACTGCTATATTTCTTGAAAGCTCAAGGTGCTGAACCTGGTCTCTGCCGACAGGCACAAAGTCTGCTTTATATACCAGTATATCGGCAGCCTGTAATACCGGATAAGTAAACAGTCCGGCCGACACAAACCTTGTCTTTGCATTATCCTCTCCCTGCTCTGTTTTATCTTTAAACTGCGTCATCCTTGTCAGCTCGCCGTAAGATGTGATACAATTTAAAATCCATGTCAGCTCTGTATGCTGGGGAACGAGTGACTGGATAAACAATATCGACTTTTCAGGGTCTATACCGCATACCAGCAGGTCAACCACCATCTTGAGAGTATTTGCCTTAAGCTCCCCGGGCTTGTATGGCATGGTCATGGCATGTAAGTCAACCACCCCATATATGCAATCATACTGGTCCTGGATATTTACCCAGTTCTTAATTGCTCCGAAATAGTTCCCGAGATGAATCTCGCCTGTAGGCTGAATACATGATAAAACTCTTTTCTTTGACATCATTTAATCCTTTTTATAGATACTATTATATTTATTCTAATCCTAACTTGCCACAAAACTATAAAATGTTATCTAAAAATTGTACTTTTACTTTAACACAGACAACTAATTTAATATCTTACTAGTAAAGTGGAATCCGTAAGGCAGAGTAAAATAGCCAGACTCCTGCAAAAAGAACTTGCTGAAATATTTCAAAAAGAAAGCAGAAATCTTTTTAACGGCAAAATAATTACGGTAACAGTAGTCAGGATAACACCTGACCTTGCTCTTGCAAGGGTTTATCTCAGCATATTTCCACTGAAAGAAAATGAAGAATTCGCACAGATAATCAACCGTAATATCAGTACAATAAGAAACTTTCTGGGGAAAAGGGTACGCCACCAGTTGAGAAATGTACCTGAACTATTGTTCTTTCAGGACGACTCCCTTGATTATATCGATAATATTAACAGGTTACTTAAATCCTAATATTAATCCGCAATTGAATTTCCCATTCTATATAGCCAAAAGATACCTGTTTGCCAAAAAATCGCATAATGCGATAAATCTTATTTCTGCCATATCAGTCCTGGGCGTTGCTATAGGAACCATGGCCCTGATTGTTGTGCTTTCGGTATTTAACGGCTTCGATGATCTTATCCGTTCAATGTTCGATTCTTTTAATCCCGACCTTAAAATAACTGCCGCTGAAGGAAAAACCTTTGATGCCAGTGATACAAAATTTGAAAGGATTAGAAACCTCGAGGGTGTGGCTGATTTTGCAGAAGTACTTGAAGATAAAGCCCTGCTCAGGTATAATAAAAAACAAACTATTGCCGTCGTAAAAGGGGTGAGCGAGAATTTTGCCCGAATATCGGGTATTGACAGTATGCTCGTTTCAGGAAATTTTATCCTTAGAGGAGAAAATGAAGATTATGCGGTAATCGGACAGGGAATAGCGTATTTTCTCAATGTCAGCACCAACATTAATTTAAAATACCAGCTGCCCATGGCTATTTATGTACCCAAAAGGACCAAAAAAGTCTCTATGATCCCTGAACAGGCAATAAACAAAAAATATGTTTTCCCTGCAGGTATCTTCTCAATAGAGCAGAGCCATGATTCGAAATACATAATTGTTCCCCTCGAATTTGCCCGCAAACTGTTTGAATACAGCAATAATGAAGTGACGGCAATTGAAATAAAACTCAAAAACAGGACAAACATTAATAATGTGCAGTCTGATATACAAAATATCCTGGGCAGCTCTTTTGAAGTTAAAAACCGCTACCAGCAGGATGAACTCTTTTACAAAACAATGGAATCGGAAAAATACGTCATTTTTCTTATTCTTGTATTTATACTCGTCGTAGCCTCGTTTAATGTTATAGGATCGCTTACTATGCTGATCCTTGAAAAGAAATTTGACATTTCAACATTACGAAGCCTCGGCACTAACCTGTCAGGGATTAAAAAGGTGTTCCTGTACGAAGGATGTATGATAACTTTTATCGGTGCAGTCTATGGCCTTCTTCAGGGACTTCAGATATGCTGGCTGCAAATTAAATTTAAGCTGGTAAAACTGCAGGGAAGCGGCACCTTTATTATTGACTCCTATCCTGTAAAAATTAAAGCGGCAGATATCGTCGCTGTCCTTCTTGTTGTTTTACTAATCGGACTTGTGGCTTCATGGTATCCTGTCAGGTATATTACCAAAAGATTTATCCAGACCGAACGTATATAGTCCTGCAAAAAATCCTTGCATTGCCTGATTATCAAATAATTATCAACAACATTAAATCACATCCCTTTTTTCACAAATTTTTAAAAATCAACAACTTAATGCGCCCGAAATACTAATTTGACCGTATAATGTTAAAATGTTATTTTTTCAGGCGGATTATTAAATTCTACTTTTAATTAAAAATATTACTAAAATATTACGAAATTCAATACTCATACAGGATAAGGTAGTGAAACTAATTTTATTGCAATTCGTAATATTCATTAATTTAGTTATTATACGTATAATATAAATATTACTGGTTAATATTATGCAGAGAACTATATTTATATTAATATATACTTTTTTTGTATATAGTATTGGATTCTCTGCAGATCTTGATTTCATGATCAGTGCTGATTCAGTAAAGTGTTACAACGGAGCCACCGGCTCAATAACCATAAATATTCTTTCAGGCAATCCCGGCTATGTTATAAAGCTGTATAATAAAAAACCGGCAACAAAACAGAAATACCTTGCCCTGGCAAAAACGCATGATACCACTTATTGCTTCGGGAAACTTGCTGCCGGCAATTATTATATTGCAATCGATGATGCACAGGGTAATTATTTGCATAAATCCATTGAAATATGCCAGCCTGAACAGCTGAAGGCCGGACAGATAACTATTGAACAGTGCTTTACAACTCCTGAAATGAATGATGCAATTTTAAGGGCTAATTGCAGTGGCGGAACAGAGCCTTACAACTATCAGTGGAGCGAAAATACCGGGAACCAGACTGCACGGCTGGTAAAAAATATTACACGCGGCACCTACCGTTGCGTAATTAATGATAAAAATAACTGTGGCGCTGTTTCCGCAACAATTTTCTTTAATGAACAGGTTTATAAGGAATGTTTTTCAAAATTTGAATAATATGTAATAGTATGAAAAAGGTAATCATAACAACATGCATCCTGGTATATACTTTACTTTGTATTAATATCTATGCACAGGATCTGGCTATCAGCGTTACCTCCGGGGACGTTTCGTCAGTGGCAGCAGCTGACGGACAGGTTGAAGTAATTGTTGATTCCGGTGAACCGGACTATGTATTCTTTCTTTACGATAACGAACCCTGGCAGGATGCAAACCAAATAGGGAAAAGCGCCCCAACATCTGACAACAGGTATGTCTTTGAAAACCTGCCCGCAGGTACGTACTTTGCAGGAGTAATTGATAATTCGGGCAGGAGCACATTTAAAGAGATAAATATAAATGTAACTGACAAATAATGTCAGTTCTCTTATTCATTGTTATGAAAAAATATTAATAGATAAAAACCTTTTATAATGGACAGGAAGGTAAAAAAGTATATAGGCTTCTCACACATAATAATATTACTGCTTGTCAGTAACATTGCATTTTCTTTTAACTATACAACAACCACCAGTAATGTATTATGTTATGGGGGAACAAATGGTTCTATCCTAGTGAGAATAACTGAAGCCGGAACAACTCCTTATATATACCAGCTATGGAATAATTTACCTCCTTTCCTCGGCGGCACGGGAACTTTATTACGACAGATTTCCCACAACGAAGATACTGCCTATTTTGGAAATCTGACAGCCAACTCAAATTACTATCTGTGGGTTTACGATTTTGTGGGAGGCAATAAAGGGCAATACAATCCGGTTACCCAGCCACCGGCCATGTCCCCGGCAACAATAACGGTAGTTAAGGGACTGACCTGTTACGGGGGAAGTGATGCACAGCTCAGGGCCAATATGAGCGGAGGAACACCTCCCTATGATTATTTGTGGAGTCCGAATACGGGTAGCCAGACCACCCAGATAGCAGTGAACCTTGGAACGGGTATATATTCAGTAACCGTTGACGATGCCAATAACTGCGGCAAGGCAGCGCAGATTGCCACTATTTTCTTCGTTCCTCCCCACGACAGTATACCGGCACAGATCAATATTACATCAGTTGACACCACCCCTACATGCCAGGCCACAAGCTTTGGTACTATTCAGATTAATGCCAGCGGTGGCACCCCCGACCTCGACTATGCCATTGTTAATGTCTCCACAACAGATTCGACATTCCAGGAAGGAAATCTATTTACCGGACTGGCTGCAGGTACTTACCGCACCTGGGTAATTGACAACAAGGGATGTATAAAGCAGGGTCCGAATGCTATAGTCAGGTCAGCCCCTCCGCCAGTAGCTGATGCCGGATCGGATATCGTTACATGCTCGGGAACAGCACCTATTCCTATGACCGGCGCTACAGCGAGTGGGACATACACGGGAACACCTGCATGGAGTGGTGGAGGCGGACTGGGAACATGGACACAGAATGCCAATCCGGCACTTGCTACGTTCACTCCTTCAGCAGCATCAGGATCATTCACTGCAACATTAACTTTAACGGGCGCCCTGGGCTGCTCCGATGACAGCGACACAAGAGTCATAACCTGGGGTACTCAGCCTGTAGCTGAAGCGGGACCCAATATAACTACATGCTCGGGTATGGCAGCCATACCTATGACAGGAGCAACAGCGACAGGAACATATAGCGGACTACCGGCATGGAGCGGTGGAGGGGGACTGGGAACATGGACTCAGAATGCCAATCCCGCACTTGCTACATTTACGCCAACGACATCTTCAGGTTCATTTACCGCTACCCTCACGTTAACAGGAGCCAACGGTTGCGCCAACGCTACCGATACAAGACTTGTAACATGGGGCACACAGCCTGTGGCCAATGCCGGTCCGGATATTGTAACATGTACCGGCACAGCAGCCATACCTATGACTGGCGCTACGGCCAGCGGCACTTATAGCGGACTGCCGGCATGGAGCGGAGGGAGCGGACTGGGAACATGGACTCAGAATGCCAATCCTGCACTTGCTACATTCACACCCACGGCAGCTTCGGGCTCATTTACCGCTACCCTGACACTTACAGGCACCAACGGATGCTCAAATGCGACAGACACCAGGCTTGTAACATGGGGTACACAGCCTGTTGCCAATGCCGGTTCAGATATAACTACATGCACGGGAGCTTCAGCCATACCTATGACAGGAGCCACAGCAAGCGGTACTTATAGCGGACTGCCAGCATGGAGTGGCGGAGGGGGACTGGGAACATGGACACAGAATGCCAATCCCGCCCTCGCTACATTTACCCCTTCTGGTACATCAGGCTCATTCATTGCAACACTAACACTGACAGGAGCTAACGGCTGTGCAAATGCTACAGACACAAGGGTGGTAACATGGAATGATCCCCCTGCAGCCGAAGCCGGTACAGATATTGTAACCTGTACAGGCATGGCCCCAATAGCAATGACGGGTGCCATAGCCACCGGTCACTATGCCGGCATCCCTGAATGGGGCGGCGGTATAGGACTGGGAACGTGGACACTGAATCCCGATGCAGGCCTTGCAGTATTCACACCTTCGGTTCCTTCAGGATCATTCACAGCGACATTAACGCTCACAGGAGCTGACGGCTGTCCGGATGACTCGGATACCAGGCTTATAATATGGGGAACACAGCCTGTAGCCGATGCCGGTCCCGACATACAAACATGTACAGGGACAGCAGCCATACCTATGACAGGGGCCACGGCCAGCGGCACTTATAGCGGACTGCCGGTGTGGAGCGGCGGGGGCGGACTGGGAACGTGGACGCAGAATGCCAATCCTGCCCTGGCTACCTTCACCCCATCAGCAGCCTCCGGATCATTTACTGCAACACTGACATTAACAGGAACAAATGGCTGCGTAAACGCAACTGACACAAGACTGGTAACGTGGGGCACACAGCCTGTGGCTGATGCCGGTCCCGATATACAAACATGCACAGGCACGGCGGCTATACCTATGACCGGTGCCACGGCCAGCGGCACTTATAGCGGACTGCCAAACTGGAGCGGCGGGGGCGGACTGGGAACGTGGACACAGAATGCCGATCCTGCCCTTGCCACATTTACGCCAACTGCAGCCTCAGGGTCATTCACTGCAACGCTAACACTGACAGGAGCTAACGGATGCCCAAATGCCATAGATACAAGAACGGTATCCTGGGGCACACCACCTGTAGCCGATGCCGGTCCGAATATAGTAACATGCACAGGTACAGCAGCTATACCTATGACCGGTGCCACGGCCAGCGGTACTTATAGCGGATTGCCGACATGGAGCGGAGGAGGCGGACTGGGAACATGGACACAGAATGCCAATCCCGCACTTGCTGCATTTACGCCAACTGCAGCCTCAGGCTCATTCACTGCAACGCTAACACTGACAGGAGCTAACGGATGTCCGAATGCCTCAGATACAAGACTTATAACATGGGGCACACAGCCCGTGGCTGATGCCGGTCCGGATATTGAGACATGCACAGCAACAGCAGCCATACCTATGACAGGTGCCACAGCCAGCGGCACTTACAGCGGACTGCCAAACTGGAGCGGCGGGGGCGGACTGGGAACGTGGACGCAGAATGCCAATCCCGCACTTGCTGTATTCACCCCGTCCACATCTTCCGGTTCTTTTACAGCTACCCTCACATTAACAGGTGCCAATGGTTGCGCAGATGTTACAGATACAAGGGTTATAACATGGCACAACCCGCCTGCAGCCGATGCAGGTCCGGATATATCGCTATGCACAGGAACAGCAGCCATACCAATGACAGGCGCCACGGCAAGCGGACATTACAGCGGCAATCCGGTTTGGAGCGGCGGAGGCGGACTCGGCACATGGACGCAGAATGCCGATCCCGCACTTGCTACATTTACTCCAACTTCACCTTCGGGGTCATTTACAGCAACATTGACACTTACAGGGGCTGACGGCTGTCCGGATGACATAGACACAAGGACAGTGACATGGTACAATCCGCCAGCTGCCGACGCAGGTTCCGATATTGTTACCTGTACTGGTATAGCAGCCATCCCCATGACCGGTGCTACGGCCAGCGGCAACTACAGCGGCACCCCGGTATGGAGCGGAGGGGGCGGACTCGGCACATGGACGCAGAATGCTGATCCTGCCCTTGCTACATTCACTCCATCAGTATCCTCGGGCTCATTCACAGCAACATTGACACTTATAGGAGCCAGTGGATGTCCTGATGACTCAGATACAAGGCTTATAACATGGTCTACCCCGCCGGTTGCCAATGCAGGTTCCGATATTGTCACCTGTACAGGCACAGCCTCCATACCAATGACAGGAGCCACAGCCAGCGGCAGCTATAGCGGCAACCCCACGTGGAGCGGCGGAGGGGGCCTGGGCACATGGACACAGAATGCCAATCCGGCCCTGGCAACATTCACGCCTACTGTTCCCTCAGGGTCCTTCACAGCAACATTAACCCTCACAGGTGCAGGTGTCTGTCCCGATGACAGTGACACAAGACTTATAACATGGGGTACACAGCCCGTGGCTGACGCTGACGGGGATATATTATCATGTACCGGACTTGCTCCCATAACAATGACGGGAGCCACAGCTACAGGAACATACAGTGGCATACCAACATGGAGCGGCGGGGGCGGACTGGGCACTTGGATACAGAATGCCGATCCCGCACTTGCTACATTCACTCCCACATCAGGATCAGGCTCATTCACCGCAACACTGACACTAACAGGCACCAACGGTTGTGCTGATGCCACAGATACAAGACAAATAACCTGGGGCACCCAGCCAGTAGCCAACGCAGGTTTAGATATTTCATCATGCACAGGGACATCACCAATAATGATGACCGGAGCCACAGCCACAGGAACATACAGCGGCACTCCGACATGGAGCGGCGGAGCCGGACTGGGAACATGGACACAGAATGCCGATCCCGCACTTGCTGCATTCACTCCCACATCAGGATCAGGCTCATTCACGGCAACACTGACATTGACAGGCACCAACGGCTGCGCTGATGCCACAGATACAAGGCTGGTAAGCTGGACAACAGCGCCAACAGCCTATGCAGGTCCCGATGCATCCATATGTTATGACTCTGCATATGTTATAACAGGAGCCGACACATCCAATTGCAGCGGCATAATATGGACCTCATCAGGAGACGGCACCTTTGACGACGACGAGATTATAGGTCCCGAATACACGCCGGGAGTTATAGACCGCAGCAACGGCTCAGTGACTCTCTATATCGAAGCGGCAGGTTACGGATCATGCGGCAGCTCAATTGACTCCATGGTGCTGACAATACCTCCGCAGCTGCAGGCAGCTATAGGTGCACCAGCTCCATTTACCATAGGCCAGTATACGAAAATCAAGGTTTGCCTGTCTACTGATAACCACCTTGTAATCCAGGATCTGGGCTATTACCTTGTTGCCCCTGACGGAACAACAACAATGACCCTTAAAAAGGGACCTATGGAATATGATTTCTTCGGACTTTGTAATTTCGGAAATGACGTAGACAACCTGTGCTTCACAACAGAGCTTCCCATTGAAGATACGCTCGATGTCTGCACCGAACCCACTCCGCTGTCCGGTGACTTCGCAGCCACAGGAGACTGGAGCATACTGTACGGAATGAATCCTGCCGAAGGAGGATGGGCAATACAGATTAAAGATACTGCCAATGACAATGGCGGAATAGACGGCTCAATAATTTATGCAAGCATTACATTTACCGATACAGCCTATACGGGACAGTTGCGCACGGTGATGTTTGATTCCGATACCATTGACATACCTATTCTTGAACCGGCAAAAACTTCCTATATAGTACCCCTTGGATTGCGTACCAGCTGCTATGGCGAATGTGACGCCCAGGCCGTGGTCAACGTTGTAGGAGGTACTCCTCCCTATGTCGATTATAACTGGAGTCCCGCCCCCTTCGGAGGGAACGGCATAGACAGCGTATTGCTGTGCGAAGGTACCTATTCGGTTACCGTGACCGATGCCCTCGGGTGCCAGTCCGTCGCCACGGTTGAAGTTACGTCTCCGCCCGAGATAGTTATTGAGTCTGTACTTTCGACTGACTCTATTGCATGCAACGGCGATAATAGTGGTATCATCGCTGCAAAAGCAACGGGTGGAACGGGGATACTCACATATACGTTGCTGCCGGGTAACATCCCCTCATCTGAAGCCGACTCCGGCCGCTGGGAGAACCTGCCCGGAGGATCATATACAATTCACATAGAAGATGATATGGGCTGCTCACCCAACGATACGACAGTATTTATCTATGAGCCGCCGGCGCTTGCCCTTAACACTCTTGTCGTTGACAACATAACATGCAGCGGCTACAATGACGGTTCGATTGCAGTGACTGCCACAGGAGGTACCCCACCCTATACATACTGGATAGTACCCGGGGCAGAAGTCAACGATGACGGACTTTTTGAAAACCTTACGGAAGGAACATATGGCATAAGATTTACAGACTCAAAATCATGTGATACCATAGTTGTTGATAACATTATTATCACCGCCCCCTTTGCCCTGAATATAGATACGGTGTATAAATCCGACATCATCTGTAACGGTGACCTGGGCGGACTCAGCATACAGGTATCTGGAGGCTCTCCTCCGTTTGAAAGTTCCCTGAACGGGGGCGCCTATACACAGACACTCGATTATACCGGACTTGTTCCCAATTCGTACAATATTACGGTAAGGGATAAAAACGGATGCGAGGACATTTATACAAATAATCCGGTAGTACTTATAAATCCGCCTCCCATTGCAGTTGACAGCCTCTCTGTTACTGATATTGCAGCATGTTATGGTGACAGCACGGGCTCGATATATATAAGAGCAACGGGGGGATGGAATAATTTCACATACGCACTTAAAGATATGGTTTACCAGTCCGGTTACTTATTTACCGGCCTCGGCGGGGGACCTGAAACAGTATATATAAGGGATTCGCTGGGATGCACTCTCGTGATTGATACTATTTCAATAGACCAGCCTCCGCAAATGACATTCGTAACCTTCGAATCAACACCTGTCACGGGTGACATACCCGGAACGATAACCCTCGAAGTGACAGGCGGAACGCCGGGTTATACTTACCATATCATTCTTGCCGGGGACACAACATCCAACAAGACAGGCTTCTTTGACAGCCTTGATGTAGGGACATATGATATATTTGTTGAAGACACGCTCGGATGTTTTATAACCAGCTCTATAGAGATCACCGAGATTGAGCTGCAGGTCACAATTACCAATGTTGAAAATGTTTCTTGTAACGGCTTCAGCGACGGGGGCTTTGATTTCTTTATCATTCCCGAAGGGACGAGTCCGCCGTTTACGGTAACATTTATGTCGTCAACGGACTCAACTACTTATCCCTTAGGCACATACAATGCCAGTTACACAGGGTTAAGCGCAGATACCTATACACTTCATATTGAAGATCCTTCCGGAAGCGAGTTTGATACCACGATTACAATCAATGAGCCGCCTCCCATTGTAGTATTATCAGATGTCACTGATGCATCCTGCAGCAAATATGTGCTTGACGGATCAATAGAGCTGACCGTCTCAGGCGGCATGGGAGGCTTCACATACCAGTGGTACAGGAATTCCATGCCGATATCCGGCCAAAGTGACCTGTATAACCAGGGCGCCGGTTATTATGAAGTAGAAATAACTGACAGCACTGATTGCCGGGTAACCAGAGGATTTACCATACTGGCACTCGATTCGGTCGATGCAGATGCCGGTCCGGATGCAGCTATTTGTCCGGGCGAGACTTATATGCTCGGCGGATATACTGAAAGAGGACTTAACTATTACTGGTCTCCGGGCGAATTCCTTGACGATTCGACAGTCCTCGATCCCACAGCCTATATTGAAAGTACAACTGAGTTTACGCTTATGGCTCAGCGCGGAGCATGCTGGGAAGAAGACAGTATTACTATAACCGTATATCCTGCCGACAGCATTGAAATATATGATCCGTCCGGAAAACTGGATATAGACACTGCCTTATTCCTTATTGAAGGAGAAACATATCTTATTGCAGCAACGCCCGATTTTGTGTCATATTTATGGGTTCCGTCAGACGGACTGAGTGATACCAGTGCACAAAGCACCTATATAACACCGCAGCTTATTGTTCAGGAATATATAGTTTACGGCACTAACATGTACGGATGCGTATCAACAGATACTTTAACCGTATATATGGCACGTGAAATAGATGTTGTATATACTGGATTTACCCCGAATAATGACGGCTATAATGATACCTGGCATATACCTCATGCTGCTGACTACGGAGATAAAATCAAGGTGGAAATATTTAACAGGTGGGGAGAAAGAGTGTTTTATTCCAAAGGGTACGGGGTTACCCAGGAATGGGACGGAAAATTCAAAGGAAAAGATTTGCCAATCGGAACTTATTATTACATTATAAAAATTGAGGATTCAAAGTATGAGCCTTTAACCGGGGCTGTAACAATTATTAGATGATATGAAAAAACTAGCACCTTTTATAATAATATTATTGCTGTCAGCAAGTGTCAAGGGTCAGCAAAAACCCCTGACATCACTGTTTATGACAAATCCTTTTGCAATCAATCCCGCTGTTGCGGGTACGCATAACTATTTCCAGATAATTTCAAACAACAGGTTTCAGTGGGTAGGCTTTAAAGATGCCCCGATAACCAATACGCTGAGCATCTTCGGCCCACTGGTTAAATATCCAATGGGCTGGGGAGGTACCATAACCTATGATGTTGCAGGATCAATAAGCATAGGTAGTATTCATGGTTCCTATGCATACTATTATACAGTCAATGAAGACATTAAGGTGTCTATGGGACTGAACCTCGGCTTTATGCAGTATAAAATTGATATGGCAAATATTACCGTGGAAGATATAAATGATCCTGTATATTATAATGCCAAGGATACTTATTACCCGCTGGATGCCTCGGTAGGCATTTATTGCTATTCATCAACATACCATGTAGGCTTTGTTGCAACAAACCTGATAAACAATAAATTTAAAATCGGCGACCAGCCAACCGGACTAAGCAAGCTGAAAAGCCATTTCTATCTGATAGGAGGATACAAATATTTTATTAACAGGGAATGGGCTGTTGAGCCGTCGCTGATTCTTAAAAAAGTATCTCCCGCACCCTACCAGCTGGACTTCAATGCCAGGGGCTGGTACAGGAACATGGTATGGGTGGGCCTCTCCTACCGCACACAGGAAGCAGTGTCTGTATTATTAGGATATATCTATAATAAAAAGATACAGATATGCTATTCATACGATATTGTCATAAATAAGATGAGGCCATACAACTTCGGCTCCCATGAATTTACCCTGAGCTACAGATTCGACGATATTAAGAAATGATGATATTTCCAGGGCTGAATACTAAAAACCCGGTTGCATGGTTTATGCTGTGCACAATAATATTATCATGTTCAGGTGTAAAAAAGAAATACCTGATCCCTGAAAAAAAGCTTGTGCCCATTATTGTTGATATGAATATTGCCGATGGTATATCCTTTCAATATTCACCGGGCACAAAAAGGCTGAATCTTGATTCAGCTGCCGTATACGGATGGGTCCTTGAAAAACATAACGTTACCAAGGCACAATTTGATTCAACAATAGCCTACTATACAAAGCATCCAGACCGCCTTAACAGGATCTATGAAAAAGTGATTGCCAGCCTCAGCAAAATGGAAAGTGAAATTAAGGAAGCTGAAAAGGAAGAGGAACTCAAGAGAAAAATCACTATATGGGAAGATCCCCGTAATTACATGTTGCCTGATGACGGGCGGATAAACCGCATAAACTTCAGTGTGCCTGCCAGGGGACCGGGAGAATATACAATAACAGCCCAGATTAAAGTATTCAGGGACGATGAATCCATCGCTCCCAGGATAAATGCTTTTTTCTGGTATGACAATGGCACTGAAGAAGGGTACAGAGATAATTTCAAAAGTGTGTCAATTAAAAAAAATGAAGAGATGAATACATATTCTGTATCAAAACAACTCAGGGAAAAAGACGTTACGCATATAAAAGGGTACATATATAATCATTCGAACCAGGATACCATGTTCCTCAAGCATGCCTTTATCGGAGGCATAAAAATAACCTATGAGAGTTTATAATGCCTCTTATCTTAAAGCCACGAATAATTGCCGGGATAAAACAATTACAACGCATTATTGTTAATTTTGCTATTTGCATTTATTATTTGTGACATTCGGGCATGGCAACTTTTCTATTTGACAGGACTGTATTCGGACCGGTAATAAGCAGGAGGCTGGGTGAATCACTTGGCATTAACCTGTTGCCAAACAACAGGAAAATATGCAACTTCAATTGCATATACTGTGAATGCGGACCGACATACAGTTCCCGTATAACCGGTTTCGAAATACCTTCGCGGGCAGAGGTCAGGGAAAGGCTTGAATCAAGGCTTAAGGGAATAAAAAAGAATGGCCCGTTAATTGATACCATTACTTTTGCAGGAAACGGAGAGCCTACATTGCATCCTGACTTCCCCGGAATAATTGATGATACAATCGGACTGCGGTCCATGTACCTGCCGCAGATAAACATTGCCGTCCTCTCCAATGCCACGCTTATAGGCGATAGTAAAATATTCAAGGCCCTCAACAAGGTTGATCTTAATATCCTGAAACTTGATTCGGGATTTAAGGAAACGAATAAAATAATTAACTGCCCCCTCTCACTTTTTGATCTTGACAAAACAATAGAATATCTGAAAAAGTTTCAGGGTAATCTAATAATACAAACCCTTTTTTTCAGAGGGATATATAATGGAAAGGAAATAGACAACACAACGGAAAAAGAGGTCACGAGATGGCTGGAAGTTATAAATGAAATTAAGCCTGAAAGTGTGATGATATATACTATTGCGAGAGATACTCCCAATAAGGGATTACATAAGATCCCTCTTGAAGAGCTTGTTGATATTTCGAGAAAAGCAGAAAAACTTGGAATCAGAACCCATATCTCCGGCTAACGCAAAGAATATCCTGGTCTGTCCCTTAAACTGGGGATTGGGACACGCGAGCAGGCTGATACCGGTAATCAGGGAACTGCTCAATAGCAAATTCAGGGTGTATATAGGAGCAGCCGGATATTCACTGGAATTGCTAAAACAGGAATTCCCGGAACCGGAATACATTAATTTCCCTTCATTTACAGTAACGTACGGCAAGCGTAAATCCCTGTCCCTCCAATTATTCCTGCAACTGCCAAAAATTATTTACGGGATAATTAGAGAACATGCTGCCTTAAAAAAACTGGTCAAATGCTATTCAATAGACCTTGTAATCTCAGACAACAGGTTCGGACTATGGAGTAAAAAGGTACCTGCCATATATATTACTCATCAGCTACATGTCATTCTCCCACACTGCCTGCGACTTTTTGAGCCCCTTATTTACAGGCTTCACAGGCAGATAATTTCAAGATATAGCGAATGCTGGGTCCCTGATTTTGCAGATCCCCTGGATAACCTGTCGGGGAAACTCTCACATGTGCACAGGCAACCGTCAAATATTAAATTCATTGGTCCCCTGTCGAGATTTAGCAGTTATCCGGTAAAAAGTACCATTAACAAAAGATACAGCTATGATATCGCAATAATCCTGTCAGGTCCGGAGCCTCAACGGACAATAGTCGAAAAACAGCTTATTGATGAAATTCGTAACTCGCAGTACAATGCTCTTATTATTAGGGGCAGGCCGGACAAAAAGCAAATTACAGAAACTTCTGAAAATATTGCCCTGGTATCGCATATGCCGACAGGCGAATTTGTTAATATGATCAGGCTCTCAAGATATATTATATGCCGCTCAGGTTATTCCACGATAATGGATCTTGCTGCCCTCAAAAGAACAGCTGTCCTGATCCCTACACCCGGACAGACAGAACAGGAATACCTCGCCCGTCAGCTGTCGGCATATTTCTATTGTGCAGAACAGGATAGTTTCAACCTGGCCGGGGCAATAGAAGAAATAAAAAAGTACAGGGGACCGGACTTCAAAATGACGGATTCAGAACTGAAGAAACAGATACAGAACCTCCATAATCTAAAAAAACAGGCAGAAAAAAGAAATAATAAAAAATCCCAGCGCAAATCCTGAATATACCTGTGAGGGTTTATGGGAAGCAAGTATTAATCTCGAATATGCAGTTACCCCTGCCAGTATAATTACAATGATCATTATTACCATAAAGTTAACTCCGTATCTCAGACTTAAGCTTATTACCAGTCCGTTCAAACCCCCTACTCCAACCATATGTGCACTGATCTTCCAGAAATATGTGATAATGCTCATTACCAGCACCGATACCGAAACTGCAAAAAGAAACAAAGAATATATATCGTTGAGCGGCAGCTTCTTTACAATAAAATGTGCTATATAAAACAGAATAAACGTCAGAAAGTAGGGTATCACCCTTTCTCTTGTACTGTTCATTTCAGCTTTTCGTACCACCCTGGCATATAAATAAAAAGGTAAAAAACTAAGTGGCAGGATCACGGTAAGAATAAATATAAAAAGTAATATCTTGATCATTAAACGGAGCTCAATGAAAGATATATAGGTATCTGCTTTTAATATGATTACCAGTCCCAGAAAAGGCATTAACAGCGGATGAAACAGGACAGATATGAAAAGTGCTATTTTTTTTTGTTTTTCCATGGAGGTTAGAGCTCTTTTCTCATCCTGGCAACCGGAATATTCAGTTGTTCCCTGTATTTGGCCACAGTGCGGCGGGCGACAGGATATCCCTTTTCATTCAGGATAGCTCCCAGTTTCTCGTCCGTCAGCGGTTTTCTCTTGTCTTCATTATTAATACATTCCTCAAGTATCTTCTTTATTTCCCTTGTCGATACCTCTTCACCCGAATCTGTTTGCATGCCCTCTGAAAAGAAATACCTTAGAGGAAATATGCCAAAAGTAGTCTGTATATATTTACTGTTTGCGACCCTGGAGATAGTACTTATGTCGAGTCCCGTTATGTCAGCTATATCTTTTAGTATCATCGGCCTTAACTTTGACTCCTCCCCTTCCTGGAAGTAATCGGACTGAAAATTAATAATTGCATGCATTGTAAGCAGTAGCGTATTCTGGCGCTGCCTGATGGCATCAATAAACCACTTTGCCGAGTCAAGCTTTTGCCTTACGAAACTCATTGCCTCTTTTTGTTCCTTTGAAGCTCCCTTTCTGTTTAAGTGGTAAGATTTTAACATGTCCAGGTATTCCCTGCTGATCTTTAATTCAGGTACATTTTTTGAGTTAAGGCTCAGCTGCAGCTCCCCATCATTATTTTCCAGTATAAAATCAGGCACGATACTTTCGGATGTCTTATTCTGAGGGTCACTATAGGAACTGCCCGGCTTGGGATTTAGCTTTAATATCTCTTCCAGTGCTTTCTTCAGTTCTTCTTCTTTGATATCCAGCCTGTTAATAATCTTGCTGTAATGCTTCCTTGTAAACTCTTCAAAGTGGTCTTTCAATATTTTCTCTGCCAGCACTATCTCTGGAAGGCTGTGATCCTTTTTATCGATTTGCAATAGCAGGCATTCCTGGAGACTTTCGGCCCCCACACCCGGCGGATCGAGATCCTTTATCATCCCGAGAATCTCCGCCATATCTTCTACAGTAGTGGTTATATTCTGCGAAAAGGCAATATCATCAACTATTGATTCGATGCTTCTTCTTAAATAGCCGTCATCATCAATATTTCCCAATATATATTTGGCAAGGATCTGCTGTTGTTCGGTCAATGATCTCAGTCCGAGCTGGCTTTCAAGAAAATCATGAAAAGTTATACCTACGGAAAAGGGAATGTTTTCCTTTCTGTCATCTTTCGAATAGTTCCTGGCCAGCAACCTGTATGAAGGTATATCTTCCTCATTAAGATAATCCTCAAAAGTGAATTCATCCTGATCCCCGCTTATATTGTCCTGGTTTTCTTCTTCTTCCCTGTACATATTATCCTCAACAGACCCCTCTTCAAGAACGGGATTATCCTCCAGCTCCTTCTTTATACGCTGTTCGAGCTGCATAGTAGGGATTTCCAGCAGTTTAATCATCTGTATCTGCTGGGGAGATAATTTCTGTAACAGCTTCTGTTGTAATCTCTGCTTTAGCATTAGAACTGCGCATTTTTTGGTGTCCTTGGAAAAGGTATGACATCACGAATATTGCTCATGCCTGTAATAAACTGTAATGCCCTTTCCAGCCCCAGTCCGAATCCGCTATGCTGGACTGTCCCGAATTTTCTTGTTTCAAGGTACCACCACAAATCACTTTCAGGTAAATTTAGTTCATTTATTCTTCTTTTTAGCTTTCCATAGTCTTCTTCACGCTCTGATCCTCCAATTATTTCACCAATCCTGGGAAATAAAACATCCATGGCCCTGACGGTTTTGCCGTCTTCATTCTGCTTCATATAAAAAGCCTTAATAT
>CAZHQW010000014.1:0-14830 GCA_964534745.1 uncultured Bacteroidales bacterium
GAGCGGCAGCTGGACAGTTTAACCGGACTATTACGTACGTTATATATCAAAGCCTTTGCACATCGCAAAGGCTTTTTTATTTTATTATGCAGCGTAAGTTTCAGATTATTAATTGTAAATGCTATTTTTGTAGGTTATCCGTAAAACGATTTAATGAACGACTCATCAAAAATTGCCGTACTGGGCGGGGGAAGCTGGGGGACAGCAATAGTTAAACTGCTTTTGCATAATGTCAATGAACTGAACTGGTATGTCAGAACCCGCGAAAGCATTAATTTCATTAAGAAACACCACCATAATCCCAAGTACCTCAGCTCGGTGGAGATTGAGGTTAAGAAAATAAAATTCTTCGATAATATCTCAGATGCAATCAGGCAGTCCGGTATACTTATTTTTGCAATTCCCTCACCTTTTCTTAAGGAATCGCTTTCTGAATTTAAGGGCGGCTTTGAAAACAAATTTATCGTATCTGCCATAAAAGGGATAATACCGGGTGATAATCTCACTATATCCGAATTTTTTAACAGGTATTACAACGTGCCGTATAAAAATATGGGCATAATCTCGGGGCCCTGCCATGCCGAGGAAATTGCCCTTGAGAGACTGTCATATCTCACTATTGCCTGCTCAAACCATACCTGTGCCGAGGTTATTATTGACAAGCTGGCCTGCCACTATGTAAAAATTAAGACATCAAAGGATATATACGGCACCGAATACGCAGCAGTACTGAAAAATATCATAGCCATTGCTGCCGGGATATGTCACGGACTGGGTTACGGAGATAACTTCCAGGCCGTTCTTGTTTCAAATGCCATACAGGAAATAAAGCGCTTCCTGGATAAAACATATAAGAGCAAACGCAAGGTTTTCAGCTCCCCCTACCTTGGAGATCTTATTGTGACAGCTTACTCACAATTCAGCAGAAACCGCACCTTCGGGACAATGATCGGCAAAGGTTATACGGTAAAGTCAGCACAGCTCGAACTGGGTATGGTTGCAGAGGGTTATCATGCAACAAGCTGTATTACCGAAATAAACAAAAATTACAATGTAAAAATGCCTATAATAAAAGCCGTGTATAATATCCTGTACGAAAAAATAGCCCCGGCCATTGAAATTCAGTTGCTTACTAATAAATTGAAATAATAAAGCAAAAAACATATTTAAAATTTTAATACTTTAAAATGGAAAGCTTAAAACTCAGTATTGACAATGTCTTTAAATTTGTTTCAAAGGATTCAATATTTGAACTTAAAGATAAAGCATTAAACATAATCAAGTCACTTTATGAACGGACAGGCATGGGCAATGATTTTCTGGGCTGGGTGAAAATGCCCTCCCTGATAACTGAAGAAGATATGAAGGCAATAGATGAAGTTACTGCCGACATTAAAAAGAACAATATTGACTTCTTTGTAGTTATTGGCATAGGAGGTTCCTACCTCGGGACTAAAGCAGTTTATGATGCCCTGTCCAATAATTTCATACAGCTGAAAAAAGACCACGCCTATCCCAGGCTTTTATTTGCAGGCCATAATATAGGAGAGGACTACCTGTCGGAATTACTGGAGATCCTTGAAGACAGGAAATATGCAATGGCTGTAATTTCGAAGTCAGGTACTACCCTGGAGCCGGCGATCGGATTCAGGATACTGAGGGCTCATTTAATAAAACAGGTTGGAGAAGCCAAAGCCGGGGATCTGATAATAGCGATTACCGATCCTGATAAAGGAACACTAAGGGCTATGGCTGGAAAAACAATAAGCAAGTCATTCACGATTCCGCCTGACATAGGCGGCCGCTATTCCGTGTTTACAAATGTCGCACTGGTGCCGCTTTCAATAGCCGGATTTGATATACGCTCCTTTATTCAGGGGGCAAGAGACATGCAGAAGCAGACAGGTCCCGATGTTCCCTTTGAAGAAAATCCTGCGGCAATATATGCTGCCACAAGGTACAAGCTAAACTCGACAAATAAAAAAATAGAGATACTGGCTAACTTTGAGAACAGGCTTCACTATCTGGCGGAATGGTGGAAACAATTATATGCTGAAAGCGAAGGCAAGGTAGGCAAAGGGATATACCCCACAAGTGTTGACTTCACAACCGACCTGCACTCCATGGGACAATATATCCAGGAGGGGGAAAGAAGCATCTTTGAAACCGTAATGTCTGTCAAGAGAACAAAACGTAAGTTGGCCATCCCTATAGAAAAGACAGATGCGGACAACCTGAACTATCTTGCCGGCAGACGCATTGACGAGGTAAACAAGATGGCAGAGAAAGGAACAATAAAAGCACATGTCGACGGGGGTGTGCCCAATATACATATTGAGCTTCCTGAACTAAATGAATACTACATGGGACAGTTGATGTACTTCTTCGAGATAGCCTGCGGCACCAGTGGCTACCTTCTTGAAATAAATCCGTTCAACCAGCCCGGCGTGGAGGAATATAAAAAGAATATGTTTGCATTGCTGGGAAAACCACAAAAAAAGTAAAGAATAATTTAATAAATGAACTATCTGGCACATGTGTTTCTTTCAGGTGACGACGAAGAAATTGTTATCGGCAATTTTATAGGTGACTATGTTAAAGGGACAAGTTTCAGGAAATATTCAGACTCAATAAAAAAAGGTATTCTCCTGCACAGGGATATAGATGTATTCACTGATAGAAATAAAATTGTCAGAAAAAGCAAATCGCTTCTGCAAAATAAATATGGAAAATATGCAGGTATAATCATTGATATCTTTTACGACCATTTCCTGGCCAAAAACTGGGAAAAGTTTTCTTCATTACCGCTTAAAGATTTTACTGAAAATCTTCATAAAATACTTAATAAATACTTTGAGATCCTTCCCGAAAAAGTAAAACAGTTTGTCCCTTCGTTTATCGATAATAACTGGATTGAATATTACCGGTCCGTCGCCGGAATTAAGCAGGTACTTAAAAGGATGTCCAGCATAACAACTTTGCCTGATGAGACATCATACGCCATTAATGTGCTAAAAGACAATTACAGTATACTCGAATCCGATTTTCTTGATTATTTTCCCGAGCTCACCGGTTATGTTGCCGGCAAGTACGATATTTATTTCAGATAAGCCATCCTTGAAGCATCAAGCCTTACAAGTATGAAGAGGAGGATTGAAAAGGCAAGTACCGATGAGCCGCCATAGCTCAGAAATGGCAGCGGTATGCCAATAACCGGGGACAGGCCGATTGTCATTCCTATATTTATGGCAAAATGTGCAAAAATCATTGATGCAACACCATAACCGTAAATCCTGCTGAATGGGGACCTCTGCCTTTCAGCAAGGATTACTATCCTCAATAAAAGGAGAGCAAATAAAATAACTACTATGGTCGTACCTATAAATCCCCACTCTTCTCCTATGGTACAAAATATAAAATCCGTACTCTGCTCGGGCACAAAGTCCAGTTTGGTCTGGGTACCTTTCAGAAATCCCATGCCTGCAAACCCTCCCGAGCCGATTGCTATCTTTGACTGGTTTACATTATATCCGTAGCCGCGCGGATCAATTTCCTTGCCCAGCAGTATATTTACGCGCTTCTGCTGATGGGGCTTAAGTACATTATGAAAGACATAATCGACCGAATATGTAAAAGCAATGAAGCTGAAGAGTATAAATAATATAAAAACTACATTCCTTATCTTATATCTTATTGCCAGTACCAGGCTTATTAATGATGATATCACCAGGGCTGCCAGCAGTATCACATATTCGCTCCGCCCGTAACCGAAATACACATTAATAAATTTAAAAATGAAATAAAGTACCACCAATAACAAAACAGTAACCATGTTATGTTTTATTCTTTTGTTGACAGCCATATATACCACATGTGCCAGCACTATTAATCCGATTACTATATAAAGCCTGGGAAACATCAGGGACGCAATGAACAGGGCCACTGTAACCGCCCCGAGAATGAGTATCCACCCGGGCAGTCCCTCACGAAATAATACAATAAAGAAAAAACAAAATATGATCGAAGTACCCCAGTCCGGTTGCAGAAAGATAAGTATTACCGGAACAAAAATAAAAGCTAAAAGTATAAAAATCGACGTAAAACTTTTAATTTTCACGTTATACGCGCTCAAATACCTTGCTATGGCCAGGGCAGTGGCGATTTTTGCAAATTCCGAAGGCTGGAAATTAAGTCCGAATAAGCTAATCCATGACTTTGAACCATGTGTCAGGGTTCCAAAAACAAGGACAGCAATCAGCAGAAGTATAATCCCAACGTATATGGCATAGGCAAAGAAACGGAAGGATTTATAATCAACAACAAATAAGGAAGAGACAGCTATGAATGACAGTAAAATCCATATCAGCTGCCTGCCATATTCCTGGTTAAGGTCAAATATCGTTCTGAATTTTTCATTGTAATTTACTGCAAATATGTTCATCCACCCGAAAATGACCAGTACCAGGTATAAAGAGATCGTTATCCAGTCAATGCTTTCATATATGTTAACCTTGCGTGTCAATTCTTATTGAGCAGATTTTGATTTAACATATGCTGTTCAAGCCATTTCCTGTTATAGGCTATTGTGTCTGTAAGATATTTTTCAATCATCAGGCTGGCAATGGGTGCAGCATAGCTTGCCCCCCATTTGCCGTGTTCAACATAGACGGCTATGGCTATTTTAGGATTGTCTTTAGGGGCGAAGGCAGTAAACACCGAGTGATCCTCGCCATGCGGATTTTGTGCTGTTCCTGTCTTTCCGCAGACAATTATATCCTGCAGCCTTGCAATACGTGCCGTGCTGCCCGGACCGCCGTTGACTGCCAGCTCCATCCCTTCAACAATTATTTCAATGTTGGCAGAGTCAATGCTGCAATAGTGCCTTTCAGTGAAGCGGCTGTTTAAAGTATCAATACCTTCAACCCTTTTTACTATATGGGGAATATAATAGTATCCCCTGTTGGCAATTGTTGCAGACATATTTGCCAGCTGCAGCGGGGTTATAAGCACCTCCCCCTGTCCTATTGCGAGAGATATTACCGTTAATGCTTTCCATCCGTTCTCACCGTAATACCTGTCAAAGTATGAGCTGGGAGGCAGGAATCCCCTTAGTTCATTTGTGAAATCCGAGTTCAGGCTATGGCCGAAGCCGAAAGACATAACATGCCTGCGCCAGTTATTATAGGCATCGGCCACACTGTTGAATTTGGGGTCTTCCAGTATCCTCCTGAAGACATTACAATAATATGCATTGCATGAATGTTGAATGGACTGGGGTAAATTCAGCGGCGAGGGATGATCGTGGCATCCTACGTGAACACCCCGCGCATAATATCCAAGATCACAATAAAACTTTGTATTGTAATTAATGACTCCTTCCTGAAGAGCAATCATAGCATTCATGGGCTTAAAAGTGGAACCCGGAGGATAATTTGCCATTAATGCCCTGTTAAACAGGGGCTCCAAAGTATCGTGCTCCAGTTTAAGATAATTTGATGATCGCCGGCGGCCTATCAGCAGGCTGGGATCATAGGAAGGCGTGGAGATCAGGGCCAACACCTCGCCTGTTGACGGCTCAATAGCCACAATGCTGCCCGAATAATTTTTCATCAGCTTCTCCCCGTATTCCTGTAGTCCCGCATCTATAGTACATACAATATTCCGCCCTACCTTCGCATCCTTATCAAACCTGCCTCCCTGGTACTCTCCTTTTATGCGGCTGTGGACATCCACGAGGTACACTTTCTGACCCTTGTTGCCGCGAAGGTACTGTTCGTACGCCTGCTCTATCCCGCTTATACCTATATAATCCCCAAGAACATAATAACTGTTTTTTTCGATGATAGACTCATCCACTTCTCCTACGTAACCCAAAACATGAGCGGCCATTTCTTTTCTGTACCTTCTTAATGTTCTGGGCCTGAAATAGAATCCCGGGAACTTGTATAGCTTTTCCTGGAACAACGCATAAGTTTCAGGTGCTATCTGTTTGATAAAGGGATCTCTACGATGTCTGTATGACCTTTTTATACCATCCCTTAAACTCTGGATATCGATGTTCAATATCTCACATAATTCAGTACTGTCAAAACTCTTAAGTTCATACGGTGCAATCATAAGGTCATATGCAGGCTGGTTATATACAAGCCATTCCCCGTTCCTGTCGTATATAAGTCCCCTCGCCGGATATTCAATTTCTATACGCTTTGAATTATTCTCTGCTGAAAGTTTATAGGAAGTATTAATAACCTGGAGGAAAAAAAGCCTTATTATGAATATTGCTGCTATTACAATAAAAATAGCATTAATAACATATTTTCTGACAGCAAACTGATCCATCTTTTAACGGCGATAAACAAAAAACTGACTCAAGACTATAAATATTAAGGAAAACACAGTACTTAGGAGAACTCTTAAAAATGTGCTGAAGAAATTTCCGAACCTGAAAATCTCAATATAGAATAATACAAAATGATGAGCAAGGATTAGTATAAATGCATACCTTGTAAACCAGTTAACACCGTAGTAAAAAATCCTTGGAAATGTTCCCGATTCATACCCGTCACGAGGTGAAATAAGATTTAAAACATAAGGCCTGAGAAAAGCCATAAATACTGTTGCAGCGGTATGCATCCCCGGTGTATTTGAAAAAATATCCATTATGAAGCCCAGTAAAAAGGCTGTGATGAGAAGCAGCCACTTCGGGGTTTCAAAGGGAAGCAGAAGGATAAACAATACGTATATATAAGGATTGATATATCCTGAAAACTGTATGCTGTCGAATATAAGCAACTGGACAGCTATCAGTACTATAAAACGGACAATATTTCTTGGCAGCAGATTAATCATTTTCAGCGGATTTTTCCAGTTGTATTTGCTCTTCCCTGAAAAGGTTTTTCACTACCTGGACATTGGTCAGATGCTTGAAATCCGTCGCCAGATCAACAGTTATTTCATAATAGTTACCCCCTTTCAGCCTGTAATCAGAGGTTATTCCTATCATATAATCTTCGGGAAATATTGCCGAGTAACCGCTTGTCACTATAGTATCCCCTATCAATATTTCAACATGATGCGGAATATCCGTGAGTATTGCTTTTGAATGACCTCTGCCTGTCCATGCCAGCGGACCGAAATAGCCATTTCTCTTAATCTTTGCGTTAACTTTAAAGTACCTGTTCAGCAAAGATATTACCGACGAATAATTGTCCGTTACATCTTTTACTATACCTACTATCCCGTCACTTGACAGAACGGCCATATCAGGCTCAATCCCGTGATTACTGCCCCTGTTCAAAGTAATATAATTATACTGCTTGTTTGTGGAATTATTTACTACCCTGGCATCAATATAAACATAATTACGATCAAATACAGAATCATTTACCTTAAAAGATTCGAGCGATGTTATCCTGTAAGAGCTCTTCAGCAGGTTATACAATTTGTTATTTTCCTCTACCAGCTTCCTGTTCTCCTCCCTGAGAGACAAATATTCCTTAACATTCATAATTGCCCTCGAGAAGCCTCCCTTCAAAGCACATGTAAAGTCCATAAATTTCGCTTTATGGAATGTATTAAACTGGATTATCAGAATAAAGGCTACTATCTCCAGAATTATAAACAGAAAAGTGAAATGGTATCTTACAATAAATTTCAGCAGGTTCCTCATTCTATTTATCTCATAAGGAATGAAAACTTATCGACATTCTTGAGGGCAATACCTGTACCGCGCGCTACAGCATGCATTGTATCTTCAGCAAGGTGAAAAGGAATATTTATTTTATCAGTAAGTCTTTTTGGCACTCCCCGCAAAAGAGAGCCTCCTCCTGCAAGATAGATACCTTTTGCTACGATATCAGCATACAATTCGGGGGGGGTTTGCTCAAGAACCGAAAGTATTGCTGTCTCAACCTTTGACAATGACTTGTCAAGGCAGTGAGCAATTTCCTGATATGAAATGGGTATTTCTATAGGCAAGGCTGTCATTAAATTGGGCCCTCTGACATTATAGTCAGGCGGGGGATTATCGATATCCGGTAAGGCAGAGCCAACATTTATTTTTATCTCTTCAGCTGTTCTTTCTCCTATTTTAATATTATGCTGGTGTCTCATATAAGCCTGTATATCAGCAGTAAAGACATCACCAGCAATTCTTATTGACTGGTTGCATACTATGCCTCCCAGCGCTATTACTGCAATTTCTGTTGTTCCCCCGCCGATGTCTACTACCATGTTCCCTTCCGGGGCAGTAACATCGAGCCCTATGCCTATAGCTGCAGCCATAGGTTCATAAATCATATAAACGTCGCGGCCACCCGCATGTTCCGATGAGTCACGTACAGCGCGGATCTCAACTTCCGTGCTTCCCGACGGTATGCATACTACCATCCTAAGTGAAGGAGTAATAAACCTGTTCCTGGGATTTATCATCTTAATCATACCCCTTATCATTAGTTCTGCTGCGTTAAAATCTGCTATTACCCCATCCCTTAATGGGCGGATAGTCTTAATATTTTCATGTGTTTTGCCATGCATTTGTCGCGCTTCCTCGCCGATAGCAATAAGTTTCCCTGAATTATTATCAATGGCAACTATTGATGGCTGATCTACTACAACTTTATCATTATGTATGATGATTGTATTTGCTGTGCCTAAATCAATAGCCAGCTCCTGTGTTAAAAAAGAAAACAGACCCATATTAAATCACAATTAATAAAATCCGTGATAAAGTTAATTTATTTTATGAATGAAATTATATAACAGCCAGATAAAGTAATTAAAATTTTCTTGAACCATCAATGTTTAAAATGTCTGACTCCGGTCAATACCATTGCCATATTATGTGCATTGCAGTAATCAACAGACTCCTGATCGCGGATTGAGCCCCCCGGCTGGATGACGAGCTTAATGCCTGCTTCATCTGCAATCTGAACACAATCGGGGAACGGGAAAAATGCATCTGACGCCATAACCCCTCCTTCCAGCTTAAATCCGAAGTTACCTGCTTTTATTATGGCCTGCCGCAGTGCATCAACCCTTGATGTTTGTCCCACCCCGCTTGCCATAAGCTGCTTGTCACGGGCAAGGACGATGGTGTTGGACTTGCTGTGCTTAACCAGCTTATTGGCAAACTCAAGATCAAGCAGCTCCTTTTCGTTCGGAACCCTTTTTGTTACGGGCCTCATATCACGGGGAGTTTCTATTTTAAGGTCCCTGTCCTGTTCAATAATACCATTAAGCAATGTCCTGAACTGTATCTCCGGAAGCTTGCATTCCTTAAGGATAAGGATTATCCTGTTTTTTTTCTTTTTCAATATCTCAAGCGCATCATTTGCATAGGAAGGTGCAATTATTACTTCAAAGAATAACTTATCAATCTCTTCTGCCGTTGCTTTATCAACCTGTACATTTGTAATTAATATACCTCCGAAAGCTGACACCGGGTCCCCGGCCAGCGCATCTTTCCATGCATCCAGCAATACCTTTCGTGATGCAATACCACAGGCATTGTTGTGCTTCAAAATGGCAAAGGTTGTCTCATCAAATTCATCCATCAGATTTACCGCGGCCTCAATATCCAGCAGATTATTATATGATATTTCCTTACCATGAAGCTTGTCAAAAATAAGGTCAAAGTCCCCGTAGAAAGTCCCCTTCTGATGCGGATTTTCGCCATACCTCAATTCCCTGGCGCTGGTGACGCTCTGTTTGAATACTTTCCTTTCCCTGTTACTGTTAAAATAATTGAATATCGCCGTATCATAATGTGAGGATATGTTGAAAGCCTCAAGGGCAAGCTTCTTCCTTTCTTCAAGACTTGTTGCTCCCTTTTTATTATTGAGTATATCGAGCAGGAAGTCATATTGCGACCGTGAAGGTATAACCAGCACATCGTTATAATTCTTGGCAGCAGCTCTTATTAATGATATACCTCCTATATCTATCTTCTCAATTATCTCGCCTTCAGATGCACCCGAAGCAACGGTTTCTTCAAACGGGTATAAATCCACAACCACAAGATCAATGGGCGCTATATCGTATTCATCCATCTGGGCCCTGTCGCTTTCGTTATCTGACCTTGCAAGTATACCGCCGAATATCTTGGGATGCAAAGTTTTTACCCTTCCCCCGAGAATGGAAGGATAGGATGTAAGTTCTTCCACTGAAGCGACTTCAACTCCCATATTCTGAATAAATTCTCTTGTCCCCCCCGTTGAAATGATTTTAACTTTAAGCTCATTTAGCTTTTTGATTATCTCTTCCAGTTTAACCTTATGATAAACAGAAATCAGTGCAGTTTTTATTCTTTTTTCACTCATACCTAATTATTTTATTTTATTATTGTTACCCGACAATATATTAATTTTTTCAAAAAATAAATAAGTCTTTCATATATTTGTTTTAACGAAAAGTGAACAATAACATGCGCTTTTTATACATACTAAGAGAAAGCTTTATTTCGACCCTGAAAACTTTTAATGCAAATAAGCTGAGGACAATTCTCTCTCTTCTGGGAGTTACCATAGGCATATTTGCAATAATTTCAGTGTTCACCATTATTGATTCCATGGAGTCGGAAGTAAGGGAGACACTTAATGCCCTGGGGGACGATGTTATTTATGTTCAAAAATGGCCATGGGCACCTGAAGAAGGAGAGGAATACCCGTGGTGGAAATACTTAAACCGTCCGGTCCCTACATTAAAAGAGTTTGCCGAAGTAAAGCGCCGCATGAAGAATGCCAAAGCTGTCACTTTCTATGCGGTCACACAGAGGCCTGTCGAATACAAAAACAACAAGGCAGATAATATCAGTATCTGGGGTGTTACTGAAGATTTTAATATTAACAGAAGCCTGAACATAGAAAGAGGCCGTTATCTCACTGATTATGAAATCAGTACAGGCAGAAATTTCGCGGTCATAGGGAGTGAAGTAGCATCGAGATTATTTGAAGATGGAGATCCCCTTGGCAAAAAAATTAAAATCTCGGGAAGAAATCTTGTTATAGCAGGAATTTTTACACGCGAAGGCAAAAATTTCTTTGGCGGAGGCAGTCTTGATGAAGTTGTTCTTATGCCTGTTAAATTCATGGGTACGATTGTTGACTTAAAAAACGAACAAAACAATCCTATGATATGGGTCAGGGCAGGGGATAATGTATCTCTGCCTGAACTTAAGGAAGAGCTCAGAGGTGTTATGAGGAGCATAAGAAGACTCAAGCCCGCTGCTGAAGATAACTTTGCACTCAACCAGACAAGTGTTTTAACAGGAGGAATAAACCAGATATTCAGCGTCATTAATATTGCAGGCGGACTGATAGGTATATTCTCGATCCTTGTTGGTGGCTTTGGAATAGCAAATATTATGTTTGTCTCTGTTAAGGAGCGTACCCATATCATCGGTATAAAAAAAGCCCTGGGCGCCA
This sequence comes from uncultured Bacteroidales bacterium, assembly GCA_964534745.1. Classification (GTDB taxonomy): domain Bacteria; phylum Bacteroidota; class Bacteroidia; order Bacteroidales; family UBA10428. The sequence goes on from CAZHQW010000014.1 coordinate 11,424, forward strand.
AAAAGCATTATATAATGCTTGAGGTCCTTTATGAATCAGGATTACTGTCATTAATAGGAGGGATTATCGGATTACTCCTGATTTTTATAGGCACACTTGTAGTAACAGGTGCAACTGATTTTAAAATAAGCCTAAGCCTGGGCAATGTAGTACACGGACTTGTAATATCGTCAATTGTGGGTCTGATATCCGGACTTGCACCGGCTATTTCGGCAGCAAAGCTGAATCCTGTTGCAGCAATAGCCGTATCCTTCTGATTTATGGCACTCATAAATGAATCATGCCACCGCTCCTGAATGGTTCCTGGCGCTTCAGTGTTGTTTATATGGCATATAGGCATCCCGGCATCCGTGGTATCCGGTTATTCAGGCAACCCAGGGTATACGGGCATCGCGGGTTGCAGTTACTTTTGTATTGCTGTCAGCACTGTAGAACCCGTTAGTCTGCCCTTTTGATCGTATGACTCCGTTTTAACCATCCCCACATCTTCAGAAAACCACTGTACGGCTTTGGCAGTAATAGTTTTAATAAAGGTTTTGGATTCCACGTCATAAGAAATTTTGTAACATTTAAATGTGCCTGCGGACGTGGTAATATCTTCTATTGCCTCCACTTTACGGTTTTTGACGGTTGTAGTCATGTTCATCATGCTCATTCCCGCTGAGCTGAAGCTCAGTGTCACAGTCCCGTTGCCCAGCACGTCCCCGACCTTCATTCCCGAGGGGTACTCTAAATTGTCGCCTTTAATTTCCATTTCCGCATCCTTAAATGCAGCCAATGACTGTTCGTTAAGATAGTTATCCATATCAACATAGAATACTCCGCCTTCACATCTGAATTCCATTTCACCTTCAAAGACAGACTCGTTTTTATCATCATAATATTCGCTCTTAATAAGGGCTTTAACATTGCTCCCCGCCCTTTCCACTTTAACTACTTCCTGTTTTGACTTACCGGTAATTTTACCTTTGTCATCATAGTGCGTAAGTTCAATCTTCGCTCCTTCAACATCGGGATAATAAAACACACAATCCTGGGAAAATACTCCTTTGCTGCCAGCCAGGATAGCAAGTGTGACCAGAAATAAATTAGCTTTCTTCATACTCTTATAGATTAAATAATGTTTAGAAATAAGTCTTTAGTTCGTTTAAGTAGCCGGATTATAATATATTATAAAAAAATCTTCCTATTCCGAGGTAAATAAATAATCCCATGATATCATTCACGGTCGTTATAAATGGTCCGGTTGCCAGGGCAGGATCAATTTTAAATTTATTCAGTGCCAGTGGTACGAAAGTGCCGAAGACCGAGGCAAAAATGATAACTGACAATAAAGCGGTGCTTACGGTTATAGTAAGTTCCAGTGATGACTTGAAAATAAGATTATAAAAAAGGATGAGACTTCCCAGTATCAATCCGTTAATCAGGGCGACAGATAATTCCTTAAGCAGCTTACGTCCCATGCTTTCAAGATCAATAACCTTGGCTGCTATCCCCTGCACAACTATTGATGATGACTGTACGCCCACGTTTCCCCCCATAGCTGCAATTAACGGGAAAAACAGTGCTATCTTCGGATCTATCCTTAGGTTCTCTTCAAACATACTGATAACCTGCGCTCCCAGAATGCCCCCTGCCAGTCCGATTAGCAACCAGGGAAGCCGCGCCCTGGTAAGCAGAAATACGTTATCCGAGGGTTCAACATCCTTGGTTATACCTGAAATAAGCTGGTAATCCCTTTCTGCCTCTTCTTTTATGATGTCCACAACATCGTCAATGGTAATTCTTCCTATAAGCCGCCCGATAGGATCAACCACAGGCAATGAAACGAGATCATATTTTTCCATAATATTTGCCACCTCTTCCGACTTCGTATCTGTCCTAACCGATATCACATCGGCATTATAAATATTCCTGATCTTCACATTGGAACGGCTTACAAGGAGTCTCTTCAATGACAATGTCCCTTTAAGAATACCTTCATTATCGATAACATACACATAATATAACTCATCAATTTCTGCAGCCTGCTTCCTTATTTCCCTCATGCACTTGTTCATGTCCCAGTTCTCATTGACCTTCACCAGTTCTTTTGCCATAAGTCCGCCTGCCGTATCCTCATCATAGCTGAGCAGGTCAACAATATCGCCTGCCTGCTCCACATCACTGATACTTTTCAGTATTTGTTCCTTTTTATGCTCTGACAGTTCCCCAAGGAGATCAGCGGCATCATCTGAATCCATCTTGTCAATAAACTGCCTTGCAATAACATCGGCCGGCAATATCTTTAAAAAGTCCTCCCTGTCGTCCTCCTCCATCTCAATGAGTACATCTGCCGCCTCCTCGTCATCAAAATGAATATACAGGAATTTTGCTTCTTCGTTGGTTAATTCCCCGAAAACCTCTGCAATATCTGCAGGGTGCAAATCTTTTATCATTTTCTGGGCAGTGTTGTCATCTTTATTCGCAATAACTGCTTTCAGCTCCTCTATATATTCCCTGGTCAGATTAAATGGCATTTTTATTGGCTTTTATGCATGTCTTTAGACTTTGCTTCTATCTTATTAGTAATCTCTACAAACTGGTCAACAGAAAGCTGTTCAGGCCTCATTGCAAAAAGTTCGTCATAAATCTCCAAATTTAATAAAATACTTTTTAATGAATTCCTTAAAATCTTTCTTCTTTGGTTAAATCCTGTTTTTACTACCCTTGTAAACAACTCTTTATCACATGCCAGCTCTTTCCTTTCATTTCTTGAAAGACGCAGTACTGATGACTTAACCTTTGGCCGGGGAACAAATACTGTTTCATTAACAATGAAAAGGCATTCAATATTGAAATATGCCTGCAGCAAAACACTGAGTATGCCATAGTCCCTGTTTCCGGGAGCAGCTCCAATTCTTTCCGCCACCTCTTTCTGTACCATGCATACTACTTCGACAACTTTATCTTTATGTTCTATTATTTTAAAAAAGATCTGGCTCGACACGTTATAAGGTAAATTACCAATAATTGCAAATTTTCCTGGGAACAACGATCCCAAATCCATCTTTAAAAAATCACCATGTATTATTTTGCTATTTTGAGAATCGTATTTTTTTTTCAGAATATCAACAGCAGATGAATCAATTTCCACGAGGCAAATCTGCCTCATGCCGAGCTTTAAAATAAATTCGGTAAGTATGCCTGTGCCGGGCCCTATTTCAAGTATGTCGGTGTAGCCCTTTAAAGTGAGGCTGCCTACTATTTTCCTTGCAATATTTTTGTCTTTCAGAAAATGCTGTCCCAGGCTTTTCTTTGGCTTTAAAAAAATCATTTCTTCCCGCTTATTATTCCCCAAAGATAGCTATTTTAACACTTCGTTTTAACTATCACACGAGGTACAAGAACCATTTTTGCCGGCTTTA
>CAZHQW010000014.1:14930-25041 GCA_964534745.1 uncultured Bacteroidales bacterium
ACTATATAATTTAAACAACCTAATATGTACTCTAATTTTGATGAAAGGGTAAACAGGGAAAATACTGACTGTTACCAGTATGACCTGCGAAAAAAATATTTCGGTACTGATGATATTATCCCCATGTGGATAGCGGACATGGACTTTAAAATCCCTGAATTCATAACGGCAACCATGGAAAAAAGGCTTGGCCATGGGATTTACGGTTACACTTTCAGGTCTGCTTCATTCTATGAGTCAGTTATAAAATGGTTAAAAACAAGGCACGGCTGGGAAATTAAAAAAGAGTGGATTGAATTTTCGCCCGGCATAGTTCCTGCCCTTAATCTGGCAGTCATGGCATTTACCCGTCCGGGAGACAAGATAATTGTCCAGCCGCCCGTTTATTTCCCTTTTTTTTCAGCAATAAAAAACCACGGCAGAGTTATGGTGGATAACCAGCTTAAGCTGAGAAACGGCAGATATTATATGGATTATAGAGACCTGGAGTCAAAAATAGATAGCAAGGTTAAAATGATGATTCTGTGCAGCCCCCACAATCCGACCGGTAATGTATGGACCAGGGAAGAACTGGTAAAACTTGCAGATATTTGCCTCAGCAATAATATACTTATACTGTCTGATGAAATTCATTCGGACCTGGTTTTCAGGGGACACAGGCACATCCCGACAGCAAGCCTGGGAAAAGATATAGCAAGGAACACGATAACATTTATAGCTCCGAGCAAAACATTCAATCTTGCCGGATTATCAACATCTTTAGTGATCTCTTCAAACAGGAAATTAATCCGCAGGTTCAGCGAGATACTTGATCATGTGCATGTAGGCAGCGGCAATATATTTGGAAATATTGCGACTGAGGCTGCCTATAATTTCGGGCATGAATGGCTAGGGCAGTTAATGGACTATCTGCAGGGGAACCTTGATTTCGTTGTTAATTATCTTTCCAGGAATATACCTCTGATAAAACCTGTGATACCTGAAGCTACTTACCTTTTATGGCTGGATTGCAGAAAGCTGGGAATGAACAGGCGGCAGCTGAAAAAATTCTTTGTTGAAAAGGCAAAACTCGGACTAAGTGACGGCCCCGTATTCGGGAAGGGCGGATCCGGGTTCCAGAGAATGAATATAGGATGCCCGCGGGAAAAAATAAAGATGGCACTGCAAAGACTCAACAAAGCAATAAATGATTATTTGAAGGATTAAAATATTTTACTAAATTGCTTTGATTTATATATTATATTAAAAAACCTAAAAAAATTATTAAATTAGTTAATAGATTACACCAATAATTTAAATCTATCATAGCTATGAGATTAAAAATTGCTGCCAAGATAGGAATAGGCTTTGGAATAATGACAATAGCCGTCGTGATAAATGCATTAATGACAAGCAGTGCACTGGAAAAAAGCAGAAAAGTAAATGAAAATACTACTAATATTTATTCACCCTCGCTGGCATTTATCAACGATCTCTATTCAAAGATAAGCGACTCACGTATGTTAATAAAATCATGGGTATTTATAGAAAAGCTTTCCAACACTCCTGATAAGCTGAAGCTAAAGGCATTGCATGAAGAAGGTTATAATGAGGTGATGGATACCCTCAAAAATTACTACAGCAAATTATGGGAAAATCCCAATCATAAAACCATGCTCTCTAATATTGATTCCGCGATAGTTGACACTCTATTCCCCATGCATCAGTATATTATGGATCAGCTTAACAGTTTTGAGAGCTATGATGATGCTTTTGTGTGGTTCGAAGTTACTACCATGGCCGAAGAAGGCGGAGATGTTATGACAACTACACAGAGAATTCTTGATAAAATATCAGTATTATCAGCCGAACTCGAAGATATTGTTAACAAGGGAAGAACTGACATGGTGCGGACTTTTAAAGATTTTAAAACAAGAATTATTCTTATGGGTCTTGCACTGGTAATCGCTGCCGTCATTATTGGTATACTCACTATAAGTTCACTTGCCAGGCCTATTAATCATACAAAGAATATATTATTATCAATGAGTAAGGGCATATTGCCCAAGGAGAGATTGAGCGAGGGCAATGATGAAATAGGACAGATGGCAAAAGCCTTGAATTTTCTGGTTCAGGGTCTTAAAGATATTTTTAATTTCTCCCTTGAAATAGGTAAAGGTAATTTCGATAGCGAGTTTAAGCCGCTGAGTGAAGATGATGTACTGGGTAACTCCCTGCTTGAGATGCGTGAGGAGCTGAAGAAGGCTTCCGAAGAGGAAGAAAAAAGGAAAATTGAAGATAACCAGCGCCACTGGGCTTCCCAGGGTATTGCCATGTTCAGTGATATCCTCAGGCAGGACAAGGATAACCTTGAAGAATTATCATATAATATAATCAGCAACATGGTCAAATATACCAATTCAAACCAGGGAGGAATGTTTATATTAAACGATAATGATAAAGACCGTCTTTTTCTGCAAATGACTGCCTGCTACGCTTATGACAGGAAAAAATTCCTCAAGAAGGAAATCGAGATCGGGGAAGGCCTCGTTGGCAGATGTTACCAGGAAAAAGAAAAAATTTATCTTACGGAAATACCTAACGATTATATAAGAATTACTTCCGGACTTGGTGATGATAATCCTAAAAGCCTCCTTCTTATCCCTCTGGTATATAATGATGTAACTTACGGCATTGTTGAAATAGCCTCATTCAATGAATACCAGCCTCACGAGATAGAGTTTATAGAAAGAATCAGTGAAAGTATAGCTGCGACGATATCGTCGGTAAAAAGCAATATCCAGACTGCCGAGCTTCTTGAGCGGTCGCAGCAGCAGGCAGAGGAAATGTCATCACAGGAAGAAGAGATGCGCCAGAACATGGAAGAGCTGAGAGCAACACAGGAGCAATCAGCACGTCGTGAAGAAGAGCTGAAAAAGGAGGTCGAGGAACTGAGAAAGAGGCTCAAAGATCTTACCGAAACCTAATCTACTTTAACATGCCCCCAGTTCTCTCCCCTTCTTATACGGTTAAGCTGGGTATGCGTAATTCCGAACTCCCTGGCTATCTTGTACAGGGGGTTTTTGCTTCTTAACAGTTTCTTCTTTAATCTTATCACTTGCGTCTCGGTAAGCTTTGCGTTTGTTACTTCCCCTTTCCTCTTTTCCAGGGCAATCTTATATCTTGGGCTCTTTCTGCTGTGTTCATTTACCTCTTCCCTGGTAGCCCATTTCAGGTTCCTGTAATAATTATTGGACTTATTAAAATCAAGGTGGATAACACTGTCATGCTTTGCGGAAGCTCTCTTGCAAAATATTTCTGCAACAAGCACATGCACACATTTTGTTTTCCTGTGTTTCCAGTCAATGTTTGATTTAAATGAATAATACTGGTACCCTCTTACATTGGCAGTCTTAACAATTTTCCAGTCATTCAAATCCTTTTTAAAAATCCTTATGCGCCCGTAATTGGAAATCTCATACAACTCCTTCTCATTGATCCCGTCAAATTTCACAGGATGCCACTTTTCATCCATAAAATAATTAGCTGTCATATCTCTGGTCTAATTAAACATAAAAATACATCTTTTCCTAACAAATAAAGACCATAAATTGTTCGATACACTTATCCAAAAGATAGCTAACGGTCATATGGCTGTAATTTTATATTAAAAAAACAAATAAAATAAAAACTAAAGCACTAAAAATTATATTTTTGTCCTGTTATTATATCCGATAAGGTGAAAAAAGGACTTGACAAAATAATAGAAAGTTTTAAAAATTACACGGTTATTATAGTGGGTGATGTGATGGTGGATTCTTATTTATGGGGAAATGTTACGAGGATATCTCCCGAAGCCCCGGTGCCCATTGTTTCTTGTACAAAGAGAGAAAACAGGCTTGGAGGGGCAGCCAATGTTGCAGAGAATGTTAGATCACTGGGGGCCTTACCCCTAATCTGTTCGGTGATAGGTAAGGACGAAAAAGGGCAGCTCTTTAAGAATATCTTAAGCAGAAGCGGACTCACGGGGGAGGGACTGATAGAGGCCGATGAAAGGCTTACGACTGTAAAGACAAGAATAATAAGCAATAACCAGCAATTGTTGAGGGTTGACCAGGAGATTGAAGACTATTTATCAGGCAGACTTGAACAACTGCTGATTAAAAAAATAATATCTGTTGCTGAAAGCAGGAAGGTTGATGCTATTATTATACAGGACTATGATAAAGGGGTGATCACTCCGGCTTTAATTGATAAGATAATTGGTTACGCCAACAAGACGGGCATCCCTACATTCATTGATCCGAAAAAGAGGAATTTTCATGCGTATAGGAACGCTACATTGTTCAAGCCTAACTTCAAGGAACTGGTAAACGGACTGAATATGAATATAAATAAGGGTGATTTCGATGCTGTTTTTAAGGCAGCTGCAGTCCTGCACAAGCAAAACGCATTTAAGCTTATACTGATCACCCTTTCAGAAATGGGTATGCTTATCAGTGACGGGAGCAGCTATCATGTTGTTCCTGCTGTGGTCCGTGATGTTGCGGATGTGTCAGGGGCAGGTGACACAGTTATTGCAACTGCGGCACTGGGATATCTGGCCGGGCTGGAGCCCAGGCATGTGGCTGCCCTTGCTAACCTTGCCGGTGGCATAGTATGTGGGAAGGCTGGTGTTGTTCCCATTGACATAGAACTATTAAAGAGGGACAGCGCCCACGTTTTGAAGTGAGGGACAGCATAAGAGGGACAGCATAAGAGGGACAGCGCCCACGTTTTGAAGTGAGCGCCATTTAGCGAATAGCCATACTCAGGATAATAGCCGCAAGGTTTTATTCTGAAGGCACAAATAAGTCAAATAGTATTATTTAAAGATATTTCAATTGAATAAAATTTTCGGGGCGTAGCGCAGTCCGGTAGCGTACTTCGTTCGGGACGAAGGGGTCGGAGGTTCAAATCCTCTCGCCCCGACTAAAAACAGGGGCAGTATCCATTATAAAAATATGGGGGCTGTCCCTAATTTTTTTTCAAAAAAACATGGGCGCTGTCCCTTTTTTTTTTACTTTTGCCAGTCAAATTAAAATTATATGCAATATGGACGAAGGCCCGTATCATAGTCAGAACAGAATATTAACCTTCCTTTAAAGGGGGCCTTTAATTTTTGCCTCCTTTAAAGTAAAAATAAAAAGGAGGCACAATCATGATTAAAATCTTCAGAAGCCTTGGTGGTTATATAGAATTGCCGCAGGCTGAAAAAGGCTGCTGGGTTAATGTTACAAGCCCTGAGCAGGATGAAATAAGGACTCTTGTTAATGATTTTCATATTCCTGCCGATGTTGTACAGGACATCCTTGACGCCGATGAGCGACCGCGTATTGAATATGATGACGACTGGTCATTGGTTATACTTCGTATTCCTATTGCCAGTCCCAGTAATGGTGTGCCCTTTTACACTGTTCCCCTTGGTATATTTATAACAAGCGACTATACTATTACCCTGTGCCAGGTTTCAAATGAGGTACTGCCGTCATCGGAGCCATCCCTTTACCGCGAACATTATCACCAGGCTGCAGATGTGCTAAACTTTATACTTAAACTTTTTTTGCGTTCAGCCAATATTTATCTGAAATATTTAAAGCAGATTAACCAGCAAACAGCAATTATTGAAAGAGACCTTGAAAAATCTATCAGGAATAAGGAACTAACAAAACTTCTTAAGATGGAAAAATGCCTGGTATATTTTATCACATCGCTGAGATCTAATGAAATAGTACTTGCCAAGCTAAAAAACTCAAAGAAATATCCGATCAGCGAAATAAATGAGGACCTCTTTGAGGATACACTGATTGAGAATAAGCAGGCCATTGATATGGCGCAGATATATTCCGACATACAAAGCGGGATGATGGATGCCTTTGCCTCTGTTATTTCAAATAACCTTAACGTGGTAATGAAGACGCTTACTTCTATATCAATAATCTTAATGATCCCGACACTTATTGCTAGCATATATGGCATGAACATACCAAATTACATGGAACATTTAAAATGGGCATTCCCTGCAATTATTCTTACGTCGGGATTTATGTCCTATTTAGGTGTGTTAATGTTCAGAAGGAAGAAATGGTTTTGAAGTGAAAAAGAAAGAGGAACAACGCTTATATTATTGGAAAGTACTATGAAGAGAAATTTGGGCGCTGTCCCTCTTTTTATTTTATACTGTCCAGTAATTGAATTGCTTTGTCAGTCTGCAGTGACACGAAATAATAAAAAGACTGGTCCATCAGTTTCTGCTTACTGATATCATTCTTATACTGCTTCCTCAGCTGGTACAAATCATATATACTTTCCAGTTCGTCTGTCCCGTAAGTAACCTGGGCAACCGACTGGACTTTTTCAAGCATAGTATAACCGAATTCCAGGGTGGGTTCTATCATTGTCCCCTCACCAAAATCGTTCCATGTTATAAGCTGCAGGTAATCGATGTCCGCTCCGGCGGCAATATCAAGAGTCTGTTCAAAAGTTTCTCCCTCATTATGATCAATCACCCAGCCCATGCCGTCTCCCCATCCTCCTGCAGAGTAATAGTCATGAAATCCGGGATAAGCTCCCCCGAAGGCCACGTCAAATTTCGGGGCCTGGGATTTATAAAAATTATCAAGATGACTGTTATCCTGGTAGACCCATGCATATTCACCCGAAGCATTATCACCTGCCTGTCCGGATGTGTACCATAATAAAAGGAAACAAGGCTTCGGACCAAGGACTCCTAAAACCTCTGTCCATTCCGCTTCAGTGTGAAATGCTTCCGGACCGAAGTTAAGCAACAAAGGTGCTCCTCCAATAGAGATATACTCCGGCATATTGAAATAGTATGTCTGCATATAGTCCATATCTGCCTTTGCCGCTTCAACCATATCGTCTATTGCGCCGTTATCGAATGCCGTTTTCACTGTCCTGTCCTCATAAACTATAGCAAAATCAAGGCCCACCTCACCAAGCATGTCTATCAATGCTTCCGAATTTCTCAGAATCAGGGGGTAGTCATATAAGTCAATAGTGCCGTACCAGTCTAACAGTACGCCATCTGCTCCGATGTATTTCATCAGCAGCAGGTGATATTCAATAACATCTTTATCTACCGAAGCATACGGTCCGATCAGCGGGTAATAGTATGACGCTATCTGGCGCTTACCCTCACCGTCAATGATATCCGGATTGCAGGTTGCCATTTTCCAGTGTTGTCCCCATGTGCCGTCATCGGAAGTTTCTTTGGTCTCGAACCAGGGCATATAATGAACGTATAATTTTACCGGATTTGATTTCGTGACAGCCACCGGATCATATTTGACAACATTATCATTATTGCCATTGTCTCCGTTATCTTCCGTTCCGTCATCGTTCTTATCGCAGGCACCAATAATAAAGACCAGGGATGCTATCAGTAAGAAAAGAATATTTCTCTTCATAAAACACCGTTTTGAAAAATTTTTCCCGTCCCTGTCCTCAGCCTATGTTAGAAAGACAGGGTACGGGAAAAATACAACTATATTAACTAAAACCCAAATTAATATCCTGGATTCTGTGAAAGTATATTTTCATCTGCAATGGCATCGATTGCATCCTGTGGTATGGGACATACGAGCCTTGATTCTGGATCGACATCCGGTTTATCTGCCTTGGGATCCAGGAATGTGCCAAACCTTATCATATCCTGGCGGCGGTGTCCCTCAGTATATAACTCAATAGCCCTTTCAGTAAGCAATCCGTCAAGATCAATTGAAGATAACAATGGGGCATTACGTTTTGCTCTTAGTGTATTTACCGCAGTTAATGCATCATTTGCATTTCCCTGGCGCAGATTGCATTCTGCCTGCATCAGCAGTGCATCGGAATAGCGCCATACAACAAAATCATTAGGGCAACGCGCAGACTGCACAGTGGGAAGCTTAAGCCAGTACTTCATTATTCTTACCCCGTTTGATTCGCTCGATGTATACAGGGGTGCTTCGAATGTAAAAATCAATGGATTTACCTGATCGCGTTCATATAATCTCCTGCCGTTAATATCATATTGCTGTCCGTAATTAAACCCGCAATATATTGCAGTCAGATCATAAATCCGGTCATCACGCCATCTTACATCAGTAGCCGTATCGGTATGCGCTATGATTTTTTCAAGATATTCTTTCTGCGAACATATTCCGTTGTAGCCACCGGCATAGCCCTGCCCGAACCTCTGGTTATAATGAAAAGAAAGCTGAAATACTTCATGCCAGCTGGCAGTGTTATCCATATCTTCCTCATCATTTAATACGGTAGCAAGTATAACCTCGTCATTATTTGAATAATTTTGGTCATTATCAGGGCCGAAGATCTGGAAATAATCATCGGCAATAGCATACCTTCCTGAATTGAGTATTTCATTGACATATATAAGACATGAATCATAGGCGGCTTCACCTGTATATACCTCTTTATTCAGATACAGCTTTGCCAGGAACATCGTCGCAGCATCTTTATTAGGCCTGCCATAGGGCAGTACACCCTTGTCTCCCATAGACGGCTTGATTTCATTTATCTTTTTTACTATATAATTAAAAGCCTGCTTCCTGTTAAAGACCTGGGGATTTTTTCCAAAATTCTCCTCTGTGTATTCCCTGAAAGGCACCTTGCCGTAAATATCCATATAATAATACATGTAAAGGCATTTCAGAAAATTTAATTCTGCCCTGAAGCATTTAACCTCTTCCGTATCCTCAAATTCATCAAGCAGCAGCAGGCTGTAGTTTGCCCTGGCCATCCCTTCTGCAAGGGCGTTCCAGCACATTACAATATGTTCATGCTGTGGGAGCCATGTATGCAGATAGTGCATCTGCCATATACCCCCGTCAAACCAGTCGGTTCCGCGGGTAGGGATCATCAGCTCATCAGTGGTTACCTCCTGGATGCCAAATACCTGCCTTATAAAGTAAAGCTGGGCAAAAGAATTATAGGTAGGAGCAACAAGAGCATACAAATTCTCATAAACGAGGTTTTCTTCTCCCGTAGTTTCATCCAGTATTTCTTCTTCCAGATCAGTACATCCATAAAATACTGTTAATCCTATAAGTAATATTTTGAATATATTTTTCATTGTTTTTCAGTTTTTTGGTTAAAATGTAATACTCATCCCGAACAAAAATGTTCTGGCTTTAGGATAACATGAGTTATCTATTCCAAATGAATTTACACCATCGACAGATGCATCGGTATTAATATCGGGATCGTATCCTGAATAATCGGTAATCACAAATAAATTGGAAGCTGTGACATATAATCTGAGGTTATCAATCTGTGTAATCTTCGGGAATGGTAAATTATATCCCATTGTCAGATTTGAAAGCCTTATATATGATCCGTCTTCAATAAACCTGTCTGAGAAGCGTATCGAATTTCTGGGATTTTCTCCTGACTCTACAGTTTTTGGAAATGTATTCTTTGATTGCCGCAGATTACCCATTACACCAATTGAATTAGCCGTGTTATTGTAAATCAGATTTCCCTGAACTCCTTCAAAGAAAAAGCTGAAATCAAAATTCTTATAACTGAAATTACTGCTTAACCCCCATATGAAGTCAGGATGAGGAGAGCCCAGGAATAGCAGCGTGTCTCTTCCTGCCACGCCATCCTGATAAATTGCCATTCCCAGTGAATCAAATCCCTGGAATTTATATCCATAGAAAGTATTCATCGGTTCGCCACTGGTGATTACCTGTACGGTTACACTCGACATACCCTGTCCGCTGCCCCTGCCTGTCTGGATAAGTGTTACAGGCAAATCTTCAACAACATTGGTTATTCTTGTAAAAGAACCGTTTACTTCCCACATGAAATCTTTCCTGGTCAGAATTACACTGTTCAACTCTATCTCTATGCCCTTATTAAGGACATATCCCTGATCTACATTGATCAGCTGCCTTTCGGTAGGAGCCGGCTGTTTTGCAGGCACATCGAGCAGCATGTCCATTGTCTTCTTATGGAAATAATCCACTGATCCGTAAAGCTTACCGCGTAAGAATCCAAAATCAACACCCACATTGGTAGAAACTGTTGTTTCCCATGCTATATTCGGACTGGGAGTCTTGGTGAG
>CAZHQW010000014.1:25141-57311 GCA_964534745.1 uncultured Bacteroidales bacterium
TCTTTATCCGGACTTGTCTCAATATTGTATGTTGGCCGTAGCAGATCATCAGACTGCACTTCCCTGGCATATATCCCCTGTCCGGATGTATAGAAATACTGGTACGAATGTCCTGCCAGCAGGTTAATATTATGATTGTTTCCTATTTTTGTTGTATATGACAAAGTATTTTCCACAACATAGTTAGTTATGTCTTTCTCTGCCAGGGCTCCTATGGCGCCCACTTCAGGATAGGTATAAGCCGAGTACTGATCATTTCTGCGTTCCGAGAATGAACGGTCCAGTCCCAGGTTCAGCTTGTATGTCAGTCCCTTAATAATTTCCAGTGAAGGGGATATGCTGGCAAGTATCTTGTTGGTTTTTGTCTCGTCATTGTTGTATTCGAGAAGTGCAACCGGATTAATTATCCTTCTGACCTGGTAAAGCTCTCCCGTTGTGTCATACACTGGCATTGTCGGATTTGCCTGTATAGCCTGAATTATAAGGTCTCCATCAGCAGTCGTCGTTTCACCTATGGGCAGGCGGTTTTCTTTTACCTGCGAGGCAGTAATTTTGGCATCAATATTAAACCTGTCGTTAAGTGCCTTCTGGGATATATTTATGCGTCCTGTCATCCTGTCAAGGTTAGAATGCCTGATGATTCCCTGCTGGTCAAGGTAGTTGAACGAAGCGTGGTATGAACTTTCTCCAGTACCTCCCGATACGGAGAGATTATGGTTGTGCGAATATGCTGTTCTGAATATCTCATCCTGCCAGTTTGTCGAATACCCATAGTGTGATTCATCATCCTCAGTCACTCCATCCAGATATTTTACTCTTGCATCAACAAACTCTTCAGCTGTTAAGACATCAATGGTATGAGGGATCTTGGATATACCGTAATAAGATGAAAATTTGATCTGGGGTGCTCCTGTACCTCCTTTTTTAGTAGTTATAATGATTACACCGTTTGCCCCGCGTGAACCATAGATGGCGGTTGCCGAAGCATCTTTGAGAATGTCTATCGACTCAATATCATCCGGATTGATGAAATTCAGGGGACTTGTAGCTGCACCCATAGCCCATCCGCCTGATATCATGGCATCGGGAACAGTGCTCTGAATATCCAGTGGTATGCCATCCACAACAAATAGCGGCTGCTGGCCGGTGCTTATTGAACTCATACCCCGTATCTGTATATTCGAACCTGCTCCCGGCTCACCGTTGTTGGAGGTAATCTTTACTCCCGCTACTTTACCCTGAAGCATCTGCTCGGGCGTTGACACCAGTCCGCGGTTAAAATCTTCTTCCTTAAGTGTTGCCAGTGACCCTGTAAGGTCTATCTTCTTTACTATTCCATATCCGATAACTACAATCTCATCGAGGTATTCAGCTTCAAAGACAAGGTTAACATTTATTTCCGCATTTCCTGCGACGGGTATTTCCTGTGTCTGGTATCCTATATATTTAAAAACCAGGATAGCATTTTCATTTGGCACCTCTATTTCATATTTCCCGGAAGCATCAGTAATTGTACCTATGGTAGTCCCTTTTATATAAATATTTACACCGGGAAGGGGTTCATTTGCTCCTTCATCCATCACAATTCCTGTAACCTTTATTGGCTGGAATTCCTGGTTTTGGAACTTATTGTCGAGCAAAATCTGGTTCTTGACTATTTTATAGTTGATCTCCGTATTATAGAATAACTCATTTAATACTTCTTCTATATCCGAATTTTCAAAATCAACGTCTACTTTGTGCAGCACGTCTATTTTTGTATTATCGAACAGAAACGTATAATTACTTTGCTGTTCTATTTCGGACAGGACCTCTTTGATGGTTGCATCCTGCATACTTAATCTAAGCATATTCTTCTGCGAATAGTTGGCAGAAAGCTGGAAGAGGCTTAGAAACAGAAATAAAAGAGTAAATTTCATAATCAAAATATACCTTTTTAAAGCAATTATTTTGCTAAGTAAATTATTATTAAATTTGTTCATCTCGATTATTTTTTGGTTTATAATTTTCACCGGGTTAATATATTTTAAAGGTGATTTTTATTTACTGAAAAATTCTTTGCAGGGTGGAATATTGACCGTATTTCACCCTGTTTTTTATACTTATGTCAGGGGCTGCTTCCCTGTGGATAAAAATTACATAATATGGAATTCATTGTCTTAAGTACTTTTATTGGTTAACAATTAATACTAGTTATCGGTTATCCAGGAATTTTATAGTTACTTTATCTCCATCTATTTTGTATTCAATCGGTGCAATAATGTTAAGCAGATTGAGCATCTCACTGAGAGATTCGGTTTTAATCTTGAAAGTGTAATGGGGTTCGTAGTCAATTGCTCCGTCTATTTCAATATCAACCCCGTACCATTTTTCAAGTTTGCTAAACACTTTGAGGTAATGTTCGTTATCAAAAATCAGCATATTGTTCATCCAGGCAATATCGATAAGAGCATTGGCAGGTTTATAGGTAAGGGTGTTATTGTTTTTATCATATGTAGCCTTCTGGTTCTGTTTTAATATCAATTTTTCCTCACCTGATTCTGATTGTGCTGTAACCTCTACTACTCCCTCCAGCACGGCAGTCTCAGTAAAATTCTCGTCGGGATAGGCAATAATATTGAATTTTGTCCCAAGGACACTTACAAATAAATCTTTGGTGTATACCCTGAAAGGCAGTCTCTTATTTCTGGTAACCTCAAAATATGCCTCTCCTTCGAGCATTACTTTTCTGTTCAGCACATTATAATTATTCTTTACCTCTATTTTACTGCTGCTGTTAAGCCATATAACCGTACTGTCCGCAAGCACAACCTTGGATTTTTCTCCCCGCGGTGCTTCAAAAACCAAGGTGTCATGTGACTGAATTTTATTTACTCTAAATACAAGGTAGATACTGCCGATAAGCAGTCCGGTTATTAATACGGCGGCAATCCTTCTAACATTTATTAACAGGCTTCTACTCTTTGAAAAGCTGTGATTCAGCTGTGATGACCGGTGAATTTTATTTCTGAGCTTCTCCCAGTTTTTATCGGTAAGTTCATTTTTTTCAGGTTCCCATTTTTCCTGAAGCTCCCTGAAGTATTGTGCATTACTTTCATTTTCCTTGATGAAACCTGTAAGCTTTCTGCACTCGTCATCCGAAAGACTACCTGCCAGGTACTTCCTTATTAATCCGTCAATGTTCTTAAATCCTTTTTCCATAAAATACCCTTTAATATAAATAACGAACCAGGATTATTATACCCATCCTTGGGCAGGGATTATTTTTGTATTGCCTGATAACTAAATTAACAGTAACAGGACTATAATAAGCGTTAAAGAAATTTTGTTCTTGAATCGTGTTCTGAATGCAGTCAGTGCTTTTGTTATATGCCGTTCAACATTTTTTATGTTAATACCTAACTTCTGCGCTATCTCCCTGTTTTTAAGTCCGTTTATCCTGCTAAGCACAAATACTTCCTTACATCTGTCAGGCAGCATGTTAAATACCCGGTCGATCTCAAGCTGAAGCTCTTTTTCTATTAAAACATAGGGTTCGTCCCTGACAAAATCAATGCGGTAAAGCTCTTCAATATAGGCTATATTATTGAGGTTAAATCTCGCATTTTCAATAATTTTCAGATTCCTCAGGTGGGTGATACACTGGTTCTTCAAAACTTTAAAAATGAAACCTTCAATATTGACAGGTTTAATTTCCTCCTTTTTTTCCCAGAGTTTTATAAAAATGTCCTGGATAATATCCTCTGCTATTTCATTGTTCTTTACCACTTTCAGCGCAAAATTATATAACCGGGGATGAAATTTCCTGAATACCTTTTCGAAGGCAATCTCATCGCCCTTTTGTATCTTACGGAACAACATGTCTGTCCCGTCTTTCCCAAATCCGTATTTAGGTTCATTCATATATTTCAGCACCAGGGCAAAATTCCGATAAATTTACAAAAAATAGGGACAGCGCCCATATTTTTTTGAACATGGGTGATGTCCCCCATTAACAATATTTAACTTTTTTAATCAGGCAATAATAAGTAAATTAAGACACATAAATTATCAGGCATGATCCAGATATTTTACTTGTTAATTTCTCTGGGCTTAATACAAAGCCTCTGCTTCTCCTCAGGCAAGGCTACTATACCTGAAAAAACTGCAGAATATATTATCCCTGATATTTGTGAAAGCCTTCAAAATCATGCTGCAATATTAGAAGACGAGGATTTTTCGCCGGATTTTGGCAGCTTCTGCCAGTTTGAAAATCCTGATCTCTACATCCCTTATACCGATATTATATCAGACTTCAGTTTTAAAAGTATTATTTATACAAGACATCTTATCCTGACATTCATTTCAGACCTGCCTCCACCTTGTTGTTTTATGCTATAAATACCTTAACCTTTCCATTAGGCTATTTTCAAAGCATTTTAATTAATAATTTTTATATCTATAATCATGAAAACAACATTAAAGTCAGCGGATATCAATATGCAAAGATTCAGCTATCCGATAGTTGAAAAGAATTCAGCCAGTGAAATAAAAATAATAAGTTTCAGGAGAAACCATAATAATAAAAGTATACTTAAACTCGAAGTAACAAATATTAATGATAACAATTACAGAGTTTATTTAAACGGGCAACGTTTATCATTAATAATTTCTGAGCATGCGGAATATTCAAAGCCCATATATATGCGCAACATTGATCATAGATTTTATAACAGAGAGAACTATGAAGTTTTAAGAAACGTTATTATCTGGCTGCCCGAGGTTAATATGGACCTGGTGAAATACTATCTGATGCCCCACAGCCAGGTACTTATAGTGATAATGGAGAAAACAGCCTAAGCTGTCATCCAGAAATAAGGTTGTTAAAAATATGGGCGCTATCCCTCTCAGAAAAGATTATTTTTATTAATTTTGTAAAGACAAGAAACAGCCTTATTTATTAAGATATATGGACTTCAAATCAGTTAGTACTATTGTCCCGAAGAGCTTTATCCAAAAGAGAATAATTGGCGATGTTGCAATTTTCACATTCGAGAATATTGAACGGATAAATGTGAAGAATGCCAACAGGATAAAGATAAAAGTACTGAGGAGCATTGTGAATCCTAAAATAAAGAACATCCTTATAGATCTTGAGGGACTTGAGTTTATTGACACTTATGGAGCCCAGGTCCTTGTTACATTGAGGAAATTTGCCAAGCGTAAGCAGACAAAGTTTGTTCTTAAAAACGTATCTCCCGAATTTTATGAGATCATTGATCTGTTAAAAATTCAGAATGACTTTCAAATAATATAGGGACAGCGCCCATATTTCTGTCCCTCTTTCTGCGAAAAACTACCAGACTCTTCTAGGTAATTTACCTTAATACTAAGTATAAAGACCTGCATTGAAAAATACGTGATTTAACAGATGCACAGGTATATTTATGTCCATAACTTTACTTCCTGAATTGAATTTATTTAAATCTGTTAGATGAAAGACGGACCTGACCTTAAAATTCCTGACGAGCAGCTTGTAGATAATTACAAAAACGGGAATTACCAATCCCTGGGTACGTTATATAAAAGGTACTATAAAAAAGTATACCACAAATGTCTTTCTTTTACAAGGAAGCCCGATGAAGCCAATGATATGGCCCAGGATGTGCTAATGAAAGCTATGGAAAACATATCTTCATTCAGGGGGAATTCCAAATTTGCGACGTGGTTGTTCGCTATCACTAAAAATCATTGTATTACTTATTCCAGGAGCAAAAGAAATATTTATTTTGAAGATATTTACAGTAATGAAAATATAGCTGACGAGATGGTCGACTTAAGTGACCGTGAGCTTTACGAGCAGCGTGAACTGGCACTGGACGATATGCTTTACTCTGTCAGGGATGCAGAAAGAAAAATGCTTGTTCTTAAATACCAGCAAAACTACTCGATAAAGGATCTGCAAAAAGAACTTAATCTTTCAGCCAGCGCGATAAAGATGAGGCTTCAGAGGGCACGATACAAGGTGCAGAAACTTTTTGAACAAAGTAATGTGCTGGCAGCCTCTGCATAAATTTTCAATTTTAATAATTTAACAATGGACACCAAGGTTAGAGACAAATCCAACCGGGTTATTACAGTACTGTCTATAATTGCACTAATATTAATTATGTTAATAATAGTGCAGTATTTCAGTAAAAAGAAGACCGATAAACTTATTTTGCAGAATGAACAGTTGGAAAAAGAATTCAGGGAAGCCCGGCTGGAAATAAATAAATATAAAGATATATCAGAAAAATTGGATTCGGTCATAAAAGATGCCAATATTAAAATCGCGGAAAAAGAATCACTAATTGCCAGGTTGTTTACAGAAAAAACGGCATTCCAGAATGAAAATGACAGGCTCAAAGCAGAAATAAGGGATTTGAGAGAAGACTACCTTGAAGCTATTGATTCTTTACTTGTTGAAAGAGGTATAAATACATCTTTAAACGTTACCATTGAAGAGCTTGAAGATGAGATATTGAGCCTGAGTAAAAAAGTTGGCATAGCGGAATTATTTGTAATTGAAAATATAAATGCCGTAATATTAAAGAAAAGTCCGTATGGCCATCCGCAAAAAACTGCTATGGCAAAAAAAGCAAGCCAGATTAAAGTATGTTTTGATATCCAGGAAAATCTTATTATTCAAAGGGGCCTATATGATATATATTTAAGAATTATCACGCCTGATGGAAAAATTCTGGCGGAACAGAATGAAAATGTGAAAACTTTTATTCATCCTGTATTTAAAGTTAAGACTGAATATACCATGCCGGATGTAATCAATTACAACAATACGAAAACAAACAAGTGTATCTCTCTCCGCCCAGCTTATTCGTTAAAACCGGGTCTATATCTTGTCGAAATATTTACGGAGAACCAAAAAATTGGAACAACAACATTTACACTTAAATAGAGACAAGGGATGTGAAATGAAGACAATTATAATTGAAATAACGACCGTATTCATGGTTTTATTTGCCGTGATAGATATCATGGGCTCTGTGCCTATTATAATCAAATTTAAAAGGGACGGACTGGAAATTCATCCCCTTAGAATTACTATGGCATCTTTTATAATATTGCTGACTTTCCTTTTCGGGGGAAAATTGATACTGGGGCTGTTTGGTGTGGATATTTCCTCTTTTGCCATTGCAGGGTCGTTAGTTATTTTTATCATAGCTCTGGAAATGATCCTGGATGTTAGGATTTTCCATACGGAATCTCCCAAAAGTGCATCTATTGTACCTCTGGCCTTCCCGTTAATTGCAGGAACAGGCTCCATAACAACCCTGCTGTCGTTGAGGGCAGATTATTCTATGCTGAGCATTATTGTAGCTCTTGCCCTGAATATGATCGTGGTTTACCTGGTGTTAAGACTTACTAACCGGATTGAAAAAATTATCGGTAATGCAGGACTGCAGATTTTAAAAAAAATATTCGGAATTATACTGCTGGCTATAGCGATAAAATTATTTATTTCAAATACAGGGATAGTTATCAGCAAATAAAAAATAAATAAATTTCATATTAATTATATAATCATGAGTGACAAAATATTAATTTTGCCGTCTAAATATTAATTCAGGTTATTGATTTGTAAATTAAAAACAAAATCTGTCAATAGTTGTTATTGTATCATTCATAAAAATATTCTACTAATTATTAATAACTTAAATTTTTAAATTATGGCAACACAGAAGAAACCGGTAGCAAAGAAAGTCCCGGCTGCAAGTAAAAAGAAGACTATCACTGAAGAAGATATTCGTAAAAGAGCAGAAAAAATTTATAACAACAGAATAGCCAAGGGTCTTCCCGGCAGTCCTGAATCTGATTGGAAGCAGGCTGAGGATGAACTTAAGCGCTCTTAACAGTATAATATTACCTGAGCTCTTAACCATAATCTTTGTATATTAATACTGCATAGATTATTCATATAACGAAAAAGTATCGGATAATACTTATTTCGTTCCCATTTTATATAGGATGCCCATTAACAGAGAATGGTTGAAAAACAGATGAGGCCGAGTAAATGTATTTAACCCCATGGCTGAGAAATTATTAAGACCAGACTATCTTTTTGAAGTAAGCTGGGAAGTATGTAATAAAGTTGGTGGTATTCACACCGTAATTTCTACAAAAGTTTTAACAACAATCAACGAATATGGGGATCAGAACTATATTCTCATTGGTCCTGATGTCTGGAAGGAAACCCGTGTTAATCCGGAATTTATTGAGGACAAGTATCTTTACCGGGCATGGAAAGAAAAAGCTGAAAGCGATAAGCTCCCCTTCAGGATAGGCAGATGGAATGTCCCCGGTAAACCAATTGTAATTCTTATCAATTTTACCGCCCTTTTCTCAAATAAGGACAAAATATTTAAAGAGTATTGGGATAAGTACCAGTTAGACTCACTGTCGGGACAGTGGGATTATGTTGAACCGGCACTTTTCGGATATGCGGCAGGCAAGGTAATAGAAAGCTTTTACGAATTTAACCTTTCTGCCCAGGATAAAATTGTTGCTCACTTTCATGAGTGGATGACAGGACTGGGCATTTTATATCTGCGCGACAGGGTACCACAGGTCGGATTGGTATTTACTACACATGCAACGGTCCTGGGCCGGTCTGTTGCAGGAATAGATATGTCTTTATACAACAAAATAAATGCTTATAATAGCGCTGAAACAGCAAAGCAATTAAAAGTCGTTTCAAAGAACTCACTTGAAATAATATCTGCTAAAAACTGCGACATATTCACAACAGTAAGCGAGGTAACTGCAAATGAATGCAAACATTTTCTCGACAGATACCCTGATATCATAACTCCAAACGGGTTTGAAAATTCGTTTGTCCCTGAGGAAAAAAGTTTTTTAACCAAAAGGAACAAAGCCCGCAATAAACTTCTGGAAGTAACAGAGGCACTTTTAGGTTATAAAATCTCGAAGGATAGTATCTTTATTATCAGCAGCGGCAGATATGAATTCAGAAACAAGGGGCTGGATCTGTTTATTGATGCCCTGGTTAAAATAAACAGTAAGAATATAAAACTTAAGAAGGAAATTATAGCTTTTATTGCCGTTCCGGCTAATAATAAAGGAGTAAATACACAGTTACAGGAAAAATTAAAAAAAAGGGATCCTTCAATCCTGGTAAAAGAAAAATATCTGACGCACCTGTTACGTGAACCGGATAATGATCCTGTCCTGAAGAAAATTAAAGATGAAGGACTTAATAATTCAGCGTCCGATAAAGTAAAAGTAATATTTGTGCCCGTTTATCTTGATGGTGATGATGGGATATTCAACTTGCGTTATTATGACTTTCTTATTGGTTTTGACTACTCTGTTTTTCCTTCCTATTATGAGCCCTGGGGATATACTCCCCTGGAGAGCCTTGGATTCAATATTCCTACAATTACAACCTCAATATCGGGTTTTGGGAAGTGGCTGCTTTCAATAAACGCAGATATCAATCATACTGTCAGGATAATTGACAGAACAGATGCAAACGATACTGATGTGGTTGAAAAAATTGCCGCGAGCATAATTGAATTCTCCAGGCTTACAAGTACTGAAACAGACAAAATACGAAAAAATGCAGGGTCAATCTCTAAATCGGTCTCCTGGAAAAATCTGTTTGCCTATTACAAGCAATCATATTCCCTGGCACTGGATAAGGTTAATGAAAGGTTTCAATTATTTAAATCGAAAACAGTTGCCGAGAGCCTCCCTGTGTATTCAACTGAAGAAAAAACTCAACCTGAATGGAGAAAAATTCTCGTTCAGCCAAGTGTCCCGGAAAATCTTGAAAAACTTCAAAAACTTGTAAATAATTTATGGTGGACATGGAACTATGAAGCTGAAGAACTTTTTGAACTTATTGATAAAGATTTATGGAAAAGAGTAAAGGGTAATCCTAAATTGCTTCTGGAGTCTTTATCTTATCAGCAATTAACAAGGCTTGCAAAAAGTAAAACATTTAAAGACAAACTAAATGTTGTATACAAAAAGTATAGTGATTACATAACAAAGCCTTTAGCTGATCCTCTGAATCCTGTTGCTTATTTCAGTATGGAATACGGATTACATCAAACTCTCACAACTTATTCAGGGGGCCTGGGGGTATTGGCAGGCGATTATTTAAAACAGGCAAGCGATTCGGGTGTTAACATGATAGGTATAGGTGTACTTTATCGCTATGGCTATTTTGTACAGAACATATCTATTCTTGGTGAACAAATAAGTGAATATAAAAGACAAAGATTCAGTAAAATGCCTGTAATCCCTGTTATGGACAATGACGGGAACCTTTTAAAAATAAGTATTGCTTTGCCGGGGAGGATTGTAAATGCGAAAGTCTGGCTTGTAAATGTCGGGCGCATACCTTTATATCTTATGGATACTGACATTGAGGATAATTCCGAAGCTGATCGCTTCATTACTCATCAGCTTTATGGAGGTGACAATGAAAACAGGCTAAAGCAGGAAATTCTGCTGGGCATAGGAGGCATAAGGCTGTTAAAGGCTCTGGGTATCACTCCTTCGATATATCACTGCAACGAGGGACATGCGGCATTTATTACAATAGAAAGGCTCAGAAAATTTATTCAGGAGGAAAATATTACTCATAACCAGGCAATAGAACTGGTCAGATCTTCAACGTTATTTACCACCCACACACCTGTACCGGCAGGACACGATAGTTTTAGCGAGGATTTATTAAGAACCTACCTGTCACATTACACCGAGCATATTAATATCAGCTGGGAAAACTTTATGAACCTGGGGAGGTTCAGAAAAAATGACACTAATGAAAAATTCTCCATGAGCGTTCTTGCCGCCCGGCTATCACAGGAAATGAACGGAGTTAGCAAATTACATGGAAAAGTAACAAGGGAAATGTTCAGTGATTTATATGATGGATTTTTCCCTGGTGAGCTGCATATCGGACATGTGACCAATGGCGTGCATTATCAGACATGGACAGCAAAACAATGGCAGTTGCTTTATTTAAAGGAATTCGGTAAAGACTTTCTTTCAGATCAGTCCAATCCGGTATTCTGGAAAAAGATTAAAAATGTTCCCGATAAAATTATATGGAATATCAGAAAAGAATTAAAGAAGGAACTTATAGCTTATTTAAAAGACCGTTTAAATGATGATTTAACAGACAGGCAGGAGAATCCCAACTTAATCTTTGAAACAATTGAATCTATTAATGAAGATTCTTTAATAATAGGTTTTGCCAGGCGTTTTGCCACATATAAAAGGGCTTATCTTCTATTCGATGATCTTGAAAGATTATCGCGGATGGTTAATAATGAGAATAAACCTGTATTGTTTATTTTTGCGGGGAAAGCTCATCCCCAGGACAAAGCAGGCCAGGATTTGATAAAAAAGATTGTGGAGATTTCCAAAAAGCAGCAGTTCCTTGGAAAAATCATTTTTATAAAGAATTATAACCTTGAGGTCGCAAAAAAATTAGTCCGGGGTGCGGACTTGTGGTTAAACACTCCGACCCGGCTTATGGAAGCATCGGGTACAAGCGGACAGAAAGCAGCAATTAATGGAGTACTTAATTTCAGTGTACTCGACGGATGGTGGCATGAAGGATACAGGTCCGGGGCAGGATGGGCCATCAGAGATTTCCGGACTTATGATAACCAGGATATCCAGAACAGGCTGGATGCCGAAATAATCTATAATATGCTTGAAGACGAAATAATTCCCCTGTACTTTAAAATCAATGATGAAGGCATAAATAGCGAATGGATTGCCTGCATAAAAAATGATATAGCAGAAATAGCTCCGCAATTTACAACAAAAAGGATGATAGATGATTACAGGGACATTTTTTATAAAAAGCTCCTGAACAGGACAAAAGCCATTACCCGGAATAATTATAAACTAGCTAAACAAATTGCATCATGGAAAAGAAAAGTGATGAAAAGCTGGAAAAGCATAGAGGTTATATTTCTGAACCTTCCTGATACGGATAAATTACCATTAAAACTGGGAGATAAGTTCAAAGCAGAAATAACCCTGAATCTGCATGAGCTTTCTGAAAATGATATCGGCGTTGAACTGATCTTCAGGCAAAATATAGAAGGCGAAGAAAAAAGGGAAGTAGTGAAAGTTGCTGAAATGAAGCTGGCAGAAAATTTAGGGGACAATATTACATACAGCAGCGATATATTAATTGATAAACCGGGAGTTTATGACTATGCGATAAGAATATTGCCAAAGAATAAATTATTGCCCCACAGGCAGGACTTTAACCTGGTTAAGTGGATATAATATCTGCGCTCTCGTTCCTCATTCTCCATCTTGATATCAGACGTATCAGCAAACTCACCGCTAATCCGGTTATTATAAGGCCCACCAATATCTCCACTTCGTAATGTTCTATTTTTTTAAAATTAGCTTCAACAATTGCGCCGAAGAAATACCCGGCACAACAAAGCAATGAAGCCCAAAGAAAAGTGCCTATCTGGCTGAAAATAAAAAATTTGATTGTAGATATAGAGCTCATGCCGATACCTATGGGCAGAATTGTCCTGAACCCGTAAATAAATCTGTAACCCAGTAAAATGGCTACGGGATATTTTTTCATGACCTTATCAATCCTTTTATATTTCTTTTCCCATTTAGGTCTCTTGTTAAGTATTCTATGCCCCTGTTTCCGGCCTGTTATAAACCACAGCCAATCCGAACACTGCGTTGAAATATAAGCTACAATAAAAACCGGCACAATTTCAAGCATGCCCCTGTGCGCAGCAAAAGAACCGGCAATAAGGCTTGTTTCGCCTTCGAGAAAACATCCTATAAAAAGAGCAATGTACCCGTATATTGCTTTCATCGGTTTAAAACTTAATTTTTAAAGGTCTGACACCTGTCTAGGCTTTGCCCTTTTTACCGAGTATCTCCTCCATTATCTCGGTTTGCATCTGCTGAATTTCCAAAAGCCGCTGCCACTGATTCATTAAAAGATGGTCCATTTTTTCATTCAAATGACGTATTTCCAGTTCTGCTTTCAGATTTATCTTATAATCATGCTCGGCCCGTAACCTGTCTTTTGCCTCCTGCCGGTTCTGGCTCATCATAATTACCGGTGCCTGGATAGCTGCAATACATGATAATATAAGGTTTAACAGTATATATGGAAACGGGTCAAACGGTTTACTCAGTAGCGCTATAGTATTAATAACTATCCATATGAAGAGCACAGACAGAAAAAGAATAATAAACTTCCAGCTTCCGCCAAATGATGCAATCCTGTCCGACAGCCTGTCGCCATAAGTTAATCCTTTATCAAAATCAGCATTAATGTTTTTTGCCAGCAGCTCATGCTCACGCATACTTTTGACAACATCTTTTTCCAGTGCCTTTGTCTCATGTTTTTCCAGTTTCATTATATGCTCAACATATGCCGCCTTATACTGGTTAAGGTCAGGCAGGCATATAAAACCTGAGGAATCAATATCAGGGACCTTTGATTTGATAAATTTGAGCAATGACGGGCGGACAAGCTCTACCGGATAGAGATCTTTTTTATCATAACTATTTTTACAAGCCTGGCATTTATCCCTGGTTGAAGAAAGTTGACTTTTGTCTTTCATTTATTAATTTTTAATTATAAAATTATTAAATCAAAGATAATTCCCCTTATTTATTAACATATCAGATTTCATATATTATCATCGCCATGTCTTTAGCATAAACAATGAAATAAATCCATATATTTCAAGTCTTCCCAGGAGCATATTGGCGGTCAGTAACCATTTGCCGGCATCCGGTATAGTACTGAAATTGGCCATTGAACTAACCTCTCCGAAACCCGGACCAACATTTCCCATGGTTGCAGCAGAGGCAGATATAGCAGTTGTGCTGTCCACTCCAAAACTTGCCAGGACTAATGCTGACAAAAAAACTATGAGTACATATAGTACTATAAATACCAGCGCATTCCTTATTATTTCATCTTCAATGAGATTATTATCTATTTTAATAGTAAATACTCCCCGGGGATGGCGAAGCATGAGCACCTGGTTTTTTATAGACTTGATAAAAATTATTATACGGTCAACTTTTATGCCTCCCGATGTTGATCCGGCACATGCACACTGTAATGTAAAGAATATAAGTATCATGCGTGCAAAGCCGGTCCAGTTTGCCGAATCAGCATTAGCAAAGCCTGTTGACGTGCCAAGGGAAATAACCTGGAAAGCCGAGAAGCGTATTGAGTCAGGCAGCGAATAAAACCCTTTTATATAAAGATTGGCAGCAACCATTATGATTCCTGCCATCATTGCAAATACGTAATATTTTACAACTGATGACTTAAAGATATTAAATGATAAACCTGTTATTGTGGCGAAAAGCAATCCGAAGTGCATCCCCGACAGGATCATGAATATTATAATTACGGTCTCTATGGCCGGACTATTATAGTAGGCTATGCTTAAATTCCTGGTTGAGAACCCTCCTGTTGCGATTGTGGCAAAAGAATGCAGAAGGGCATCAAAGAGGCTCATCCCGAAAATATGAAGGAATATTGTCTCTGCCAGGGTCAGTCCCCCATAGACATATAAAAGAATATGAAGCACCTTCCTTGTCTGGAACTTGAAATTGCTGCCCGCCAGCGGAGACAATTCAGACCTCAATAAAACAAATCTTGCATGTCCCAGGTTAGGCAGCACAACCATTGCAAATACTATAATACCCACACCTCCTATAAAATGTGTTGCAGAGCGCCAGAAAAGCAAGCCTTTGGGCAGAACCTCAATATTGGTAAGTATAGAAGATCCTGTTGTTGTGTATCCCGAGACACTTTCAAACCATGCATTTGTAAATGTAAACTCGCCGCCCCACAGAATAAAGGGCAATATTCCGAAAAAACAGATAATAAGCCAGGCAAGGATAACGATAAAAAATCCCTCTTCCTTGCTGATAAAATCGGTCTTTGGCACAAATATCAGTGGAAATATCCCGAAAAGCAAAGTAATAAGAAAACTGTATAGCAAAGGATACACAGCAGCATCCGAATTGAACACAGAAACAAGGAATGACAGGAACAGGAAGATAGCGTTAAAAAGCAGGACCAGTCCTACATATCGTGATATTACATGAATCCTCATCTATAGTATTACTTATAGGTCAATCTATGGAGTAAATTTTTAATCGAATTTATCAGTCTGCCCATCTCATCACTTGTTTCAGATGCAATTGTGAGTTCTTTCCCGGTACTGTTATATTCTTCTATTCCTTTTGTTAGTTGAACAAGAGGCCTTATAAAATAGTGATTAATAAAAAAACTAAACAATGCAGTAAAAACCACTGCTCCTATTATAGCTACTATACCGGGCATTACTGCACGCTGGGCCCTGTTCTTAAGCTCTGAGCCTGTTTTATACATCGTCTCCTGGTTTATTTCCATTAACTGCTTCACCGATTTTTTAACCTGCAGAAATGCCAGGTGCGATTTATTATAGTACCAGTCAAAATTACCCTCTTTATCGGTCCCGACTATAGGTCTTTCCCATGTCTTCATATATATGTCATAATCCAGGCTAACCTTTTCAACATACTTATCTTCATTGGGGATAGTCAGATTGCTTTCTGCCGACAGGAATCCTTTTTTAAATAAGTCATCGCCCTCCTTTATAACTTTCCGTCCGTCCTCCCAGTTACCCATAAGAAGGAGCAGGATACCGCTATCTTCTCTTTCCAGGGCTTCAAGCATTGTCCCTGTAGCTTCAATACTCTTATAGTTGTCGTCAAGCAGCTTCTGAACGTAATTCCCAATATTCATAAGCTCATGTATAGATATTAACCCGGCAATTAATAACATCGTTGCCAGTATTACAAATCCGGCTAAAATTTTTAATCTTATTCCCATATTTTCAGAATTTTTAACATTACAAAATTAAATTTATCCGTTTCATAATCCAATTTTATTTTCGCCACAGCAGAAAAGTCATATATGCTGCAAAAAACAACAGCATTATTCCCGCCTCCCAGCGGTCCAGCTTCCTCTTCCCGCCCGTAAACATAGCAACAAAAAGGAAAGCCGTACTAAAAATATAGACAATAATATCAACATTAAAGGCAGCATCATATACCAGTGGCGATATAATACTGCTTACACCCATAATCAGGAAAATATTAAAAATATTGGAGCCTATTACATTTCCTATAGCCAGGTCACTTTTACGCTTAACTATTGCAACCACTGAAGTCGCCAGTTCAGGCAGTGAGGTGCCGATGGAAACAATCGTCAGTCCGATAAATCTCTCACTTACACCTAACCTGCCGGCAATCTCTACTGCATTTTTTACTACCATCCGACCCCCGAGAACAAGTCCTGCCATCCCGGCTACGATATAAATCACTGTTCTTAACATCCCATAAACTTTGGTGCCTGTTGTGAACTGCTCCTTTTCAGTTTTAAGATTAAATAAAATATATACCAGGAAAAGGACAAAAAAGAATAAAAGAATTACTCCTTCCCACGGGAAGAGTATATTATCATTCCTGTTCCGCAATAAAGAATCATTAACAAGTACAAGTAATATTATTCCTGCCAGTATGGAATAGGGTATTTCTTTCCATACCGTCTTCACCTGTACTGTTATTGGATAAATAATCCCGGCTATGCCCAGTATTAAAAGCAAATTAAAATTGTTACTGCCTATAACGTTGCCAAATACCAATTGGTCATACAATGCTTCAGTCCGGACCGAGGCTATTATATTAACCACCAGTTCGGGTGTTGACGTTCCGAAAGCCACAATTGTTAGTCCTATTGCCAGTTCGGATATTCTTAATTTTTTTGCCAGCGAGGAGGCCCCGTCAACGAGGAAATCAGCTCCCTTGACCAGAAGTACAAATCCGAGAATTAATAAAAGCACAACCATCTTTAATAATCTTTTAGAAAATCCGGTTGATAAAGTTAAAAATCATCCTTAATTTAGACTTGCATTAAATTTAAAGTAACTATTAAAATGTCTTTTTTTCTCTGTTCATTGATGATCCCCCTTTTCTCAATAAAAGGTATTTTTAATTCCGAAACCCTGGGCGGAAGGATTCTGACTATTATAATTATTACGGTAAGTGCCCATATCCTGGTAATTATTATTAAGCGCCTCAGCAGGCTTATTTTTAAATCCATGGCAGGCAAATCCGTTGCCAAGGTTATGTCTTTGGTAAGCCTTCTGACAAGCATCCTGGTTTTTGTCATTTACTTTTTTGCACTGGGATATATACTAAAAAACCTTGGTATATCACTTACTGCATATGTAGCAAGCGCATCGGTAATCGGACTGGCAGTGGGTTTTGGTTCACAGGGGATGGTGCAGGATGTTGTTACGGGATTCACGCTAATCGTTTCCAATCTGATAGATATTGGCGAAATGGTGGAAATTAACGGGCAAAACGGCATTGTGCAGTCTATAGGCATGCGTTTTGTTGTTATCCGCAATGCGATGGATGCAGAAATCTTTTTCCCCAACAGGAACATTACTATTGTAATTAATTATCCTAAAGGTTATATCAGTTGTATTGTTGATATAAAAATTCCGGCTAACCCGGATGTAAGGCCATCATTTGATACCCTGGTAAGTACATCCGTAAAAGCTGTCTATGAGAGATACCCCAATATTTTCAGGGCATCTCCGTCGGGGGAAAAAGTTATAAAAACAAGTGACGGCAAGGAATATAAAAGGATGATATTCAAGATATGGCCCGGAAGAGGGGCTCCCCTGGAAACCACATTTAAGCAGGAACTTTTTCAGGGAATAAAGACTCTTGATCCTGGTTATGGCGACTGGATGATTTCAGTAAATTATGAGATTGATAAAGTAAGGAAAAAACCTAATTAGGATTTATTTTTATAATTTGCTATAGCAACCGTTATCTTAAATTTTTTAATATGAGAACAAGAATAATAATATCAATACTTCTGGCTATACTGCTTGTGATATTCACAATACAGAATTCTGAGATAGTAACCGTCAGACTCTATTTCTGGGATACTAATATTCCAGGGGCATTATTATTTCTGATTTGCCTATGCATTGGTGTAATAATAGGTGTACTTATTCCTGTAAAAAAGAAAAAATCAGAAAAAGAAGAGGATGAAAACTCAGCCGGCATTCAATAGTCTGCGCTGAAATTGTTAATTTAAAAAATGTTCAAAACATGAATTCGATGAAAGAAGTATTTCAGATAAATTATGTTAAATACGGACTAATAGTTTTAGCGGCACTTCTTGCAGCTTTTATAATATCAAGGATACTGAGAGCCCTGCTGACAAAATTTTTTCATCTTGCTTCGAGTAAACTCAACGTTGATCCTACCCAATACAACTTCCTGATCAACCTCATTAGTTTTATCCTGTATTTTGGTGCGTTTGTGTTTATTTTCTATTCAATACCGCGCTTAAGGGCACTTGGCCTTACGTTGTTTGCCGGCGCAGGTGTGGCGGCAGCTATAGTACTCTTCGCCTCCCAGCAGGCTTTCTCCAACATTATTAACGGCATTTTTATTATCATATTTAAACCATTCAGGGTAGGTGATATTATTAAAGTCGGATCTTTAAGAACGGGAAAAATAGAAGACATAACCCTTCGTCACACGGTAATACGGGATTTTGAAAACAGGAGAATAATAATTCCCAACACTGTTATAGCCTCTGAGACCCTTGTAAACTCAAGTATCAAAGATGAACTGATATGCAACTTCGTGGAATTCGGAATAAGTTATGATTCTGATGTAAATAAAGCCATTGATATTATAAGGGATGAAGCTGTAAAACATCCGAATTATATCGATAACAGGACCAGGGAAGAGAAAAAAAGCAATATTCATCCTGTAATGGTGAGGGTTATAGGCTTTGGCGACTCTTCGGTTAACCTCAGGGCTTTTATATGGTCAAAAGATCATACATCAGGGTTCATATTAAAATGTGATCTGTTCAAATCAGTTAAAGAGAGGTTTGACAGGGAAGGTATAGAAATTCCATTTCCTTACCGGACTATTGTTTATAAAAAAGATATTACTCACTAAAACATAAGTTATGGCACGTTTTCTTATAAACCGTCAGAAATCACGTGGTGAAGCACCCGGATCCCTTATATTCATAGGTGACCGGAAGATGGAAAAGTCACGGATAAGGGTAATTCAATATAACGAAGACAATATAACTGAAAAAGAGCTGGAAAAAATTGAAGATGTCAGCAGCTATATTAAGGAAGGGTATGTAACATGGATTAATATTGACGGCTTACATGATGTCGGACTGATGGAAAAGCTGGAAAAGATGTTTAATTTATCTTCGCTTGCCCTCGAGGATATTTTGAATACCGATCAGCGCCCCAAATTTATCGAGGATGAGAATAATGTAATAATCATTTTAAAAGCTCTCACTTATGATAAAGATGCCCGTTCTCTCAGCTCCGAACAAATATCATTTATACTGGGAGACAGGTACCTGGTCACCTTACAGGAAAGGGTAGGTGACTATTTCGAACCTGTAAGGGACAGGTTAAGGAAAAGCAGGGGGAAAATACGTCTCCTGGGACCCGACTATTTGTGTTATTCACTTTTCGATACCCTTGTTGACAGTTACATAATGAATATAGAAGCATTGGGTGATATTATTGAAGACGAGGAGGAATCGGTATTAAAAGGGACTGCAAAGAATATTATTGAAAACATATACAGGCATAAAACAGAAATAAGCTATATGAGAAAATCTGTGCGTCCTGTAAAAGAGATAATGGTACATCTTATGAAAACAGAATCGAGTTTTATTGACAGGGAAACGCATATATTCCTTAATGATCTCGATGATCTGGTAACCCAGGCGATGGAGGCTATAGAAATTTACTATACCATGGCATCGGATCAACAGACCGTTCACCATGCAAATCTCAGCAACCGGGTAAATGATGTAATGAAGGTGCTGACAATTTTCGCGGCAATATTCATACCACTTACATTTATAGCAGGTATTTACGGGACAAATTTTGACTACATGCCTGAGCTGCATTTCAAATGGGGATATTTTGTAATGCTCGGATTAATGGTTTGCACCGCCGGGGTAATGCTTCTGTATTTTAAGAGGAAAAAATGGCTGTAGCATAATAGCCGTTAATATTTTTTAATAATATTCTGCATTATAAGAATAATAATATATACTTTTGCTTCGTTAAAATCCTAAACCATAATTGTTGAATACTATATCCTGCATATTGTTTCTTCTGGCAAGCGGACTGCTAAATATTGGTAATTCCTTTCCGATGCAGCAATACACTACAGACAGGATGCATGAACCATCGATTTTGACGATTCAACCGTTCTCTTCATATAAAATAAAGCCTGCTGATGATATTTTTGCTTTTCCAGATATGGAGTCCTACTTTGCAGGATCTGACCAGAATGATGATCATAACCTTTACCATAATAAAACGATATTGTTTCGCGTTTTGCCGACCGGACATAAAAAGTTGCTAATACTAAAGAAAGAAATATTTATATCACCTCATTCATCATCTTATTTTGAACTTGATATACCTCCCCCACTACTTGATGTATAAAATTTGTTATCTCATTTAGCATGACAGGTATGCTATAGAAGTACTGCAAATCCGCTATGATTTTTATACGAACGGTATTTTATAGCATTGATTGATTATTTATTGTTAAATTTTTTATAAGACTAAGACGATGGGGAAAAATGGTAAATCAATAGGAAAGGTTGACAGATCAACCGAAAAAGCCAGGCACATAGAAGATATGAATAAGCTTGCAGGCCTGGCAGGGAGCAAAGATGAAAATTACCCCTCCCGCAAGGATGCTCTGGACAGTATAGATGACCCCGGCATCCTGGATGAGCTTGCTAAAAATGCCAGTGACGAATGGATAAAGCTTGAAGCAGCGATAAAATGCAATAACAGGCGCGTCCTTCATAATCTGCTAAAAAATTCGGATAACGAAAGTATACGTCTTGAAGCAGCGATAGAGCTTGATGACCAGTTTGCATTATCTGATATTGCAAAGAACGGGGCTGATTATTTTATCCAGGATATTGCATTAAATCATATTACAAATAAAAAACTGCTGCTTGACATCATATTAAACGGTGTAAGCAACAGCATAAAGGTCACAGCTGCCTTTAAAATACATGACAAGCAGATTCTCAAGAACCTGGTTAGCGAGATTAAAGATGACTGGTTGCGTTTTAAGATAGCCAGTTTTATCGAAGACAAGGAAGTCCTGAGGGAACTGGCTTTATATGCCGGTGATACTTATATAAAGAAACAGGCTGAGCAAAGGCTTCACAACATGGATTAGAGAGGGTTGCCAGCTTATAGCGCGCGGCCTCTCTGAAAGAGAGGTGTGGGCTTAGAGGGAGGGCCCGGCTTAGAGAGGGGTGCCTGCTTATAGTGGGTTGCCAGCTGCAGGAATAGTAAAATAGAAGGAGGATCCCTTTCCTTCCTCGCTCTCGAACCATAGCCTGCCTTTATTTTGCCTTATAAAGTCCCTGCACAGGTTTAATCCTACTCCGGTGCCTTTTTCGTTATTTGTACCCCTTGTCGATACAGCAATATTTTCATCTAGCAAAGCCTGCCGATGCTCTTTCTTTATCCCGTGCCCAAAGTCCTTTACCTGAACCTCCACTATATCCTTTTCCTTTTTTACACTAATAACAACATTACTGTCGTTATATGAAAATTTAATGGCATTATTCACCAGGTTTCTTAACACTGCCTCAATCATATTCTTGTCGGCAAAAACCCTTAATCCCTTGCCGTCATTAAATATTACACTGATATTCTTTTTACTTGTGCTTTGCTTGAACAGTTTGATAACCGAATAAATAATTTCGTCCAGGTTAAAGGGTTCAGGTTCACAGGGAAGGCTTTTCATTTCCTTCCTTGCCCATTGGAGGAGGTTCTGAAGCAGGTTATATGTTTCATCCGTACTGTCTTTTATTTCCTTGAAGCACCTTATAATATCTTCCTTTGTGAACCGGTCATAATCGAATAGCAGCAGTTCAAGCAATGTCTTAAGGTCAGCCAGCGGGTGCCTGAGGTCATGGGCAATAATAGAAAAGAGCTTGTCTTTGGCATCGTTGGCAGCATTTAAGTCTTCTGCCCTCTTCTTGAGAAGACTTCTGGCATTTGCCAGCTCCATATGCGTACCTATCCTGGCGAGCAGTTCTTCCTTCTTGAAGGGCTTGGTAATATAATCCACTCCGCCTCTTTTAAATCCCTCGATAATGTCACTTGTTTCGCTTTTGGCAGTAAGAAATATGACTGGTATATTTTTGAGTTCCTTTTTTGATTTAAGGCTCATGCACACTTCAAATCCGTCAATGCCCGGCATCATCACATCAAGGAGTATCAATCCGGGCACGATCTTATCCGCCAGCTTCACAGCCTGGTAGCCATTTTCGGCGACAGCAATTTTATAACCTTCTTCATGAAGCACATTTCCAAGGACCTGCAGATTCTTTTTGTTATCGTCAACTATAAGAATAGTCCCTTGTTTTTTGTTATCTTCCATATCTAAGTCTGACTGAAATTTATCTCACCTAACTCTCTGCCGATTTTATACTTTCATAAACATAATGGAATTCATTCATTGCTGATTTTATTTCATCAACATCAAATGACCTTATGCTTTCAACCAGTTTATCGGCGTAATCTGTTAAGTACTGTACTTTATATTTGACAGCAACTTTCTTAATGCTGTCTATAAATTCTTCAATTTCAAATATAAGCATATCATCCTTAATCTCCCTCCATTTTGAACAAAGTTTTTTATCAATCAAATTAATAAATTCTTTCAGCTCAGATATACTGAGATGTGTCAGGGAAACAGTAACTTCTTCTTTTTTATCGGGAACCGTCTCAAATATTTCCCTGTATTTTAGATATTTTTTAAGCTCGCCGGTTATTTGTGACTTCTTTGCCGGCTTAGGTATAAATCCGGTAAAATATTTCCTTGATATTCTGTTATCAAAACCCAGTACTGACGCCGTAAACACAATTATAGGAATATCTTTCATTTTCAGTATATTACGTATATATTTCGCTGTTTGTATACCGTCCATCTCAGGCATACGTATATCCAAAATGATTAGATCGGGTTTTACAGTTTTAAGTTTTTCAACTGCTTCCCTGCCGTTTCCTGCCTCTACAAACTTTACATCACCGTTTATCAGGCTTTCCAGGGTTTCTATATTGCTTTTAAAATCATCAACTATCATTATCGTTGACCTGGCAAATTCAATATTTGAATAATCCTCTTCTGCCAGGGCCGATTTTGAAGCGCTGACATCAGAGATCACGACATCCGACAGGATAACTTTAAAAGAAGAACCTTTGCCGGGCGAGCTCGACACTTTTATCCGTCCGTTCATTTTCTCTACAAGCCTCTTGCAGATTGCAAGTCCCAGTCCGGTCCCCCCGTATTTTCTCCTGCTCTGTCCGCTCTGCTGCCTGAAGGCATCGAAAATAATCTTTTGCTGGTCGGATGCTATACCTACACCGGTATCTATTACTGCTATCTGAAGATTCATTGTCTCACCGTCACTGTTAATATCACCCTTAACTTCAATCTTAATATACCCTTCTTCAGTAAACTTGAGGGCATTACCCACGAGGTTAAGCAAAACCTGGCGCAGCCTTATCTCGTCAAGGACAAGCATATGAGGAATATCCTTATCGATATCTATTTCAATGGCAAGTCCTTTTTCGTCTGCTTTCTGGACAAATATCTGCCTTATTTCCCTTATTATTGTCCTAATCTCCGCGGGTTCATATTTGAACTCCAGCTTGTTGGCTTCAATCTTCGAAAGATCCAGTATATCATCAATCAAGGAAAGAAGTATCTCTCCGCTGGAATGAATGGTTTTAAGATGGCCCGTATATAATGGATCAGTTATCTTAGAAAGCAACGACTCCGTTAATCCGAGTATGGCATTCATAGGTGTGCGGATCTCATGTGACACGTTTGCCAGGAACTCGCTTTTTGCCTTATTTGCTTCTATGGCCCTTTCCTTTGCCCGCTTCAATTCCTTTTCATAGGATAACCTCTCCGACATATCCCTTATAAGCACAATAACCTCGTTGTCATTGATTTTTGCAAACCGCCCTTCAAAATCCTTTATCTTTTTTTTCACTTTCATCTGGTATTCGATGATACCCTCGCCATTGACAATACAATTATTTATACCCTTCATTAATAATTCTGAAATATCATCAGGAAACACATCCTTCAGGTTCCGGTTAAGAATTTTTTCTGCCGGTATTGAAAGGTGTTCCTCCTTATCGTCTTTGTAATTCAGGAATACCCCCTTTTTATTAAAATGAAAGAACATGTCGGGAATTGAATTGACTATGGCCCTTGTCGTCTGCAGGCTCTGTTTCAGTTGTTCCTCGGCCTTCTTCCTGTCGGTAATATCTATCATCACCCCTCTTACGCCTACTGATTTCTCGTTTTCAATAATCGGATTTATATGAAGTATTACGGGGAACGTCTCCTTATCCCTGGTGACGATATAATACTCTTCAGGACCGCGCTCCTTATCGTCGAGGTGCTTTTTAAAGTTTTCCCTTGCCCTTTCACTTTCTCCTTCTGGAAAAATGCTAAATATATTAAGTCCTGAAATAATATCGTCGTATGAATAATCAAGCCTGCCCAGTGCAAACTGGTTAGCGTAGAACACACTGCCGTCCAGGTCGGTTTCAAAAATCATTTCAGGCAGAAGCTCCATGAGGTCCCTGAACTTCTTTTCGCTTTTTATCAGTTTATGCTCGGTTTGTTTGTTATCGGTTATATCTTTAATAAGGGTTATAACACGGGATACTATGTCATTTTCGTCATGAACCGGACTTTTCCTGATTTCTACGATAGTATTATCATCAATGCGCACCTCCTTATCGTAAATTTCTTTGCCTGTCCGTAGCACCAGTATATAATCGCTCAGGCTAAATCCTTCAAGGTTATTTGAGTATATCTCCACGGAATTTCCAAGGGTAGGCTCATTTATGCCAACACTGCGGTTAAATTCCTTCAGTGCTTTATTTTCCAGGATTATATTCAAATCACGGTCTATAACAAAAATGCTTTCCTTCAGGGCATTAAAAGAGGAGTAATATATTTTTTTTGAACGAAGAATCTGCTTTTCATAGAAATCCCTGCTCTTAATTTCCTTGATCAACTTTTTCTCAAGCTGTTTAAGTTCAGATTCCTTCTTCTTCAGCTCCTTAAGATATTTATTATTTTCCATAGTATTAAAGAGGGACAGCGCCCATATTTTTTATAGAGAGAACTGCCCTTTATAAAGTTAAATAAAAAAAATAATTTCCGCCGAAGTATTATACCTATTTTTAATTTAAAAAATATGGGCGCTGTCCCTCTTTTATCTCTCTTTTTTCAAAAAAATTTGTATTTACGAAAATTGTCGTATATATTTGTACGATAAACATCGTAGTTAAATATTTATTTTATGAATTCCCAATCCGACAAAAAGCCAACAGCTGCCGAACTTGAGATCCTCCAAATTCTCTGGAAGCACAAATCAGGAACAGTAAAATTTGTCCATGAAAGGATAAATACCAAAAAGAATGTCGGTTATACAACCACGCTAAAAATCATGCAGAACATGGCGGCAAAGAATATGTTGAAGCGCAAGCTTCAGGGCAAGAGTCATATTTATATTCCTGTAATCAGACAGGAAGAAACCCAGAGCCTCCTCCTTGACAGGTTTATTGAGACGGCTTTCAGCGGTTCAGCCGGCAAACTGGTTATGCAGTTGCTTGGTAATCACAGGCCGTCAAGGGAAGAGCTTGAGCAGATAAAAGAGCTGATAAATAAAATAGACGGGAGGAAATCATGAACCTAATTTACCGTATATTATCAGACAAGATTATTGAGGCTTTGGGCCTTACAATAATCCATTCCCTCTGGCAGGGAGCACTTATTGCTATGGTGTTGGGTATACTAATGTTCTTTACGCGTAAATTCACGTCTGTAACACGCTATTTTCTATCAGTGACTGCATTGGCTTTCATGCTGATCTGTCCCGTATATACATTCATAAAAAACTATAATCCCGAACCTGTAACTTATAATTCAACATCTCCAGCCCGCCTTTCTGATGCCCCGGTTCTGAAAAGGGACTTCACAACAACCCCAAGAAATAATGAAATCATTGCTGAAGGCCGCACCGCTAAATTAAAGTCCGCACCCCTCAAAGATTTTTTTAACAGGCATTTCCCCTTCGTTGTCACGATCTGGTTTGCCGGAATTTTATTCTTTACCCTTAAATTTATTGGTGCTTTAGCTTATACACAGCGGTTAAAATATTACAGGATAAGCCAGATTTCAGAGGAATGGCAAAAAAAAACAAGACTGCTATGTAAAAAGCTCAATATCAGGAAAGCAGTAAAAATATACGAATCTGCACTTGCTAAAGTACCAATGGTAATCGGATTAATTAAACCTGTAATCCTTTTACCGGTGAGCGCCTTTACG
Organism: uncultured Bacteroidales bacterium; assembly: GCA_964534745.1. Lineage (GTDB taxonomy): Bacteria > Bacteroidota > Bacteroidia > Bacteroidales > UBA10428. Next base: position 51,713 of record CAZHQW010000014.1, read on the forward strand.
GGTTTGACCCCAAAGCAGCTAGAAAGCATTATAGTTCATGAACTTGCCCATATATTACGCCGTGATTACATTATTAATCTCCTGCAATCGGTTGTCGAAATTCTGTTCTTCTATCATCCTGCTGTATGGTGGATCAACAATGTTATCCGTACAGAAAGAGAAAACTGCTGTGATGATATTGCCATTGCACAAACAGGAGACTCGACCAACTATGCACGTGCTCTTGCCAATATCCAGGAGCAGCTTTTGCTAAATAATAATCTGGCACTCACTGCTGCCGGAAATAAAAACAAATTATTAAAGAGAATTAAACGTTTATTAAATCAACCAAAAATGAAAACAAACTTTATTGAAGGATTTACTGCTTCATGTATTATTCTTATTGGGATATTTATGATAGTGTTAAACGCCAATGCTATAACAGAGCGCACTATCGAAAACAAACTCAGGAACAATGATAAAGAAGTCACACAAGTTGAGACTCCTTCACTGCCCGGCGACCTTGATTCAACAATAGTATTAGATGATGCACAAGATTTAGAAGACTTAGAGGTCGCAGAAGAAGCAGAAGATATGGAAGAAGTTGAACAAATCCTTCCCCTTTCGCCTGACGAGATTACGGAAGAGATAATAACCGGCATAGAACAGGGGATTATAGAAATGAATCTGGATCTTATAGTAGATGAAGCTATGGCAGGCATACAGGCAGGATTGCATGAAATGGATATCAATGCCATTGTCAGGGAGGCAATCAGGGGAGCAAATAAAGGCATTCAAAATGCTGATATTAACCTGATAATAAACGAGGCTCTCATTGGTATTCAGGCAGCACTGGAAGAAATGGATTTAAATGCTATCATAGCAGAGGCGATTAAAGAAGTAGAAATAACCCGTAAAGAAATTGAAGCTGAAAAGATTGAGGAGGAGTATGAATATTACGATGATTATACTGACTGTCCCACTTTTGTAGGGAATGCCGAACACCTGGCAAATTTAAAAATGGGAACAAGTTACTGGAACAAGTGGAGGGCTGAAAACAGCAAAGAAAAAGTTGATCTCAGGGGTGCCTGCCTTAAAGAATCAGTATTAACAAACATGAATCTCAGTAATGCCTCGCTTGAAAATATTAACCTTGGCGAAGCAACGCTTAATGGCACTGATTTCACAGGAGCTAACCTTACGGGAGCGAATCTCAAGGAAGCCTCCCTATCCCAGGTGGTTTTTAAGGGAGCCATTATGGAAGGCATAAATCTCAAAGAAGTTAGTCTCCATAATCTTGACATTAGCGAAGCAATATTAACAAATGCCAATCTTAAGGAAATAAGCATGAATTCAGTGGATTTAAGTAATGCTGATCTCAGGTATGCCAATCTTAAAGAGGCCAGCTTAAACAAAGTGGATTTGAGCAAAGCCGATTTAAGGGGTGCCATTCTTACCGAGGCAGCAATAAATAACTGTAAATTCAAGGGAGCAATCATAGATAGCACCACGTTATTTCCTCCTGGTTTCAAAATCGATACCGAGTAGAAAAAATAGGGACAGCGCCCCCCTTGCATAATAGCAAAATAAAAATAATTTTGCATTGTTATTTATTAATGCAATAAAACAATACTGAAAATTTTGCTGGCAAGAAATCCGGGATTATGCATTATTTTTCTTCTGTTCTTTATCGGGCCTGGTTATACCCAAATTTTTTCAGGTGATTCGATACCAGCAGCAAACAAAGATGCAAATCCTCACTATACTATTCCCTCAACAACAGAAAAGATAAAGGTTGATGGCATTCTCGATGAAAGTTTCTGGAAAGATGCACTGGCTATAGAACTGCCATATGAAGTTGAGCCCGGAGATAATTTAAAGGCACCGGTAGAGACCTACGTCCTTTTATCCTATACAAAGACCCATTTATATGTTGGCTTTAAGGCTTATGATCCCGAACCTTCAAAAATTATTGCACATTACATGGACAGGGATAATGCCTTTGTTGATGATTGTGTTGGTATTATCCTGGACACCTACAATGATGAACGCCGGTCATTTGACTTTATATGTAATCCCCTGGGTATACAGGAAGATGCCATAGAAAGCAGTAACGGTTATGACGGCTCATGGGATGCTATCTGGGAATCAGACGGAAGTATAGCTGCTGAAGGCTATTACGTGGAGATGTCCATCCCCTTTGCCTCACTGCGTTTTCAGCGTGGTGAGGGAGTGCAGACATGGGGATTTGATGCGATAAGGAGCTATCCCCGTGATGTCAGGCATCATATAGGTACATTTAAACGTGACCGCAACAGGAACTGCTATCTATGCCAGTCCCTCAAAATTACAGGCTTTGAGGATGTAACGCCTGGTAAAAATATAGAGCTCAACCCCACACTGTCAGTCCTTTTAAACCAGGTACGTGAAGACGAAACGGAAGGCGACCTCAAATGGGAGAAAAAAAATGTGGATCCCGGACTAACAGCCAAATGGAGCATTACTCCGAATATTATACTTTCCGGAACTGCAAATCCTGACTTTTCGCAGGTTGAGGCAGACGCCGCGCAGATGGATGTTAATGAACCTTTTGACCTGTTCTATCCCGAAAAAAGACCCTTTTTCACCGAAGGCTCCGACTTCTTTCATCCCGGTGGCGTTTACACGCGCATACTCAGAGATCCAGTATGGGGTGTAAAGCTCACAGGCAAAGAAAAAGGTAATACCATAGGCTCATATTTTGTCCAGGACAAGCTGACAAATCTTGTTTTCCCCGGCAGCCAGAGTAATGATGCAACCACTATAGAGAGCACTTCATTTAATTCTGTCCTCCGTTACAAAAGAGACCTGGGGAGCAAATATACCCTGGGTGTACTTTTAACTGACAGGGAAGGCGACGAATATTTTAACAGGCTTGCCATTGGCGATGCCTATTTAAGGTTTACGGAAAAAGACATGGTATCTATTGAGGGAGGCATGACAGCAACACATTATCCCGATACAATAATTGAAGAATTTGACCAGCCTGACGGCACTTTTTACAGTCATGGGCTAGCAATAAATTATTATCATAATACCAGGAATCTTGACTGGAGGCTGACATACAATGATTTCGGTAAAAATCTGAGGGTTGATCAGGGTTTTCTACCGCAGGTCGACATTAAGGATGTTGAAGGCGAAATTGAATATGACCTGCTGGCAAAAAATCGCGATTTATGGTGGACCCAGATGGAGTGGGATTTGGAATATAAATATTTAACGGATCAGAATTATGACCTTTTAAAAAGTGAAGCAAGCCTGTCTTATGAAATATTGATGATCAAGCAGTCCCATATCATTGCAGAATATCATCTGATCAGGGAGTACTATAACGGTTCGGAATTTAACCAGAACTCCTTCTTCATACATCACTGCCTTAAACCAACGGGTAACCTGCATTACTGGATAAGTTTGCTTTTCGGGGACCGCATCGATTACACCAATACCCGTTTAGGCAAAAGGTTTCATTTTAATGTGGGCTTCAACTGGAGCATAGGCATGCACCTGAATGTAGAGCTCAATCATATGTATGAGAAGCTTAACGTTGATCCCGGGCGCCTTTACACCGCAAATATTATGGAAGGCCACCTGACCTACCAGTTTACTAAACGGCTTTTTATCCGTGCCATCACCCAGTACAGGCATTATGATTATAATACGGTCCTGTATATAAATCCGGATGAAGAGCCGCCCGAGCCATTGGAGCAGTATATGTTCAGCCAGTTCCTGCTATCTTACAAAATAAATCCGCAGACAGTCCTGTTCCTTGGCTATTCTGACAACTACAAGGGTGGTGAAATAAATGAAAGAGATACTCCCCTCACCCAGACAAACTGGACTTTCTTCTTCAAGATAGGTTATGCTTTTATGATGTAAAATATGGGCGCTGTCCCTATTTTATTATGGGCGCTGTCCCTACTTTATTTCCCATTCAAAACCGTCCTTGGTATCTTTCACAATGATTCCAAGGTCGTTAAGCTGTGATCGTATCTTGTCGGCAGTAGCAAAGTCCCCTTTATTTTTTGCCTCAAGCCTCAGTGACAGCAACATTTTTATAAGCTCGTCATTAAGCTCGTCGCCGGCTGAAGATGCCTGCTCCTCATCCCTCAGTCCCAGTATATCGTAAACAAATGTGCTGAACAACCCGCGCAGGTCCTCAAGGTCCTCTTTGCTGATGCCCGACTTGCTATCACATAAAACCGAGTTTACAAGTTTCACGCCGTTAAAAAGATGGGAAATAACAACAGCGGTATTCATGTCATTATTCATTGCTGCATAGCAGCTTTCGTTCAGCTCCCTGATCTTCATTGTTGATTTGGCAGCCGGTTTAATTTTCTGCAGTGCCTTCATGCCGTTCATCAGCCTTTCAAGTCCCTTTTCGGCGGACTTCAATGATTCATTTGAAAAGTCAAGGGTGCTTCTGTAATGTGCCTGAAGGATAAAGAACCTGACGGTCATAGGCGAATACGCCTGATCCAGTGCCTTATGATTACCAGTAAAAATCTCTTCGAGAGTGATGGCATTTTTCAGGGACTTGCTCATCTTCTGGTCCTTTATGGTGATCATATTATTATGCATCCAGTACTTTACGTGGTCAGTGCCAAGTGCGGCAGTGGACTGTGCTATCTCGCACTCATGGTGGGGAAACATCAGGTCCATACCTCCTCCGTGGATATCATATCTATCTCCCAGGTATTTCATTCCCATGGCAGAACATTCAAGGTGCCACCCGGGATAGCCCTTCCCCCACTCCGACGGCCATTGCATGATATGCTCCGGTCCCGCTTTTTTCCATAGTGCAAAGTCCAGAGGACCCCTCTTCTCGCGGGAACCTCCAAGCTCACGTGTATTGCAGAACAGATCGTCAAGCTTACGTCCCGACAGCTTACCGTAGTCATAATTTTTGGCGTACTTTTCAAGATCAAAATAGACTGAGCCGTCCACAATATATGCAAATCCGTTTTCAATAATTTTTTTCACTATTTCCTGCTGCTCAATTATATGTCCGGACGCCCGGGGCTCAATACTTGGAGGAAGTACATTTAAAAGATCCATGCTCTTATGGTACTGGTTGGTATAGTACTGGACGATCTCCATTGGTTCAAGCTTCTCAAGCCGTGCTCTTTTCTCAATCCTGTCCTCTCCCTCATTATGTACCTCATCTTCAAGGTGCCCCACATCTGTGATATTCCTTACATATCTCACATTGTAGCCCAGGTGCTTTAAATAGCGGAACAGCACATCAAAAGTTATCGCTGCCCTTGCATGTCCCAGGTGCGGATTGTCATAAACAGTGGGACCGCAAACATACAGTCCGACATGAGGCGGGTTCAGCGGCTCGAACCGCTCCTCCTTTCTCGAAAGTGTATTATATATAAATAAATCATGCTTCACCGGCAGAAGATTAAAAATCTAAATTTCTTTAAAATTAATAAAATATACCAAAAATAATATCCGCTTATTGACCAGATAACATAATTTTCTGAACTTTGGGCAAAGAAACTAAATTCATTTGCCAGGCACAATAAACATCTTTCGTCCAGACTTGTTATTTAATATAATACATAAGCCATGAAAACAC
>CAZHQW010000015.1:0-9592 GCA_964534745.1 uncultured Bacteroidales bacterium
ATTTTAAAAAGCTGAAATCCCAGGTGAGAAAACCTGAAAAGTCTTATTATCTGCTCTTCAATCTTCGATAATTCCAAGTATTCACATTTTATTGCACGGTTAACAACTATAGCGCCAATGATTATATTATATTTAAGATACAAAAAAAAACCGAATAATTGCAAATCTGATCTATCAATGCCAGTATTAACAGAAAATATATATTATTAGGTTATTTTTATGTTTATTTTTGTTTTTTATATTTATACCCCTTTTTTTATATAGTTTATATATTAATATATATATATTTTTGTATATTTAGCCCTTAATGTATAGGGGTTATATTCTAATATTAATTTTAATATATAATGTAAAATAACCTTTAAACTTCCAATCTATGAGAAAATTCTATTTGCCTGTATGGTTAACAATGGCAGTTTTTTTATTTTCTGCGTTCAGCATTAATGCACAGCATGAAGAAGACAGTTTATCTCACTTTTCAGTCGGTGCAGACCTTTTAAGTCGCTTTGTATGGAGAGGTACTGATTACGGAGGATCCCCAAGCATACAGCCATGTATTGAAGCCGATATCCGCGGATTAACTTTTGGCGTATGGGGTGCCTATACTGTTAATGCTCCCGGGGCACAGGAAGTTGATCTCTACATCTCATATACATTTGCAGATATTATCTCTGTCGGGTTAACAGATTATTTTTACCCTGATGATGCACCGGGCATAATGAATTACTTTTCTGATTCAACCCATGTTATTGAGTTAAATGGCGGATTCACAACAGGTGATCTCAGTTTTTCAGCAAGCATTAATCTGATAAATGACGATGGCCACTCCCTGTATATTGAAGCAGGATACAGTTTCGGATTCTTAGATGTATTTATTGGGGCCGGTAACGGGATTTACACTGCTGAGACCTCGGTGCCTGCTTATGATCCTGTAGCGGATCCTTATCCCGATGATGAATTTATGATAGTTAATCTTGGTGCAACGACATCAAAAGAAATAAAAGTTTCGGGCAGCTATTCGGTGCCCCTGTCATGTTCGTTTATTATTAATCCTTATACAAGGACACCATTCCTGGTATTTGGCATTTCGTTTTAACATAAAAAACAAATCCCGGCGTATACCGGGATTTTGTTCTTATCTATGGTTTCGGGTAGTTTTTGATTAGTTCGAGGTTCTTATCTATTTCCTCCTGCGGCAGTTCATAATCAGTCAGTTGTCCGGTCAGGAACTTATCATAGCCCGTCAGATCCATTAATCCGTGCCCGCTGAAATTAAATAATATTACTTTTTCCTTACCCTCTTCTTTTGCCTTTTTGGCCTCACGGATAGTAGCGGCAATAGCATGTGTAGTCTCGGGCGCGGGAATGATCCCTTCTGTCTTGGCAAAAAATATTCCTGCCTCATAGCTTTCAAGCTGATGCAGGGCAAGAGGAGTCAGAAGACCTTCCTTTATTGCCTTACTGACCAGAGGGGCCATACCATGATAACGTAATCCGCCGGCATGAATAGGCGGCGGCACGAAAGTATGTCCGAGTGAATACATAGCTACCAGAGGCACCATTTCTGCAGTATCACCGTTATCATAGACATAGGGGCCTCTTGTCATGGTTGGGCATGATGCGGGTTCCACAGGAATGATGTCAATCTTGGCCCCATGCATCTTATCGTAAACAAAAGGAAATGATAATCCTGCAAAATTGCTTCCTCCACCTGCGCAGCCGATAATCACATCAACTTTCTTTTCACCAAACATTTCCAGCTGCTTTTTTGCTTCAAGTCCGATTATTGTCTGGTGCATGCATACAAAATTCGTGACACTGCCAAGCGAATATCTTGTTTGTCCGCTCTTATCGGTAACTGCAGCTTCAATTGCTTCACTGATGGCTATTCCGAGGCTTCCCGGAGTATCAGGTGTCTTCTCCAGTATTGCCCTCCCCGTGTTTGTTTCATTACTGGGACTGGCAACACAATTTGCGCCCCATGTTGCCATCATAAGCTTTCTGAAAGGTTTCTGGTCAAAACTTATGCGCACCATAAAAACCTTACATTCCAGTCCGATTAACGCACAGGCAAATGCAAGCGCACTTCCCCACTGTCCGGCTCCTGTTTCAGTGGTTAAACTTTTAATACCAAACTCCTTGTTATACCAGGCCTGTGTCACGGCCGTATTAGGCTTATGGCTTCCTGCAGGTGAAAGGCTTTCATTCTTGTAATATATCCTTGCCGGTGTTTTTAGAGCCTCTTCCAAATCATATGCCCTGTGCAGGGGCGAAGGCCTCCACCTGGTCAATAGTTCGAGCACACCTTCAGGAATATCTATCCAGCGCTCCTTGCTGTATTCCTGTTCAACAAGGTTCATCGGGAAAACAGGTGCCCACGCTTCGGGCGGTACGGCTCCATCCGGACTCATATAAGGAGGTACGTCAATGTCGGCTGCCATATTATACCACTTCCTTGGTATGTCCTTTTCATTAAGGAAAACTTTGCGTGTTCTTGTCATAAAAAATAGATTTTAGGGTTAATTTTTATCTTGTTTCTCACAAAAATAAATATTCTGTTCAATATTCCTAATTTATTTTAAATTTTATCCTGAAGCGGACTGCCATATACTGCTATTTTTTGGTACCTTTCTGTTCATCGATCTTGCCTATAACTTCCCTTAAAAACTTTTCAAAAGGTCTCTTAAACTCTTTTCTCTTTAATGCAAATTCAACAGTCGTTTTTAAAAAATCCATTTTATTGCCTATATCGTACCTTTTCCCTTCAATAGTAAGTGCAATGATACTATTGCGCTTCAGCATCAACCTCAGGGCATCGGTAAGCTGAATCTCATTGCCCTTACCCCTTGGTGTCTTCTCAAGAGCGTCAAATATCTCCGGGGTGAGAATATATCTTCCGGCTATAGCCAGATTGGAGGGAGCCTTATCAACCTCAGGCTTCTCAATTAGCTCATTCAGTTGCATAAGCCTGTCACTTATCTTTTTTCCCCCTGTTATGCCGTATCTTGAGACCTTATCCCTTGGAACGGTCTCAACTGCAATTATTGTCTGCCTGTATTGCTCGTAGGTATCTATAAGTTGCTGGGTTACCGGTATCACGGAGTCAATTATTGTATCGCCCAGCAGCACCGCGAAGGGTTCTTTCCCGCAATGAAAGCGTGCATGGTATATGGCATCGCCCAGACCATTAAGCTCCTTCTGCCTTATAAAATGAATATTTGCCATATCCTCTATATGGCGCAGCTGGGTATAAAGCACCTCATCTTCCTTTTCCTGGATTTTGAGTTCCAGTTCAGGATTCCTGTCAAAATGATCTTCAATGGATCTTTTGCCTTTGCCGGAAATGATTAATATATCCTCTATTCCCGAGTCAACACATTCCTGTACTACGTACTGGATGGTTGGCGTATCAATTATCGGCAGCATTTCTTTGGGCTGGGCTTTTGTTGCGGGCAAAAACCGTGTTCCGAGGCCTGCAGCCGGAATTATGGCTTTACTTATCATATTTTATACAATATAAGGTTTTATTACTCTGACATTAATTTTTTTCATGTTTATAACAAGCTTCCTGAGCATCTCATCATCTTTGCAGGAACCTATAATAGCTCCTCCCGAGCCGCTAAACTTGGCCGAGGCTCCGCATGCCCTTGCTGTAGAAACCATCTCAAGGTTGCTATCCGAAATGTTCATTATCCTGCACCTTAAATCGAAATTCATATTAATCAGTTTATTCAGCTCATTGAAATCACGATTATTAATGGCCTCCCTACCTCTTTCAGCGAGAGATGCTATCTCAGAAAGGGTATTGTGTACAACAACGTCCCCGCTTTCAAACCTCTGCCTGACAGTATTAAATAACTTTCCCGACACCTTGCCGAGCTGGACCTTATAGGCAAGGTAAAGCTTTGGCAGGTTTTCCGGATTCAGCCGTTCATAAATGCCATATTTATGTTCTTCAAGGTGGGACTTTTCAAAATCCATATAGACGCATCCCTCGTATACCTGGACCACCCTATCCTGAAGGCCCGCATTTATTCCCAGTTCGTCAACCTCTGCTGAAAGTATCAATGAAGGTAAATAGGGCAATGGTATCTTAACGTTATAAAACTTCATCAGCCCTTTGATGGCGGCAGTAATAATGGCACTCGAACCCGCCAGTCCGACCTGCCTCGGTATAGATGACTGGTATCGGACAGTAAAGTTTTTATTTGACAGCTTTATCCTGTTATCCTCACAATACTCGCAAAATTTCTTCACAGCGGCCTTTATCAGGCGTGCTCCCCCGTAATAGCCGGTCAGGCTTACAGAATCTGCCAGATGATAAATATTCCTGTACCGGTTACTGTCAACTGCCTGCTCTTCAATGAGCAGTTCAGGCGATTCATAAATAGAGACTATAGCACCGAAATTCCTGATAATAATAGATATAGTCTTGCCATAGAACCCGTCAGAAGGATTACCCAGGAGTCCGGCCCTTGCAAAAGCCCTTGATTCAATGATCATGCAGTTTTATATTTGATTACTTTTCAGCCTCTAATCCGAGCACACCCAAGCCCTGCTGAAAAACAATGTCGACAGGAATATCCCTTTGTTCCAGCTTCATCAGGGCAGTTTTCAGATCATTATCAATAATTCCATATTTGCTGATAATTTCTTTTGCCTTATCATAATCTCCGTCACCCTGTATTGTAATAATAAGAGCTGACAATGAATCAACTGCCTTCTGCAATTCATCGAAGTTAACACCGTACTTACCTTCTTCATTCCTGTAAAAAGCACCTTTTTCCTTGAAATAGTTGAAACGGATAAGGTTTGCCGTCCCATGCGCGCTTGCTGCTCCAAAACGAATGGACCGGAAAATGCCGGCAAGAAAGGTTGTATAGTTGTCCATTAAATCATTTTCAATTTCTCCCATCTCATGAAGCTTATTAATAAGGAATAGTGATAAAATATCTGCTTTCCCCTCTTCGATGGCTGTATAATTTTCCTTTAACGCTTCCCTGACCGTTACTTTGCTATTGATTGTGTTCTTTATTCCCAGTCCGTGTCCTGCTTCATGGAACATTGTATTGGCAAAAAAGGCATCAAAGGTTATATGCTTCTGCTGATCTTCAACTATCAATTCCTGTGCTATGGGTACTACTATCATGTCAAATTTTGCTTTCATAGAGTTTTTAAGCTGCAGTTTCCTGCTGCCTTTAACAAGCTGCACCTGCTCATCATTAGGAAGATTTATCGCGATTGTTTTTGCCCCGGCATTACAATCACCGGCATAGTAAATAGCATCGTATACATAAAGGTCAGAGCTGCTTCCCGGGGCTTCGGACTTGTATTTTTCATCAACCGGCAATTCCTTCTGCAGCTGGGGCAAGAATGACGAGTACCTGTCGAGCCTCCTGCTCCACTCCATATCCTTGATAAGAATAAAAGCTTCAAATGCTGCTTTATATCCGAAAAGCTGATCTTCGTATGTTTCAACAGGACCCACAACAAAATCAATTTTATTTGTTTTCATATCCATCCATGCCATATCACTTTCAAAGTAATTATCTGTTAAAAAAGCTTCTGCCCTGAGTTTTAAGTAATTCTTAAATCCCTGGTCCTCTGCAAGATCAGCAGCCCGGAGCAATAATTCTGATGCCCTGCCAAGTTTATCTTTATATGCTACGTGGTAAGGTACAGAGACAAGACCTCCACCATCATTTCTTTTAATTATTGTATACAGACTTGCTTTATCATCTGCAGCAAATGACTTGAATTCTTCTTTTGTCATATCAGCAGGATAAAAACCTGCCCCTGCGGGTTTCTCTCCCACGCCTTCAATAAAGGGAATGTTATTGTTCAGCCTTTCCCATGGCCCGTAGTTAATCAAGGCATATTTTCTTGCAGCTTCAGAATCTATTGACTTAAATAATTCCTCTTTATCACCGTATGCCTGCTGCCAGAAAAGGTCGTCCATGATCCCGGATACTTCAATTAATATGGAGATCATCTTCCTCTGGTTAACACTCAATTTACCCAGATCAGCTGTCAGCTTCACTTCAGCAAAATCTTTTATTCTTTTCATAATTTCATCATTTGTGCCGGTTTGCCCTTCACCGGATTTTCTTTTACAGAAACCCGTAATGAATATTAGTATAATAAGAAGGGCATATACTTTTATCCTTGTCATTTTTATTGATTTTTTAATATAAATATTACAGACTGGCAAATTTAAAATATAATTCCTCAATTTTTACTTTAATAGGTTATTTTTGCACCTTCATTAAGTTATAATGCTGATGAATAAATTGATCGAACTGAAGTCAAACAGGATCAAATTCATTGTTCACGGCTTTTTCTTATCTTCAGGAATGCAGGTTGCCGAGCCTTCAACCATCCTGCCTCTGATAGTAAATTATTTCAGCCAGAGCAATGTGTTGCTGGGATTCTTTTCTTCACTGATAAGAGGCAGGGCAGTTGTCATGCAGCTCTATACGGCCTTTTTCGCCCAGGCATACAGCAGGGTAATGAAACCGCTGAGAATTGTCTTTTTCTTCAGGTTTATATCATGGTTTTGTATCGGACTGTCTTAATATGCCTTGGCAAAGAGTACACGCTGTTTCGAAGGCTTACCGGTAAGTATACATTTACCTGGCTCTGGCTCAGAATCCATCAGTATGCATCGTATAGTAGCCATTGTATCTTCCTTTATCCTCAGCTCTGTTTCTGATGTGCCATCCCAGTGTGCCAGCACAAAACCTCCCCTGTTTTCAATTATGTCCTTAAACTCTTCATAGTCATCTGCCCTGTATGTATTCTTTTCCCTGAAATCAAGTGCTTTTTTATATATATTTTTCTGTATCTCATCCAGAAGACTTACAATAACTTTTTCAATACCTTCCAGCGGATATGTATGTTTCTTAAGTGTATCCCTGCGTGCAATCTCCGCTGTCTGGTTCTGGATATCCTTTGGTCCGATAGCCACGCGCAGCGGTACTCCCTTTAGCTCATATTCGGCAAATTTCCAGCCCGGCTTATGTGTATCACGATTGTCATATTTTACAGAAAGTCCCTTATCTGTGAGCTTTTTCTTTATTTTTTCCGCCTTTTCCGAAATAACAGACAACTGATCATTATTATTATATATAGGAACAATAACAACATGAATTGGGGCCAGCCTGGGAGGCAATACAAGTCCGCTATCATCTGAATGTGCCATTACCAGTGCACCAACCAGCCTTGTTGTCACTCCCCACGAAGTAGCCCAGACATAATCCAGTTTCCCGTTTTTATCAGTAAACATAACATCAAATGCCTTTGCAAAATTCTGGCCCAGGAAATGTGAAGTCCCTGATTGTAAAGCTTTTCCATCCTGCATCAACGCTTCTATGGTCAGTGTATCAATTGCTCCGGCAAAACGTTCATTTTCAGTTTTCACTCCTTTAATAACAGGCAGGGCCATATAGTTCTGCGCAAAGTCGGTATACACATCAAGCATCCTGTATGTTTCATCAATAGCCTCTTCCTTTGTGGCATGAGCCGTATGCCCCTCCTGCCATAAAAACTCCGTTGTCCTCAGGAACAGGCGGGTACGCATCTCCCACCTTACAATATTTGCCCATTGATTTACCAGTATCGGAAGGTCCCTGTATGACTGAATCCAGTTTTTATATGCACTCCATATTATTGTCTCTGATGTGGGCCTTATAATAAGCTCTTCCTCAAGTTTTGCATCTTCGTCAACCTCCAATCCCGAGCCGTCTGCAGTATTCTTAAGCCTGTAATGGGTCACAATCGCACATTCCTTGGCAAATCCTTCAACATGCTTCGCTTCCCTGCTGAAAAACGATTTGGGAATAAACAGCGGAAAATAGGCATTTGTATGTCCGGTATCTTTAAACATCTTATCCAGCGCTGCCTGCATTTTTTCCCATATTGAATATCCATATGGTTTTATTACCATGCATCCCCTCACAGCAGAGTTCTCAGCCAAATCTGCCTTAATCACCAGATCGTTGTACCACTTGGAATAATTCTCTTCTTTATTTGTTACTTCTTTAGCCATAATTAATTTTTGGTATGATATTTGTTATTTTATATTTTGAATGAATTCCAGTACAAAATAAAAAAATAAAATTATATTCACATAATATTAAATAAGAAGGAGAAGAACCATGAAAACAACTGTACAAATACTAAGCTTGATTGGACTTGTTTTAGGTTCATTTGCAGTAAGTTTCAAAGCTGCAGCTCAATACGATGATATATATTACAATCCGAAAGATAAATCTTCCCAGGTGGAAGAGACTGCTGTAGCTAAAGATGACAATAAGCGAGAAAAAAGTGATTATGAGAAATATATAGAATCACTGGAGAAACAGCAGTACTATGCAGAAGATACTTTATCCGGGGACAGCCTTGAATATGAAGAGGATCAGAACTATGTCGACCAGGAATATTTTGAGGATGAGGGAAATACATATGTAACCAATAATTATTACTATGATGATGATTATTATTACTCTGCAAGGATAAGGCGTTTCCACAGGCCTTTTTACTATATGGGTTATTACAGCCCCTGGTACAGCAGCCCTTACTGGTACGACTACGATCCCTATTACTGGGGAGGCGGCTGGAATATAGGTTTCTCATATTATTATCCTTCATGGGGTTTTGGCCTTTCATACGGTTACCCATACTATTATTCATCGTGGTATTCACCGTGGTACTATCGTTCGTACTGGAGAAGTCCGGGATATGGAGATTATTACGGGTATTACCATAACGACTATTACAGGCCATACGGAAGAATATATCGTGGAACCGGTCACCCGATATCTGGCGACAGCAGGAGCAGGGGTACAGTAGGAAGACCAAGGGTTGCTACGCCGAATGCTTCAAATAATATTAAATCAACAAGTCCTGGTTCAGTTAATGCCCGTCCGGTTAATTATCAGTCCACAAGAACCGGGGTTACCCGTTCGGATTACACAAGAGGCGGCAGAACTGCCGGCAGTCAGCCTGTAAACAGAACATCAACCACTAAGTCAACATTACAGTCAACAAGGCCTTCGGGAACGACAAGAGAAAGCAACTACTCGTCAAGTTATGCACGGCCTTCAACTGTATCAAAGCCAACTTATGAAAGGGGTTCAGGCCGCTCAACAAATATGGGTCCTTCAGGCTACACAAGACCTGCCAGCAGAAGCCAGGAGTATAGCGGACCGTCAAGCAGGCCCGGCACCAGCTCAAATTATACAAGACCAAGCTCCAGGAGCAGCTCTACATATACACGTCCTTCTTCGGGTACCGGAGTCAGTCCGGGTAGCTCAAGACCGTCAGCAGGAACTGGCAGCAGTACCAATTACTCAAGGCCCAGCAGCAGCGGCTCAAGCTACTCCAGGCCCAGCAGCAGTCCGAACTACTCAAAGCCGAGCAGCAGCGGCTCAAGCTACTCCAGGCCCAGCAGCAGCCGCAGCAGCTCAAGCTATTCGAGGCCGAGCAGTAGCGGACGCAGCAGCTCAAGCTACTCCAGGCCCAGCAGCTCCTCGTCCGGCAGATCCAGCAGTCCGAGCAGATCCAGCAGTCCGAGCAGATCATCAAGTGGCAG
>CAZHQW010000015.1:9692-56082 GCA_964534745.1 uncultured Bacteroidales bacterium
GCAGATCCAGCAGTCCGAGCAGATCCAGCAGTCCGAGCAGATCATCAAGTGGCAGTTCAAGAAGCAGCGGCCCAAGCAGAAGATAAAATACAATCTGTAAATAACAATTTCTAATAACATTTGTCAAACATTCAAAAAAAAGACACAATGAAAAGGATAGCTTTAATATATCTCATCATAATATCTTCAATAATCGCCAGGGGACAGGGATTTGAAGATGCCCTGCGGTTCTCACAGAACTTCACGGGAGGAACAGCCAGGTACACATCAATGGGTGGTGCATTCGGCGCACTTGGAGGAGACGTTTCAGTATTAAGCACCAATCCTGCAGGTATAGCAGTATACCAGAAAGGAGTATTCACTTTTTCACCTGCTTATAATAGAAATATCTCTAAAACAAGATATTATGGCACCAACAGAAAAGAATTTGACAATAACTTTAGTGTTGATAATCTTGGTGTTGTGACAGCAATAAAGTCAAAAAACAAACAGCTTATAAATTATAATTTCGGATTCGGGTTCAACAGGATTGCAGACTTTAATACATACCGCATTTTCGAAGGTATAAATCCGGGCAGCTCACTGGTTGATTTTTTCCTGGAGGAAGCAAGAGGCAACAGCCCCTATAATCTTGATCCCTATGTTGAAGGATTGGCTTACAGGGGATATGTAATAGATTTGGACACAAATTCTATGACAGGCACTGATTATGTTACGTATATGCCTCCGGCAAATGAAACATACCAGAAAAGAATAACGGAAATAAGTGGCAGGATGAATGAATGGACTTTTGCCTTTGGTGCAAACTATGCGCATACTCTTTATGTCGGTGCATCAGTCGGACTCCAGTCCGTTTTCTATGACGAATCTTTCAACCACAGTGAATCGGACTTTGCCTATAATAAAGAATTACTATTTGATTACTATAGATATAATACATACAGGGGCAAGGGTTACAATTTTAAATTCGGATTTATATTCAAACCTATACAGCTGGTAAGGATAGGCGGAGCGATTCATACGCCGACAGTAATAAAAATCGATCAAGAATATGATGCCAGCCTTTATTCCGTTTTTGCCAGCCCTTCCGATGTTTATCCTGCAGATGCGGACGGCTACTATTATGATATCGGATTAAGTGACTATAAGTTGATAACTCCGCTAAAGGCTATTGCCAGCATAGGCTTACAGCTAAAATCAGTGGCACTTTTAAGTTTTGACTACGAATACATAGATTATTCACAGATACGCTACAGGGAAAGTAATGATCTGAATGATATGGACGATGTAAATTTATTATTGTCTGACTATCTCAAACCGGCAGGAAACATAAAGACGGGCGTGGAAGTAAAATTGGGAGATGTATCATTGAGAGGTGGATATACGCTCTATGGCTCGCCATACGGCAAAAACGACTATAACAGCGATGCCAAACACTATTCAGTATCATGCGGACTGGGATTCCGGGTAAATGCGTTCTTCTTTGATCTTGCATACAGGTACACTGTTAAAGAAGAGTTATTAAGGGCATATGATTATTATGACAGCTTTGTGGATACTGAATACGGGATATCCAAAGTAATAGCGACAATAGGCATCAGGCTGTAATAAAACCAAAAGATACAGGCGCCTCAAAATAGGGCGCCTTTTTTTATCCTTCTTTATTTAATGCACTGCATAATAATATTCCTTGAGTTCGGCCCCTCATTAAAAAGCAGGTCAATTATACTGAGGTTTGGCAGAAAACCATGTTTTTCCATAAATACCTGTCCGTACCCCCGTGCAATGAACCTGCTGTCATCTCTGGCAAGCCTTTTCTTCGGATTTATTGCCAGCCTTAAGTCGGCTTCATCATCATAGTGTTTAGTAAATGTTTCTGTAAGAAGTATTTCAGCATCAATATCAAGGAGGTCAATTATCAGCTGCAGCATTTTCTGATTGAGTTCCATGAGCCTTTTTTCCTTTGTATTGTAAAAAGGCTTTAGATTATCTTCATAGTATTCAAAGAAAGGTGAGGAACGGTATGACGACACTATGGAATTCCAGTGCACCCTTTGCCAGCCGGTATCATAATCAACCAGCACGTCTTTTGTCTTTGTGAGGTTGCCCGCCGTTCTCTTTACCGGAACGACGAGTGCTATCCTCCCATTGGCACCACAGATATAACAACGGTTCCTGAATGACTGCTTAAGGTATGTCTCGTGCTGCTCAATATATACCTTCGAATAAAGGGCAAACTTGGTAAAATACTGCACAGGTCCCAGGTAAGCCGTGGAAAGAACGGCCGTACCTCCTTTTGATATAATATTTTCAGAGCTCATATCCTAAGGATTTTCATATAACCTGCCCTGCCATGTATTTTTCAACTCAAGCCTTTTTTCCAGCTCTGCCAGTACCCGGTCATAGCGCATTCCCCATTTTGGCCCCCTGTTATAACGAGGGGGCACTTCACCTGCAACTCTTTCAACAATGAAGGCAGGATTAAGGAGTTCAAGATAGCTTACAATAAATTCAAGATACTCATCAAACTGAAAAACGTGAAATTCGCCCGGTTTCTTTTTGTAGTCGTCAGCAACAGCCGTCCCCCTGATTATTTGCAACTGGTGGAACTTAATATTATTTATTGGCAGCTTTGAAAGTATCTTCGCTGAATCCAGCATTTCTTCCATTGATTCACCGGGCAGCCCGAAGATCATATGAGCACCGGTACGCAGTCCCATTGATGCAGTTTCATTAATGGCCCTCACGGCATCTTCAAAAGTATGTCCCCGGTTTATTCTTTTCAGGGTAGTATTATTGCATGATTCGATGCCGTACTCTATAACAATATAATATTTTTCTGACAGCTCCTTGAAGTAGTCCAGTTTTTCACCATCAATACAATCGGGCCTTGTACCTACTGCCAGTCCGATTACCTCTTTATTATCCAGAGCCTGGCTATACAACCTTCTCAGCTTCTGAACCGATCCATATGTATTCGAATAAGCCTGGAAATAGGCAATATACTTCCCGGCTGATTTATACCTGGTCTTATGAA
The DNA here is from genome assembly GCA_964534745.1 of uncultured Bacteroidales bacterium. Classification (GTDB taxonomy): domain Bacteria; phylum Bacteroidota; class Bacteroidia; order Bacteroidales; family UBA10428. The sequence goes on from CAZHQW010000015.1 coordinate 12,730, forward strand.
ATGTAATACCTTCCAGTATCTGCTGTTTTATCGGCTTCTCAGCTGTGCAGTATGAGGGATTAAAAGCATTGTTATCGCAAAATGTACATCCCCCCGTCCCTTTTGTTCCGTCCCTATTCGGACAGGTTAATCCGGCATGAACAGACACCTTCTGTACACGGCACCCGAAAAGAACCTTCATAGAGTCCGCATACGCATTAAATCTCCTGCTATGGCCCCACGAAAATATCATAATATCTGATGTTATGCTTTAACTATCTTACCTGTGCTCAAATACCACACATATGATTCAATACCGGAGTATCCCATTTCTTTTAGCATCAGTCCGTATTCATTTACCTGGTCAATATACTCCCTGCGCTCAACATTTCCGAACTTATAATCTATGATAACAGCATTACCGCCTTTCAGCATTACTCTGTCAGGTCTTCTCACAGGGCCGTCAGGAAGAATAATTTCTTTTTCATTATATATCTTCCAGCCGCCGGAAAACCAGTTTCTAATCCTGATATCAGCAAATATGTTATCAATATCACGCCTTATTGCTTTTTTCTGCTCCAATCCTATCTTTCCTTCAACATATACTTTTTCAACTGCCCAGTCAATATCATCAGTTGTAACTATATTTCCGAATATCTCATGCATTATTTTGCCGTAATTAAGGGGACTGGTCCTGATATCAGTATCTGGAGCAAAGAAATCACCTGCCTGGTAAGCTATCCTTAGCTTTTTCCTGCTGTCTGATGCAGCGTAGCCTTTAATCCTCCCTGCCTCATGTCTCCTGAAAGAATCATCTGGCTTAACATCATCCAGGGAACCGTATTCAAATATATTTTCCTCCCTGTTATAATATTTACCGAATAAAAGCAACCCGCCATTTTCTTTGCCTGCCTGAATGTTGTCATAACTCCCTGAACACAGGTTTTGCAATAAACCAGAGACTGCAGAAATACCGCTACCAGACGCTTTGCTGTCAGCAATGCAAAACAAAGCATCGCTTGCCCTTGTAAAAGCTACATATAATAAATTAAGATTGTCAATATAGGACCTTGACTTCTCAATATAATAATCCACTGCAAAATGAGTGTCTTTAAGTTCTTTTATGTACCTTACAGGAACAATATCCAGCTTGTTGAAAGGGCTTTCCCCGGGCTTACACCATATTACAGGCCTGTTCTTAACATTATCTATGTCCCAGTTGCAATAAGGTAAAATTACAGCCTTAAACTCAAGTCCCTTTGATTTGTGAATTGTCATTATTCTTATTGCATCCTGGGCTTCAGATATGGAGATGCTCCTGTTAAATCCCACGCTGTCCCAGTATTCAAGAAATGTATATATGTCTGACGATTTCCTGCCTGAATATTCAAGTACCATATCCTGAAAAGCCTGAATAAATGGTATTTCACCTTCAATGTCACCCAGAGAAAATATTTCAACCAGGCGTTCAACCGTCTCATAAAGGGAAAGCCCTGTGATATAACCGGCCGAACCGGTAAACGATCCCGGAAGAATCCTGTCTATCAATGATCTGTAGCTGTCAGAACGGTAATCATCCACAATTATGCCTGTGCCGTCATTTGCCCTGTTTTTTATATAATTCAAATATTCAAAGACAATAAAGTAATTATTTATATTATCATTATCATTAATGAAAAACCTCAAAAGGGCAATTATAAACCTGACTGCAGATGAACTGCTCAGATAAAGCGATTCCTCGGATATAACATCAAACCTGAATTTATCCTCCCCGTGGCAGCTATTTTTATACTCTATAAGGAAATCGGCAACGCCCTTTCCCTCATCTTTCTTCCTTGTCAGTATGGCTATGTCTCTTAATCTGTATCCTTTGTCCTGAAGCTTTTTCAGTATATCAATAAGATTATTTTTAACTTCGCTGTCTTCCTTAGTATCAATAAAACGTATTTTCACATAACCTCTTCCTTCATAAGCAGGCATCTCACTTGACTGCCACACATCATGATAAACATTAACGATATTACCGGCAAGTTTATCTGCTTCGGGATGTTTCATGAACTCCGATAGCTCATCATTAAATTTATTCTGCAGGATTTCAGGTGCCCTGGTAAAAAACGAGTTGTTGAAATCAATAATGTTCCTCCTGCTTCTGCGGTTCACATTAAGAGTAACGTTATTAATGCATTCTTTGAAAAACTCGCTGTACACTTTCTCAGTCAATATTTCCCAGTTGGTGCTGCGCCATCTGTAAATGGACTGCTTGGCATCCCCTACAATGAGATTATTAAAGTCCTGTGCCAGGCTATTAACAATAAGAGGCCTGAAATTATTCCACTGGAATCCCGACGTATCCTGAAATTCATCAATCATAAAATGGTGAAAATAGTTGCCTGTTTTTTCGTAAATGAAGGGGGCATCATTGTTCTCAATTATTTTGTTAAGGAATGATGATGCATCAGTTATCAGGAATAAATTATTTTCATTGGCATACTTTAATATCTCCCCTGTTATATCGGACAAAATACCGAGTGTATATATGTTTGCCCTTATAGTCTTCGAAGTAAGATAATTACTGTAATTATTGTCAAAGAAGTCAACCGCTTCAGTCAACAGGTCATTAAGACCCTTTGCCACCGCTTCTTCAATCCTGTCCTTCATTGCACTTGATTTGGCATACCACTTTTCGGGTGAGTTCAAAGCTGCAAGGATTCTGCTTCCCGGAGCCTGAAAATCCCCCCTTGCAAGCTTGTTAAAATATCCTGCCGGTCCGTGCAGCTTATAACTGAAGTCATCTATTGTAAGTGAGTATGAAGATATGAGCTTAAGGCCCCTTTTCCCCTTTTCCGACAGCGTGCTCTCAAAATGGTTCTTTATTTTATACAGATCAGATAAATAAGTTTTCAGGAATTCTTTATTATTCAGTTTGCTTGCTATTTTATCACTGTATTCCTTGAACTCCTCTTTAAAAACCTGTTTTCCCAGGTCTGAAATATCCTTTTTAAAATTCCAGCTCTTCCCCTCTTCGGTGAGGTTTATGGCAAAATTTACGAGCCATTCCCTCAGTGACAGGTTTTTGTCGGCTTCAAGAAAAAGCCTGTTTATGGCCTCCTCAAGCACCCTGTCTGTATCGAGTTCGATTGTGAATCCACTTTGAATGCCTATTTCGCGTGTGAAAGATCTTATAATCCTTTGAAAGAAACTGTCTATGGTACTGACAGAAAACCTTGAATAATTATGCAATATTTTCTTCAGGATTGTATCTGATTTTGTTCTGATTTTTTTTCCCGGATACCCTGTGTTTTTTATAAGAATGTCGAGGTAGACTGAATCCTGACCGGAAGCTAACCTGTGCAGCTCGCGAATAATCCTGGTTTTCATCTCCTCCGTTGCCTTATTTGTAAATGTCACTGCCAGTATATGTCTGAAATTGTCGGTATCACCGTAAAGTAATTTCAGAAATTCGCCCGTAATTTTATGCGTTTTACCTGAACCTGCGGATGCACGTACTATAGAAAGCTTTGACATCAGACCAAAATATTAAATACAATAAATAAACATCTAATATCAAGAAAATCTTTCAATTTTAAAAGAGGGACAGCGCCCGTATTTTCAAAAGAGGGACTGCCTAAAAAATATGGGCGCTGTCCCTCTTTTTTTTTACGGCACTTATACCTGCCGTGTTGTATATGTAAACTGATGCTAAAAAAGCCTATTTTATATACTCATAATACAATGTATCGGCATGTTCAGTGTTTACATTTTTTCTGATTTCAATAAGCGGATACCCATCCTGGTTATACTCGTATTTATATTCAAAATTCGGCGGCAAACTGCACGAAATCATATTCTCATTATAATACTTCAGTGGATTATTATGCTGAATAATGTCAGTAGGTAATCCCCAGTTAAACCTTGGATTATTCTTATTATCATATTCATACTCACTGTATGACAATGGAAATTGAGAGCCTTCAGACATATCTTCTGTCCTTGTAATCACATTTCCTTTTAAATCATAAGTATAGGAGATGTACCATTTTTCATTATTGCCAAAGCTGGCAATGCCCTGGCCAATAAATCCCTGGTCGTTGTATACATATTCAATGAACTTGTAGAGTACGTCCTCCTCGTAATAGATATTAAGCTTTTCATATCTTCCCGAATCACTATACTCATAGGTTTCATAATAGCCATATGAATCTTCCTTTTTCACCGCCCGGCCTGCTATATTATACTCATAGGTTTCATAAAAACTCACTGTGTCAGCAGAGTAATAATTGACCCTTACAAGTTTTTTATTCTCATATATAAATTCCTGGAATAATTTATCCCCCCTGTATATCCTGCTCAGTAAATAATCAGTATTTACCGGCCAGGAGTTCACTGATTCCTTTTCACATCCATAAAAAAGAAGTGCGCTGCCACTGCATAATAAAAAGACTAAAAGCCTGATGATTTTCATGATTTTATATTAATGGTCCGGACTTTATATACCAAAGATGAAAAATCTCTGCAAAGGTTGCGTCAGGATTAAAACGGGAATTCCTCCTGCTGCTCCGTCTCAAGCTTTTCAAAGTGTGGCTTTTCAGCTCTCAGGTGTACTTCATTGCCATCAACATATATAGCCTTATGCGGGGTAACCGGACACGCATATTCGCATGCTCCGCAGCCAATACATGTGGAGGGATGTATTTCAGGAATTGTCAGATTCAAATCTGGTTTACCGGGGACCGAATAAGGAACCATCCTTACTGCCTGTGTAGGACAATGCTCGGAGCATGAGCCACAGGCAGTATTATCGGTATAGACAACACAGTTTTTCATTATAAAATGCACCCTTCCTATCTGCGTAAGTTTCTTATCTTCCTGGCCCAGGGGTAATATTGCACCCGTAGGACATACCTCTCCGCAAATGGTACACTCATAATTACAAAAACTTGTCTTATAATCCATATGGGGCTGCATCATTCCGGTAATCCCGTATTCAAGAAATGAGGGCTGCAGTACTGAAGTGGGACATGCTGTGACACATAAATGACAGGCCGTACAATTCATATTAAAATGGCTTAATCCCTTTGAGCCCGGAGGTGAGACCGGATTTTCCTTCATGACAGGTATCAGCTGTTTGGCTCCCGTGTTAACCGGTTGCGACCTGACAAGCCTGGACAATCCCACGAGTCCGCTTAAATAAACAACAGACCGCACAAGGAACTCTCTTTTGCCTTTGTCTGTCTGCTCCGGTGCAGGCACTGTTTTTGTTCCGAAGCTGAAGCTATAATTTATGGCATCATCAGGGCATGATTTTATGCAGTTATAACATCCTATGCAACGGGAAAAGTCAACTGACGTATTCTTGATATCTATGCAGCTGGCTTTACATACAATTGCGCATTTGGCACATTTGGTGCATGCTACCCTGTCAATCCTTATTTTGAAAACAGATACCCTTGCTATAAGTCCGAGAATAGTGCCAACCGGACAAACAGAGTTGCAAAATAACCTCCCGTGTGAGAAGGATATCCATATTATAAATCCCAGGGTGCCGGCGCTGAATATGGCCGTAGCAATACTGAAATGTTTATATGCATAAGGAGGAACAGAATATACATTTACTTCTTTAAGCAATAGTGAGATGATATTATTTATTCCGATAGCCAGCGGCCTTAACAGGTCTGAAAATATTCTGCCAAAGATACTGTAAGGGTCCAGAAGGTATACCAGGAAGATGCCTCCAAAAAATATAAAAATCACTGGCAAGGCCAGGAACATATATCTGAGTAAATTATGCGGTTTGGCATACCTGTACATCTTTTTCTTCCCTGTTTTCCTGGCAATGAATGACACTATATCCTGCAACGAACCTAGCGGGCATATTGCGGAACAATACACCCTTCCGAATAACAGATTTATGATAATAATAATAACAAAGCCTGCTGCTGCGAAACCTAAAACATGCATGAACCTCAGAAGGGAGGGGACAAATTGAAGATAGAGTATGACATCCGATATAGCGGAAGGGATAAATCCCCTGAAATCGATAAATAACATGGAAATCAGTACAAGAAAAAGCAGTGAAAAAAATACTCTGATAGCTTTCAGATCTCTCTGTTTCATTTATTTAAACAGTGATTCTGTGTATATTAAGGTTTTCAAGTTTTGTTGTACCTGAGCCCAGCTTCTCAGCCAGCGGAATATGCCTCACCTCCTCGGGCCTTAATCCGAAGATCTTGGTAGAGGCAGCATCAATTGCTACTATATCTGTCCCTATAAGCTGGTATTTCATTGTTGCAACATCAGCAACAGATACTCCTCTTGGTCCGTTCCTTTTCAGAACCCTGTAAGCATCAACAATATTAAGATCGGGCTTACGGTAAGTGGTAAAGTCAGCTATGCACTGATGCAGATCGTTGGCATGCCACCAGCTTCTGTCCCATACAATACCCATAAGGTTTTTCATTGCTATTGACAGTCTTGCCCCGCCATGGCTTTTTAAAGTAGGGACATTTATAAACACATCTGAATCAAGTATCAGCTCATGCACCTTTGTATTCTTAAGTATCTTACCTCCCGGCACCTTAACCGGACGGTAGTTTATTTCGTTGTTGCCCGGCACTATCTTGCCGCCGGCCTTTTTTACCGTATCTTCAATACCGCTGTTTTTATAACAGCGCGTCCATTCGCTGCACGTATGATCAAACACATATACTGTCTTTGCTCCGGACTGCAGGCAGTGTTCAATAATCCTTCCGATAAGCTCGGGATTTGTATCTGCAGCCCTCTCAGGTGTAGCATCCCACCCAATGTTCGGTTTAACAACAACTGTCTGTCCCTTCTTTACAAAACCGGACATCCCTCCCATTGCCCTGATTGCAGTGTCAAACATATCAACAGGTTCGCCGCCCTTAATGGCAACAAGATCATAGGGCAATAAACCTGATCCGGAACCACTATGCGCAAATAAATTTTTATTATTCAAAATAGAGAATGCCGTTCCCACCATAATTCCTGCCCCTGCGGTTTTTTTTATAAACTCTCTTCTTTTCATAACTCCGTTTTTTTGATACCTATCCTGTACCCTTCTTGTGAATAATATAAAACATAAATTTAACTGTGAAAGTTAGTTAATTTTACAGAAAATAGTTACACTGCCTGAAATTTAGAAGGAATTTAGAAAGTATTTAGAAAAAAATCAAGTTACGCCGGCAGTGCCGTAAAAGAAACATTATGTTATATTTATATAACAAATCTTAAATAATGCCTATTTTAGCAGGTTATCAGTTATTTAACATCAAATAATTTAATTTTAGGATATGAAAATACTGTATTATGATTGCTTTGCAGGTATAAGCGGTGACATGAACCTTGGCGCCATGGTCGATCTCGGAGTAAAATCCGAATACCTGGAATCAGAGTTAAAAAAGCTTAACATTAAGGGCTATGAACTGAAGATATCCAAAGATAAAAGAAAAGGCATCACAGGCACCAAGGTTGATGTTATAATAAAAACCGGACACGGAAGTAAAGAACATAATCATGAGCATCGCAATCTGGAAAACATCCGGAAAATAATCAATAAAAGCAGTCTTAATGACAATATCAAAAAAATAAGCCTTAATATTTTTACTAAGGTAGCTGAAGCTGAGGCAGTTATTCATGGAAAAAAAATTAATGAAATTTTTTTCCATGAGGTCGGGGCAGTTGACTCAATAGTAGATATTGTAGGCGCTGCAATTTGTATGGATTACCTGAAACCTGACAGGATATATTGTTCTACGATTGAACTGGGGGGCGGATTTGTAGATTGTGCACATGGTACACTGCCCGTTCCTGCACCTGCATCAGTAGAAATACTCAAAGGGAAGCCGGTGCGGACAGGTACTGTAAATTACGAGGCAGCTACTCCTACAGGAGCAGCGATCGTTGCCACATGCGCTGACAAATTCACGGACCATATTGACTTCACAATTGAAAAAACAGGATATGGTATAGGCAACATGGATGAAAATATACCAAATGTACTAAGGGTATACCTGGGACATGATGCTGCAACCGAATCAACGGAGAGAATATCATCATTGATTATTGAGTGCAACATAGATGATATGAATCCCGAGTTCTATGATTTTACAATCGATTCCCTGTTCAATGCCGGGGCCAGGGATGTATATATAACCCCAATAATAATGAAAAAATCGAGGCCCGCTGTTACATTAAGCGTGCTGTGCGATATAGATTCAGAAAAGCAGATTGAAGAAATACTGTTCAGGGAAACCTCATCCCTTGGCTTAAGGAAACATATCGTCGAAAAAATAATGCTCAACAGGAAAACTGAATACATAAAAACAGAATATGGAGAAGTTAAAGTTAAGACTGCCTTTTACCGTGATAAACTTATAAAATCAAAGCCCGAATATGAAGATTGTATAAAAATAGCAAAGGAAAAGAATATACCTTTGGGCGAGGTGTACAAGATGGTAGAGAAATTACTGAATAAAAAACATGAATGAACTGATAAAAAATAAAAAGTATATCAAACTGAAGGAATACCTGGAGGGACTTAAAAAGGCTGCCGTTGCTTTTTCAGGTGGGACGGACAGCACATTCCTGCTCGCCGTTGCAAGGGATACCCTGGCGGATAATGTTATTGCATTTACTGTAAGGTCCCCCTATATACCGGACTGGGAGATTGAGGAAGCACGGCAGATTGCAGGCAGGTTATCTGTTAAACATATGGTATTCGAGACAGTGCTTAACGACTCAATAATAAACAATCCGCCCAACAGGTGTTACTTATGTAAAAGGTTTATTTTCTCAAAGCTTAAAGATGAGGCAAAAAAGCTCGGTATAAACCATGTTATTGAAGGGACAAATGCTGATGACACACAGGATTACAGGCCCGGGATAAAAGCTTTGAAAGAGCTGAACATTAAAAGCCCCCTTCTGGAAAATAATATAACAAAGACAGATGTGAGGTACTTTTCAAAGCTGATGAACCTTCCCACATGGAACAAGCCTGCCTATGCATGCCTGCTCACGCGCATTCCCTATAATACTGAAATAAAAGAAGAGGAGCTTAGGCGCATTGAGCATGCCGAAGTATTTCTAATGGGTCTCGGCTTCAGGGGTGTCAGGGTCAGAAGCCACGATAAACTGGTGCGGATAGAGCTGGATAAATCAAGGATCACTGATATCCTGAACGACAGTATAAGGGAAAAGGTAGTGAGCAAGCTCAAGAGCATGGGGTTTGAATATATAACCATAGATATTGAGGGTTACCGGACAGGCAGCATGAATATAAAAAATAATAAAACTTAATAAGGTTAAGGACATGAATCAGGAAGACTTAAAAAAGCTATTAAAGAAAGTTAAAAAAGGAACACTGGATATTGAGCAGGCACTGGAACAGCTTAAAGATTTTTCATATAAAGACCTGGGGCATACGAAGATTGATACCCACAGGGAACTGCGGACGGGCTATCCTGAAGTTATTTTCTGTTCAGGAAAGACTGTTGGGCAGGTAAGTGATATCATAAAACATATGCTTTCAAAAAATAACAATATACTGGCAACAAGAGCCAGCGAAGATATGTTTAATGAAATCAGCAATTTCTGTCCGGATGCCCGTTTCAATGCATTGGCAAGAACAATCACCATAAAAAGAAAAGATATTAAGTCCCCCGACACTTCCATCACTGTTGTTTCTGCAGGCACATCAGACATTCCTGTTGCCGAAGAGGCTGCCATTACAGCGGAGTTTTTCGGAAATAAGGTACAGCGTGTCTTCGATGTGGGCGTGGCAGGGATACACAGGCTTTATGACAAGATAGACCAGATACGTAAATCAAGGGTCATCATTGTGGTTGCGGGAATGGAGGGTGCGCTTCCAAGTATTGTAAAGGGACTTATAGATAAACCCGTCATAGCAGTACCCACAAGCATAGGATACGGGGCAAACTTTAACGGACTGTCAGCCCTGCTGGGGATGCTAACAAGCTGTGCAAGCGGAGTGACGGTAGTAAACATAGATAACGGATTCGGGGCAGGATTTACGGCAAACATGATTAACAGGTTGTAGAAAATATTATGGCCTATTTTCTTCAGGATATTGCCCGCCATGTTTTTTCAGAGTATAAAGATGACCTGTCAGATCTATGCATAGTATTCCCTAATAAAAGAGCCAGGTTATACTTCAATAAATACCTTTCGGAACTGACAGAAAAGCCCTTATGGGCTCCCGGCTATTACACAATAAATGAGTTAATGGAGGAGCTGTCCGGTTTTCAAATTGCTGATACCCTGGCCCTGGTTTTTGAATTATATGCGGTTTTCAGGGAAGAAACAAAGTCACAGGAAAGATTTGATGATTTCTATTTCTATCTTGAGATTATGTTATCTGACTTCGATGATATAGACAAGTACCTTATTGATCCGAAAGACATTTTTAAAAATCTGGCAAACATAAAGGATATAGAGAGCTATTTCAATTACCTTACAGGAGGACAAATAGAAGTTATACGCAGGTTCTGGAATACTTTTAATGCAGAAAATATTTCGCAAGACCAGAAGAGCTTCCTCTCATTGTGGGATTCGATGTATAACATATATATGTCATTTAATAACAGACTAAGAAACAGGAAACTCGCCTATGAAGGTATGGCATACAAGGAGGTGATAGACAAGCTCAACAGAAATACAATAGAAAAACTGGATGCCGGAAAGTATATAATAATAGGATTTAATGCCCTCAATAAATGTGAGAAACAGCTTTTCCGCCATCTTCGTAATGCCGGGAAAGCTGAGTTTTACTGGGACTATGATGATTACTACATTAATAATAGCATGCATGAGGCAGGCTATTTTCTCAGGGACAATATTAAAGAATTTGCCCCGCCTTCAGGTTTGCTTTCACATGACAACATATCCAAAAAAGTAAAGAACATTTCCCTTATTTCCGTGCCCTCAAATATAGGGCAAGCCAAGCTTATACCCCTGTGCCTTAAAAAGACAGGGGGGCTGAGGGACATCGATTTGAACAAATCTGTTATCGTGCTTGCCGATGAAAACCTTCTGTTGCCGGTACTGAATTCAATACCGGAAGAAATTGAAGAGATTAACGTCTCAATGGGTTATCCGTTTAAAGAAACACCTGTGTACACTCTTATTGAGAAATTAGCAGATATACACCATAATGTGAGAAAAGGGAGGGACGGAAAGATACAGTTCTATCATAAAGATGTTATAGCATTATTAAAACTGCCGGTATTTGAAGGTATAATAAAGAATGAGGCTGATGCACTTATAAAAGCTATTACAGGCCAGAATAAGGTATTAATAAGCGAAGATGAGCTGAATGCAAATGAAATCCTTGCCGCCATATTTCACGATATTGACAATCCGCTCACTATCCCCGCATATATTCTTAAAATCCTTAAGTCCTTTATTGATATACACAGGCAAAACATTTCGGATACAGATGTGGCGGCCAGGGTTGAAATGGATTTTATTTATCACGCTTACACTTATATTCAAAGGTTCAATGAAATAATTAAAAATACGGAGATTGAATTCACAGCAGGCACGCTTTTCGGTCTTCTTAAGGGCATCTTAAAAAACCTGAGCATTCCTTTCAGCGGAGAGCCGCTGACAGGAATACAGGTTATGGGTATTCTTGAAACGCGCACACTGGATTTTGACAACATCATTTTACTGTCAATGAATGAAGACATTTATCCCAAATCGGCAAGTATACCTTCATTCATTCCTGTAAGCCTTCGATATGGTTTCGACCTGCCGGTACCGGAGCACCAGGATGCAATATATGCATACTATTTCTACAGGCTTATGCAGAGAGCCGGTAATATTTTTCTTGTTTATAATTCGAGAACTGACGGACTTTCTACCGGCGAACGCAGCAGGTTTCTCCACCAGCTTTATTATGAACCGGCTTTCAGTGTCAATGAAGAAAGTTATACATACGACATCTCGCCATTCATTAAGAAACCAGTAATTGCTACTAAGAAAGCCATTGACTCAAAGACGATGAGAGGATATATCAGTCAGGATTCACCGATCTGCCTTACCCCAAGCGCGTTAAATAGGTATCTGGACTGCCCCTTGAGATTCTATTTCAGGTATATTGCCGAATTAAAGGAGCCTGAAGAAATAACTGAAAATATTGATCCTGCAATATTCGGAAGCATATTGCATAAGGCCGTGAATATCATGTACAAGCCATATGTCAATGAACATATGAATGAAAATACAATAAATAAGATTATTAAGAATAAAGACATATATGAATCAGTCATTAATGAAGCCTTTATTATTGAATATTTCAGGGGGCAGGATAAAAACAGCAACATCGACATAACAGGAAGAAACCTGATAATAAAAGAAGTCATAAAAAAGTATGTCAGCCAGATCCTTGAAATTGACAAAACATATTGCCCTTTCAGGATAAAAGGCCTTGAAAAACATTATGAGGCTTATATCCCGGTGGTTATAGGGAATAAGGATGTCAGCCTGAGAATTGGAGGTACTATTGACCGAATTGATGAAAAGGAAGGAAAAATAAGGATAGTTGACTATAAGACCGGCAAGGTAGAAAGCTCTTTCAAAAGTATAGACTCCCTTTTCGATCATACTGACCCGGCAAGAAACAGTGCCGTTTTTCAGGCATTGATGTATTCGATGATCTATATGCTCAATGAAGGGGAAGCAGCAATTGTACCATCTTTGTATTGTATGAGGGACACGTTTGATAAAGATTTTGATTACAGGCTGATATTAAAAAAGGACAGCAAGGATGTTAATCCCGTTGATGATTTCAGATTGCTGTCAGAAGAATTCAGCCTCAGATTGCAGCAGTCCGTTAGCGATATTTACAATGATAAGAAGCAATTCACCCAGACCGAAGATTTAAAGATATGTGAATTTTGTCCCTATGCTGGCATATGCCACAGGGAGCATGCTTAAAGAGGGCATTTCAGCCTTCAAGCAAATCCGGCCTTCTCTTCCTGGTTTTTTCTATTGCCTGCTCCAGTCTCCACTTATCAATTTCCGCTGTATTTCCCGACAACAAAATTTCAGGCACCTTCCATCCCTTGTATTCCGCAGGCCTGCTATACACAGGGGGCGCCAGCAGGTTATCCTGGAATGAATCGGTGAGGGCCGATGTTTCATCAGATATTACTCCGGGCAACAATCTTATTACACTGTCAGCTATGATTGAAGCGGCAAGCTCTCCTCCGGTAAGGACATAATCCCCTATCGAAATTTCAAGTGTCACCAGATGATCCCTTATCCTTTGATCAACACCTTTATAGTGGCCGCACAGGATTATAATATTATCGAGTGTAGACAGGTAATTGGCAAATTTCTGATTATACTTCTCACCATCAGGGGTCAAATAAATTATCTGGTCATAGTGCCTTTCGCTTTTCAGATTGCCTATAAGCAGGTCAACAGGTTCGATGCACATAACCATCCCCGCCCCGCCCCCGAAGGCATAATCATCTACCTGCCGGTGTTTGTTTTTTGAATAATTCCTGATATTATGCATAACCACTTCAACAAGTCCCTTATCCCTTGCCCTCTTAATTATTGAATGATCCAGGGGCCCTTTTAACAATTCGGGCAAAATTGTCAGAATATCAATTCTCATAATATTTTGATATAAAATAATGTTTATTAATAAATTAGATATTTTAATAATATATGTAAATAACTTAAGTCTAAAGGTAAAAAGATTCTAATTATCCCGAAATTCAATATTACTAAGAGATCAAAATCGTTCCCGCATGCATAATTACCTTTAAAAAACTTTGACTATTAGTTGTTAATGTATATTTTCGTAGTTTGTATTTTATATTCAATAACTAAACTGACTAATACCATATATTTATGGTAAAGAACAAATCAGGGCACTCTGTTCTTAATGAACAATTCAGCGAAATTACTGAAAATGCTGAAAATATTGAGAAGTCTGATGCGTTAAATAAGAAACCTGCAGAACCAGCTAAGGATATCAATATGAAGGAAGAAGGAACAAGCAAGGCAACCAGGGAAAAACCAAAAACCACAAAATCAGCTAAAGAGAAAAAGTCTGCAGCAAAAGCCGGTGCCAAAACAAAAAGTGGAACCAAAGCCGCAGCAAAGCCAGGATCCTCTGCAAAAACTGCCGGAAAAGACAAGTCAGTTAAAAAATCCGGGGATGAAGCCGGCGAAAAAAAGGCTGTAGCTAAAAAGAAACCGGCAAAGGACAAGAAAGAAAAGGAAAAGCCGGCAAAGAAACAGAAAAAGGCAGATGCTGCAGAAAAGACGGCTGAAAAAGCTGCAGAAAAGACGGCTGAAAAAGCTGCAGAGCCTCAACCTCAACCTAAGAAAGAAGAGGAAGTAATTGACTATGCTTCACTGAACAAAAAAGACCTTGTTGACACGCTTAAAGATATAATTGACAACAAACCCTTGCTGCAGATAAAAAATGACGTTGAAATTATAAAAATCCATTATTACAAAAAGCATAAGGCAGAGGTAGATCAAAAAAAGAAGAATTTTCTTAAGGAAGGGGGTGACATCGAAGATTTTAAACTTGAAGAAGAGCCCCTGGAACAGATGCTTAAGGAATACCTTAGAAGATATAAAGAACTTAAAGCCGAGTATAACAAGAAGCTTGAAGAGGAAAAACACGAAAACCTCAGAAATAAATACCAGATAATAGAAGAAATAAAAGACCTCGTTAACAGGAAAGAATCTATAAACAAGACTTTTCATGAGTTCAGGGAACTGCAAAAACAATGGAGATCAATCGGACTGGTACCACAGCAGAATGTAAAGGACCTCTGGGAAACATACCATCACCATGTCGAAGCATTTTATGATTATATAAAAATTAACAAGGAACTGCGTGATCTCGACCTTAAGAAAAACCTTGAGTCTAAGATTGAGCTATGCGAAAAGGCTGAGGAATTATTGCTGGAGCCTAACATCATCACCGCGTTTAACGAATTACAGAAGCTGCACGATCAGTGGCGCGAAATTGGTCCCGTTCCGGCTGATATGAGAGTTGAAATATGGGAGAGATTTAAGGAAACCACATCAAAAATAAATAAAAAACACCAGGAATATTTTCTGAACCTTAAAAAGGAGCAGAAGAAGAACCTTGAAGCCAAATCCGTGCTCTGTGAAAAAGCAGAAGATATAAGCAACACTGTCATACCAACGCATAAGGAATGGGAAATAAAATCCAATGAAATAATTGAACTGCAGAAAGTGTGGAAAACAATCGGATTTGCACCAAAGAAAGACAATAATAAAATATATAACAGGTTTCGTGCCGCATGTGACAGCTTCTTTAACAAAAAAAGAGAGTTCTACCAGCAGAACAGGGAGCAGCAAAACGATAACCTGCAGCTTAAAACGGACCTGTGTGTGCAGGCTGAAGCATTGCAGGACAGCACTGAATGGAAAAAAACCACTGAAGAACTCATCACACTGCAGAAAAGATGGAAAGAAATTGGTCCGGTTCCTTTCAAGCACTCAGACAGAATATGGAGAAGATTCAGGCAGGCATGCGATAAATTCTTCAGCCGCAAAGAGGCCTATTTCTCTGAAGTTGACAATTCATACGAACAGAACCTGAAAAAGAAGGAAGAGTTGATAAAGAATATTGAAAATCTGGATACCAGCAATAAGGTTGAAGAATGCCTCAAGAAGCTTAAAGAGTTGCAGCGTGAATGGGCTAAAATAGGTTTTGTGCCATATAAGAACAAGGACGATATACAGGACAGATACAGGAATGTTATTAACGAAAAATTTGACAGTCTTAATGTTGACGAAAACAGGAAGAATATCCTCAAATTTAAAACCAAGCTTGAAACACTCAAGAATAAGCCGAACGGCATTCAACGGATTAGGCAGGAAAGGGACAAATTTGCAAGTAAGCTTAAACAGCTGGAAAACGATATTGTTTTGTGGGAGAACAATATAGGATTCTTTACCAAAACTAAAAATGCAGAATCCATGATTAACGGAGTTGAATCCAAGATTGAAGATGCCCGGAAGAGGATAGCTCTGTTCAAGGAAAAAATTAAGCTTATTGATGAAATTGAATAACTAAACCACAATAATTGCCTTCAACAAAATACATATTTGTAACAGGAGGGGTGACCTCCTCTTTGGGGAAAGGCATTATTTCGGCTTCACTGGGCAAACTTCTGCAGGCCAGAGGATATAAGGTGACAATACAAAAGCTTGATCCCTATATTAATGTTGATCCTGGCACCTTAAATCCCTATGAACATGGCGAATGTTACGTTACAGCTGACGGTGCAGAGACAGACCTGGACCTGGGTCATTATGAAAGGTTCCTGGATATTTCCACTTCCCAGGCAAACAATGTTACTACAGGAGGTATATACCAGACAGTTATAAATAAGGAAAGACGCGGTGACTACCTCGGCAAGACAGTCCAGGTAATACCTCATATAACGGACGAGATAAAAAGAAGGATTAAGCTGCTGGGAACAAAGCAGAAGTTCGATGTGGTTATAACAGAAATCGGTGGTACCGTGGGTGATATTGAGTCCCTGCCTTATATCGAAGCAGTGCGCCAGTTAAAATGGGAACTGGGTGTTTCCAATACCCTTGTGATTCATCTTACCCTTGTGCCGTACCTTTCCACCTCAGGGGAACTAAAAACCAAACCCACACAGCATTCGGTAAAAGTCCTTCTCGAAACAGGTATACAGCCCAATATTCTGGTTCTGCGCACACAAAAAGAGCTTACAATGGACATCAGGCGCAAAGTTGCATTATTCTGCAACGTTGAACTTGAATCGGTTATACAGTCTATTGATGCCTCAACGATATATGAGGTGCCTATACATATGCTTAAAGAAAAACTGGACCTGACAACCCTCAAAAAGCTTAACCTTAAGGAGCATGGGCCAGCGGACCTGGGACCGTGGAAAAACTTCCTTAAAAAACTAAAAAATCCGAAACACCGTGTAAAAATCGGACTTGTTGGCAAATACATCGAATTGCACGATTCCTATAAATCAATAAACGAGTCTATTATACATGCCGGGGCGGTAAATGACTGCGTTGTAGAAGTTAAATACGTGCATTCGGAACAGATAAATGAGAACAATTACCGCGAAAAGCTGAGCGATCTTAAGGGTATAATAGTCGCCCCTGGCTTTGGAGACAGGGGCATAAGCGGGAAGATACTGGCTGCAGGGTATGCCCGTGAAAACAATATACCCTTTTTCGGGATCTGCCTGGGATTGCAATGTGCTGTAGTGGAATTTGCCAGAAATGTGCTGGGATTGAGTAAAGCCCATTCTACCGAGATGGAACCCAAGACTCCTGATCCTGTGATTGACCTCATGGAAGAACAAAAGGGCATCACGGAAAAGGGAGGTACCATGCGCCTTGGTGGATATCCCTGTGTTATCAAGTTAAATACAAAAGTTTATAAGGCATATAAAAAAAAGAAAATTATTGAAAGGCACAGGCACAGATACGAATTTAACAACTACTACCTGAAAGATTTTGAAAACGCTGGTTTTGTTGCTGCAGGCATAAATCCTGGTACAAACCTGGTGGAAATTATGGAGTTAAAAAACCATAAGTGGTTTATAGGCGTGCAGTTCCACCCGGAATACAGAAGTACTGTCCTTAATCCGCACCCCTTATTCGTGGATTTTATCAAATCCACCATATCACGCTGATATTTATTATTTATTGCATACTCACTGTGTTCCGCCTTATTTCATTTATTAACCATTCCTGCATGATGCTTTTAGCATACTGATTTAAAAATCAATACCCTGTCTTGATATTTAATTTTCGATATTTATAAATTTATTACTTACATTTACGGGATTTTAAAAATAAAAAACTGTCGGATCTGGCTGAACAGTAATTCTTAATACAAAAATTTCAGAACGATTATGGATAGAAACTCAATTATAGGAATAGTAATTATCGCGGCAATAATATTCTTGTGGGGTATACTAAACAAACCTGATAAAGAAGAGATGGAGAAGCGCAAAAGGGTGCTGGATTCATTAAGGCAGGCGCAGCTGGAACAACGTGATACGGCAATTATTGATGAACAGCAGAAGATCCCGGAACTTTCTGATGCAAAAGAAGAAAAGGCAGATACTGTAACAAGCAGGCAGGCAGAGGCAGTAAGCGGACTTTTCACCAGCCCTGAACCCGGCACACATGAGTTTTATACCCTGGAAAATGACCTTATGAGGCTTACAATATCTACTAAAGGAGGCAAACCCTACTGCGTCGAGCTTAAAAAATATAAGACCTTTGATTCGTTGCCCCTTATTTTATTTTCAGGCGACTCATCGGTATTCGGACTAAACTTCTTTACAGAGAACAACCAGTTGATATCGTCCAATGATTATTACTTTACTCCCCTGTCAGACAAAAAGAACATAAAAGTCAAAGACGAGGCGGGAACGCTGCGTTTCAGAATGTATGCAAATACAGGTGAGGCGGATACTGCTTCACACTCGTACGAAAAAAAATACATAGAATACATATATACTCTTGAACCGTCGAGTTATATGGTTGACTTTTCAATAAAGATTGTGGGTGCACAGGACATTATAAAGAATGAATATCCCAGTTTCGAACTGAACTGGAGTATATTTATGCGCCAGCAGGAAAAAGGCAAGCAAAACGAAAACAACTACTCATCAATATACTATAAATATGACAATGATGTGGTTTTAAATCTTGGTATACGCTCAAAACAGAAGATCCAGGATAATAAATCGACAAATGCAAAAAGAGAAGAGAAGAAAAATACACTGAACGTGAAATGGATCGCTTTCAAGGACCAGTTTTTCAGTTCAGCAATAATAGCAGATGACAACTTTTCCAAAGCCACTGTAAAATCAGAAAAAATTGATGATGAATCAAGGTACCTCAGACATGTAACGGCAGAGCTCGATATACCTCTGCCCAAAGAAAATATTGTTAATGTTCCACTTAGATTCTACTTAGGTCCCAACCGTTTTAACACACTTAAAAAATATAAGGATTTGCAGCTATATGATCTGGCCTCTGTAGGAAAGGGAATATCAAAATGGATAAACCAGTTTGTGATAATCAAAATATTTGACTGGCTGAGCAGATCCATCAGCAACTATGGAATTATTATCCTACTGCTGACAATTATTGTTAAGGTGGCTCTTTTCCCGCTCACTTACAGGTCATATCTGTCCCAGGCAAAGATGAAGGTGCTGAAGCCACAGATTGATGAGTTAAACAAAAAATATCCCAAGGGCAAGGAAATGGAACGCCAGAAGGCAACCATGGATCTATACAAAAAAGTAGGCGTCAGCCCCCTTGGAGGGTGCCTGCCCATGATACTGCAGTTTCCTATTCTCTTTGCCATGTTCAGGTTCTTCCCTACATCTATAGAGCTAAGGCAGCAAAGCTTCCTATGGGCACAGGACCTGTCAACCTATGACTCGATTCTGGAATGGAGCGGCAACATTCCCGTTATAAGTAAGATGTATGGCAATCATATAAGCCTGTTCACGCTGCTCATGACCATTTCAACAATTCTTACAATGAAGCTGGGGAGCCAGGCAACAAGCAGCAGCCAGCAAATGCCGGGAATGAAATCCATGATGTATTTCATGCCTATCATGTTCATGTTCATACTGAACAATTTTTCAGCCGGACTGACATATTATTACTTCCTCGCTAACCTGATTACTTTCGGACAGAACTTCCTTTTCAAGCAGTTTATAAATGAAGAGGATATTCTGAAAAAAATGGAAGCAAGAAAATCAAAAGTCAAGAAAAAGTCCCCTTTCCAGGCGAGGCTCGAAAAAATGGCAAAAAGCAGGGGTTACAAAATGCCAAAAAAATAAATATGTCTGCTGGCGGACAACTAATTAATAACGGTTTCATATGGAATTAGTAAATAACAGGTATAAAATTGGCGGCATTGACGTTCTCAGTCTGTGCAGCAAATATGATACTCCCCTGTATGTATATGATACGGCAAAAATGAAAAATCAATATGCCAGGATGCTCACTGCATTTAAGGGAGTTGATGTAAAAATTAACTATGCCTGTAAGGCCCTTACTAACATAAATATTCTTAAATTCTTCAAAAGCCAGGGCTCAGGTCTTGATGCAGTCTCAATCCAGGAAGTTGAGCTGGGACTGAAAGCTGGATTTAATCCTGCAGATATCATTTATACACCTAACTGCGTTTCCATAGATGAGATTGAAAAAGCAGTTAACCTCGGTGTAAGAATTAATATCGACAACATTTCCATACTTGAGCAATTCGGACTGCGGCATGCCGATAGTATTCCCGTGTGCATAAGAATAAATCCCCACATCATGGCAGGAGGCCATCAAAAAATATCTACCGGCCATATTGACTCGAAATTCGGTATCTCTATTTACCAGATGCCGCATGTGCACAGAATACTGGAGGCAAACAACATGAGGGTCGAAGGCCTTCATATGCATACAGGCTCGGATATACTGGATATTGATGTATTTACAAACGGGGCACTGATATTACTTGATGCTGCCAGGGAGTTTAAGGAACTGGAGTATATTGATTTCGGCAGCGGCTTCAAGGTACCGTATAAAACAGATGATATCTATACCGATATCGAGGCCCTTGGTAAAAAGCTCACACATGACTTTAAAAAATTCTGCAGCGACTATGGAAAAAACCTGGCATTGATATTTGAACCCGGCAAATTCCTGGTCAGTGAGGCCGGCTACTTCCTGGCAAAGGTGAATGTTATTAAGCAAACAACATCAACGGTATTTGCAGGAATAGATACGGGCCTTAATCACCTGATAAGACCCATGTTTTACGATGCATATCATCATATTATAAATATATCAAATCCCAAAGGCAAGTCCAGAATATACACTGTTGTGGGCTATATATGCGAAACCGACACCTTTGGCTGGAACAGGAAAATAAACGAGATTACGGAAGGGGACATACTGGCCTTCTTCAATGCAGGTGCATACTGTTATGCCATGGCCTCAAATTATAACTCGAGGTACAGGCCGTCAGAAGTACTTATCCATGAAGGAAAGGATCACCTTATAAGGCAAAGGGAAACAATGGATGACCTGCTAAAAAACCAGATTATTGCAGATATTTAAATATAGTCAGGCTTGTAGTGCCTTTGCCTAAATAATTCATTAAGTCATGAAAAGACCAGTTTTATCAGTGTTTTGTATTTTACCGGCAATAGCATTTGCGCAAACTGAAAAATCAATGGTTTCAACTGAAGAAAACCTTTGGAATATATCCAGGTCTGCCGGTGTTGTGATGACAACAAATATGGATGAGCTCTACGAAGGAATAAAAGGTACTCCATACCTGTTCGACACATGGAGAGAAGGTAATATCATTTTAAAAGACAGTTCCCTGATAAAGGACATAAATATCAAATACAACATATATACTGATGATGTTCTTTATCTGAACAGCAAATCAGGGGATTCGCTTATAATAGACCGTCACCGTATAGATGCATTTGAGATAAAGGGTGATTCTTCGGCTGACCTTCTCCTGTTCAGTGATATAAGGCTTAAGCCTGGCAGTAAGGACAAGAGCACATTCGCCAGGGTCTTATATAACGGGGAAACAAAATTATTGATAAAGTATATCAAGGTTTTTATCAAGGCCGATTATAAGGGAGCATACACTGCAGGGAGGAGGTATGATGAATATACTGACAACAGCCAGTATTACATTATGAAAGATAATGAGCTAAACAGAATTAAGCTGAATAAAAAAGCGATAACCAAGGTTCTTGCAGACAGGGAAAACGATGTCAAATCTTTTATAGACAAGGAGGGGACGGATTTTGACAACGAGAATGACGTTATAAAGCTGCTGGAATACTACGATAGTCTGTCGGATTAGCAGCCAGTCTTCTTAGTTTCCGGCCGGCAAATTTAAATCCGTCAATTATGCCGGTTTTCCAGTATTCCCAGTTATGAGCTCCGATTCTCACATGGTATTCATGAGGAATATTAAATTTAAGTAACTGCTGGTGCAATATCTCGTTTCCCGGCAGCAGAAAATCATCCGTTCCGCAATCAATATACCAGTTAATACTTTTTAAAATGCCAGCTAAGCTGTCGTTAATCATATAAAGCGGATTATAGCTTTTCCATAATTCTGTTAGTCTTTCTTCCCCGACTAAACCGTTGCCGTATAACGGTCCGAATTTATTATTATAATTGTCCTGCCTTTCATTTAAAATCATCTCGTCAGACCTTATGGCAGCACTCAGGGCAATACATGTCTCAAAATATTCATGATGTAACATTGAGTAAACCAGCGCCCCGTATCCCCCCATTGATAATCCTCCGATAATCCGGTTCGCGCGTCCGGTACATGTTTTATATGTTGAATCAACAAGGGGCATAAGCTCCTGTATAAATATATCCTCATAGGGAAACTTGCCTGCATAATCATTTATATAATAAGAATTCTTTGCATCAGGCATTATAACAATCATCGGAGGTATATCACCTGACTGGATAAGACTGTCAATAATAACATGAATATTGCACCTGTCTACCCAGCTGGCTTCGCTTCCCCCATATCCGTGTAAAAGGTAAAATACGGGAAAGCTGTCAGCAGAAGAGAAATAAAAAGGAGGCAGATAAACAGAATACATTAACGTACCCCCTGTTATTTCACTTTTGTACTCAACGCTCCTGTAAACCGTTCCATTAATGTTGCTGTTAAGATGCGTAAAAGATTGATGCTGCGCCGGAGAGATAGTAGTATGGCAGATCAGAAGGAATACAAAAATCAAAATATTTACTGGTTTCGGTAGCGCCGGCATGCCCTGGAAAAAAACTATATTATTATACTGAACTGTCAAGCCTTATGTGCCTTATAATATCTCCGGAACTGAGAAATGAACCATTATGACATCCGGTGACATTGCAAAAAGTAATGGCATTGTTGAAATCAAGACTGGGCGTTAATCCGATTATTACCATGTCAGCATCGCTCTGGCAATTGCATTTGACAAGTTTCTCAAATATTACGCCGCAGTGGGGACAGTAAAGTTCATCTTTAGTACCTTCTTTCAATGTTCCCGATAGTACTATCTTGTCAAAATCACCTTCTATGGCCGAAATAATAAATTCACCCTCCTCACCGGGCCTTTTAAATCTGATCCTTAAGCCTGGCTCCCCGTTTACGATGTATTCCTTATCAATTATGTTACATCCGTTCGGACAGTATGCTTCCCTGATAACATATCTTACCTTGTCTTCCTCCTTTTCGGATTTACTCTTTTTCCTGTCACTTAATGGTATAATCCATCTTCCGTCTTTGTTAAACCTGGTCATAGGTATATTGCTTTTTTCAAAAGTAGCAAAAACATTTTAATAAGATTATAAAGCCCCGAAGAATTATATTATATATTTTTATATAATTGATAATGAATTTGCGTTAAAATGCTTACTGATATTCTTTTCAGAGGGCTGGTTTTTCCGTCAGCCAGGTGCTGGTTTACGGTATTTCCTGCCAGCCTGGTTGCCGCGTCGGTATTTGGCTGGCTGGCAGGATATTTAAAATCAAGATATAAGTTAAAAACCGGCTATTCAAGGAAGATATTTCATTTCCTTGTTTTTACAGCTGCCGGGATTGCAGGAATATCGGGCGGATTCGAAGCAGTCGTGGTTTTTGGAACGGCAGTGGGAATTATTGTTATATATGCTGTTATAAGGGGAAATAAAAGCACGTTGTTTAATGCTCTTGCCAGGCCCGGGGATAAGCCATACGAAAAGTTTTACATTATAATACCTTTTCTTATGACCGCAGCCGGGGGTATGACAAGCTGTATCTTTTTCGGCAGGTATGCAGTAATCGGATTTATAGCGGCAGGATGGGGTGACGCAGCAGGTGAACCTGCAGGTACATTATGGGGAAGGAGAAAATACAGGATACCAACATTTACAGGAATAACCTGCTACAGAACAATAGAAGGCAGCATAGCCGTATTTGTTACATCTCTTGCAGGCTGTATAATACTGTCACTGGCAGGATTTAATCTGCCTGTTCCTGCACTGCTCTGTGCTTCCTTTGTAACAGCACTTATGACAACAATTGTTGAAGCTATTACTTTTCACAGCATCGACAACCTGACTATTCAGATTATCGCTACATTCAGCTTTGTGACAAGTATTAACCTGTTATTCGGTATCAGACTATAAGGCTCTTAATACGCTCAATCTGCTTCTGCTTGTTTACTTCTCTTAGTTTGCGTGCGGTATTTGTGAAATATTGATGGTTGGAAATAAACTTCATCTGCATTATATTCCATTCGTTCAACGTACCTACCTTATTCTGGTCTTTAAGTTCACGGTAGAGTGTGTTTGAAACGGGTATCATATCGCTCCTTCCCAGGTAATCCAAATCAGCATCACATATTATTTCTTCAAGTTTATTCTTTGGCTCAGGTGGTAATTTTGTAGCCATAATAAGCTCGCAGATGGTCTCTATCTGTGACTGGGTATAATAATAGTTAGGTAATACTTCCCTTGCAATTAACGTACTGTTGTACTCATGCTCATCGTAACCTATGGTATGCCCGGTATCATGAAATAATGCGGCTGTTTTCAGCAATAAAAGTTCATCATCAGGCACTCCTTCACCGAGTCCGATTAATTCAGATTGTGTTACAACGTCAACCGTATGTTTTACATTATGATAATACAGGCTGGCCGATAGTTCTTTTTCAAGCTTGTCAAGAACCAGTTCCTGCAAATCCATGAACTGTATGAGCCCGAACCTGATACTGAATTTCTTGTTTGGTATAAGCCCCTTGTTCTGCAATGAAAACTCCTGCTTGATACCTCTGACTGTGTACATTTCGATATCACCTTTGTATTTAACGGGCATTTTACCAAAATACTCACAGTTAAAAAGGTCTTTGACAAGCTCATAAGTGTTGCCTGACACCAGAATTTGTCCGTCTTCGCAAAATGATTTTATACGTGCCGCCAGGTTTACAGTGTCGCCTTTTATTTCGTAGTTAACTTTCTTCCTTCCCGTCTCTGTCGCAACAACCGGACCAGTGTGTACCCCTATCTTCAATCTCCAGATTTTCTCTTCATTATATGACTTTTGTAACTGCTTGATATAATACTGCATCTCCACAGCGGCCAGGATAACCTCAAGCGGATTGGTAATGTTCTTTTTGGGGATGCCGCCCACACACATAATGGTATCACCTATAGATTTGATACTTTTTATCTCATATTTATCAATAATAGTCTCCAGCTGCAAAAATATCTCATCAAGATTATCCACCAGGACCTGCGAGTCCATGTCAGCTGAAATGTCATTAAAGCCTTGAGTATCAGCAAAAAGGACTGTGGCAGTCTTGTATTTTATTATATTTGTTGTTTTGGGAACACTTATAAGTCCTTCCAGTTTCTCATTTTTTGCCTGTGCAAGCAGGTGCTTAAACCTTTCAAGTTCCTGTGTTAATTGTTCATTCTGGCTTGCGAGCTTCTCATTCTCTGACATCAACGATTTATTCTGACTTATAAGCTCTGAGATATGCCTAAGAAAACTAGCTTTACTTTTGGCCATAAACTATCCGGATAAAATTATCTATTTGCAAATATTACAATAAAAATTATATTTTGGAAAATCTTAAAGTTATACGCTATTTCTATTATTAGGTTTATAATACCTGATTATATAATGTAATAAAATTATTAATGAATACAAAATTTATTTAAAATAGTTATTTTTTGCCATAAAATGATTGAATATTATTAACAATTAAAATTAACAGCTATTCTTTAAAGAGCAATTTATTTTGCCTCCCCCTCCAGAATCATACTTTTTTCATTGTCTATGCCCGTAATGTGCACTGTAACAAAAGTGTTCCTCATATATCCTGAATTTTTGAACCTTACAGGCACATAACACTCTCCATATCCGCTGGCTAATCCGCCGGGCGTTATTCTCTCTATCAGCACCCGCTGTTTTTTATTTATCAGTGACTTGCGGTATGCAAACTTGTTATTATCTGACAGCCTCCTGATTATTCTGCTCCTTTCATGCTTTATGTCCTCAGATACATGACCAGGCAAATTTGCCGCATCTGTACCTCTTCTCACCGAATACTTGAATGTATGTATATGACTGAATCCTATATTTTCGGCCATTTTGCATGTTTTCAGGAAGTCTTCATCTGTCTCCCCCGGGAACCCTACAATAATATCTGTTGTCAGATTTATTGAAGGGAAGCGGCTTTTAAATTTCTCTACAATATTAAGGTAGTCTGCCGTATTGTATACCCTGTACATTTTCGAAAGTATATTATCCGAACCGCTCTGGAGGCAAAGATGGAGATGAGGGCATAATTTGGGATCATCAAACAGCTCTATAAACTTATCACCGAATCCTTCAGGCTCGACACTGGAAATCCTCACCCTGAAATCGCCCGGGATCTTCAAAACCATTTCAACAAGATCATCGAAGTTTGAACCATCATAGCTGTAACAACTTATATTTACACCGGTTAATACTATTTCCTTATAGCCTGCAATAATCAGCCTCTCTATATTATCAATAATATCTTTTGGGGGCCTGCTTACTGCTCTTCCTCTCACAAAAGGTACGATGCAATATGAACAGTTGTTATTACATCCGTCATTTATCTTCACAAAGCCCCGTGTATGATAACCCTTTTCTGCAGGGGTAAAACCAAAAAGGTCGGCTTTCAAATCATTTGCTCCTGATGGATTCCCGTTTATATGATTATCTACCAGTTGAAATAGCGAGCTTTTTGTTCTGTTATCGACAATATATTCAATATCATTGCGCCCTGTAAGATATTCAGCCTGGCTTTTTACCATGCATCCGGTAACAACCACTATACGTGATCCTTCTCTGCGGCAGGCCTGGTTGATATAATTCTTGGACTTGTGATCACTCTGTCCGGTTACAGTACAGGTATTTATAATATATACATCAGCATCACTGCCAAAATCAACTATTTCATAGCCTGCGCCGGAAAAGTCAGTCATCAGCGAATCACTTTCAGACTGGTTTAACCTGCAGCCAAGTGTCTTAAAGGCAACTTTCCTTTTCATGGTCATGCCGGTTGGGTCTTTGCTTTGTGGATCAATTCTCCTTCCACGGCAAATTCAGCCGCTGAGGTTATCATTATATATACAAAACTGCCTATCAGGGAAACATCATCTGACCTGAACCTTATTACAATCCTTCCTTCGGTTATTCCTGACAAATATCCTGGTTTCCTGTCCTTGCCCGTAACAAGTACTTTTATCTTATTATTAATCAGATCTTTATTATAGGCTGCCGAATACGTCTTTAATACACCTGTCAGGTTATGGAGCCGCTGTTTTTTTGTTTCCGCAGGAACATTATCGGTCCACCCCGAACTCACAGCACCGGGACGTGGCGAATACTGGGCAATATAGGCCATATTAAACTTCAATTCTTCCATTATCTTCCTTGTATTTTCAAACTGCTCTTCACTTTCACCTGCAAATCCGACAATTATATCCGTAAATATTGTCACCCCCGGGATTCTCTCCCTTGCCAGGTTAATGATCTCCCTGTACTGTTCAATGGTATGTTTCCTGTTCATCTTTTTCAGCACCTCATTGTCACCGGACTGAAGAGGCAGGTGAATATGGTTGGCCAGGCACCCGTACCGGGCTATTGTGTCAATCACTTCAGCATTCATATCCCTGGGATGAGGCGACGTGAAGTAGACCCAGAAGTCCCTGTCCGTTTTCATGCCAAATTCACCGATATCTTTAAGAAGTCCGGCAAATGATATCTCATCTCCCTTTTTGTCCAGTCCGTAAGAGTTGACATTCTGCCCCAGCAAGGTAACAGATTTGTAGCCTTTGTCCACCAAATGTTTTACCTCTTCCATGACCTCTGCCGATGGTCTTGATATTTCACGTCCGCGTGTATAAGGAACGGCGCAGAAGGTGCAAAACTTGTCGCAGCCGTTCTGAATAGGGACAAATGCTTCAAACGAAGATATATATGATGGTGATATATTCCAGAATTCGCTGATCTTCTCTTTCCTGTATTCCAGCCTGTTTGCCGGAGTTACAATTCCATAGTGGCTTATCATATCCGGCAGATGCTGCAGATCACTGATATTAAATACAATATCGAATAGTTTCAAAAACCTCTCCTCATCGGCTTTCAGTATGCATCCCGAAAGGAATGTAATGATATTTCTGTTGTTTTTCCATTTGTTCCATTTGTAAATCCTTGAGAAGACCTTATCAATGGCCTTCTGCCTGACAGAACATGCAAGCACGCCCAGCAGGTCAGCCTCCCCCTCATCATCAGTCCACTTATAACCCATACCCTCAATTACGGTCCGGAAGCGCTCGCTATCGGACTTGTTCATTTGACATCCCAATGTTACCAGATTATATCTCATTACCCGAAAATTCCTGCAAATTTACGTCAAACTAATTTAAAATCGAAAATAAATAATTTGACAAAGGCCTATTAATTTTCTAAATTGCATTGTGTCGAGAATGAATATATCAAATGGGTGACAGTTTACTAAATAAGGTTTACTCAAACATTATCAGGCTATTCCAGCATCATGAAGCAACGGATGATGTTTCAGGGCGCTCGAGAAAGCGAGGTGCAGGAAGGAAAAAAACCTGTCCGGTAACCGGACTTGACATCTCGATGCAGCCCAAAAACAGTAAATTCCTCAGTTATACCGGAGTTAAGTGGTATTATAACAACGATTACGATACATACAGGGAAATGCTGGCACCCATGCTGAGAAAAAGATGGAAATACAAATCACTTAAGGACCAGTTCAGGGAGATTGCCCATATTGTAAGAAACAGGGACAGCAATCCGCGCAACAACATTAAAAGAATACTGACCAGGATATTAAGTGATAAGAATACACTTTTCAATAATTTATCGCTCATCGACAAAAAAAAGCTAAAAAAAGCGGGATTGAAAGATTTATCTTAAAAGTTACCGGACTGAAGCTTGAAATGGTAAGTGATATAACCCTTCTGATGAAAGGGGGCGTCGGGACGGGCAGTAAATTTTGATTTCAGCGCTGCTGACCTGGCTGCATTAAGAAGATAGGTGTCCAGTGTTGTTGAGCCCTTAACTCCCGGATTGACATTTGTAACATTACCCTGCCTGTCAACTGTTATCTCCACTACAACTATGCCCTGCTTCTGGTAGTTCAGTTCGGGCTTGGGGAGTGATACGCTACCCCGTCCTTCAAGATCAAATGATATACCTCCTGTCCCCAGAGCGTAACTATCTGAATCAACACTTCCCTCAGGGCTGCCCTGGTTGCCTGTTTGTCCCCCTGTCCCTTCGGAGCTCTCCGAAGACTGTGATTTACTTTTACCCGTATATAAAGCACGCTTATCAGCCTGCCTTGGCTTTTCTTCCTTCTTTTCTACCTCTGCCGGGGCCTCACTGACCTTTTTGATATTCTGTTTTTTTTCAGTTTTTTTGGGTGCCACCGCCGGTGCTTTCTGATAATCCTGTACCTGTATATCTTCACTCGCATCTTCAACAGTTATTGCCTGCGAAGGGGGCACTGAAGGCTGAGTAACTTCATTTGCTTCAGGTGTCTCAGCAGGCTCCGTTATCCCGCTGCCGGAAGATTCATTACCAAAATTAATCACTATATCACCTGAGCCCATAGGTTCAATTGGCCTGGTAAATCCGAAAAAGATCAGGATAAGTATGACCAGGTTGTGGAAAATTATGGTCCCCAATATGCCATTTCTATCTTTAGGCATAGCTTTAAGATTTTCTTACTTTTCTTTTGGACGCTCCTGCTGAGTGGCAAGTATCAGTTTATACCTGTTATCCTTGGCAATGTTCATAACTTTCACAACCTGGAACAGCGGAACTTTTTCGTCAGCCCACAGGGATATTACGGGTTCTGTCCTGTATTTGAGCCTCTCTACCAGCATTGATTCGAGCTCATCGTCCGAAAAAACCTGTTCCTTCTCAACGAAAAACTGTTGCTTATCATTGATTATGACTTTTACCACAGGTGTTTCTTCCACCTGGTTAGTGCTCTGCGGCAGTGTTAATTCCAATGCATGCTGGACAATAAGTGTAGATGTCAGCATAAAAAAGATCAGCAACAGGAATACCACATCAGACATCCCTGCCATGCTAAATGAGACGTTTATCTTATTTCTGGAACTGATAGCCATAAACTTTCTTTATATCAATTATTTATCTGCCGGTTCATTCAGCAGATCCATAAATTCAGTGCTTGTAGCCTCAAGCTGGAAAATAACCTTTTCAACTTTTGATACCAGCAAATTATAGGCAAAATAAGCCAGTATGCCCACTATAAGACCTGCTACCGTGGTTACCAGGGCCTGGTATATTCCACCGGATAACTGTTTTACAACTACCTGTCCCCCTACCTCTGACATTTCTTTAAAAGAACGGATCATACCCATTACTGTACCCAGAAATCCGAGCATTGGCGCCCCTCCTGCTACTGAAGCCAGCAAGGGCAATCCTTTCTCAAGCTGGTAGATCTGCAGCTTGCCAACATTCTCAATTGCCGCACTGATATCATTTAATGGCCGGCCTATACGGCTGACACCTTTCTCGATCATCCGGGCAACCGGATTAATGTATGATTGACATAAGGCATGCGCAGAATCAAGCTTACCGTCATGAATGTAATCCTTTATCCTGTTCATAAAGTTAATATCAACCTTCGATGCCCTTGATATGGCGCCCCACCTTTCAAAGAAAAGGTAAACCGCTACTATGGACAGCAAAAGTATGGGAATCATTATCCAGCCACCCTTTATAGCCAGATCAATAAATTTGATGGTTTCTCCTGAAAGGCTTTTAGTTTCAAGAGCTTTAGCAGCCGCCAAAGATGTATCTGATTGTAATAACATTAACATAATTATTTCTTATTATAGAGTTTTGCCAAAAATATTAAAACGATTATAATTGAATAATATTTTTTATTTATAGTTATTAACTATTTTTTTAAGGTACTTTTTTCGCTCTTCCTGAAAAGTGATTTGACGTATCTTTTCCATAATTCGCCGAGGTTATTGAATTCTTCCTTGAACACCACCCCTACACCCTGGGTATATGGAGACAGTTCAGTAAGGAGCTTGTCATTTGAATGGTTATATGCTTTAAGCCGCAGCTTTTCAGTTATTTTATAGTCGACGTCAAAATCACCTACAATATTATTCGAAGATTCGGCAGTGGCATTGGTGGTAACATCAACATTCCCGTTAATGCTGAGCCTGTCATTTAACAGCTGTGTTGACAACGCCAGCTCCACTTCATCGTTGGTCATCTGGTCATCGAAGCCAGGGCGGTAATTTACCCTTATGTCATAATCGCTGCTTATCTGAGACAGCCAGTTGCTGAGCTGGTTTGACAGAAATTCGCTGGCATTGACACCCGCAACATTTGAATAGCTCGACAAAGGTAAAACCTGTTCATTATTCTTGGGCATGAACCTGTTTAATACGAGCAGTGATATGAACTGCTTATTCAGTTCCTCTTCAGTATTTATTTCATTATTCACCAGTGCTCTTGTCTCATCATCAAGCGACGGCAGATAAATATTATATTTAATATTCGGCTTCATAAGCTTGTCTGTCATAAGCAGCTGGCAGTAAACGGTTGTCTTTCGCCTGTAAGCGCTCTCCCCGTTACCTGTTCCGGCTTCCTCGCCCGGCAGCTCCGTGCCAAACAAATCGTAAAGAGATGCTTTTGTCGGATATATGGCTTTAATATCTATATATGCATCCAGGGGATCACCGTTCCATCTTATAATACCGTTGTCAATATTAAACTTCCTGTTAATAACATTCTGCATTGTAAACAAATAATCGCCCTCCTCAATATGATACTCACCAAAGATATTAAACTTGCCCAGTGTGTTGACCTGCAAATTAAGATTGCCATATCCCCTGCCTTTTATAATATCGCCAACCTTTGGATCGAAAATAAGCTGTACCTCTGCATCAGGCGTAACCTCAAGATCCACATTCAGATTTAGGGCTGACAGGTCGACTTTATATTCCCTTGCATCATCCTCAACCTTTCCTGCCGTGTCTTCATAAAGGAAAGTCACAAAATTATATTGCGATATCTCACTTTCATCAGACAGGGGAATATAGAACTTTGTATTTTTGTCAGTACGCACTCCAGCATCAATTATTACATCTTGGGGCGCCCCCTTTAATGTTACAAATCCCGTGGCAAAAGCAGTCCCATAAAAAAGAGTATTATCCGACTGTGTAGTGTTCAGGAATAACAGGTTCTCAGCGTCAATCTTAAGGTTAAAATTGAAATCCCTCAGATAACTGCTTTGAATAATACCGTTTAAATAGGCAAAGTTGCCGTAGATGTCAATGAGCTTTATATTGCTGAAGAATATATTGTTATTAATTATTTTTATCCGGTCCGTAAAGTTATACCTGGTGTTAAGATAACTGATAGTAAATGCAGTTTTCTGGAATTTCAGATCCCCGTTAAGTATTGGTTCCGATATATTTCCAGCCAGAGACAGATTGCCTGATGCTATACCCCGGCAATCGGCAAAAACAGCTTGCAAGTATGGATTTATTATATCCAGGCGCAGCTTATTCATTTCAATATCAATTTTAAGTTTACCTTCATCCTTTGGAAAATAATCGCCACTTATTGCTATTGTATTCAGCTGTCCACGTTTTGCTACTGCATCAATACTAATTGACTTTTTATCGTTATTCCAGGCTGAGTTTATTATTGTATGTCCCAGCCTTTCATCATTAATAACCAGTGTGTCAACAGCAAGTCTTGAATAAAACACGGGATTACTGTAAAAATTTGAAACTTCGGCATTACCGTTAAGTATGCCTTTTATTTCCATGCCCTCGGACCTGGTAAAAATATTTATATTTCCCAGGTTGAAGTTGTTAAATTCCATTACAATTTTATCAGCCGGTTTTGAAGATATCTTACCATCGAGCTTGAGAGACTGGTCATTATGACTTACTTTAAAATTGTCCACAAGGATACTTGTGCTGTCAATGAGTATCTGACATCTGTTAATATTCCATAATGTATCAGTAGTTATAATTTCTGTGGGAAGGATATTTAAAGATATAAGCGGTGATTTGTGGCCGGGTTCTTTTATAAACCTTGTTACCGCCTTGATTATACCTTTATAAAGTACAGTATCCCAGTTATTCCAGCGGATCATAAGATTAACACTGTCATTGCTTATATCCGAGTAAATAGTAAAATTCTCGAGATTTATCTTGTCTTTTGCTGTCAGGCTCTGGCTGCCCGAAACAACAGAAAATATACTGTCATTCGACTGGCAGTTGAAATACACATTTTTCCATATATTCCCGAAAAATTCAAGCCTGGGCGACTGAATAAACAAAGACAGGTTATTTATATCAGGATCAAATCTCCCTTTAAATACAGTGTTCTCTGCAATATAATACTGAGGCAAAAAGTATTCAAAAATAGGCTTGGTTTTCTTAAAATTGACAGTGAAATGGAATCCGTTCCTAAACTCATCAATCATAGCAGATTCTGAATTAACAAAAGAGGGGAGGTATGAGTAGATAAACCTGTTCAGTGATTCCCTGACCTGGGCTAACTGGTAGCTTCCGTATATGTCAGCGTCAAGAATATCCGAGCGTATCACAAGTGAATTGGAATCTTCGTTGTTCTTTGCATAAACGCTGAAATCATATATCTGGATCTGTTTGTCCTTTTTTGTCAGAAGGGAGTTAAGCAATGTTACCTCACCGTTCAGGTTGTCAATTGAACTGCCCTGAACATTGGCCCTTATAAAAAATGAGACCATATTCACCGAGTCTTTCCTGTCAAAATTAAGGGCGAATAAATTGGCGCGTGAAACATTTGCTGTAAAATCAACATCATAAATATCACTTGAAAAATCAACAATACCCATAAATTCAAGATTTACATTCGGGTCATTTATAATTATCGAACCGTTATAGGTTTTATCGGACAGGATGCCTGACAGTTTTATATTCTGGTATTTATATTTCTTGATCTCAAGACTGTTAATAATACCATTGATCTCTGCATTTATTGTTTTTCCGGAACAGCTGTATCCGTCAGCTATAACATTGAGAGTGACCATTCCTATATTTTTTTCATTGCCCAGAAGTTTTCCTATGTTGAATTGTTCAGCCTTTAACTGTCCCTTGAATGTGAAATAATTATTGGTGTCGGGTTTAAATGACAGGTCTGTAAAAATTTTTCCAAGGTTGGATTTCATATCCCCGTACGCTACAAAATCATCTATAAATCCGGTAAACTTCCCCTTATAACTGATGTCTGTCAGTTCCTTAAATCCTTTTGAAAGGTCAAAATTGACGCCTCCCGGTAGTTTAAGGGATGCCAGGTCACTGACCGTGGTTCTGAATTTTTCAAGATTTATGTAAAGGAAGGTTTCTTTAAAATCAGGCAAACCGTTTGAATTAAATTCACAGGTAATCTCTGAATTTTCCCCGTAGCTAATATTAATATTCCTGCCCTTGAGATTACTTATATGACCTTTAATCTCACCTGACAGATTAAGCTGCTGTGCTGAACTCCCTATGCCGGGGGCAAAAAAAGCAAGATCACTAAGATTAAGCTCTGAAGGGTATAGCAAAATGTCAAGCCTGACCTTATCATAAAGCACAGACTTATCAAAATCCTTAAAACTGTCAAACCTTAATATTATCTTCTCCGCAAGTATTTTAGACAACTGTGTTTTTATGATCACGCTCTTAAAATCAAGATGGCTTTTACATATGCTTGTTTTGGAATAAAGATTTTCGACTTCAAATCCGCTATGATCCCTGAAGCTCAATGATTTAATTACGAAGTTTACCGTATCGGCATCCTTACTCAGCCTTCTGATGTTAGTATTGAAATCTGCCAGCACCAGATTTGAGAAGTCAATACCTTCCTTTCCTTTATCTGAATTATCAAGGATAAGGGCGAATTTACTGTCCTTAATTTTTATGTTCCTGATAGTCAGAACCCTGGCCGGACTGGTTGTATCTTTTCTGCTTATAGCATCAATAATAAATGTCAGATTTAATGTGCCTGCTGAATCTCTGGCAAGGCGAAATGTAGCATTGTCGAGAGTAAGCGTATTCACAGGTATGCGTTTTTTGCCGGGCCATTTCAGTATCGAGGCACTGACCCTGTCAGCATACAACAGAGTGTCGTGATTTAAATCCTCAATATAAAACTTGTTCAGCCTGACCTTGTTAAAGAATGTTATGTCAACAGATTCAATTGTGAAACGTGTCTTGAGATTTTCAGAAATTACCTCACTGATCTTCTTTGCCACGTATGTCTGGATCCTCGAGTTCTGAAGGAGAATAAAGCAGCATGAAAGCAATACTATTATTACCAGGAAGACTATGAATAATATTTTAATTATCTTTTTAATACCTTTGGGCTTTTATATTTCTGAACGCAAAAAAAATAAAAAAAGTTTAATAATTTACAATATTAATTAAATTAATGATTACTACCATCTTAGGAATTGAAACTTCATGCGATGACACTGCTGCTGCGTTAGTTGAAAACGGATATATTTTATCAAATGTAATTGCCGGACAGGATGTACACAAATGGTATGGAGGAGTTATTCCTGAACTTGCTTCAAGGGCACACCAGCAAAATATTATCCCGGTTGTTGAAAAGGCTCTCTCAGAAGCGGGGAAAACAAAGGATGACATAAGTGCCGTTGCATTTACCAGGGGACCCGGATTAATGGGTGCGCTTCTTGTGGGCACATCCTTTGCAAAAGGTCTTTCACTGTCTCTAAACATTCCCTTAATCGGGGTAAACCATCTGCATGCCCATATATTGTCAAATTTTATAATCAGGAAGAATGAAAATAAAAGCCTCCCGGTATTTCCCTTCCTGTGCCTCCTTGTTTCAGGAGGCCATACACAGCTGGTAATTGTGACAGATTACCTCGAGATGGAACTTATCGGACAATCTTTTGATGATGCTGCAGGCGAAGCATTCGATAAATGTGCAAAAGTAATAGGATTGCCATATCCTGGCGGACCCTATATAGATAAGCATGCAAAAAACGGGAATCCCCTTGCCTACAGACTCAGTAAACCCGACATCAGGAATTACGATTTCAGCTTCAGCGGCTTAAAGACTGCTTTTCTCTATTTCATCAGGGACAGGATAAAAGAAGACGGGGAATTCATATCAAATAATCTGAATGATATCTGTGCGTCCATCCAGAATTCAATTATTACTATACTTCTTGATAAGCTTATAAAAGCATCGGAAGAACAGGGTATTAAAGAGATAGCTATAGCAGGCGGAGTATCGGCAAACTCTGAGCTTCGGCAGCGTATAATTGATGAAGGGAGAAAAAGTAACTGGAATGTTTATATCCCTGAATTTGAATATTCAACCGATAATGCGGCTATGATTGCCGTAACAGGATACTATAAATACCTGGGCCGCAAGTATTCAAACCATGATGTCACACCTTCAGCCAGGCTGAAAATATAATTTATATAATTTTATTAACAATAGTGGCCAATAATCCCCAACATCTTTAAATTATTTTAAAATAGGCGCTTATTGTTTTTAATATTATTGTTATTGTTGAAACTATTTAACATTTTCACAAATAGAAAATATTATTTTTAATATAAATTTGTTATTATTGTTAACTATTTAATCGACTTGAATTGTTTTCATTATAAATTCTTTCTATTATTAATTTCATGGATAATCTGCTAATTGAAAGCACAAAAAAGACACCTGAAGTATCTTTCAATGTTGACGGGAGGATAAAAATTAGCGGAAGGTCAATACCTGAAGATGCAACAAAATTTTACGATGATCTGTATGAATGGATCTTTCATTATTGCCAGCATCCACCTGAATCCACAACTGTTGATATAGAACTTGAATATTTTAATAGCGGCTCCTCGAAAGCTATTTTGCACATACTGAGAGCGCTGGTAGATGTATCTAAAAAGGGCCATAAGATCACTATAAACTGGTACTATGAAGAGGGTGACGACGATATCATGGAAAGAGGAGAATATTATGAATCAATCCTGGAGACCAAGTTCAACTTCATCGAAACAGAATAATAATCAATATCTTCCCCGGTATATTACTTGAATAATTTATACTTCATTTGCTATATCACCCGTTAAAAAATAAGCTGATTATATATATGGGAAAATTGAAAATCTTGCTATCATTAACGTTAGGTGTGGCTGCCGTCAACGTGCTATACGCCCAGTACGAAGAATGCTCGATAAGGAACAGGGCATTTGAAAGCGGCGAAGAAATTACATATACCGTATCCTATAACTGGTTTATTATATGGACAGAGGTTGGAGAAGTAACATTCAGGGTAAATGAAACCAGTATTTTTAATAAGCCTTGCCTGCACCTGTCCGGTTCCGGAACAACCTACAGCAGCTGGGACTGGTTTTTTAAGGTACGTGACAGGTACGAGTCATGGGTCCATCCTGTGACATTAAAACCCTACTTTTTTATCCGTGACGTAAATGAAGGGGGATACAAATTCAGATATAAATATATTTTTAACAGGAGCAGGGGATATGCCCTGACAAGTTATAAAAGGCCAGGAAAACCCGAAAAATTAGATACCATTGATATTACTGAGTGCACTTTTGATATGGTATCAATATCTTATTATTCAAGGAATATAGATTATACAAAATACAAACCCGGCGACACGATACCGGTTACAATCCTGCTGGATAATATCCTTGAGAATATCTACTTCAGGTACCAGGGGATAGAAAACATCAGGATAAGGCGTTTTGGAGAATTTGAATGTATTAAATTCAGCGTCTTCCTTGTAGCAGGATCTGTTTTTAAGGGTGGCGAATATATGAGCATATGGGTTACCAATGATAAAAACCGTATACCCTTATATGCTGAATCTCCCATCCTTGTCGGGTCAA
The DNA here is from genome assembly GCA_964534745.1 of uncultured Bacteroidales bacterium. Taxonomy (GTDB): domain Bacteria; phylum Bacteroidota; class Bacteroidia; order Bacteroidales; family UBA10428. The sequence goes on from CAZHQW010000015.1 coordinate 50,782, forward strand.
TCAAAGCCAGGATAAGCTCCATAGAAGGACATAAATATGCCCTGACATCAAGAATCAGATAGCTTCACCTATGAATGAAAAAACTACTTTTTGTTCGAGTATATCAGGCATATTATTTATATTCATCCTAAATTATTTAAAAAATGTTTAAAAGCAATCTTCCTTGTGATAACATGTATAATTTTGTATTTTTTCTTTGAAATCTGAAATAAGATGAATGCTAATGATTGTATAGAGCAGAAAGGAATTATTGAAGATATTTCAGACAGCAAAATTAAAATAAGAGTCCAGCCATTGTCAGCCTGCGACAATTGTCAGGCCAAATCATTATGTAATATAAAAGACAACAGGGACAACCTTATCGAACTTACCGATAAATCAGGCAGCTTTTCAGTTGGTGATACAGTAAATTTAATGATTGAAAAATCAGCGGGTTACAAAGCTTTGTTGCTAAGCTACCTGCTGCCCTTAATTATTGTTCTGGTTTCTATTGTTGTTTTTCTCGTAACCGGATTCAGCGAAATAATAGCCGGAACGGCTTCATTGCTGATGCTTGTACCATACTATTTGATCCTGTATTCTCTCAGGCATATTATAAAGAAAAAAATAAAAATTAGCTTTACCAAAGGCCAGCCCTTATGAGTTCGATTTTTTTATATACTGTCATTTCTCTGACTGCACTGGGATTAGCATCGGCTCTTATTCTATTTCTTGTAGCCCAGAGATTTAAGGTACATGAAGATCCACGTATATCGGAAGTTGAGGAAGAGCTGCCAGCAGCAAATTGCGGGGGCTGCGGCTTCCCGGGTTGCAGGAACTTTGCCGAAGCCCTGGTTAAATCGGAGGATTTTGAAGGACTGTACTGTCCGGTTGGCGGAAACGAGACAATGAACAGGATAGCTGAGCTCCTGGGCAAGGTTGCAGTGGCACAGGAACCCAGGGTAGCTGTCCTCAGATGCAATGGTACCTGCGAATACAGGCCGAGAACAAACAGGTATGACGGCTCTCAGACATGCTCAATTGCTGCTGCGCTTTACGGGGGAGATAAGGCATGTGAATACGGATGCCTGGGCTATGGCGACTGCGTTGAGGTATGCAAGTTTGATGCACTGCATATGGATAAGGAAACGGGACTGCCGGTGGTGACTGACGAGAATTGCACCGCATGCGGTGCCTGCGTTAAGGAGTGTCCGAGGAACCTTTTTGAGCTGCGTAAAAGAAATAAAAAAGACAGGAAGATATACGTCGCCTGCATGAACGTGGATAAAGGCGGTCCTGCCAGGAAGAGCTGCTCGGTGGCCTGCATTGGCTGCTTTAAGTGTTTTAATGTCTGCCCCTGGGAGGCCATAACAATGAGTAATAACCTTGCATTTATAGATTCTGAAAAATGCAGGCTTTGCCGTAAATGTGCACCTGAATGTCCGACAAACAGTATTATCGAAACAGGGTTTCCGCCGAAAAAGGAAAAAACCGAAGAAGAAGGGACAGGACAGACAACGGTGGTAACAGATAATAATACGGAAAAGGATAAAAATGATTAGAATACTATATCGGGAATTTGTTTAAAGCTGAAGCTGAAGTGTTAAAAACATTTGTAAAAGGAGGCATTCATCCGCCTGAGAATAAACTGAGCGATAAATCCGCAATCAGGGACTTGCCGCTTCCCAAATCTGTTACCATACCTTTGTCTCAGCATCTGGGTTCACCTTCGCGTCCGGTTGTTGAAGCAGGCGAGAGTGTGAAGACGGGACAGCTGATAGCAAAAAGTGAAGGGTATGTGTCAAGCAATATCCATTCCTCTGTATCCGGGAAAATAGCAAAAATTGATGCTTTCATTGACAGCAGCGGCTATAAAAGAAAGGCAATACTTATAAACGTTGAAGGTGACGAGTGGATTGAGGATATTGACAGGGACAAGAAATTGATTAAAGAGTTCTCACTGTCATCAGATGAAATAATAAAAAAGATAACGGAATCAGGCATAGTCGGACTGGGAGGGGCGACTTTCCCCACCCATGTGAAACTTAATATTCCAAGAGGAAAAAAAACAGAATATCTCATAATAAACGGCGTCGAATGTGAGCCCTACCTTACTGCCGATCATGCCCTTATGCTTGAGAATGGCGAAGAGCTTCTGGTTGGTGTCAGCCTCCTCAAGAAGGCACTAAAAGTTAAAAGGGCACTGATTGGAATTGAAAATAACAAGGCTGATGCAATCAGCCATATAAGAGCTATAGCAAAAGGATACGACGGTATAGACGTTTATGCACTCAGAGTTAAATATCCCCAGGGAGGTGAAAAACAACTTATTAAGGCCCTGCTTAACAGGGAAGTGCCTTCAGGGGGACTGCCCATCGACGTCGGCGTTGTTGCTTTTAATGTTGGCACTACCCTGGCAGTATATGAGGCTGTTCAAAAAAATAAACCGCTGTTTGAGCGAATTGTAACATTAACAGGCAAATCAGTTAAAGAGCCTTCTAACTTCAGGGTAAGGATAGGAACCCCCATATCAATGCTTATTGAAGAAGCAGGGGGATTACCGGATGATGCAGGCAAAATATTATACGGGGGACCGATGATGGGCAAGGCACTCAGTGATCCAAGCATTCCTGTTACCAAAGGATGCTCAGGAATAACAATTCTTCCTGAATCGGAATCGCTTAGAAAAAAGACCGAGCCCTGCATAAGATGTTCCAAGTGTGTTTCCGTATGTCCCATGGGACTGGAACCTTACCTGCTGATGGGTCTGTCGCAGAAGAATCTATATGAAAGGCTTGAATCTGATAAGGTGCTGGATTGCATAGAGTGCGGCTCCTGCAGTTTTATATGTCCCTCAAACCGGCCCCTGCTCGATTATATCAGGCTGGGTAAAACCGCGGTAAGTAAGATAATAAGACCAACAAAATAACTATGAACAGACTACTTACGATATCACAGTCTCCGCATATATCCGGCAATTATTCTATCCGAAAGCTAATGCTGGGAGTAATAATTGCTCTCGTACCTGCATTTATTACCTCTCTTATGTATTATGGAATAGGCGTGGTAATCGTAACTGCCGTCTCTGTTACATCATGTGTCCTTTTTGAGTTCGTGATACAGAAATATATCCTTAAGACCGGGGTCAGGATAACTGATTGCTCGGCAGTAGTCACCGGATTGCTGCTGGCATTCAACCTGCCGTCAAACACACCCTGGTGGATAATTGTTATTGGCAGCCTCGTGGCCATAGGAATAGGTAAGATGACCTTCGGGGGACTGGGGAATAATCCTTTTAATCCCGCACTGGTTGGCCGTATATTCCTGTTAATATCATTTCCCACTGCAATGACTGTATTCCCGAGACCTGCCGGCTGGGATACACCGTATATAATTCCTGCTGACAAGCTGGATGCCTTTACCGGGGCCACACCCCTTAGTCTGATTAAAGAAGGTATAAAAAGCGGCAAAAGCATTGCCAGTCTGCTGAATACAGAAAAGCTTGACTACCTGGATATGTTTCTCGGAAATATCGGCGGCTCCCTGGGTGAGATAGCGGCCTTTGCACTTCTTATCGGATGTGCCTACCTGCTGATAAGAAAAATCATTACCTGGCATATACCGGTATCTGTTATAGGGAGCGTGTTTATATTAACCGGCCTGCTGTGGATTTTCAGCAAAGAGGGACATGAAATTATATCAGGTGCCCTGAACCTTAATCTGCCGGTACTGAAATTTAAGGATGCAAGCGAAGAAATTAAGGTATTCCATATGGCAGACCCTGTATTTCATATACTCACGGGAGGCCTCATGCTTGGAGCCATATTCATGGCCACCGATTATGTTACATCGCCAATGACGCCAAGGGGCATGATAATATATGGTATCGGGATAGGCGTGATTGTAGTGCTGATAAGGGTCTTTGGCAGCTATCCCGAGGGTGTCGCTTTCGCTATACTTATAATGAACGGATTTGTCCCTCTTATTAACAGATATATCAAACCCAAACGCTTCGGATAGGAGGTGAAAAATGGCTGGAAAAGAATCTACTTTCGTAAATATGGTACTAACTCTGTTCCTGGTGACCTTGCTGTCATCAGCAACACTGGGCTATATCTACGAATTAACCAGGGAACCAATCGAATCAGCATTGCTTTATAAAAGGACAATGGCCTTTAATATAGTATTGCCGGAATTTAATAATAAGCCCCTGGACGAAATGTACAAGGTTGCCTATGAAAAAGACACCTTTAATTTTTATCCTGCTGTCAAAAACGGTGAAATTAAGGGTATTGCCATTGAAACAAGCTCACAGGGATATGGCGGGGAGATGAGGCTTATTGTCGGATTTCTGCCTGACGGAACAATAAACAAGGTGGCTGTGCTTGAAAATAAAGAAACGGCCGGACTGGGCGATAAGATATTAAAGTCAAAATCTGACTGGAGCGTTCAATTTGAGGGCAAAAATCCCGCGGATTTTAAGCTTAGTGTCACCAAGGACGGCGGTGATGTGGATGCAATTACGGCATCAACCATTACCTCGCGTGCATACTGTAAAGCTTTGGAAAATGCCTATAATGCATTAATGAAAGGAAATAAAAAATGAGCCAGCTTAAGAATTTCACAAAAGGATTTATAAAGGAAAATCCTGTCTTTGTTTTGTTCCTGGGATTATGCCCCACTCTGGGTACTACCAATTCCGCCATTAACGGCATTGGCATGGGCCTGGCCACCACCTTTGTCCTTGTTATGTCAAACCTTGTTGTGTCGCTGATAGCCCGGCTAATTCCCAATAAAGTGAGAATACCGTCATATATAGTAATTATTGCCTCATTTGTAACTATTGTAGACCTGCTGATGAAGGCATTTCTGAATACTCCCGGTCCTCATTTTGAACCAAGCATGTATGACCAGCTTGGAATTTTTATTCCGCTTATCGTTGTTAACTGCATTGTACTGGGGAGAGCCGAAGCGTTTGCTTCAAAAAACAGTGTCATAACCTCCCTTATTGACGGACTGGGAATCGGACTTGGCTTTACTTTTGCCCTTCTTCTTCTTGGGAGTGTTCGCGAAATACTGGGAAGCGGATCTATTTTCAATATAAAGTTCATCAAGGGCGACGGCATACTTCTGTTTGTCAGTCCGCCCGGTGCATTTCTTGCTCTGGGCTTCCTTATTATGCTTATGAACAGGCTCAGTAAGAAAATATCATGATAAGGATTTGGAATAAATAAATATAAAACGAGATGGAATACATTGTAATAATTGTCTCTGCGGTTTTTGTAAATAATATAGTCCTTACCAAGTTCCTTGGTATTTGTC
>CAZHQW010000016.1:0-31622 GCA_964534745.1 uncultured Bacteroidales bacterium
CTTGTTTATATATTCTCAATTCAGACCTGAATAAAAAGCTTCACAAATATGGTTAATGCTGTGGCTTTTACCGTCAATAATGACCGTGATAATATCAAATCTTGTCTCCAGGTCTATGTTGTTTAAATTTATATAATCTTCTGCCGCATCTATTAGTAATCTCTGCTTCTGAAAATCAACGGCCTCAACAGGATTGCCGGAATAAATGCCGGTGCGGGTCTTTACCTCGATGAACACTATCTGATTATTATCCCATGCTATAATATCTACTTCCCTGTGACCGGACCTCCAGTTGATCTCAAGGATCCTGTATCCTTTGGATTTTAAATATTCTGCTGCCAGTGCTTCACCTTTCTTGCCAAGAACTATACGCCGTGACATTAACAATCAGGAATTATCGAAAATTACCTTACTTGCCCCGGCATCGACACTCATCTTTATTCTTCTTCCCAGTATTAATGCCATATTTGGTTTAATATGCCCGGCGGGAAAATTATAAATAACCGGGTAACTGTAATCCTTTACAATCCTGTGTATTATCTCATAAGCACTCTCTCCGAAAGCAATGGGCGAGTCTTTCATCCTGCTCATATGTCCCACTACCAGCCCCCTTAGATTAGTAAGCTTACCGCTAAGCTTCAAATTTGATATCATCCTGTCAACATGATAAAGGTATTCATTGACATCTTCAATAAAGAGAATCTTGTCATCGGTATCAATTTCAAGATTTGTACTCTGCAGGCTGTATAAAACCGATAAATTGCCGCCGATTAATGTGCCTTCTGCTTCCCCTTTCCTGTTCAGGGTATGCGAAGGTATTTTGTAGCTGATATCACCCCCGAATAGAACATTTTTTAATGAACTGAGCGATTTACTTTCAAGCTCGCTTTCGGAAAAGCTGCCGGGCATGACAGCATGTATGCTTTCACATTTAATGGTTTTCTGCAGGCATGTATGAAATACTGTGATATCGCTGAATCCTACAATCCACTTCGGACTTTGTATGAACTTGCTGAAGTCGATTTTATTAATCACCCTTATTGCTCCGTATCCGCCCCTTGCACAAATAACAGCCCTTATATCCTGCCTGGCAATAATATCCTGGAAGTCATCCTTACGCTGCTTGTCACTGCCGGCAAAGGTATTTTTTCTCCTAAAAATGTTACTGCCCAGTTCAACGTTCAGCCCCCAGCTTTCAAATACCTTAACGGCATGAGCTACCTTCTTCTGTGATATCACCCCTGCAGGGGCCACGATGCCAATCTTGTCATTTTTCTGTAAAAAAGGAGGCGTAATCATAAACCAATCTGTTTTCTTAAATCATCAGGTTTAAATATCTTTGGCAATTTAATAAATCTTTATGTACTTTACAGAAAATTAATTGCCACTAAAAATTTTTAGTCTTAGATGAAAAATTATAAGCGACATCTTGTAACGGCGGCTCTTCCCTATGCAAACGGACCGATACATATCGGGCATCTGGCCGGAGCTTATATACCTGCTGACATATATGTAAGGTACCTGAGACTAAAAAATGAAGATGTGGTTTTTGTTTGTGGCTCGGACGAACACGGAGTGCCCATAACTATCAAAGCCAGGCAGGAAGGAGTGACACCCCGGGATATCGTCGACAGGTATCATAATATGAACAAAAAGGCCTTTGCGGATTTTGGAATTTCATTTGATATATATTCCAGGACAACATCAAAAACGCATTACCAACTGGCATCTGACTTCTTTACGACGCTGCACGGTAATGGTGAATTCATAGAAAAAACAACCAAGCAGTATTATGACACAGAAGCACGCCAGTTCCTTGCTGACAGGTATATAACGGGAATTTGTCCCCATTGCGGAAACGACTCCGCCTATGGTGATCAATGTGAGAACTGCGGAACATCTCTCAGTCCCACCGACCTTATAAATCCGAAATCAACAATAAGCGGGTCGGAACCTGTCATGAAAAAAACCAGGCACTGGTTTCTGCCGCTGGATAAACACGAAGCATTTTTGAAAAAATGGATCCTCGAAGAGCATAAAAATTGGAAAGCCAATGTATACGGACAGTGTAAATCATGGCTGGACCAGGGATTGCAGCCACGCGCAGTGAGCCGTGACCTGGACTGGGGTATTCCTGTGCCCCTGGAGGGAGCCGAGGGGAAAGTGCTGTATGTCTGGTTTGACGCTCCGATAGGTTATATATCAGCAACAAAAGAGCTGACAGGCGAGTGGGAAAAATACTGGAAAGACAAGGATACAAAGCTGGTTCATTTTATCGGAAAAGATAATATTGTATTTCATTGCATCATTTTTCCCGTAATGCTCAAAACCGAGGGCAGCTATGTGCTTCCTGACAATGTTCCTGCCAATGAATTCCTTAATCTTGAAGGGGATAAAATTTCGACCTCCCGCAACTGGGCTGTATGGCTGCACGAATACTTAACGGACTTTAAAGGCAAGCAGGATATCCTTCGTTACGTGCTTTGTGCCAATGCCCCGGAAACAAAGGACAATGACTTTACATGGAAAGATTTTCAGAACAGGAATAATAATGAACTTGTGGCAATTCTCGGGAATTTCGTTAACCGGACTCTTGTGCTTACACATAAATACTATGAAGGTAAAGTACCGGAAATAAAAGAAATTACAGATTATGACAGGAAGGCAATAGAGGAAATATTCAAAATAAAACTCTCAGTCGGGAACAGCATTGAAAACTTCCGTTTCAGGGAAGCCCTTAAATATGCCATGGATTATGCCAGGCTGGGGAATAAATACCTCGCCGACACTGAACCGTGGAATATTATTAAGACTCAACCGGACAGGGTAAGCACTATTCTTTATGTATCATTGCAGATTACGGCAAATCTGTCAGCTATCATTGATCCCTTCCTCCCGTATACAGCAGATAAGCTTGCCGGATTTCTCAATATCAAGAAACTGACATGGAATGAAGCGGGTAATATAGATATATTACCTCCGGGACACAAGATAAATAATCCTGTATTGTTGTTCGAAAAAATTGAAGATCCTGAAATTGAAATACAACTTAAAAAACTGGAAGCTGTCAAAACCAAAAATAAAAACGTTAAAGCCATGATTAAACCGCAAAAGGAGAATATTAATTTTGATGATTTCACAAAGCTCGATATCAGGGTGGGGCGCATCCTGGAAGCTGTAAAAGTGCCAAAAACAAACAAGCTGATCGAACTCAGGATAGACACGGGGATGGATAAGCGTACCGTTGTGGCAGGAATAGCCGAAGATTTCGAGCCCCAAAAAATAAAAGGAAAACAGGTAGCAATACTGGTTAACCTTGAACCAAGGAATATCAAAGGCATAATGTCACAGGGCATGATCCTTATGGCCGAAGATTCCAGTGGTAAATTGACATTTGTCACCCCCGAAGAAGAAACTGAAGAAGGAGCCGACATAAAATAGCAATGAACAGAGCTTTTTTTTCATTGGTATTAAGAAGCCTGGGATTAATATATTTCGGAGACAGGATCAGATACATCCTCCATTACCTGAAAAACTTCAGGGCCAACAAAAAATTCAGACGTGCCAACCCCGGCGTATCATTGCCACCGGACTACCTTATCTATGAGTCCTTCCGCATGGATTATAACAAATATTATTTCGGGGGACTGGAAACTGCTCGATGGCTTATATCTGTGCTGGAAAAACATGTCAGTTTTAAAAATCTGAGTATTCTTGACTGGGGATGCGGTCCGGGAAGGATAGTCAGGCATCTCCCCTCCCTGCTCGACAAATCATGTAAAATATATGGTGCCGATTATAACTCAAAATCAATTGAGTGGTGCAGGAAAAACCTTAAAGGAATTAGTTTTTACCGCAACAGCTTATCTCCGCCCATGACATATGATGATAATTCATTTGATATTATACTGGGATTATCCATTTTTACTCACCTCTCCGAAGAAATGCACAATTTCTGGTTTAATGAATTGCTGAGAATTATCCGCATAAATGGTATTATACTGCTATCAACGCAGGGAGAGGCATTCCTTGAAAAGCTATCCGGAGAGGAGATAAAAAAATTCAATAACGGCGAACTTGTCATCAGGGGGAAAACAAGGGAAGGACACCGGACCTACTCGGCTTTTCATTCGCCGGCCTATATGAAAAAGTTAATCTCCCCGAATAAAATACTTGGATTTATTGAAGGCCGGAGATCAAAGCGAAATCCCGGGCAGGATTTATGGATAGTACAGGTTACCTGAAGCTATTATATACTCAGTATCCAGACTGTGAGGTTCAGATCTTTACGGATCCTTTCCAGCTCACGTATAGCAATATTGCGGTTATCAAAAGAAGAAAGTGTAACCCTGTAATAACCGTTTTTGGTTTGCAAAATTTGCGGGCTGTATCCGTGATTTAACAGGTCTGTTTTTAACCTCTGCGCATTGCCAAGCTTTTTAAAACTGCCTGCAACGATATAATATTTGCCTGTCCCGCTTAGGATATCTTCATCATATTTTTTTTCAGGTTCACTGTAAAAAAGGGCAACTTCCTTTTTTGTGGCATTGTCAATTATCTTCTCCAGATTCTTGACAGTATCCTGCTCAGGCATCCTGCGCTTGCCGAAAACAATCTTTTCATTTTCACTTCTTCTCAGCCTGTACAGATGAACTGAATCCGTTAAAGGGATTATCAGTATAAGCAGCAGAATTATAACTATAATACTTGCAGCAATCCAGATACCTGTTTGCTTGCGTCTGACAATTTTTACGGCCGGTGTCTTTACTTCCTCTTCCTGTGCAACGCCATGAGTTGCAAGCTCATCAAGCTCGAGGTCCATCAGTCCGTAAGAATCTATAAGGTAATTCTCATCACTTAACGAATAAAACAGTAACCTGCCACTGTCTTTGTCCCTGACAAAGATACCTATACCTTCAAAAACAACTTTTTCTCCATTGTCAAGCCTTGCATTTATTTCGTTTACAAAGTCCTCGATAAGTCGCCGTGCCCTTGTGTTAAATGTCTTATTCTTCCTTGCAATATAGTTTACAAGGAGTCCGTTATCTTTTGTCAGCTCACCGTGAAATTCTATTTCTTTTGAGGGAGGAGCAAGTATCTTATTCCGGGGATCAATTTTTGCAGGACGGTACTTTGTTACAAAACCTCCGAACTGAGGCAGTATAACACACTCATTTGTTAAGATCAATTCCTTTATATATGCTGCTATATCCAATTCCAATGTGGCTACCGGACAATTATACTAAAATAATTTTGTCCAAAATTAATAAAATAATAAACACCGGTTAATAATAAACATACTTAGGCAATTTATCAACTGTAAAAAGTTATGTTTTAATTTAATACTATTAAATAGTTATTATTCGTTACCAAATATTATATTAGTATATAATTTTAATAATTATTCAGTATGAGAGAAATCAGGATGGTCGATCTTAAAAGCCAGTATCTTAAGATAAAGCAAGAGATTGACGGTGCAATACAAAATGTAATTGATTCAGCATACTTTGTTAAAAGTCCGGTTGTCACCAAATTTGAAAGCGGCCTTTCTGATTACCTTGGGGCACCACATGTTATTGCCTGCGGCAACGGAACCGATGCGCTGCAGATCAGCCTGATGGCCCTTGATCTTAGTCCCGGTGATGAGATCATAACTCCTGTCTTTACTTTTATCGCAACTGTTGAAGTTATATGCCTGCTTGGCTTAAAACCTGTACTTATAGATGTGGACCCCGATACTTTTAATATTGACACGGAAGCTCTGGAAGCACTGATAACGGACAGAACAAAAGCCATTATTCCCGTTCATCTGTTCGGACAATGCGCAGATATGAACAGGATAACGGAAATTGCATCTGCCGCAAATATCCCGATCATTGAAGATGCTGCCCAGGCTATGGGCTGTAATTTTTATATGAAGGACAATAAGTCACTTAAGGCCGGAACAATAGGGCATATAGGCTGCACCTCCTTCTTCCCTTCCAAGAACCTTGCATGTTTTGGCGACGGCGGGGCGGTAATTACCCGGGATGATGTACTGGCAAAAAAAATAAGAACAATAGCCAACCATGGCATGCAGGTTAAATACCATTATGATTATATAGGTGTCAACTCAAGGCTGGATTCAATACAGGCAGCAATATTAAGCGTTAAATTAAAATATCTTGACAGTTACAACATGGCAAGGCAGAAGGCTGCCGGCTTTTACGACAATGCATTCAAAGATATCCCATCCATTAAAGTACCTTTCAGGACCCCATATTCAGACCATATTTTTCATCAGTACACTCTTAAAATACAAAATGGCAAAAGGGATGAACTCAAAGAATACCTGCATTCAAAAGGTATTCCCTCAATGATTTATTATCCCGTGCCGCTGCACCTGCAAAAGGCATTTGCGTTCCTGAGGCATAAAAAAGGAGATTTCCCTGCAAGCGAGGAAATATGTGAAAAGGTGATCTCTTTACCTATGCACACGGAACTTGATGAAGAACAGACAAAATATATTAGCCGGACAGTAATTGATTTTATCAACAAATAAACTATATGGAAAAAGAATATTTTGCACATGAAACAGCAGTAATTGACAAGGGATGCCATATCGGCAAGGGAACAAAAATATGGCATTTCTCACATATCATGTCAGGCTGCACAATAGGAGAAAATTGCAATATCGGACAGAATGTGGTAATCTCACCTGATGTTGTGCTTGGCAGAAATGTCAAAGTGCAGAATAACGTTTCGGTATATACGGGAGTTATCTGTGAAGATGACGTGTTCCTGGGCCCTTCAATGGTTTTTACCAATATTATCAATCCGAGAAGCGCCGTTGTAAGGAAAGATCAGTATAAGAAAACCGTTGTAGAAAAAGGAGCAACAATAGGTGCTAATGCAACTATCTTATGCGGCATCAATATCGGCAGGCATGCATTTATAGGTGCCGGAGCAGTGGTAACAAAAGATGTGAAACCCTATGCGCTGGTAGTAGGACATCCCGCCAGGCAGGTGGGATGGATGAGCGAATACGGGCACAGGCTCCATTTTGATGAAAAGAATATTGCCGTATGCCCTGAGAGTAATGAAAAATACCGGCTGAAAAACGGTGCCGTTTCAAAGATTATTAGTTAATAATACATAACTATCTTTGCGGGTATGAAAAAAATGATTTTAGTTACAGGCGGCACAGGTTATATTGGTTCCCACACAGCGGTTGAGCTTATTGAAAATGGTTATGAAGTGGTTATTGTCGATAACCTGTCCAATTCACATATAGAAACACTCGACGGGATCGAACAGATTACAGGCGTAAGGCCCCGTTTTGAAAAATTTAATCTGTGCGAAGAAAATAAACTCAGGATGCTATGCGAAAAATATCCCGATATTATTGCTGTTGTGCACTTTGCCGCTCTGAAAGCAGTGGGAGAATCGGTCGAAATACCTCTTGATTACTACTTTAATAATCTTGTATCATCAATAAACATTTTAAAGGCAATGCAGGATTATAATATCCCTTTCATGGTATTTTCCTCATCTTCAACTGTATACGGATTACCTGATAAATTGCCGGTAACAGAAAATTCTCCCGTCAAAAAGGCCAGTTCACCATACGGCAATACCAAGCAAATTATTGAAGAAATAATTGATGACACAATACGTGCAAATAAAAAGTTAAAAGCCATCTCACTGCGTTACTTCAATCCTATCGGAGCCCATAAATCAGCTTTAATCGGGGAGCTGCCCCTGGATGTGCCCCTGAACCTTGTCCCCTATATCACGCAGACCGCCATTGGTATAAGGGATCACCTGAGGATCTTCGGTAATGACTATAATACCCCTGACGGTACCGGAGTAAGGGATTATATTGATGTTGTTGATCTGTCAAAAGCCCACGTTATTGCAATCAAGAGGTTAATAGAAAATAAAAGCAGGAAAAATTACGAGGTATTCAACCTGGGCACAGGCAAAGGTCAGTCGGTTATGGAAATAATTAATACTTTTGAAAAAGTAACGGGACAGAAGATAAAATACAGGATTTACCCGAGACGTGCCGGTGATATTGACATGGTCTATAACGACACGTCCTTTTCAAACAGGGAACTGGGATGGAAAGCCGAAGTATCACTCGAAGATACCCTGCTATCAGCATGGAACTGGGAAAAATATATACGTAAAAAACTGGCAGAAAAAAAATAAAGACAATAAAATGAATAAGACTATCCTCATTACCGGGGGCGCCGGCTTTATTGGCTCACATGTAGTTAGGTTTTTTGTTAATAAATATCCTGATTATAAAATTGTTAACCTTGATAAACTTACCTATGCAGGTAATCTCGAAAACCTTAGTGACATTGAATCAAAAAGGAACTATAAATTCATCAAGGCTGATATTAACAATCCGGTTGCTATAAACGAAGTATTTGATAAATACCACTTCGACGGCGTTATTCATCTGGCAGCAGAATCTCATGTCGACCGCTCCATTTTAGACCCGATGGACTTTATATATACAAATATTGTGGGTACCGTAAATCTGCTCAATGCCGCAAGAAAAGTCTGGTCAGATGATTATTCAAACAAGCTCTTCTATCATATTTCAACCGACGAGGTGTATGGTTCCATTGAACAGGACGGATATTTTACCGAAGATAACCCTTATGAGCCACGCAGTCCCTACTCCGCGTCAAAAGCAAGTTCCGACCACTTTGTCAGGGCTTACTTCAACACCTATAAATTGCCGGTGATCGTTTCCAACTGCAGCAATAACTATGGGCCTAATCAGTTTCCTGAAAAACTGATCCCCCTCACAATTAACAATATTAAAAATAACAAGCCCATCCCTGTTTATGGCAAAGGCGAAAATATACGGGACTGGCTGTATGTCGAAGATCATGCAAAAGCAATAGATCTGATTTTTCATAAAGGGACCCATGGAGAGACATATAATATCGGAGGTGATAACGAGTGGAAAAACATCGATTTGATAAACAAGTTGTGTGCTATAATGGACAGGAAACTGGGAAGAAAAGAAGGTTCATCGGCCAGGCTGATAACCTTTGTTAAGGATCGTACAGGGCATGATCTCAGATATGCCATTGACTGCACTAGACTTAAAACAGAATTGAACTGGAAACAGTCATTCAACTTTGAAGAAGGACTCGTAAAAACAGTAGACTGGTATCTGAATAATGAAAAGTGGCTTAATAATGTTTTATCGGGTGATTATGAAAAATATTATGACAACCAGTATGTTAAGCGTTAATTACTCGACAGTTACAGACTTTGCCAGGTTCCTTGGCTGGTCAACATTACATCCCCTCATCACAGCAATGTGATATGACAGCAGCTGCAAAGGTACCACGGCCAGCAACGGTGAAAAAACCGGATTGGTATGAGGTATCTCCAGGACATGGTCTGCCAGGTCTTTAATTACCTTGTCTCCCTCAGTGACTATTGCAATCACAATCCCGTCCCTTGCCTTTACTTCCTGTATATTACTTACAATTTTGTCGTATGATGAGTCCTTAGTAGCAATAACAACAACAGGCATATTATGGTCAATTAGTGCTATGGGGCCGTGCTTCATCTCAGCTGCCGGATAACCTTCGGCATGAATGTAAGATATTTCCTTCAGCTTAAGGGCCCCCTCCAGTGCTACAGGGAAGAAATAACCCCTGCCGAGGTAAAGAAAATTATTCGCATCCTTATATAAGCTGGCTATCTTTTTAAAAGATTCATTCAGCTTCAGTATCTTTTCAATGTTCTCAGGCACCAGGGTCAGGTCCCTGATATAACTCCTATATAACTTTTCAGACAGTATTTTCTTATTATATCCTATAAGCATTGCCATCATTGCAAGCACGGTTACCTGAGCTGTAAAAGCTTTTGTCGAAGCCACGCCTATCTCGGGTCCGGCATGAGTATACACGCCGCCGTCGGTTTCCCGGGGTATACTGGAACCCACCACATTACATATTCCCAGCACCATCGCACCTGCTTCCTTTGCCAGGCTTATAGCAGCCAGGGTATCTGCCGTCTCCCCGCTCTGGCTTATCGCAATTACAACATCATCTTTTGTGATAACCGGATTTCTGTACCTGAACTCAGAAGCATATTCCACTTCAACGGGGATCCTTGCCAGATCCTCAAACAGGTATTCTCCCAGCAGTCCGGCATGCCAGGAAGTGCCGCAGCCTATTATAATTATCCTCTTGGCTTCCATGAACTTTGGAAGTATATTGTAAAGTCCCCCCAGACGTATGTTTGAAAAATCCGATGCTACCCTTCCCCTGAACGTGTCAAGAATGGACCGGGGCTGCTCAAAAATCTCCTTAAGCATATAATGCGGAAAACCGCTTTTATCTATTTCCCCTATATCTAAATCCAGCTGCTGTATTTTGGGTGTCTGGGGATCATTTCTGACAGTCTTTAGTATAAGCTCATTTTTTGTAATAATTGCAACATCCTCATCATTAAGATAGACGACGCTTTTTGTGTACTCTATTATAGGTGTTGCATCAGAGGCAAGAAAATACTCTTCATGACCAACACCAATAACAAGCGGACTGCCCTTTCTGGCTGCGATAAGTTTATCAGGCTCATCTGTGCACATTATCACCAGTCCGTATGCTCCCACAACCTTTGTTAATGCGAGCCTCACCGCTATCTCAGCTTTCACTCCCCCCTTCAAATATATGTATTCAATAAGGTTTGCCAGAACCTCCGTATCAGTTTCACTTTTGAACTTTACGCCCCTGCTCATCAGCTTCTCCTTAAGCTTGGCATAATTTTCAATTATGCCGTTGTGTATAATAATAAACTTGCCTTTTTCTGAAGCATGGGGGTGGGCGTTTATGTCATTGGGCTCTCCATGGGTTGCCCATCTTGTATGTCCCAATCCCATATTTCCAGAGATATTCTTGTTTTTTATATAGTCTTCCAGATCGCTGACCTTGCCTTTGCATTTGTAAATCAACGGATTTTTACTCATTATTGATATTCCTGCCGAATCATACCCGCGGTATTCCAGGCGTTTTAACCCGTTAATTAAGACAGGGTATGCTTCCCTGTCCCCTATATAACCTATGATTCCACACATTTTTTAAATTTTAACGTATTTCAGTATAATATATATTAAGCTTAATCCTGTTATTCGGATTATTGCCGCTGGACAGCACAACCCTGCTGGCTTTTTCGGTATTATATGATATTTTATAGTTATTCTCATCATAAATGCCGACAAATAAGCGCAGATCATTGTACTCTCCTCCTTCAACCAGATCATGAATATAATTACCTATATTGAAACTGTAAGCATTGTTCTCACTGCTATATTTGCCTCCAAAATACCCTACAAGTCCGAGTACCGAAGGATCATCAGGTAAAACACTTTCCTCACCCTCACCATTGACAGCTCTTAATCCCAGCTGGGATGGAATGCCATAATCGGCCTTTTCAGCACTGTCTGTCAGCACCGGTATTATAAGTTCGGCCTTGCTAATCGATACATTGCCCAGTTTACTAACAAGATCACCTATATAGGGTAACCTGATAGTTGCCGCGGTACCACCAAGGGACTGCAGATAAATAGCCGTATCCTGCACCGATTCATTATTAAGGTAAGGGATGTTTGCCCCGTTGTGGTTATCGAAATCAAAAATCCCTATCCTAACGTAGGAACCATAGAAATAATATGAATACTCCAGTGTATCCTCATCGTTATGGTAATACATAACAATCCGCGAAGAAATATTTGATGGTAAAGTATATAAAATACGCCCCCCCTCATCAACCTGATCGACTTTAAAATAAAGCCCTTTCATGTTAGCCTTGAATACCGAATCATTTGAATAAAAAAGACTATCGTCTACCGGGGGATCAATAAGTCTGCTGCCGAAGGATTTATTTAAATGTATCTGGAATAATGTCGAATCTGTGTTATCATCATCAACATTCATATTACTGACTATTGGATCAGAAGTATTGATTTTGTTTATAGTATAATATCCTGAAGGGTCAAAGTCAGATAAGTAGTCAATGGAATCTATCAGATCAGTTGTCAGCTGGTAAACATTTATTTTTGATATAAATTCATCTTTGCCATAGCCCCCTGAACAAAATAATTCAACAATTACCGAATCACATACGGGATTGTCACCAAAATCAGTATAGTAACTGTAAGCAAATTGTGCTAGCAATTCAGCCTTTACTGCCCCAAATACAGGATCAACATAACTGCCCAGGGGCATACTGTACTTCCCGCTCGTTACTAAAGGCTCCCGCTCAACAGTATATGCTTCTACAGTAACCGTGTCGGTAAATTCCACAGCCACCAGGTCGGTGTCCTTCAAAAAATTGAGTCCCAGCCTGCTGGGGTCCTCCTGGCAAGCATAAGCTGAAATTAAAAAAATATAACAGAAGATATATTGTTTTATTGGGTGAAGGGTTATCCTGCCTCCGGGGGTAGAGAGAGAAAATCTAAGCATTAACAGTTTCAGTTAAAATTTTGTTATAAAACTCGGAATAAATATCTATGTAATTATCACCGTTATAGTAATTAAGTATCGGTTTATCCTTTATCTGGATAAACTTTTTGATTTCAGGATTAATATCATTGCTACCCAGAATCACAGCGTCAGACATACTTATGGCAAGCTTGTTAAGGTTAATATAACTTGGCTCCTTAATAATATTTAATCCCTCACCTGTAATCCCTTCAGATATTAATTTGCTTTTTAACGACTTATTTAACGGTTTGTCAAACTCGTTATTATATATTGACAGGATAATCTTTGAGTCCAGAAAAAGAGGGTCATCATAAAATACCATTTTAAGATACAGGGGGACCAGGCTTGAAAACCACCCGTGACAGTGAACAATATCGGGAGCCCATTGCAGTTTCTTTACTGTCTCGATTACCCCTCTTGCAAAAAATATCGCTCTCTCATCATTATCATCAAAGTACTCCCCTTTCTCATCATGTAATATATGCTTCCTCTGAAAATAATCGTCATTATCAATAAAATAAACCTGCATCCTTGCAGTCTGTATAGAAGCAACCTTTATAATCAGGGGGTGATCCGTATCATTAATAATAATATTCATGCCCGAAAGCCTTATTACCTCATGCAGCTGGTTTCTCCGCTCATTTATACATCCGTACTTTGGCATGAATGTCCTTATTTCTCTTCCTCTCTCCTGGATACCTTGCGGAAGATTGCGGGCAATAATAGACATCTCTGTTTCGGGCAAATATGGGGTTATTTCCTGGGAGATATACAAAATTTTCGTGCCTTCCATACTGCTAATAGATAATATTGTAAATTAATATGCAAAATTACTAAAAATAATTAAGATTATATAATTCAATCACAGCAACAGAAATTGCACCAATAAATCATAAATTTTTTAATTTTCGGTTTAAAATATTGTATGTTTGATCTAAAATGGATATAACTAAATATAAATCAGACCTGCGCAAAAAAATCGAATCCCTCAGTCCGGTTTCGTCAATAGGCTTTGTCCCGACAATGGGAGCATTGCACAGGGGACACCTGTCGCTGGTTGACTGCTCAAAAAAACAGAATGATTTTACCATAGTAAGTATTTTTGTAAATCCGGCACAGTTTAATGAAGAAAGTGATTTTAAAAATTACCCCAGAACGCTCGACGCTGACTTGAAATTACTGGAAAAAGTAAAATGCGATATTGCTTTTACACCATCTGAAAATGAGATGTTTGACAGACCCGACAACTATAAATATGACTTCGGGCATCTCGGCAAAGTCATGGAAGGTAAATACAGGCCGGGCCATTTTTTGGGCGTTGCACGGATAGTAACCAGACTTTTTGAGGCTGTGACTCCGCATAGAGCATATTTCGGAATGAAAGATTTTCAGCAGCTTGTCATTATTAAGAAAATTACTGGCGATTTAAAAATGCCTGTTGAAATTATCTCATGCCCGATAGTGCGCGAGGAGGACGGACTGGCAATGAGCTCCCGTAACAGCCTTCTGAGTGCAGACCAGCGAAGGCATGCCCCTTTTATTTATCAGGCTTTATCCGAGGCAAAGAATAGCAGTAAGAAATATACGGTTAGCGATGTAAAGACAACTGTAGTTACTAAGCTGAATAATGACCCCTGTCTTAGCGTTGAGTATTTTGAGATCGTTGATGCTGTTAATTTAGTCCCGGTTAAAAGCTGGGATGAACCATCTGTAAAAATAGGCTGCATTGCAGTTAGAGCAGGAAATGTCAGACTTATAGATAATATAATTTTTAATTCGTAACTTTGTATATTATGAATATAGAAATAGTAAAGTCAAAAATACACAGGGTAACCGTCACGGAATCAAACCTCGACTATATTGGCAGTATAGGAATAGATGAAGATTTAATAGATGCCGCTAACCTTATCGAATTTGAAAAAGTCCAGGTGCTTGACATCAACAATGGTGAACGTCTTAATACTTACGTTATGAAGTGCAGGAGGGGAAGCGGAGAAATATGCATTAACGGTCCGGCCGCAAAGAAAGTTCATATCGGTGATATAATAATAATTATCTCTTACGCCTCAATGGATTTTGAAGAAGCAAAAAAGTTCAGCCCTAAACTTATCTTTCCTGATACAAAAACCAACAGGCTCCCTGAGTAGCACCCCCAAAACTGCTATTAATGGACAAACTGGATATAGTAAAATTAAAAATAATAGGGCCGGATTCATTGCACTACAATCTGGCACAGTGGAAATTTAAAGGGGAAATAATAGTCTTTACCAACGGGTGCTTTGACATTTTACACCGGGGCCACATTGAATACCTGTCAAGAGCTGCAGGATACGGCGATATTCTGGTAATCGGACTGAATACCGACGAGTCGGTAAGAAAAATAAAAGGAAAGGGGAGACCATACCAGGATGAATATTCACGTGCCCTGATGCTCGCATCTCTTCACTTTGTTACAGCAGTGATCCTCTTCGGGGAAGAAACACCTTATGAGCTTATCAAAACCATTCAGCCGGATATACTGATCAAAGGAAGCGATTATAAACACGAAGAAATTGTAGGCAGGGATATTGTTGAAGCCAGGGGAGGGAAGGTTATTACCATTGATTATATCAAGGGATATTCTTCAACTGATATAATAAAAAAAGTGAATCCCTGATGCCCAAATCCAGAACTGTATATATATGCCAGAATTGCGGTGCTGAAGCTCCGAAATGGATAGGAAGATGTCCGGCATGCGGACAGTGGAATACCTATGTGGAAGAAATAATACAAAAGAGCAGCAAAACCAGTGAATTGAAATTTTCCGGGCCCGTCTCCGAGCCCGTTTCAATATCAGAAATAGCATCAACAGCTGAAAAAAGAATAGACACAAAAAGCAATGAATTAAACAGGCTACTTGGTGGTGGGTTGGTGCGGGGATCCCTGGTGTTGCTTGGCGGGGAGCCCGGAATAGGGAAATCAACTATCGCGCTGCAGCTTGCCCTTACAATGAACGAATTCAGGATTCTCTATATTTCAGGCGAAGAAAGCTATCAGCAGATAAAACTGCGTGCAGACAGGTTAAAACTGAAAAGTGAAAACTGCTTTATACTTAGTGAAATTCTGATTGAGAATATATTTACACAGATCCAAAATACAAGTCCGGATATTGTTATTATTGACTCGGTCCAGACATTGCAGACCGAAGATATAGAATCATCGCCGGGAAGCGTTTCCCAGGTCAGGGAATGTGCATCACGATTATTGAAATTTGCAAAAAATTCCTCAGTTCCTGTGATATTAATCGGACATATAACCAAGGACGGCAGCCTGGCCGGACCAAAAATACTGGAGCATATCGTTGATACAGTGCTGTTGTTCGAAGGAGACAATAACTATGTATACAGGATCCTCAGAGTATTAAAGAACAGGTTCGGTCCGACCTCCGAGCTTGGCATCTTCGAGATGCAAAACAACGGACTAAAGGAAATCAGCAATCCGTCCCGCATATTAATCTCACCGGATACCGAGAATATGAGCGGTGTTGCAATAGCATCAACAATAGATGGCATACGCCCGTTTTTAATTGAAGTCCAGGCCCTTGTCAGTTCCGCTGTTTACGGTATGCCGCAGCGAAGCACTACGGGCTTTGATATAAGGAGACTGAACATGCTGCTTGCCGTGCTTGAAAAAAAAGCAGGATTCAGGCTGGCAACAAAAGATGTGTTTCTGAATATTGCAGGAGGCATAAAGGTCAATGACCCTGCTATTGACCTTGCGGTAATATGCGCCATACTTTCTTCAAGCTTTGACAAGCCGGTAAATAAAAAAATATGCTTTGCCGGAGAGGTCGGTTTATCCGGTGAAATAAGACCTGTAAATAATATTGACCTGAGAGTGAAGGAAGCGGAAAGGCAAGGGTTCCGGGAAATTTTAATAGCAAACAATAATATTGGTCCTCTTTCCAGGGCAAAAATAGGAATAACAAAGGTAAATAAAGTTGAAGGCGCTATAAAAATCCTTTTCAAATAAAAGCCTCAGTCAAAATCCAGTTCCTCAATCTCAAGAATCCCCATATCATCAGGTTCATACTTTTCACAATCAATAACAAAATCAAAATCTGCAGGCTCCTCAAATAAATCCTCCTGCGTTATGCCAAGTGTCGAATCTGCATATACCTTCTGCATATAGTGCGCCCATATAGGCAAAGCCATATTTGTACCCGAGCCAAGGGCCAGTTCATCAAAATGCACTGACCTGTCTTCCGCTCCCACCCATATTCCTGTAATAATCTTTGGCGTGATGCCTATGAACCATCCGTCAGAGTGATTTTGTGTAGTTCCTGTTTTTCCTGCAATCTGAGCCGTAAAATCATATGTATACCTTAATCTTACGGCTGTTCCAAAGTTTATCACACCCTCCATAAGGTTGAGCATCAGAAATGCTGTCTGCTCACTGATTGATTCCATCCTTTCAGGCTGAAACGTGGCCAGCAGGTTTCCGTTCTTATCCTCAATCCGCGTAACGTACAACGGTTCGGTATGAATACCCTTGTTGGCAAAAGTTGCATATGCCCCTACCATTTCCTCGACTGACATATCAGAGGTCCCATAAATCATGGGAGGCACAGGATCGATATAACTTTTAATGCCCATCTTATAAGCAATATCGGCAATAGGCTGGGGCTTAAATCTTTTTACCAGCCATGCAGATATATTATTCTCTGAAAGTGCAAGCCCCCACTTTAATGTTCTCATCTGGTTCATATCTTTGGGCCTGCTGTTGCTTTTTGGAATCCAAACCGTATCCTTATAGCTATCATAGAAAACCTGCGTTGTATTAAGTACTTCCTGGCAGGGGGAAAATCCCTCCTGCATGGCCAGGATATAAAGAAAGGGCTTAAAAGTTGATCCGGCCTGCCTCTTGCCCTGGGTGACATGATCGTATTTGAAATATCTGAAGTCCAGTCCCCCCACATAAGCCTTCACATCACCGGTTACAGGATCCATAGATAAAAGTCCGGATTGAAGAAAATGCTTATAATAAATAATTGAATCCAGGGGCGTCATTGTCGTATCTATATCGCCCTTCCAGCTAAAAACTGTCATTTCAACAGGGGTATTGAATATTTTGTAAATTGATTCCCTTGACATACCCTGCCTCCTGAGTTTTCTTCCCCTGTCTGAATTTGCTATTGACCTCCAGAGAATACTGTTGATCTGCTCCCTGTCGAGATCTTCAGAGAACGGGGCATCTCTTCTTCCTTTTTTCTCCCGGAAAAAAATATCCTGCAGATATCCACCCAGGTATTCCCTTACGGCTTCCTCTGCATACTGCTGAAGTTCAGAATTAATAGTTGTATAAATCCTTAGTCCGTCAGTATAAATATCGTAAGACGAGCCATCGGGCTTTTTATTCTTATTGCACCATCCGTAAAGGGGGTCGGTCTCCCATTTAATGGAATCCTCCCTGAACCTGACATATTGAAAATAATTTTTCCTTACCGGTTTATCAGCAGTGAGTGTTCTCCTGAGATACTCCCTGAAATACGTTGCCAATCCCAGGTTATGCGATATCTTCTGATAGTTTGTAACTATGGGCAGATTTTTCAGCGAATCGTATGCTTCTTCTTCAAGAAATCCGTATTTCTTCATTTGTGAAAGGACGATATTACGCCTTCGCAGCGCAAGATCCGTCTGGCTCTCTCTAAGCGGATTGTATAAGACCGGATTTTTGGCCATCCCTACCAGCATCGCTGCTTCTTCTATCTTTAGGGAATCCGGAGTTGTGTTAAAATAAACCTGTGCTGCCGATCTTATGCCCACAGCCTTATACAAAAAATCAACCTGATTGAAATACATGGTAATAATTTCCTGCTTGGTATATGATCTTTCCAGTTTCACGGCTGTCACCCATTCCCTGAGTTTCGTAATAACAA
This sequence comes from uncultured Bacteroidales bacterium, assembly GCA_964534745.1. Classification (GTDB taxonomy): domain Bacteria; phylum Bacteroidota; class Bacteroidia; order Bacteroidales; family UBA10428. Next base: position 18,421 of record CAZHQW010000016.1, read on the forward strand.
GCCTTACCGTTCTTTTATACCTGGAAGCATAGCTTGTAGTATCACGGGGGAAGAGGTTCTTTGCCAGCTGTTGTGAAATGGTGCTCCCTCCTCCGCTTCCCCTCTGTCCGACCAGGATTGTCCTGAATAAAACCCTTGCCAGTCCGCGTGCATCAATACCGGCGTGTTTATAAAACCTGATATCCTCGGTAGCAATTAAAGCATCAACCAGATGCCGTGGAAGATCCTCATAATCTACGAATGTGCGGTTTTGATTCTTATAGTAAAACGATCCCAGAACAACCCCATCCTCACTTATAACCTGTGTTGCCAGGTTGATATTGGGATTTTCAAGCTCTTCAAAATCAGGCATATACCCAAGCCTGCCATTTGATATCAGTATAAAAATAATAAGAAGAAGAATGAACGGTGTTACAAACACACCCCAGAAAATTATATTTAAGCTTTTTCGGGATATCTTTGCTTTATTCATAATAAAATTGCATGTTTGACGTAAAAGTAATAATTATTTGATTTAAATTTTTGAAGTTCGAGTTGTAATTATTTTACTTTGTGAAGTTTTTAATAATTTTACTTAATGATTGAAAATCTAGTAATAGTTGAATCACCAGCCAAAGCGAGGACTATTGAAAAATTCCTTGGGAAAGAGTTCCAGGTAAAATCAAGCATGGGTCATATTCGTGATTTGTCAAAAAAAGACCTCGGCATCGATATTAAAAATGCCTATAAGCCTAAATATATTGTCCCTGAAGATAAAAAGAAAATTGTCGCCGAATTAAAAAAGCTGGTCAGGGAATCGAAAACAATATGGCTTGCTTCAGATGAAGACCGCGAAGGTGAAGCTATTGCCTGGCACCTTTGTGAAGCCCTTGAGCTGGACAAGGATAATACCAGGCGCATAGCCTTTCATGAAATAACTAAGAATGCAATACTTGATGCCATCAAAAACCACAGGGGAATAGATTATAACCTCGTAGATGCGCAGCAGGCAAGAAGAGTGCTCGACAGGCTCGTCGGTTTCGAACTTTCTCCCCTGTTATGGAAAAAGGTAAAACCTGCACTTTCTGCAGGAAGGGTCCAGTCCGTCGCCGTACGACTTATTGTCGAAAGGGAAAGGGAAATAATTAATTTCAAATATTCTCCATATTATAAGATAACAGGAATATTCAGTGTTAAGGATAAATCCGGCAGGACTTATGAGCTTAAGGCAGAGATCCAGGACAAAATAGAATCGGAGAAGAAGGCCCTTGAGCTTCTTGAGAAATTCAAAGTCGCCACTTTTACCGTTGCAGATATATCAAAGAAGCCTTCAAGAAAAACCCCTTCGCCCCCATTCACTACATCTACCATGCAGCAGGAAGCAAGTAAAAAGCTTGGATTCTCCGTGGCACAAACCATGACCATTGCCCAGCATCTTTACGAAGCGGGTAAGATAACGTATATGCGTACCGATTCGGTAAATTTATCAAATACCGCCCTTTATGCGGCAAAGGATATTATTTCACGCGAATTCGGGGATAAGTACGTCAACATCAGGAAGTATAAAACCAAATCAAAAAGCGCCCAGGAAGCACACGAGGCTATTCGTCCCACTTACCTGGGAACCCAGTCTATAACAGGCAATAATTCAGAAAAACGCCTTTATGAACTGATATGGAAGAGAACAGTGGCATCCCAGATGAGCGATGCATTAATTGAAAAAACTACCGTCACCATAAATATTTCCAATGCAGCTGAGATATTTGTGGCAACAGGTGAAATAATAACTTTTGACGGGTTTCTGAAAGTTTATACCGAGTCCACTGATGAAGATTCCGATGAAAGCACGAAAGGACTGCTTCCCCCTTTGAATATTGACGACATTCTTATACGTACCTCCATCGGTGCTACGGAAAAATTCACCTATCCGCCGCCGCGCTATACCGAGGCCAGCCTGGTTAAAAAGCTTGAGGAGCTTGGAATAGGCAGGCCCTCAACATACGCTCCTACAATATCTACAATCCAGCAAAGAGGATATGTCATCAAACAGGATAAACAGGGCGAGGAAAGAAAATATATTTCACTCACATTAAAAGATGACACTATAGACAGGGAAATTAAGACTGAGTTTGTAGGCGCAGCAAAAGCAAAGCTCTTTCCCGACAATATAGGAATGATAGTAAATGACTTCCTTGTCCGCTATTTCGGGGAAATACTGGATTATAACTTCACTGCTACAATTGAGGAACAGTTTGATGAGATAGCCTCAGGTAAAAAGAACTGGACCGACATGATAGACAGGTTTTACAGTCATTTCCATCCAAAAGTAGAAACAACCCTCGAAAGGTCAGAACTAAACAAGGGAGACCGCTGCCTGGGTGATGACCCTGAAACCGGCAAGCCCGTGATTGTAAAAATGGGCAGGTACGGAGCAATAGTACAGATTGGTGACAATACAACCAGGGAAAATGAAGAAAAACCACGCTTTGCAAGTCTCAGGAAAGGCCAGAACCTGGAATCAATTAGCCTGGAAGAAGCCCTTCAGCTATTCAGGCTACCAAGGAAAATAGGAGAACTCGATGGTAAAGACCTTATTGTAAGCATTGGCAGGTTTGGCCCCTATATAAAACATGATTCAAAATTCTACTCCCTTAAAAAAGGAATTGACGATCCTTATTCGATAGAAAGGGAAAGGGCCATCGAGATCATAAATGAAAAACTTGAAAAGGACAGGAACAGAATAATAAAATCCTTTGAGGAAGATCAGGATCTTTTAATCCTTAACGGCAGATGGGGCCCTTACATAACTTATAAGAAGGAAAATTACAGGGTGCCGCGGAAGGTTGACCCAAAGTCTTTGTCATATGAAGACTGCAGAAGAATTATTAAAGAAGCTGCAAATAAAAAAAGTCAAAAAGAATAGCCCTTATTATTTATGAACCTTAACGATTACTTTAATCCGGTTGAGCTTGAAAAGCCAGATAATACTGAGATACTTAGTGATTCGGCCTTTGGCCGGAATATTAAAATAAACACGCCGAGCCTTCCAATAGACGAGATCAGTAATTATGACATAGCTATTATTGGCGTACCTGAGGACAGAAACTCCAATAACAAAGGGGTATCACTTGCTCCAGACCATATAAGATCAAGCCTCTACCAGCTTTATAAGATTAATGACCGGCTGAAAATCATTGATCTTGGGAATCTGAAGGAAGGCAATACATTCAATGATACTTATTTCGGACTGCGCGAGGTGCTCACAGAACTCCTGAATAACCAGGTTGTCTCAATCATAATGGGGGGCACACAGGATCTTACATATGCAACCTACCTGGCATTTGAACGCTATAAAAGCAATATCAACCTCATTACTGTTGACTCTGTCATAGATCTTGATGAGAACAGATTTGACGCAAAATCATTTCTCTCAAAGATCATTCTCAATAATGATAAAATATTCAAGTATATAAACCTCGGCCACCAACAGTATCTTAATGACCAGAAAGTGCTGAAGCAACTGGACAGTCTTTTTTTTGATTCAGTGAGACTGGGACTTATAAGGTCTGATATCTCAATTGTCGAACCTTACCTAAGGGATGCGGATATTCTGAGTCTTGACATCTGTGCCATAAAACAGTCCGACGCCCCTGCAAACAGGTATCCATCACCAAACGGATTACATGCTGATGAAGTTTGCCAGATTGCACGGTATGCGGGATTCAGTGACTCCATATCTTCATTTGGCATATATGACCTTAACCCTGTCTATGAAACCGGCAAACAGACTGCCAGCCTTGCTGCCCAGATTATATGGTACTTCATTGACGGATATAACGTCAGAAAAATTGAAAACCCGCTGTCCGGTGGCCAGAACTTTAAGGTCTTCATTGTCAGCCATAAAGACATGGAATATGAAATAACCTTTTATAAAAGTCTGGTTACAAACCGGTGGTGGATGGAAATTCCTAAAACCAACTCGGCAAATCCGGTAGTTATTGCATGTTCACATGAAGAATATCAGCAGGCCTGCAATCATGAAATCCCTGATCTGTGGTGGAAATCTTATCAGAGGATAAATTAAGCGAAGCAAATATATTTGATAAAAACTAGGTAAAAAGCAACTTTATTGGATAAATAAAGTATAAGAAGACAATATAATTTTGTATTTTTATTAACATATAACTGTTAATTTAGATTTGTTTGAATACAATATTTTTACTTATTTTACTTTTTATATAAGGTGTTTGGAGGAAAATAACGATAAATTGAAAAGTAGGAAAGTAAATAAATATGTATAAACTCATACTAATATCATTAGGTTTAATTTTTTCTTTACTCTTAAACGCACAACAGGACTATCAGGTAAGCCATTTTATGTTTGACCAAATATCCATAAATCCGGGCTCAGCAGGCAATAAAGATATGGTATGTGTTAATGGCATATTAAGACAGCAATGGCCAGGTATTGATAATGCCCCTGAGAATTTTATCCTCAATGCCGATTTCCCATTTAAACTATTTAATCAGAATCACGGCTTTGGACTTTCCATTACAAGGGATAAAATAGGATTTTACAATGATATAAGCCTTAAACCTGCATATGCTTTCAGGGCAAATGCCGGCAATGGAAAGCTGGGTATAGGGATAAGCATGAATATCCAGAACAGAACATTGAAACCGGAGTGGCAGATTCCTGAAAATACAAGTTACCATACCAGGTATACCGATGATCCATTAATACCTGAAAGCGAGGATCCTATCTTTGCAATTGATGTAGGATTCGGACTTTTCTATAAAACAGAAGAGCTGTATGTGGGATTTTCCTCCACACATATAAATGAAGGGACCTTCAGATATGCTGAAGCCACTAAAGAAGTCAGCGAAAAGCTTAAACGCCATTATTATATAACCTCAGGATACGACCTGGTGATGCCCAATCCATCATTTGAGCTGATGCCGGCAATATTGATTCAATCTGACGGTTCTATTCATAAAATGGATTTAAATATTATACTTTTATACAATAAAAAGTTTTGGGGAGGCGTTACTTATAGACCGGGCAGCGCAATTGTAGGGATGCTCGGACTGGAAATTATTAACGGGCTCAAAATTGCCTATGCTTATGATTTTGATACGTCAGCAATAATGAAACATGTAAGTATTCCTTATGAAATAGCAGTAAGTTATTGTTTTAAAATTGGCATTGAAAAAACACCACAAAAATACAAGAGTATTAGATTTTTATAAAAAAATAATTAAATTTAAAGAAAATTATAAGTTTAAAAATAACAGTTATTTCAGATAAATACCTTCAATTATGAAAAAGTTAATTACTTTAGGCTTAGTTGTATTATTACTATTTGCTAGTAACTGCACGAACTTCAAAAGCGGAGAATTAACCGGGGTACCTGGCAGATCAAAGTATTTTGAACCTGATCCATTCGGGATGGTTTTTGTGCCGCAGGGAAGCTTTACCATGGGACCGAATGACCAGGATGTGGCCTGGGCTCAAACCGTATTCTCCAAAACTGTAACTGTTGATCCTTTCTGGATGGATGAGACTGAAATAACAAACAATGAATACAGGCAGTTTATTTACTGGGTTCGTGATTCAATAATGAGAAGAATGCTGGGCGAACAGCTGGACGATTATGTCATTACCGACGATGCATTCGGAAATCCGATTGAACCGCCTGCAATAAACTGGGAAGTAAAAATCGACTTTACTGATGAAGAAATAAATGAAATCCTCAACGATTTATATCTTCCTGACAATGAAAGATTCTTTAACAAAAAAGAGATCGATACCAGGAAGCTGATGTATGAATACTACTGGATTGATCTGAAACAGGCAGCAAAGAAATCAAACAGGTATAATTTTGAAACCAAACAGTATGAGGGCTTCATATTAAATAACGATGGTGAAAGGATCGAAATCAGGGACCGCTCATCATTTGTTATAAGAGATGTCATCAGTGTATATCCCGACACATTATGCTGGATCGCAGACTTCACCTATTCTTATAACGAACCGTATACAACCATGTACTTCTGGCATCCTTCATACGATAACTATCCTATAGTAGGAATAACCTGGGAACAGGCCACTGCATTCTGTATATGGAGAACCCAGCTGCTTAACTCCGCATTACGCAGTATCAGGCAGGCAAATGTCCACAACTACCGCTTACCTATAGAGTCCGAGTGGGAATATGCCAGCAGGGGCGGACTCGATCATTCAATGTACCCATGGGGCGGTTATTACACACGTAACAAGGAAGGTTGCTTTCTGGCCAACTTTAAACCGTTAAGGGGTAACTATGCCGACGACGGAGGCGTGATAACAGTTGCCGTAGGAACATACCAGCCCAACGAATACGGACTTTATGATATGGCAGGAAATGCTGCAGAATGGACTTCAAGTGCCTATGATGAATCTGCCTATATGTTTTCCCATGATTTGAATCCTGATTACCGTTACAATGTTAAACCCGATGATCCCCCTGTACTGAAGAGAAAAGTTATAAGAGGCGGCTCATGGAAAGATATAGGTTATTATTTACAGTGCGGGACCAGAAGCTATGAGTATCAGGACACAGCCAAATCCTATATCGGATTCAGGTGTGTAAGATCATACATGGGAACTAATTGATATAATATAAACTAACTAAACCTTAAAAATCTATGGCAAGTATTACTGATATTGTCGAAAGTTCGGGCTGGAAAAATTTTATGGCCAAACTTTATGGGATTGGTGCATCAGTTGTTATTATAGGAGCGTTGTTCAAAATACAGCATTGGAAAGGAGCAGGATTATTCCTTACTCTCGGATTATGTACCGAAGCTACGATATTCTTCTTTTCAGCGTTTGAACCGCTGCATGAAGAACTGGACTGGACCCTCGTATATCCCGAACTGGCAGGTATGGGAGACGAAGAAGAAATTGAACATTTTAAGGAAGGCGCAATAACTGATGGGGAAAGGCCTATAGAAAGGATCGAAAGCCTTTTAACCACATCAGGCGTTGATGAAACAGTGCTCAAAAAACTTGGGGAAGGTCTTGCCAGGTTAAACCAGGCTGTATCGGATATCGCAGACATATCTAATGCAACTGTTGCCACCAAGAGCTTCCTGGACAATCTTCAAAGCGCTGCAAACTCGGTTAATTCACTAACCGACACATATACCAGTTCTACAGAAACTATAAAGGAATCGGCAGGTAATCTTGCCAGTGCATATTTTAATTCTGCAGATCTGGTAACCAAGTCAGGTACCAATGTTGCTGACTCTTACCAGAAGATTGCCGATGCCCTGACGGGCGAACAGCAGTCAATAGCTGAAAGCAGCAAAACACACGAAAAGCATCTTGAATCACTGAATAAGAACCTGGCAGCGCTAAATGCAGTATATGAACTGCAAATTAAAGAGAGTAGCGACCAAATGAAGGGAGCACAGGAAATATATACCGGACTGGGAGATATGATTAAGAAACTGAAAAATTCAGTTGATGAAACAAATAAGTATAAGGAAGAAATAACAAAATTAAAAGAAAATATTTCCTCACTGAATACTATATACGGTAATATGCTTTCAGCAATGAACATAATGATAAAGAAATAACTTTAAACTCTCATTTTAATAGAATATGGCCCACGGAAAGGAAACCCCAAGACAAAAAATGATTGGCATGATGTATCTTGTGCTGACTGCCTTGCTTGCACTTAATGTGTCTACAAGTGTGTTGGATGCCTTTTCGATAATAGATGAGGGGCTTAATAAAACTGCAAAGACAATACAGGATAAGAATGACGATGTATACAGGGCGTTTGACAAGCAGTTTGCAATAAACGAAGCAAAGGCGAGCTCCTGGAGGAATATGGCACTCAAAGTCAAAGAAGAAGCTGATAAATTATATAAACATATCCAGGATCTGAAAATTGAAGTCGTAAAAGAAGCCAAAGACGAAGACGCAATTGATGGCGATATAATTCACAGGGAAAAAATAAAAGCGGTTACCGACTACGACACTCCCAAGAGAATAATGATTGGCAGTGAATACAGATCAGACTGCAAAGCTGCGATGCTTAAAAAGATGATTGAAGATTACAGGAATTTTCTGCTGGATCTTGTTAGAGAAGACAACATTCAGTTAAGGGAATCAATTGAAAACGGACTTGTGACTGCCGATCAGAGCAAGGAACTATCGAAAGGCAGATCAGGGGATAATTTAAAGTGGGAAGAGCACAAGTTCGGACATTCTCCGCTGGTCGGATTTCTGGCTATTATGTCAAGCCTTCAGATAGATATCAGAAACGCGGAATCTGAAGTAATAAAGTATTTGTATGCACAAATAGAAGCAGGGGATGTTAAGTTCAATGAGATTGAAGCAGTAGTTGTACATAATTCCAATTATATCATTAAAGGTAATGATTATGTTGCGCAGATCTTCCTTGCTGCAAGAGATACGACGCAGCCTCCCAAAGTATGGATTGCTCCCGGGGAACAACCCTATGATATTATCAGGGATGAGCGGGGAAATATAATAGACTACCAGCTGAGAGAAGGTGTTGATTATACAAGTTTACCTGTTGAGCAGGGAAAAGGAAAAGGTATTTACCGTATTAAGGGAACATCCATGGGCTATAAAAAGTGGGGCGGTATAATTGAAATACAGGGACCCGGAGGGGATCCTATAAGAAGGCCGTTCACTGAAACATACCAGGTAGCTGAAGGCAACGTTGTTGTCTCTCCGACCAGGATGAACCTTTTCTATATCGGTGTTGATAATCCGGTCGATATCTCCGTGGCAGGTGTGGCCCCTGATAAGGTTTATGCAGAGATGACCAACGGAACAATAACAAGGTCTAGAGACAACTGGCTCGTGAGGCCCCGGCGGCCGGGAAACAGTTTTGTTATTGTCAGTGCCGAAATTGACGGGGTTAAAAGGGAAGTAGACAGGAAGGAGTTCAGGGTTAAAACGGTACCCACACCCCAGGCTATGGTAAACAACCAGACAGGCGGGGCAATAAACAAAAATGTGTTGCTGGCGCAGACGGGCGTGGCAGCAGTTATGGAAAACTTTGAATTCGACCTTACATTTACAGTTACGGAATTTAAGGTACTTACCATTGTACAGGGTTTTGTCAGGGAGGCAAAATCAGAAAGCAACCATTTTACTCAAAGACAAACGGAAATCATACGCGGACTATCGAAAGGAAGTCCATTATATATTCAGGATATTAAAGCTGTCGGACCGGATGGTGCTGTGAGGAATTTACAAACAATTAATTTTAAAATAAACTAACATTTAAAACCTATATATGATGAAACGAGTTGTAGCTTTTTTTATCGGATTATCAATATTGACAATATGGTTGGTAAAAGTGCCTGCTCAGGATATATTAACAGAAGTGTACGTCAGGGAACATATACCTAACAAAATACCCGTGCCTTACGCATACGTCAGGGAAGCCGACGTTATGTGGGCAAAAGATGTATACAGGATAATTGATCTGAAGCAGAAACAAAACCTGCCCCTTTATTATCCCACCCACCCGATAGGTGACAGGATGAACCTGGTGGACCTGCTCCTCTACGGCATAGATAATGAAGGTATACGTGCATTCTCAGCAGATGATCTATTAAATGAATTTACAATTCCTATGACCAGGGATCAAATTGACGAGAAATTTGATGCCGGCATAGACACGATTCCAACTCAGGACATAAATACGGGAGAAATAATACAAAAGGTTATTACACAGGAAAGAAAGACAGATGAGATTAAGCAGATTATGATTAAAGAAAAATGGTTCTTTGACAAAAACCATTCGGTGATGAATGTGCGGATTATAGGTATAAGTCCGATTAGGGTCTATAACCAACTGGATGACCAGGGCCTGCCTACCGACCTGGTACTGAGAAGCCAGACATTCTGGGTCTACTACCCCGAGGTCAGACCATTGCTTGGCAACCATGAAATATTTAACCAGCATAATGATGCCCAGAGAATATCATTTGATGATTTTCTTATGCAAAGGAGGTTCGGCAGCTTCATTATAGGAATGTCCAACGTCTACAATAACAGGAGAATAATAACTTATGCCCTGGGTATTGATGCTTTGCTGGAAGCCGATAAGCAAAAAGAGTGGCTTTTTGAAATGGAACACGATCTATGGGAATATTAACACAAAACCCCGCTGGCGCGGGGTTTTTTATTACATAAATTCATCCCCTTTCTCAAGTCTCACATCATTGACAAACCTTTTTATTTTTTGTTCGTCCTTCTTTTTACAGATGAGTATCATATTGTCGGACTCAACCAGTATGTAGTCATTAAGTCCCTGTACCACTACAAGCTTATCATCAGGTATATTGATAAGGCAATTGGTAGTATCATAGACAAATACATTCTTGCCCGATATTGAATTATTATCATTGTTTTTCTTTAGCTTTTCATACAATGACCCCCACGTTCCCAGGTCCGACCAGCCAAAATCAGAGCACAAAACATATACATTATCAGCCTTTTCCATTATGCCGTAGTCTATTGATATTATCCTGCACCTTTGATATGCTTTTTGAATAAACTCATTTTCCTTGTCAGTAAAATAATATTCCCATCCCTCATTGAACAGATTGTCAATCTCGGGCAAATATTTTTCAAATGCCCTCATTATGCTTTTTAATGACCAGAAAAAAATACCTGAATTCCAGAAAAAATCACCGCTTTCTAAAAATATCTCTGCCATCTTCAAATCCGGCTTTTCAGTAAAAGTCTTTACTTTCCTGAAACTCTTGTTCAGCTCAATTGTATCCTTAGTGCCTTCAATCTGGATGTAACCGTAGCCTGTTTCAGGTCTGCCTGGCTGAATACCCAGCGTTAGCAGACTTTTATTCTCGCTTACAAATTCAAGCCCTTTATTCAGGACATCGATAAATTCGTTTTCCTTTAAAATAATATGATCGGAGGGGGCCACAACAATATTGGCATCCGGACATACCTTTTTAATCTTATAGTTTGCATAGGCAATACAGGGGGCAGTATTACACCTTCTTGGCTCAAGCATGATCTGGTTATCATTTATTTCAGGTATTTGCTCCCTGACAATTTTCCCATAATCAGTGCTTGTCACTATATAGATATTCTCAACCGGTATTATTTTCTTTATCCTCTCAACGGTCTGCTCAAGCAAAGTCTTTCCTGTGCCCAGAATATCAAGGAACTGTTTTGGCTTTTTCATTCTGCTAAGTGGCCAGAAACGGCTTCCTATGCCGCCTGCCATGATAACACAATATCTGTTCTCTTTCATATATTGTAGTAATATTATAAATTAAATACTTCTAATATAATAAATTTAATTAAGTATTGAATTCAATATACTAATACTAAATTTTATTTGTTTTAGTAATATAAATGGCATAATTTAAATCAGCTTTAATTTTATCCAGGAATTACTAAAGATTTGTCAGAATTTCTAATATATTCGATAGTAATTTTTCATAAAAACAAAAAACATTAACCATGGGTATACTATCAAATTTTGGTAAATATGTTCTATTAATCTTCAAAATATTTTCCAAACCTGAAAAAACAAAAATTTATCTGAGACAGACAATAAGAGAGATAGAAAGTCTGGGAGTCAATTCGATAGGAATAGTAATAATAATTTCTATTTTCATTGGAGCAGTAATAACACTGCAGACACGTTATAACCTTGAGAGCTCATGGATACCTCTCTATTTAATCGGACTGACTGCCAGGGATACAATCCTGCTGGAATTCTCATCAACAATGGTGGGATTAATACTTGCCGGCAAGGTAGGCTCAAATATTGCATCTGAGATCGGGCATATGAGGATAACCGAGCAAATAGATGCTCTGGAAATGATGGGAGTTAACTCTGCCAGTTATCTTATACTCCCAAAAATAATAGCAGCCATGGTATTTAATCCTCTTCTTACAATAATAAGTATGGTGGTAGGTATCTTCGGAGGCTGGCTTTCTGCTATTGTAACAGGGGCCCTGTCATCAGCAGATTATATTTACGGAATCCAGTACTGGTTTGAACCGTTTTATGTTACTTATGCACTGGTAAAGACTGTTGTATATGCGTTTATTATTACCTCAGTATCTGCATTTTACGGATACTATGTAAAGGGCGGGGCACTGGAAGTTGGCCGCTCCAGCACTAAAGGAGTTGTATATAGCTGTATACTTATTCTGATGTCTGATGTTTTATTAACACAATTAATGTTAGCATAATGATTGAAGTTTTAAACGTATTTAAATCTTTTGGCAGTGATATAGTGCTTAGTGATATATCTGTCACATTTGATCAGGGTAAAACAAATTTAATAATCGGCAGGAGCGGTTCAGGTAAAACAGTCCTTCTCAAATCAATTGTCGGTCTGCATGAAATCGACAGGGGAGAAATATATTTTGACGGCCGTGATTTTATTAAGATGACAGAATACGAGAAACAGGATCTGCGCAAGGAGATGGGAATGCTTTTTCAGGGAAGTGCACTTTTTGATTCCCTGACAGTCGAGGAAAATATCATATTTCCCCTGGAAATGTATACCGACATGAACTATGAGGAGAAGCTTGAACGTGTTAATGCCTGCCTTAAAATGGTAGATCTTGAAAACGTTAATACCCTCTATCCTGCCGAGCTGAGCGGCGGAATGAAAAAACGCGTCGGTATAGCCAGGGCTATTGTTCAGTTTCCAAAATACCTCTTCTGTGATGAGCCCAATTCAGGACTGGACCCTATTACTACACTGATAATTGATAATCTGATTAGCAAAATAACTCATGAACTTAATATTACCGCTATCATAAATACACATGACATGAATTCAGTAATGGAGATTGGAGAAAAAGTCGTCTTTATTCATGAAGGTTACAAATGCTGGGAAGGTACAAAAGATGACATATTAAATTCCGATGATCAATACCTTAATGATTTTGTGTTTGCTTCAAACCTGGCTAAGAAAGTAAAACACCTGCAATAAGAATAACTATTATTCCACCTCCTTAAAATCTATGTATTCACCCTTATCCTTGCTGTACTTTTTTTCTTTCTTGTTCAAATAGTCTATGGTAATCTCTCCCTCTTTTTTGTTCTTATGCTTCGAATGATGCTGCCTGCGAGAGGAATTACCTAAATAGGGAAAGACAACCCGTATCAGTAACCTGGCAACGTAATAAATAATTA
>CAZHQW010000016.1:31722-34409 GCA_964534745.1 uncultured Bacteroidales bacterium
CTTCTGTTTTTATTAGGAATAGGTAAACCTGAAGACTGTTCCACAGCAAAATTATAGGGAATATTGTCAGTTATGATATAGATATTGAACGGGCCCGGCTTAAGTGATAATCCGAAACCGAAATTATTAAATGTTTTGTCCATTATTGAGTAGCTGAGCGAGGCAGAGACCAGTTTTATCGGATAAAAATTGGCTGACAGGGTCAGCTGCTCCCTGAGCCGCCCCTTAAACATCTCTGTGCGTGACAAAAGACCCACACTTATTTCGGGAATTATCTGGTACCTTCCTCCCACGTATAATTTTGCCCCCAGGAATGAAGTATATGGGTTTTTCGTATTACTGAACACAAGAGAATTTTCAATAGTATCCAGGAAGTTATCAAAAATACTGTCTGTTTCTCCAAGATCAACATCTATACCTTCGTAGATATATTCTACATCCTGACTGATATTGTATGTATTATGTTTCCACCTGATAAAACCCAGGTCCAGAAGACTTGCCGACAATGTGAGCTTGTCCATCGGCGTATAATGAATTCCTGCATCCACTGCCAGACCTTTGTTGCCGGTTATCATCCTTACATAGTCACCTGCAGTTAAATTTTCCTGTGTTTCAATATCATCGAAGGTGAAATCTCCTGCACTATCAGTAGGTATGTCTATAAAAGGTAAAGTAGCATTGAGATCAAACCTTGAACGTAAAATCCATTCCTCTATGCTTGTTAATAACTGAGCATCCATGTGCCGGGTTGAAAGATTTGCCTGTCCCAATAAGATTTTACCCCTGTACCCAAGCACCACCTGGTCATTAATCTTATGTGATACGCCGGCAGCAAACTCCAGGAAACCGACTGCCTCAATTCCCATACTGCTTAGATTAAATTCCTCACCATCTTCATTACCTTCAAATGCGAATCTGGCAAGGTCACCGGGATAAGAAAACCTGAATGATGCCCTCTCGGTCAGGTCATATGTCACGTAAATGTCGCCTGTCCTGAATCCAAAAGAGAAAATACTTGTGCTTAGATCAGCCGATATGTAGTTGCTGTTGCCAAGGTTGGATAAAAAATCGCTCTGTGACTCTGTGGTATTAAAAAAGAGCCTTGTTGTGTCACCCTCGTACCACATAACGTCACTGATGCTGAAACTGCTGTTTTCGACAAATACCTGTACCGGCGATACTACAGGAATACCTATATAAACGTCACAGCTTGGCTGTGTTGCCGGATTTACGAGGTAAGACTGCGGCACTCCGTTCATATAATAAAGGACATTGCTCTGCTGCCCCGTAACATATCCGCCGCCGGAAAACAAAACAATGAAACCTATTATAGCTATTTTAAATAATTCAATTCTGTTATTTAATGTCTTTCTCTTTTTCAGGGTTTTCATGCTTTAAAGTATATTTTTACATAAATACTATTTACTCGGGTACTTGTATATAATTGATTTTGGCATCCAGTCCGAACTTAAAATCAAGCTTATAGCTTTTCAGTATTTTTACTGAACTGACATTCTCCGGATCATATGAAGTAAACTTCCCGATAATGATTAACTTGTTAGCATCATTAAATAATTTGTAGGCCATATCCTCTTCAATGTTTATTGTTCCTTTAAATTCCCTGACCTCTTCAAGAATTGTCTCGCCCTGGTTATCAACCAGTGCTGCATTAAGAAAATAAAAATCATCATTCTCATTAAACCTCAGCGTATCAATATTTGTATCAGTAATCGAATCGTACAAAACCACACTGGCATCAATATTTATGGGAAACTCATTCCTGAATACATAGAATAACCTGGCATATTCGATATAGTCTATTTCCTCTGCCGTATCCACATCAAGGTCAAATTTCAGTGTGTCCCTGAACTGCAAATTGGCCCTGAACTCGAGTGGAATCTCCACATCAAGTCCGATTATAAGCTCACTGTCATAGGAGACAAAGTTCTTTGCTGTTGTATCGCCATCCGGATTGGCATTCACCGATAAATCATAACCTATACTCTCAGGAGGCGGGAAAACAAGGAGGTCATCAATATTTGAAACCTTAGTCTTATCTATAACCACCTCCCCTTCAACATCAGGATTAAGGTAATCTGTTGATGCATCAATTATTTCTGTATCCGGACTCAAAATAACACTGTCACCGTCCTCAAAGTATCCCTTAATATCTATATCAACACCCACCGGTAGTCCGAATGAATGTGCATAATTTATTTTTATCGTCGGATTTGTAATTGCAAATTCGCCGCTGACACCATCGAGTATCCCAAGGTCAATGTCCATTACAGTATCCTGGTTAAAAGAATAATCACCTGCATACCCGAAAAGTGTAATAAAATCATTCAGTCCGGTTATATTAAAATCAATTTCTGCATAACTGCCGGCATTGATGGTATCACCTGCTTCAACACTCATGGTTATTGTAAAATATATGTCAACATAGCTGGAGTTGGCATAGGTATTGTCAGGGATAAGCACTGCACCTGCCAGCGGAAATGTAACTATCGTATCAAATTCTCCGTATTCCCTTGTACTCAAAGGTACATCTTCGTTGAATTCCTGTCCCTCAATAGTAATTGCAGGGATATTGATTGTTAAAGTACCCTCAATATTAAAAGTTGATGCAATATTCATGTCCAGGTACCCGCTATGAAGATATAAACTGTCCAGACGTATATTATTCT
>CAZHQW010000016.1:34509-55579 GCA_964534745.1 uncultured Bacteroidales bacterium
TTCATGTCCAGGTACCCGCTATGAAGATATAAACTGTCCAGACGTATATTATTCTGAAGTGTTATCTCATATTCTTCCAGCTGGTCAATGGTGTAATCCTGGGTTGCAAATATAGGTATATCCACAGGTATAGGATCTTCGGGTATAGAATAAACATCAGGTGACTGATCGGGAATATCCACTATATCTGAAACTTCAAAAGTATAGACAGAATCCATATTCAGCACCAGTATCACCTCTTCGCCGCGGAAAATGATCACCGAATCTTCGGTGTCTTCACCTACAATATCTTCGATCGAAAATGAACCTTTAATGAGGGGCGCGCTGAATTTCGGATTATATTCAATACGCGTGGATACATTCTCAAAATCCAGTTTATCCTTCATACATGACTGAAAGACCAGTATTGCACTGCACAGGATTAACAGTGTCCTTTTCAAATTGGTTTTAAGCGGTTTCATATCTTAATTTATTAGTATAATCATTGTACGATATAATTAAGCAAAAAGTTCTCATCACTTCCTACTACAAGGTTAAATTGGGAAGTGGAACTGCTAAAATACCCGATGCTAAAAAGGGTGCTGCCCCTGAGAGGGAATCCTTTATATACCTTCCCGTCATTGTTAATTAAGTAGATCAGGTTTTTACTTTTTGATACAATCCCCAGTTTCCTGTCGGAATATGAAAAATAATAATACACGGGTTCCAGTGTAATTTCCTCTCCGAAATCATAGTCAAACAGCTTTGTCTTATTATGTTTATATACCCTGAGGTACGATTTATCAAGATAGATAAAATCCCTGTTTCCGTCACCGTCGACATCCTTGAAATCGAAAAAATGATCATAGCTGAACTCGCCAAGCTTTATCTTTTCAATTTTGCCATTTAAATAAATGAAGTGAACAACCCCGGCAGTGTCAGTCGTTACAATCCTTGAGTTCTCGATATTATCCTTCTCATCAAGTATATAATTATTATTCAATGATACCGGAAATATATCCTGAACATTAACCCTCACGCTCCCCCTGCGGTCAAGTATATAGGTCTTCAACCTGTCTCCGAAAACTATAAAATCCTTATTATCAATCCTGAAATGGTTGACATCCTGGGTTACCTCACTTTCGGTCTTATTAAAACTCCACCCGCTAATCAGCGACCCGTCTTTGGCATAGGCATAAACATGCCTGTCTTCACATGCAATAAAAATCCTGTAATTCTTATTGTTATCATAATCAAAAAGTGACATGCCGTTTGTTGCCGGGGACCTGAGCTTTACCGGGTATCTTTCAACATAATTTCCATTGCGGTCAATAAGATGAATATAATTTTTTGTACTGAAGATCATTTGCAGTTTACTGTTCTTATAATAATCCACCTGGTATATTTTGCTTTCAATTTTCTCATTTATATTTGTTTTCCATAATATGCGACCGGCACTGTTTATTAAATAAATATTATTCTTTAAGTCCTGTACAAATATTTCACTCTGCTGGTTATAATGATTCCTGACAAACTGGGGCTTAAAATCAATGATCGTATCAAGACGGCTTTCCCATACAGTATGTGGCGAATATTCATCGATGGAGACATATTTCAGAAAGACATTATTGTAAATGAGGTCATTGTTGGGAGTAAGCTGAAAGCCAAAGATCTGCACCTTTTGAAAAACCTGGATATTCTCTTCCCAGCCTTCCAGTAATTCACTGGTTAAAAATTTGGCATATTCTCCGGATGAACGGGCAAGGTTAACATAGAAATAAATGGATGAACGGGGAGACAGGTTACTCTTATATTCCCTGTATGATTCATTTGTCACAAGTGTCTTTTTTAAGACATTGCTGATTATGAATTTGGACAAAGATTTTACCGAGTTGCCAAATACTATGTAGTTTTCAACAAATGTAAAATATGTGTCGCCACTTATGCTGAATAGCTCCCCAAAGACTAATCCTGTTAGGTTTTTCAGGGGCAATTTGTAAATCGGGTATGACAGTTCATTGTCAACCCTGCAACTATAGGTCAGGTTATCTGTGCTGAGCGCATTTTTTTGAGCCAGTTTCTTTTGAATGTCAAGAAATTTCTTTTCGGTCTGGCTTTTGCTCTCTGTGCCGATAATTACATAAGTATCTGTGGACTCATCCTTCTCTTTGCTGTTGTCTGTTGCAAGGACTATCTCCTTGTCGAATACAGAAGCCAGTTCATTTATTATATCAATATTATATTTGTTTTTTATAAGGTTAATTTCCCTGTTATACTTGTTCAGCCTTCCCATCCTTCTAAGGTATTCTTTATAATCTTCAAAATAAGCATCTATATCTGACAGTGTAATAGCCATAAAACTTGAAATAAAAGACGGTAATATATTGTCTGCATTTATTTTCTGTGGATACTGACCAACAAAAAGATTGGCAGTATAGTTCACTGTATCTGAAAAATGTGTAAATCCGTTCAGCAAAATCATGTTCTCTTTAATGTTTATGTCCAGTTCTGACCAGCTCGCAAAATAATCGAACGACCTTACCTTTGATTTATACTTCTGGTTAATGGCTGCGGATACTGCCTTTGGCAAATTTCTGAAGTTTAAAAAAAGGTTGGCATCCACATTCTTCCCTGCTGTTGATAGCACCTCTCTGAATCCTGCCTCCTGGACAATTGAGTTTGGCTGGTCCAGCTGCCTTATGGCATCCTCAACAAGGATAGACGAACAACTCAGTATAAACAATCCGTCCGTCACCGTATAAGAAAAATTACTGGCCACATCCTGATTTAATAATCTGACATCATTGATTGTTCTCCCCTCATACTTCCTCTGGCTTACGGTACCCGAGTTAAT
The DNA here is from genome assembly GCA_964534745.1 of uncultured Bacteroidales bacterium. Taxonomy (GTDB): domain Bacteria; phylum Bacteroidota; class Bacteroidia; order Bacteroidales; family UBA10428. The sequence continues at coordinate 37,343 of CAZHQW010000016.1, forward strand.
TAGTAATTTGGATATCAAGTCATTTATCTTTCTTTCCCCCATCCCCTTTGGCAATTTATAAAAATGAACAAAACTAACCGTGCCCCTCCCTGTAAAATGAGCAGAGATATACGCTGATTCATTTAACAGCAGGCCCCTGGCAACCGGATACTTTGAATTAAGAAATTCAAGATACCCCATCTGCTGGTCTATCCTGTCAAAAAACGGCAATATTCGCAACTCTTCCCATATCTTGTTTTCCTTTTGCATGTTCTTCATGAGGCTGCGAAAGTCATTTATGCGAACTATAAATGCTGCATCCAGGGGCACAGCTTTCAGCGGCTCACCGCCAATAACAGGCCTGTTCCTGAAAAAAAGGAAAGCAAGGAAGGCAAGTACGGCAACGAATACTATTATTACTGATATGTAGGTCCTTTTTGTCAACATTTTCAAAATATACAGCTCTGTATCCAAATTTAGAAAATTAATTTGTTAGTTAAAATCCTAATTACTAACACCTCTCTGTCCGCTTTAACTGTAAAATAATTTTTGGTTATATATACCAATTCATATATTTTTGGACATATGGAATTGGTCACTTGGCAATAAAACAATAATGTCATTAATAAATCCTGTTATAGAAAATAGCTGGAAGAAGTTATTAAATGATGAATTTAACTCTGAATATTTCATCAGGCTCAAGGAATTTCTGATTGAGGAGAAGAAGCATTATACTATATATCCACCGGGAAAATTAATATTTAATGCTTTTAACCGCACTGCCTTTGAGGATGTAAAAGTGGTATTGCTCGGACAGGATCCCTATCATGGCAAGGGCCAGGCCCACGGTTTGTGCTTTTCGGTCCCTGCCGGCATTCAGCAGCCTCCCTCACTTGTTAATATATTCAGGGAACTAAATGCAGACCTTCATGTCCCGTTTCCCTCCCACGGAAACCTGGAAAAATGGGCTGCCCAGGGTGTATTACTTTTAAATGCCACGCTCACGGTTAGGGCCAATCAGGCTGGCTCCCACCAGAATAAAGGATGGGAAACATTCACCGACTCCGTTATAAAGAGAATATCAGAAAAAAGGGCAGGCATCATATTTCTCCTATGGGGAAAATACGCCCAGGCAAAGGAAGCACTGATTGACACCAACAGGCATTATATTCTTAAGGCAGCCCATCCTTCACCATACTCTGCTGACTATGGCTTCTTCGGCTGCAGGCACTTCTCAAAGACCAACTCTATACTAAGCCGGCACGGACCGGATACTATCGACTGGAACATATGAAAAAAATATCCCCATCATGACACCTGAAGTTGTTTTATTTGATCTGGATGATACTCTTATTGTTGAAAAAGCGTCGGCCGAAGCTGCATTCAGGGAGGTATCTGAACATGCACGCGACAAATACGGGGTTGATCCCCTTATGTTTCAGTCCTCGGTTAGAAGGAATGCAAGGAAAGTATGGTACTCCCTGCCCGCACATCCTTACTGCAAAAAAATTGGCATAAGCTCATGGGAAGGACTATGGGCCGAATTTAAGGGCGAACATAAAATGCTCCGTTTACTGGCTTCCTATAAAGACTATTACCGGTTTACCTCCTGGTATAATACCCTTCTTGAGTTTAATATTAATGACAAGGATTTTGCCGTCAGGCTCTCTGAAATGTTCTGCAGTGAGAGAAGAAAAAGACATGTCTTATACCCGGAAACAGCCTCTGTACTTGACAATCTCTATGCCGAATACCCTCTGGGCCTGGTAACAAACGGCGCACCTGACCTGCAACGGACAAAGATTAGTGGCGCCGGGCTCGACAGATATTTCAGGCATATTATAATCTCCGGGGAAGTAAATGCGGGAAAGCCTGACAGGAGAATATTTGAAATTGCCCTGGACAGGTTCGGGGCAGGGAGAGAGAATGCGGTGATGGTTGGCGATACCATAGATAAAGATATTGCTGGTGCTGCAGCATCGGGAATAAGAACCGTCTGGCTGCAAAGGGATAGCGGTACCTGCGAAGAACATACAATTAATCCTGATTATATTATCAGTGACCTTAACGAACTGGCTCCATTATTCAAATAAAAACGGGGATACCCTCAGCATGGAATCCCCGGTAACCTATTAATTATAACCTGACATTAAAACCGCATACCTGCATTAAATCCGAACCAGCCCCTGATGCTGTCCTTCCTGTCAGCTATACTGAAAGCCCATGAAGGGGCTATATCATCAGCATATGATTCTATGTCCGCAACCAGAATATTGAATGTCGGGCCTGCGAAAATGCTGAAATGTTCATATATCTGATAGTTAAAACTCACTCTTAGCTGGTTCAGGAAATTATAGTACCAGTGTTCCCAGAAATTCCTGTTAACCGTATAAGTATGGGCTTCGATATCAATAGAATTGTTATTTGCCAGCACGATATTCGTTCCTGCGCCAAAACCTACTGCTGTGTTGAACTCATTGGCAACAGGCCTGAATCCGAGAGTATAGACTGTATAGAAATGCCTTACCCCGATCTTGAATGAGGTGTTCATAAAGAATGTCTCATTCCCCCAGAATTCAAATCTTCTGTACCCCCCATTTTTAACTATGTTGACAGGAGCTATGGCTATGCCGTCAATGGTATCGCATATATTCAAGAATCCGGCAATCTGCACTCCTTTGACATTCCTTGCAACATTAAGAAAGCCTGCCGTCTGAATACCGTCGATGTCATTTGCAGCGTTCAGGAAACCCCCCACCTGAAGACCCTTCAAATCATGGCTTATATTCATAAAACCTCCTACCTGTATCCCCTCTGATTCTTCAGCAAGGTTTCCAAAGCCTGCAACCTGCACACCATTGGTTTCACCTGCGATATTTCCAAATCCCGATACCTGCACACCTTCAAGATCACCGGATATATTAGCAAATCCTCCTATCTGGACAGCATCAGCGGCTCCACCTGCAATATTTAAAAACCCCGCCGTCTGCAGTCCGCTTACCTCACCGCCATCAATATTCATAAATCCCGCTATCTGTGCGGCATCAATATTACCACCCACAATATTTCCAAAACCTGCTATCTGTACTCCCTTAACATAGTCATCTGCCAGGTTCAGGAATCCGCCCAGCTCAAATCCGTCCACCCCTCCATTATAACCTGCCAGGATGTTTAATGACAATCTGTTAATTATCCGTGGTGCGGCAGTTCCATTCGTCCCGAGGGGAGTTATAAAAGTAACCTGGAAAGGCCTGATATCGTATTCTTTCTCATCCTCCTGCGCATATATATTTGATAACATCAGGGAAAGTAAACAGGCAAATAATAAACTGGTTTTCATAATGTTTTATTAATACTTGTGATATAAAGACACTCAAATTAATAATAGGTTGCATAGCCCGGATTAAAATAAAAAAATAAGTTTATCATAATTTTATTAATTTGCGAAATATAACCGGCAGTTTAAAATAAAATACCATGAAAAAGTTCAGTCTTACAATTATTTTGCTCGCGGCAGCATTGTCTTTCACTACATGCAGCCGCAAATCATCAAAACATCTCTCTTTATATATGCCTGACAATGATAATATCAGGTATAGCGGGAGAATAGACTTTACAGATCCGCAGAAACCAAAACTAAGCGGTGCAGGTGCCTATTTTGAACTGCAATTCAGCGGCAGCTCCTGCTACGTTTTTCTGAAGGACCAGAACCTTTATGACAATTATAATTATTTTGCCATCGTAATCGATGACAAATACCAGGGAAGGATTAAGACGGAAAACAAAAATAAATACCAGGTTGCAAAAAATCTTAAAGACACCGTTCACAAGCTTCTTATATGTAAAGCTACAGAGGCGCAAATAGGCTACGTTGAATTCCTCGGGATATTATGCAACAATATCCTGCCCTATGAAAAAAGCTATACACGAAAAATTGAGTTTATCGGAAACTCCATTACCTGCGGCATGGGACTCGATATTTCGGACATACCTTGCGATTCGGGTCAATGGTATAACCAGCATAATGCATACCTGGCTTATGGGCCTCTTGTTGCACGGCAGCTTGGTGCGGACTGGCTGTTAAGCTCCGTGTCAGGCATTGGCATTACCAGGTCATGGAACAAACCCGGACCGACAATGCCCCAGGTTTACCAGGATACTTATCTTAGTACGGACTCCACCTCTGTATGGGACAGGCGGGGATACACCCCCGACCTTGTGTCTATATGCCTGGGACAAAATGATTTCTCTAAAGGCGACAGCTCATATGACAGGCCTCCCCTTGATTCGGCCAGATTTGTTAATGAATATATCCGCTTTGCAGGACAAATAAGGGAGCAGTACCCTTATGCACAGATATGCTGCCTGACCAGTCCCATGCTTGATGAAAAAGAAAGGGTAACAATGAAAAATTACCTGACAGCCGTATTAAAATACATGAAAGAGGTTAGGAATGATAAAATGATACATATGTATAGTTTCTCCCGCTCGTACGTGAACGGATGCGCCTGGCATCCTGACAGGGAAGATCATGAAAAGATGGCGGAGGAGCTGCTTCCCTTCTATAAAGAGATAATGAACTGGCAGTAATTAATATTAATACTACAGATATGATACCCACACGCCCGGAGGCTTTTGAACTGCTTAAAAAATATAATAATTCCGAAAGCCTGGTCAAACATGCACTTGCAGTTGAAGCTGTGATGCGCCATTTTGCAGTACTCTATAATGAAGACCCTGAAAAATGGGGAATAATTGGTCTCATTCATGACCTTGACTATGAAAAGTATGCTGACAGGCACTGCCAGATGACAGAAAAGATCCTTGAAGATGAAGGCTGGCCCCCTGATTATATAAGATCGGTGTTGTCACATGCATGGGGAATATGTTCTGATATAGAGCCCGCGCAGCCCATGGAAAAGGTGCTTTATACCATCGATGAGTTAACCGGATTGATAGTGGCATGTGTTCTGGTCAGGCCTTCGAGAAGCATTATGGATCTGCAGCTCAAATCGGTAAAGAAAAAATGGAACGTAAAACAATTTGCAGCAGGAGCCAACCGTGAAGTTATTGAAAAAGGGGCACAGATGCTTGGCAAGGACATTGACTATATTATCCAGGAAACAATAAAAGGTATGCAAAAAGTTGCTGAAGAACTCGGATTAAAAGGGGAGGTCCCGAACACCGGCAACTAAAAAAATATTTTGCAGTCAAGCAACTTTTTATTATCCTGCAGCATCTATTATCCGGATACTTATCAACCAACAGGTATTTTACTTGTTTGTCCGGGTTAGGAACATATCTTAACCCGGATTTTTTTATCCGTACTCCCTCGTTATAAATCTTTGTGATCCATCATATAGTTATAAAATCCCACAAGGTCATCCTTGCTTTCTCCGTTCATCCATTTCATGGCACTCCGTGGATGCTGATTCATCGCTCCGGTTATAAGGTAAGGAATATGGTATCCCCAGTGTATATCCTTCTGCATCGGGATTAGTTGCTTCTGAATTATATCATATACCGGACGAAGGTCAAACTTGGGATTTTTCAGAAAAGAAAGCAGCACTTCGAGGGGACAGTTGCCGGCGCCCCTGCCAATACCCAATAAAGTAGCATCCAGCATATTACATCCGTGAATAATTCCTGTGACAGTGTTGGAAAATGCCAGCTGCATATTATTGTGCATGTGGATACCCAGTGTTTTCTTTGGTAATGCCTCCTTATATTTATTTACCAGCAATTCTATCTGCTCACAGTACATGGAGCCGAAGCTGTCAACAAGATAAAATATAGGCAACCTTGATTTGGCAACATCCTCAAGTGCCTCGTTAAGATCTCTTTCCATAACAGTTGAAACAGCCATAAGATTTATAGATACTTCATAACCTTTGTCTATACAATGTTCTGCCAGAAATATGGCTTTATCCATCTGATGAACATAACATGCCACCCTGATCATGTCAATGACACTCTCCTTCTTGGGCTTTATATCCTCAGGTTCAATTCTTCCGATATCTGCCATTGCCGATATCTTTAAACCGGTTTTGTTTTCTCCCACTATCTTTCTCACGTCCTCTTCATCACAAAACCTCCAGGGTCCCACCTCCTTGCGTGAAAATGCCTTCTCATTACTAATATATCCTATCTCCATATAGTCAATCCCTGAAGCGACGCATGCTTTATATACATCTTTTACAAACTTGTCAGAAAAATGCCAGCTATTCATTAATCCGCCATCCCTGACAGTGCAGTCCAGTACCTTGATTTCCTTTCTGTACATATGGTTATTTTTAAGTTTCTATTCCGTTATTATTATTCTTTGCTATTTCTATTTCTTTATCAATAAAATGATGTATAAGATACTTATAGATATTCTCTATCAAATCGGGATTCAATCCGTTCTCAACAGCCAGTTTCCTTCTGTTCTCTATTACCTCATTAAACCTGTCTTTAGCGACTATACTATTCCTGTCCTTGTTTTTGAACTTTACTATCTCCTTTACATAAGCAAACCTTTTACCGATTAGCTTGATTATTTCCCTGTCAATATCATCAATGGCCTCTCTTATCTCCTTAATATTTTCACATTCTTCAGGTTGCTTCATTACTAATCTTTTATGGATATAACCAATAAGCCTGCAAATATAAAAAAACTTGATTAAACATACGAATAATATGTATATTCTTGCACTATTTAATAATTATTAATTTTTTTATTAAAAATTTATGTTTCAATCATGTTTTTTGAAAATATTTTTTACATACATTTAACCCAAATTTATTTTCTTCGTATTATCTGAATAAATTATGTAAATTTATATACGAGTAAGTTTGGTTTATTAATTTTAACACAGTGGTAAAGAAAAAATTAATAAAGAAGTATGAGCAGCTACCTGAGGATATAATTGAACAGGTAAAGGAGAAGTATCCTGATGGCTTTGAAGATAATCTGATTACTTTTGAAAACTCAAGAGGAGAAATTGAACTTGCACTGCCCTTTGAAACAGATGACATATACTATCTGATAAAGATGCCAAAAAACAATACTGCTGAGGAAGAGGAAGAGGAAGATTACGAGAACTCCTCTCTCGATGAATTTGATAATTTTGAAAACCTTGAGATTACAGACGACGTATCGGACGAAGAAGAATAAACTCACCGGCGTATCAACCCCAAAAGAGCTTTATAAATAAATTAATTTGCAGCTACTATAGCTGTCCGATTAATTCTGTAAACAGCTTTATGAGCTTCAGCTCCGCCTTGCCTGCAGTAGCGATAATATCTCTGATATCAGCAGGTTTTAAATTATCGGGATCACATTCATCTGTGAGTACCGATATTGCTGCACAGGGCAGATTCATGTGGTTGGCGACTATCACTTCAGGTACGGTCGACATTCCGACAGCATCGGCAAAAGTCCTGAGAAACCTGTATTCAGCACGTGTTTCAAGGTTTGGTCCGGTTACTGCAACATAAACTCCCTTATGTAACTCTATGTTCTCACGTTTGGCTATCGCTTCCAGTCTATCATTCAGCATTTTCGAATATGGCTGGCTCATGTCAGGAAACCGCGGGCCCCATTCATCATAATTTGTCCCCCTAAGCGGATTGCCGGGCAGAAAATTAACATGATCATCTATAAGCATTAGTGACCCCTTCCTGAAGTTAAGATTCATAGCACCGGCAGCGTTGGATAATAGTAAATACCTCGTCCCCAGCAGTTTCATTACCTTTACGGGAAATGTTATTTCCTGCATACTGTATCCTTCATAGTAATGAAATCTTCCCTGCATAGCTATTACTTTCCTGCCTTTAAGCTCCCCGTATATGAGCTTCCCCGAATGAAACTCAACTGTTGCAACAGGGAAATGCGGGATGTCTGAGTACTCTATTATTTTTTCTATTTCAATTTCATCAACCATCTTCCCCAGTCCCGTCCCCAGCACTATTCCAACATAAGGAGCAGCAAATCCTTGCTCTTTAAGGAAATTAACAGTATGTTTTACTTTTTCCAGCATTTATTTTGAGTTTACAAATTTTCCAATTTCCGGCTCCCAGCTAAAGGGCTTATAAATGATAACCGGTGTACTGTTCCATGGTATTTTATCATATATTTTCAAAAAGCTTATAATTCCTTCCTTGCCTTCGAAGTCCGCAGCATACCAGTTAAATATCTGGGGGATCATTACTATATTTTCTTCTTCAAAAAAGTCTACCTCCGCATCAATATATGATCTTGTCGCCAGCTCTAGCTGGTTATTTATCGCTGCACTAATATAGATCCTTACAGGGGGACTGCTCTTGCTTCCATAACTTATTGCAAAGTGTATGCGGTTATCAAAATTTTGAATCCTGAATCTTCTCTCAAACCTGTTTGTAAATACTTTAGGCAAGTACCCTTTTGCCCACCATATTTTTGAATGTCTTAGCAGTCCGTGAACTACACCATTAAGGCTTAACCTGCATTTTCCCACGTTGAAATTATTTTTTCGAAACAATATATGCCTGGTCTGCTGGCTGTCTAACAGGTAGGACTTTGATCTGAGGAAAGTTATAACGAAAGCATTATAAATGTTTATCCAAAATGCTTTCCTTTCTGCATCACCGGGCAATTCCGATATTAATTCAGCTGTACCTGCCTGCGCCAGCCTTTTTATTACACCCTCACAGTCATCCCCGCGTCTGAGCTGCGACAAAAAATCTATAGCCAATTGCTTAACCTGCATATTTCAATTTATTAAGGTGTAATCTCTTCACCATCCCTGAACATCTTCTCTTCCATCAGCTCACCCTGCTCATTATAATAGCTCCACTTACCGGTCTTCTTGTCATCCTTGTAACGGCCCCTGATTCTTAATGTCCCGTTATCATAGTATTCCTTAAAGTTACCCTGTTTTAATCCGTTCTTCAAGCCAACTGTTATTTTTATCTGGCCGTTTTCATAATATTCATCATGCCTGGAGGCATCCAGATCGTTAATTATTATTTCTGATTCCCTGAATAGTCGTAAAGAGTCGGCTTCCTGAACAGGTATTGCCATATCGGCCTTAAAAGTTTCTGTTATTTCAATTTCATATCTCACCGGTGCAAAATCCTCGACGTTTTCAAAAAACTGCGCGGCAAGCTCAAGCTTCAGAAGATCATCGGCGGTATTAACCTGAAATCCAATCTGGGGAAAGGCATTAATATATTCTTTATTCTTTTGCAGTCCCTGCCATGCTGCCGGACTGACAAATTCCTTCAGATTATTCAGAAACAGGGGAGTCTGAATATATAAGAATACACTTGACTTACTTGAGAAGTTCTTTGAAAAATTATAAAACTCAACGGAGTTAGCCAGGGTATTGCCCGACTCATAATCATCGACCATGCTTTTCAGGGTTTGCGGATGATTACTGAATATTACATATCTGTCAATAATAATATAATAAGGCTTATCCAGCCTCTCCAGCAACTTACCCAGGATCATCCTGAAAAATCCGGGTATATGAAGATAATTGATAGTGTATCCTTTATAGTCGACTTCCTTAAATTTTACCGGTGTATTTTTCCTTATCTGCTTATCAATATAATCCAGGTTCTTTTGCGCCATATTCCTGTTTTTTGCTTTAATCACCACAGCATACTCGTTTTCTTTCCCGAGGTTTGAAGGCTGTGTTTGAATGATCGCTATTTCGTCATCTATCCATCCGAAGAAATTTTCCCTGATATCAATTTTGAGGCGCTTCTCTACTTTTTGTATGGCATCCTTATATTCACTGACCATATCCTCTCCCAATGAACTTTCAAGATTCTCATAGAATGTTATCATATCGTCAAAACCTATACAAACATATGAAGCTGCCCTCTTAGGTGTGATGTCAAGTATGCTTTTAGATCCTTTTCCTGAATTTAAAATGGCAAGGAAATAGGAGCTAACTGTATCATTGACCGTAGTAAAACCTGAAAGTTTTATAAGTGCATCCTCATCAATATCGAATGAAATACCTGAATAATACAGGCTGCCTGACAGGGAAGATATAAACTCATTCGTCCTGCCCATCAGATTTTCAATATACCTGACAATATATTTGTAGTTGATATATATGTTAAACAGCCCCCTGCCCGATACTTTCCTGGCGACCTGTATATAATTCAAATCACGTCCTATTACCAGTTCCTCCATCTGGTCAATGGAAGAACCCAGGAGAAGGGTGTTCTTTGAAAAAATAAGCTGGTTCCTCACAAGGGAAAAATAGTACATTTCACGCGACTCTTTATCGTAAAGCTCATATATCTGAAATCCCTTATGTTCAGTCTGTGTCAGCCTGAAATCATCCCCCAGTATTTTCTGCAGGTACTTATTTACATCTTTGAACTTTGATATTTTTTTCAGATCAACAATAAATAGAAAATCATAGTTGCGGCCATACTGATGCGCTGATATCATGATCTTCCTTGATCCGAACAGTTTAAAAAGAGCCCTTTTTGAGCTTATTAGTGAATCAAGGCTCCTTATATTAGTATCAAGCTGGGCCAGAAAATCATTTGTACGGAGGTTATTCCATGCCTTGCTGTGAACAATGTTCTCCCATGCCTCGAAAGGCCGGTCTGTTTCAATTATAAATGCTGCATTTTCGGGGACGAGGTAAACGGACTGGTAGCTTACCGACGGTTCAATAAAGAATATATAGGCAATGATACCGGCACCTGCTATTAATATTAGCAGAAATAAAGTTTTAAAGAACTTCTTCATTTTTTGCTGGCTTTATTTGCCTTAAAATTATTTAATTTAATCACTCCTCATAGAATGATTTATTAACATTTAGCAATAATAGCGCCTGGGGAATAAGTTATAATGGATAGGAATTATGGAAGCGGGTTTATTCTATATAATCTTTATAAATCATCTTTATGCCGTCTTCAAGTTCAATCTTTGCTGCCCATCCCAGCTTATGGAGCTTCTTAACACTTAAAAGTTTCTGGAAGGTGCCGTCGGGTTTTGAATTATCCCACTCTATTAATCCGTCAAATCCGACAATACGCTTAACCATAAGGGCCAGCTCCTTTATGGTAAGGTCCTTGCCTGTACCGATATTTATGTGCCTGTTTCTGATCTCAAACCTGACATCACGTGCAGTAATCTCATCTTCCTTAATCTTCACAAGGTCTTTAAAATCAACATTCTCCATAAGGTAGACGCAGGCATCGGCCATATCATCCGAGTGCATCAATTCCCTTCTTGGTACTCCCGTACCCCATAATTTTATAGTTACGGGTGTATCAGATGAGCTATGCCTGAAAATACCGTATTTTTCAAGTTTTTCGCTTATTTCAACCTCAGGTGACTTACCGTTAACTCCTTCTATCGGATGTTTATTAAGATCATTCCTTATAGCCGTCCAGTTGTCTTCAATAAGGCATTTCCCCAGATGCATCTTCCTGAGAAGGGCAGGCAGCACATGAGATTTCTCAAGATCATAGTTGTCATTCGGACCGTAGAGGTTTGTCGGCATGGCACAAATAAAGTTTGTGCCATACTGTATATTGTAGCTCTCACATAGTTTTATCCCTGCAATTTTGGCAATAGCATAAGGTTCATTAGTATATTCGAGAACATCTGTCAGCAGGTGCTTCTCCTTCATTGGCTGCGGTGTCTGTTTCGGATAAATACATGAGCTGCCGAGGAACAGCAATTTTTTAACACCATACAGATAACTATTGTGTATAACGTTATTCTGAATCATAAGATTCTCGTAAATAAACTGCCCCCTGTAGGTATTATTGGCAACAATGCCCCCCACTTTGGCTGCAGCAAGAAATACATATTCGGGTTTTTCCTTTTTGAAATAGTTAGTAACAGCTTGCTGATCTGTCAGATCCATTTCATCAATTGTCTTCCCGATAATATTTGTATATCCCCTGGCAAGTAAATTTCTTTTTATTGCGCTTCCTACAAGTCCGGTATGGCCAGCTAAATAAATTTTACTGTTCTTCTCCATTACTCAAAATAATTTAGTGTTTTATATCCTCCCCCCTGCAGATACTGCTCCTTTGTCATAAGTTTAATATCAGAATTGATCATATCTTTAATAAGCGCCTTCAGGTCATACTCAGGTTCCCATTTTAGTTTTGATTTTGCTTTTGAAGGGTCGCCAACCAGCAGGTCCACTTCTGTCGGTCTGAAATAGCGCGGGTCAACATTCAGGACCTCTTTCCCTTTTTCCACCTTGTACCTGGAATCATTGCAGGCAACAATATATCCCTTTTCATCAACGCCCTTGCCCCTGAATTCTATTTCCATTCCAATCTCCATAAATGCCAGCCTCACAAACTCACGTATTTCTGTAGTAATACCTGTAGCTATAACGTAGTCATCGGGCTCTTCCTGCTGAAGTATAAGGTACATTGCCTTTATATAATCCTTGGCATGCCCCCAGTCACGTTTGGCAGATAAGTTGCCAAGATAAAATTTATCCTGCAGTCCGAGTGCTATACGAGCTACGGCCCTTGTTATTTTTCTGGTGACAAATGTCTCGCCCCTGATGGGTGATTCATGGTTAAACAGAATGCCGTTGCATGCAAACATATTATAGGCTTCCCTGTAATTGACGACAATCCAGTACCCATATAATTTTGCAACAGCATAGGGGCTCCTGGGATAGAAAGGAGTCTTCTCGGTTTGCGGCACTTCCTGTACCAGTCCGTATAATTCGCTTGATGAGGCCTGGTACAGCCTTGTTTTGTCTATTAGTCCCAGTATCCTTATGGCTTCGAGTATGCGCAATGTACCCACACCATCGGCATTGGCCGTATATTCAGGAGTGTCAAAGCTGACCCTTACATGGCTCATTGCCGCAAGATTATATATTTCGCCGGGCCTTACTTCCTGGATTATTCTTATGAGGTTGGTAGAATCTGTAAGGTCACCATAGTGTAAAACAAAGTTCCTGTTTTCAACATGGGGATCCAGGTAAAGGTGGTCAATCCTGTCGGTATTGAACAGAGAACTCCGCCTCTTGATGCCATGTACCCGGTAACCCTTCTTTAACAGATACTCTGCGAGGTAAGCCCCATCTTGTCCGGTAATACCGGTGATTAGCGCAACTTTCTTCTTATTGTTCATATCTGTATGTTATATATTTTAATATTAACTTCTTTTATCTGCACTTACTCTTCAGTACTCTTTTTTACAAAGAGGGTGGTAATCCCCCTTTAACCCAACAGGGATGGCATTCCTGATATTATATACCGTCTCAATCGCAGGCTTGGCCTCCATGAGTCCGTATCCTTCACCTTCAAAAATCTTGATATAACTCCTTGTATGAAGATCTTCAAATCCGGTACTGAATTCAATTTCTTCCCTGTCAATGGTTATTGACCGGTAAGTGCGGACATTTTTATCATTGCATGCTCTTAGAACATCATTAAAATCCAGGCTTAAATACCATCTTACCCTGGCCCTCTCCAGTTCAAGGAACCCTGATGCCTTATTTCTTTCAAGCAGATGTACCGTATTTCTCCTGACATTCCCAAAAATCCATATCAGCATATCGAAAAAATGAATCCCTATATTTGTTGCTATTCCACCGGACTTCTGGATGTCGCCTTTCCACGATATAAAATACCAGTTGCCCCTCCCTGTAATGTATGTCAGGTCAATCTCATATATTTTGCTGGCCGGGGCTTTCCTTATTTTTTCCTTCAGATCAATTATTGAGGGATGAAGCCTTAGCTGGAGAATATTATAAATATTTCTGTCCGACTCTTTTTCTATTTCAGCCAGGGCATCGACGTTCCAGGGATTGAGCACCAGCGGTTTCTCACATATGGCATGTGCCTTTGAGCGAAGGGCAAACCTTATATGTGAATCATGCAAATAATTCGGAGAACATATACTAACATAGTCAACATTGGTACCGGTCCTTCTCAATTTATCAATATGGCGATCGAACCTCTCGAACTCTACAAAAAAATGGCTGTCAGGAAAATACCCGTCTAACAATCCGACACTGTCACAAGGATCCAAAGACGCAAGCAGGTTGTTCCCGGTTTCCTTTATCGCTTTCAGATGCCTTACTGCAATATATCCTCCTATTCCAATAACTGCAAAATTCTTTTTCCCTGATTGATCTGTCATTTTTTTATAAACTCATATATGTTAAATTATTGATCTTATTTCTGTATATACCCTTAACGTCCATTATAATACCGTTTTTGCCGGATATAGACTTAAAATAATCTTCATCAAGCTTCAGGTATTGCTTATGGGCTACCGCCACGACAATAGCATCATAGTTTGAATTGACCTTTGGTATTAATTCAAATCCGTATTCATTTTTAAGCTCTTCAGAAGAAGCCAGGGGGTCGGTAACTTCAACCTTAATACCGTATGATTTCAGCTCATTTACTACGTCAGCGACCTTTGAATTGCGAAGGTCACTGACATCTTCCTTAAATGTAGCTCCCATGACAAGAACTTTCGAATTCAGAATATTTTTATTGGCCTGAATAATCTTTTTTACCACTTCGGTTGCCAGGTACTTACCCATACCGTCATTTACCTCCCTTCCTGAGTTTATTACCTGGGCATAATGTCCCAGTCCGCTTGCCTTGAACGTCAGATAATAAGGGTCTACCCCGATGCAATGGCCCCCAACAAGACCGGGGTAAAACTTCAGAAAGTTCCATTTTGTTCCTGCTGCCTCCAGCACCTCAAATGTATTTATCTTCATTTTATTGAAAATCATGGACAGCTCATTCATCAGTGCAATATTGACATCGCGCTGAGTGTTCTCAATTATTTTAGCTGCTTCGGCAACCTTGATGGAAGTAGTTTTAAATATCCCGGCTTCGACAACAATCTCATAAACCTTGCTTATCTGGTCCAGGGATTCCTCATCGCATCCCGATACAACTTTTATGATTGTCGAAAATGTATGCTTCTTATCACCGGGATTAATCCTTTCCGGGGAGAACCCTACCTTGAAATCCCGTATATATTTCAATCCTGACAGCTCCTCAAGCAAAGGTATGCACTCCTCCTCTGTTGCTCCCGGATAGACTGTTGATTCATACACAACAAAATCCCCTTTTTTCAATATTGACCCCACTGTTCTCGTTGCCCCGAAAAGAGGTGTCAGGTCAGGCAGCTTATTCTTATCAATTGGAGTAGGCACTGCAATGATGTGAAAAGAAGCCTCTTTCAGGTCCTCTTTATTTGATGTGAATTTAATGTCAACATTATCAAATGCCTCCGGATCAAGCTCATCGCTGGGATCCTTCTTCTTTTTCATTAGTTCAATCCTCGAGTTGTTTATGTCAAATCCTATTACAGAGACTTTTTTTGCAAAGCCCAAAGCAATCGGGAGTCCGACATATCCCAGTCCGATTAACGACAGTTTTGTTTTTTTCTCAATTAAGTCATTATAAATACTCATAGTAAGTCCGGATTTAAAATTATTTAATGCAAAACACAAATGTAAAAATTATTAGCTAATTAGCCATCTTTAAAAATATCTAATATTGTTTCCGGTTCTTTCAGATGACAGGTAATTATTCCGAGCCTGCCTGCCGATTCAATATTCTCATGATAATCATCAATTAAAAGCGTTTCTTCAGGTTTAAGGTTGCTGTCTTTCAGTACATACTCAAATATCCTGATATCCGGTTTGCGCATCTTAAGTTCATATGAGAAATAGGTCTTCTCAAATAAATGCTTGTATCCGTATATGCCGTATGTTTCATACAATCTCTGGAAATACCGCTCTACATGAATAACATTGGTATTGCTCAACAGATAGCTCCTGTAATAGTCCTTTATTTTATGGAGCAGGTCCCATCTCTCCTTTGGCAGTTCCCCGAGCATTGCCGACCAGGCCTCATCAAGCTCGTTGTCTGTTATCGGAGCAGGAATAATCTTCCTGAGTTCTGCCCTGAATTCATCAGCAGAGATCATCCCTGTCTCAAGCCTTGTATATATATCTTTCTGAAACTGCATATTATATTGCTCAATAAAATTATCCAGACCGTATTTCTTAAAAGCACTTATGCCTGCTTCGAAATCAAGATCAGTTATCACACCGCCCCAGTCGAATATTATATTTTTAATTTGTGCTTTTGAATTTAAGATATGATCGGATAATTTCATTATTTTTATTTTAATTTACAAAGAAAGAATTTTCTGATATAATTTGGATTATCCCGGCAGCTAAAAATGAATGTAGAAGGAAAACATTATGAGACAATATGGTTAAAAGAGAATGATAATTCTGTTGTTCAGGTTATTGATCAAAGCCTGCTGCCATTCAAATTTTCAGTGAAAAACCTCCATTCGGCTGAGGATGTTTATGTGGCTATTAAGGACATGTATATCAGGGGAGCCCCCCTGATAGGTGCAGCGGCAGCATTTGGAATCTACCTTGCCATATTGAAATACGACTCTTCAATGCCCTTTGGTGACTACATCTCTGCAGTAGGAGAAAAAATCAAGTCTGCACGGCCTACTGCTGTGAACCTGGCCTACGCTGTTAACAGCCAGGTTGAAGCGGTTGGCAAATACAAATCACTTGGTGACAAAAAATCCGCTGCCCTGGAAAATGCACTTAAGATTGTCAAAGCCGAAAGGGAAAACTGCAGGAGTATTGGTGAGAACGGACTGCCCCTTATTGAGGATATAAGCAGCCGCAAAAAGGGGGCCCCGGTAAATATACTGACCCATTGCAATGCGGGATGGCTGGCCTGCATTGATTATGGAACAGCGACAGCACCCATATATATGGCCCATGATAAAGGCATTGATGTACATGTATGGGTTGATGAAACAAGGCCCAGAAACCAGGGAGCGAGGCTCACCGCATGGGAACTAAGTCAGCATGGCGTACCGTTCACAATAATTACAGACAACGCCGGCGGACACCTGATGCAGCATGGAATGGTAGATATTGTGATCGTAGGCAGCGACCGCACAACAGTATACGGCGATGTGGCAAATAAAATAGGAACCTACCTTAAGGCACTTGCTGCAAAAGATAATGATGTCCCTTTCTATGTTGCCCTTCCTTCATCATCAATTGACTGGGATACCGGGGACGGATTAAATGAAATCCCTATTGAACAGAGAAGTCCGGAAGAGATTACACATATCCAGGGAGTAATCGACGGTGATATTAAAAATGTTATGATAACTGGTGAAAACTTTCCTGCCAGAAATTTTGGATTCGATGTGACTCCTGCTAAATTTGTTACAGGCTTAATCACAGAAAGAGGTATATGTAAAGCTGATAAAAACAGTATTTTGAGTTTGTTTCCTGAAAAATCTAAAAATCCTGCTATATGAACAAAGTTGCAATAATAGGAGGAACCGGACTGGAAGACCTCAAATTCATAAAAAATCCAAAACAGGCCAGTGTTAAAACTCCATACGGTGATCCCAGCTCGGATATCATCACCGGCAAATATGACAACCTGGAAATTGTTCATATATTACGCCATGGCAAGGACCATTCAATACCATCAACACAGGTAAACCACCTGGCAAATTTCCATGCACTGAAAAAGCTCGGGTGTACACACATACTTTCAACCTCGGCATGCGGGAGCCTGCAGGAAGAGATATGCCCGGGCGAACTGATAGTCCTAGACCAGTTCATAGACCTTACAAAACAGGTAGTAACAACTTTCAGTGAAAAACATAAGAAGGGAGAATTAAAATATACGCCCATGGCAGATCCTTTCTCGGCCGAACTCAGGGACCACCTCATTGAAGCTGCCGTTCTGCAGGGAATAACGATACATACCAAGGGAACTGTAATTACCGTTGAAGGGCCCAGGTTTTCAACAAGAGCAGAATCTAATTTGTACAGGATGTGGGGAGCAGATGTTATCAATATGTCCACGGCACCTGAAGCTATTCTCGCCAATGAAATGGGAATACCATACGCTGCCCTTGCTATATGTACAGATTATGATTCGTGGCGGACAGATATTAAACCACCGACACCAGATGAAATTCTTGAAATTCTTAATAATAATTCGGAAAAGATAGTTAAACTTATAAAGAAAGCTCTCGCAAGGCTCTAGTATTCAACATATTATTATATTGTTAATAGTAAAGCTCATTAAAAATTTAATCGCCAAATTTATTGTATATTTGTTTACAATTATTTATAATTGCAAACTTTTTCAGGAAAGCTTAAACGGACCCTTAGCTCAGCTGGTCAGAGCACCTGACTCATAATCAGGGGGTCGCTGGTTCGAACCCAGCAGGGTCCACAA
>CAZHQW010000017.1:0-5161 GCA_964534745.1 uncultured Bacteroidales bacterium
CCCACCTGGTCCTGTGAATCTATAATCCCCCTGTCTCCATAATGAAATGTCCCGTTCTCAACTTCGGCGGCTATCCTGCTGTCAACACTATCCCTCACAAGGGAGGCGCCTGCATACTTAAGCACCCTGGTGTAAGCTGACAGCGCTTCTTCGCATGCGGCCGGGTGATGGATCCTGGCCGGCGTCTCAGATATGACGGCTTTCCACTTTTCGTTGCCCGGCAAATGGTCCTTCCAGTTATATGCCTTTGCTATTCCATTAACCATTATGTAGTTGCCGCTCACGTAAAACCTGCCGAAGGGCTCAAAAGGCTCAATGATACTGTATGTTTTTTTTGCAGGCGTTGCAGGGCCAGGCTTATAAATGTTGCCCGTGATATTATAATTGCCTTCTTCACCGCCATAGGTACACTTATTGGTCCAGTTATAAATAATATTATTACATAGCTCGGCAATCTCATTCTGTGGCCGGCTTCTGTTGCGGCTTCCCTGGAAACGGGGCAGCCTGCTTGTATGGTGGGCAATGATATTATGGTGAAATGAAGCCTGCATGCCTCCCCATATACCGCCGTATCCATGGCTGCCCTTGGGATGGACTGATTTATTCAGGCTCTCGCTGATAATGCTCCACTGCAGAGTGAAATTTTCATTATCATAGAATGATGCGCATTCGTCCACACCCCAGCTGAATGAGCAGTGGTCTATGATTATATCTTTGTGCCCTATGCAGCTTATCGCATCATAGGGCTCCCCCGCCAGGTCACCAAGCCTGACACGCAGGTAACGTATAACAACATTATCTGCGTCAATTATCAGGGGATAGCCTTTCAGGCAAATCCCTCCTCCCGGCGCTGTTTGTCCCGCCACCGTCAAATCTCCCTCCTTTATTTCAAGCTCGCTTTCCAGCTCGATGGTCCCGGATATCCTGAAAATGATTATCCGTGGTCCCCTCCAGTTAAAAGCATACCTCAGGCTTCCGGGTCCGTCATCACTCAGGCTGGTAACCTCGATTACCTCACCCCTGCGGCCCCCGCTTGTATATTTGCCGGCTCCCTCTGCTCCGGGAAAGGCTTCAGCCCGTGTATCAGGAATAACACATAAGCAAATATTAACCAGTTGAATAAATAATCCTATATTCATCAGTTGCATCATGTATACGACAATTCTGTATCAGCCTCATCTACCCTTTGAAGCAATGATGTCCGGCATTTATTGGTTAATGCCGTTTACTGTTACATTTTCCATCACCAAATTTCTGGCATTTTTTATGTAACTTTCTTTCTCTGCCTCCTCAAATGTACAGTTTATGAGGTAAATATTTTCTACCGTTGCTTCCTCATTGGCATTGATCCATATAGGAAACTTGCTCTTATAGCTATGCAATTCTTCGATATATATGTTCCTGATGACCGGATAAAACTCGCCTCTTCCCTTGCTGTAGAAAAGATTAATTTTGAATGTGGCTTCAGATACCTGAACAACTTTGATATTTCTGAGGAATATATCTTCAACTATACCACCCCGCAAAGAATTTGACTTAATTCGTATTGCACGTTCAAGGTTCTTGCTGTTCATTATGCAGTTCTCTACAAAGATCTTTTTTACATTTCCCGATATTTCACTTCCAATGACAACTCCCCCATGCCCCTCATACATTTTACAATTCCTTATTATAATATTTTCACTTGGCACATTGATTCTCCTGCCATCCTCGTTTCGACCCGATTTTATGGCAATACAGTCATCACCCGTATCAAACAGGCAGTCTTCAATCAATATGTTCTTCGATGATTCCGGATTACAGCCGTCATTATTGGGACCAAGGGTTCGCACCACCACATTCCTTATAATAATATTTTCGGACAGCACGGGATGTATATTCCACATAGGCGAATTTTTCAATGTCAGTCCGTCCACGAGTATATTCCGGCATCCGTAAAACTGGATAAAGTTGGGCCTCAGGTAGTGTCCCTCGCCAAAAATCCTTTCTTCAACAGGCACGTTATTAATCATCATCTGTGTCAGCTCCTCGTTATCATTATTCTGATACGGCGTGCCCTGCTTCCAGTCCGTTTCCACCGAACCCGACCAGCGGCCCTTCCATGTCCACCACGATTCTCCCTGTCCGTCCAGTACTCCTTTGCCTGTCAGTGCAATGTTATCCTGCTTGTATGCATAGATGAAAGACGAATAATTCATGCACTCCATACCTTCGAACCGTGTAAACACTACAGGCAGGTATTTATTCTTGTCCGTAGAAAAAAGTATAGTTGCACCTTCTTCAAGGTGCAGATTTACATTACTTAACAGATGAATTGCTCCGGACAGGTAAGTTCCGGGAGGCACAATAACCTTCCCTCCGCCTTCATCGTGACATTTGCCAATTGCAGCCACGAATGCCTCGGTACAATCCGTTATGCTGTCACCCACAGCCCCGAAATCAGTTATTATAAAGTCTTTGTCAGGGAATACGGGACTTTTCAGATCCTCCAGAATATTATCAGCAATGCTCCATCCTTGTCTTATATCATCCCTTACCGCACTATTAACACAGCTTAATAAACCCAGGTAAATAAACAGTATCAGGCAATACATTATATATTTATTTAATTTGTACTTATTTTTCATTATGATCGCTAATGCGTGTGTTATAACAATAATCAGGGATAGTTAAGCATAATGTGTAAGAGCAGGACAGATCAAAAAAACTAATCCGTCCTGCTTAAAAAAGAACTGTAACCCCTCATATTACTATATTGAGATCACATATCTTGTTCATTACAGCTTTGTAATGATACCATTGGAAAAGTAATTGTCCGCTTTTACTTCGAACAGATAAACACCAGCATCCAGTGAGCCCATGTTAAAAGAGAGGTTCTGAACTCCCTGCATATACCGGTTGTTTACCAGTGTCCTCACCAGTCGTCCGTCTGTGCTGTAAAGATTTATTGTCAGATTTACAGCTTCTTTCAAATCCAGGTTAAAATTCAGACTTTCATTAAATGGATTAGGATAAGTGCTTACAGTGACTTTATTTACAATTTTCCTGGCAATGCCCGTTTGTCCGCTCGGCAGATCACTGAAATCATCCACAAAGTCAGGATGCCAGTATAAAGCACCTACAATCTTCCCATCGTCTGCTGCGGTGTACAAATCAGTATTGCCGACTGTAAAATCACCGTTGTCCGGATCGGCAAACTGCGGATCAACTCCTTCCTGGTTATTGCTCTTGTTTGTTGTGCCACCGCGGTCAACAATAGGTTGTACATTATAAAGCACATTGTTATTTATAGTAATGTTATGCCTTCCGCTTGTATTGTCAAACCACAATGAAGCGTCAGCAGTTGAAACCTGGGTGTGCAAAATATTGTTTTTAAAGTTTACGACAAGGGCTGCCTCACCTGCAGCATCGGCATTACCGAATAACTCCTTGTTATCTGCACTTGTTGAGAGGTTGTAGCCGGTCATATGATTAAAAGTATAAACCTGGGTTACGTCTTCAGGGAAGCTTCTCATCCAGTCAAACTGCTGTCCGAAGTTCCAGAATGTCAGGTTCTCAAATACATAATCACTGGAGCCGCCCCTGTAATTCTTGGTATAGAAGCCATGCCCCTCGCCATTGTCATATACGAAGGTGTTCTTCACAACAAGTGTCTGAAGGAGCACTTCTTCTACGTCAAGGTCTCCAACCTGGTCCAAAATATTATTTGTTGAATTGTGCAGGCGGCACCTGTTGACATACAGGTCTAAAACCGCACCCGTATCATTGCTGCAACTGAAGATAAAGGGAGCAGTGCTTGCATTAACATCTATCCCTATAAGTGACAGGTTGGCCCCATTCTTCAGGTCGAAAACCGGACTTACCTGGAAGAGATTATCAATTACAGGCAGATCATCAAGTGCTGGCAGTGTATCTATCACATCGGCAACAATAGTCACTTTCTTGTTTACCAATAATACATCAAGGATAGTGTACGATCCGTTGCTCTGCAAAACAAGCGTATCACCGTCATTTGCAGAGGTAAGGGCTGCATCCAGCGCACCAATATCGGGAGCGACTTCAATCCTCTGCGCGTTTAACACAAAGCCCAGCATCAGAAATATATAAAGCAAGGTAAACTTTTTCATTACTGTACAGTTTTTAAATTAAACCAAAAAAAGATTCCTGCAGATGAATGGTCAGCTGCAGGAATCCAACACAGAATCTATTGCTTATAGAACTTACTTACTACTACTTCGCCAGAATCTTCAAGTTTAATAAAGTATAAACCTGCATTCAGTTCACTGACATCAATCTGTACATGCTTCCTGGCAGCTTCGATTTCTATTACTGCCTCACCGAGTGCATTGTAGATTGATATTATTGAACCTGTATTCGGCACATCAACATTCAGGATTTTGTTGACCGGATTCGGGTAGAAATTAACTTTTTCGAGCATGCTTTCATCCAATCCGACTTCTACGGTAACCTCAATATTGTAATCCTGAGTGGCGCCGCTTTCGGCAGTTACAGTTATTGTTGCTGTGCCCGGTATATCGGTGAACTCACCGTCTCCTGCGACAGTCGCACTGTCATGGTTAGCTACAGCAGTAATGTTGATTGCTGACGTTGATGCGCTAACTTCAAGCGCATAGTCAGTTGTCCCCGGATCAAAATCAGGTACCAGCGTGCCAACATCAACTGATAATGCTGATAGTGTGGCATCATCTGATATTACGTGGAACTTGACCAGGTAGTTAATTATAGTAACATCATCCTGGGCTGTTACCCTCACAATTGTTGTACCTGCAAGGGTTCCTGCGGGAATAATTTCTACGCTGGCCTTGTCACTGCTGGTAACAACATGCATTGTCGGCACCTCTGTTGTTCCTACAGGCAGCACTACCAGGTAATTTGTTACTGATGAATCAAATACGGGAGTAAGCACCCCTGCACTCGGTACCAGGCTATCGAGTGTTGCATCACTTGATATCTCTTCAATAATTGTACCGGGCTGGGTGCTCATGAGGTATCTCATCTCGTTCAATAATACCTGGTAGGAGTCATCAGTCCACTGGGCAAAGTTCTTGACCTTGGGGCTGCTTTGATCGTCGCCTCCTATCTGCATGTAAGAACGGTATGCTACGGGAGACACTCCTGAACCGGTATAAGTTTCAACAAA